>NZ_JBDGKX010000004.1:0-433238 GCF_057656155.1 Azoarcus sp. Soil_N_20 | reverse complement strand
TAGATCCAGGGTAATCGCCAACGCGGCTGGTGCTGTGTGACCGTTAAAGCGCGGAACCTGCCGTAGAGCCTACGCGCTCGGCCGCCTGCAGTGGGTCGAACTTGTAGTTCATCGGACAGGGAAGCGGTCATTGACTTCCACAAGCAGGTGAACGACAGGTAACCGGCGCATTGCCGCCCGATTTTTAACAGCGGCTCAATGACCGCAAAGGCCGAGGACGGGTCGTCGGCCAATGCCGCCGTTGGCGCTGACTCAGCCGAATGGCCTCTGTTGCGCCGGTTTCCGACGCTGAGCGGTATGCTACGTGCACATTTGAAAAGTGCTGACGTCGGTTACAGTATTGGCTTGTGCGCGAGGGATCTAGCCACACCACCAAGGAGAAATAGATAACGGCTACCAAACCAGCGATCAGGATGCCAGAGCTGCTGGTCTTCGTCAGATCGCTCGCCACTGGCTTCGTAGGTGCGGAGGTTTGGCGGGTCGCCTTCTACCTCGGTGCGAACTTCGCTCCGGCATTATCTGACGTAGCCCTCTGGGCGAAGACCAGTGGGATACTGGTCGGAGCGCTGCTATGTCTGACCTACACGGTCAAGCGGAGCGCGCACGTCGCCGCTGTGCGAATGGGTCGCAGTCTCCGCATCGATCTTCTGGTGGCCGTCGGCATCGGCATCTGGACAAATGAGTTGGCCTCGCCCTGGCTAGCCACAGCCCACTCAGCACTCAAGAATGCGGATCCTCATTGGGGGCCTGCGGTCTTACTTCTGCTCTGCGCCGTGCTGTTGTCGCCACTCGTTCAACAGTACTGGCCGAGACCGAAAAGAACGACTCCTCAACTGTACTTCATCGCGGATGAGGAAATCGGAGACGAGAGAGACGACTTGCTTGCGAGCAAGGTGCAAGCCAAGTCGTTCGCGGAGACTGTTCTCGCAAGCGGTGCCCACCAGGGGCTTGTTTTTGGGGTCGATGGACCGTGGGGAATCGGCAAGACAAGCTTCATCAATCTCGCCGAGCGTTACTGGGCATGCGCAGAAGACAGGGTTATTGTTTGTCGATTCGAACCCCTTCGATATGCATCAGAACCTGACCTTGCGGACCGATTGATTCGCGACTTGTCCTCCGCGATTCAACGAAAGGTCTTCGCTCCAGAGTTTCGGCCAACGGCATCGCGGTATGCCCGGATCATCAAGGGAAAGGCTGACTTTTCGTTCCTGGGATTCAAGCTTTCCTTGGAGCCGTCGCAGGAGTCCGTTGATGAACTGCTTGACGACATCGACGAGGTTCTTAGGCGGATTGACCGCCGTGTGATTATCGTCATCGACGATCTGGATCGATTGGATGCGAAGACAACCAACAACGTGCTGTTCGCAACGCGACGGACGTTCAAGCTCTCTCAGGCTACCTACGTCCTCTGCTACGACACAGAGATACTTGCTGGCAGCATGGAAGAAGGTTCGAGGGCGCGGGAGTTCCTTGAGAAGTTTGTGACAGTCAAGCTGAGCCTGTTTGTCGACAGCTCCAGTATTCGGGACTTCTTGCGAAGGGACTGGCAACGCGCAGAAAACCAGCTGGGTTTAATTCCTTCTGACACGTTGGTGAAGCTTGGCGCCGTTCTTAATGAGTTGGCGGATATTCTCGACGGTGAGTTGGCTGCGAAGTACTTGCCCCTTGTGGGTGACTTGCGCAAGGTAAAACGCTTCGTCAACGCCATGCTGCTCATGCAAATCGAGAAGAGCGACTTAGGCCGGACGGACTTCAATAAGCGCGATCCCATCAACCTCATGCTCCTGCACTCAAACTACCCTGGATTGTTCAGGCGCATCTACGCCGAAGAGACGGAGGGACGTTGCGGGACCTTCGCGGTGCGTCGCGACTACGGAGAACAAGAGTTCAAGAACTCGGATGATTTCTCAACGCTGGTGGCAGATCAAAAAGGTGCCGCAGGCTTCCTTTTGACACAGCTCTTCGACATAACAACCCTGGAGCTTGGCGATCAAAGTGACGTAGACGAGGCGGTCCTGGCGTCACGTGCTTGCTTCAACCAGGATGCCTTCAGGAATCTGGAGGGATACCTCAAGCTCATTGTGCGGTTCGCCACGCCTGAGCCACAGGAGACATTTGTTCTGTACCAGGAGGCTGTGGAACGAGTCCGGAATGGGGTGTCCATTACTTCAGTTCTGACGTCGCCTGACTTTCAATTGGAACGAGGGGAGCACGCGCATGACCAGTTCTGGAGGGTGCTCGTCAATCAGTCTCATGACTTCAGTCGCGCTGTCGCCGAAGATGCCATCGACACGCTCGTCGGCTATTTGCCGCGCTACTCAGCGATCACGAATGATGATCGAGGATTGCGGCAGAGGTCGATCTACTCGTTGCTGCGACTCTTGGACCGTGCTGGATGGGGGAGGACATCGGGTCGCCGTCTCCCGAATACCGCGGAGAATGTCGTAGAGATCGCATGGCGAATCTTCGGCGAACGTTCCTACGAAGGCAAAGGCCTACTTCAACGCCTTGCCGATAGTGATCGCGGCGTTCTCGGCTGGAACGACCTCATGCTGTTCAGGCTCCAATGCTCTGCAGATCGCCAGGGACAACTGTACAACCTGCATTCCGCCCTCATCGTCCATCAGGATGGAAATGCTGCTACAACTGGTGTGGTCAGTAATCTCGCATTGATGGGAATGAGACGACTATCTCAGGAGGTCTTCGCGCTGTTCAAGCGAACTTACATTAATCCGCGGCGGAACTTTATTTCAGAAGTCAACGATGCTCCGGTTGAAAAGTTTCTCGGCGAAGCTTCGTCTCAGCATGGCCAGCAGGCTTTAAGGGATGATCAAAACGAGCAAGGCGCCGCTTCGCTTGCTCAGAGCGTTTCTTTGGGGCGCACTATCGTAAAGTCCTTTGTAATCTACCAGTTGAGCAATCCGTACCTCCCAAACGGATCGGGTGTAGGCTGCGGGCATTACGACGAGTGTGGGGCTGGCGATGGTGGTGGTATAGCAAGGCTGATGAACGAGTACGTGTTTGGCTGCTGCTTCAACCCCGACATCCACGAGGGAAATTTCTTTCATTTCCTCGACTACTGCCTATCGAATTTGAGTAGCGCATTCTTTTCGGGCAGAGATGAAGGGGGCTACATTGCGTCCAAGGCCGAACTTCCAGGAGGTCTTGATCCAAGGGAGATGGGACGGTACTGGAGTCAGTACCGTGAACTCATTCGGCATGAAGTCCAGCATGTCGAAGAGCGGTATGTAGTCACATCCAACTACATAGCTTCGTATCGCGAAGATCTGGCTGAAGTCTTCGCCGTACTTGATGAATTGGCCGACGAAACAACAACAGTTGAGGTGGTCTGACCAAGAACACGAATGACGGCAATGCAACAAAGTTGCTTTCATTCGAGGGGCATTCACTAGATGACCGCTCCGGCCGAGTTGCACTCGTAGGCGGGCAGACGGCCTTCTGACGATTCTGATGAGAAGCCTGAACTTGGGTCGGTTCTGATCCCCGTCAACGATCAGTCGATTCGTGTCCTCATCGACTCTATGTGCATCCGAGATGCACGGCCTGTAACATGACGGCATGAATTTTCAAGTTTCTATACCACGATTGAGAGACAACCGATCATGATCCTTGAGTCGGATGGTTACTTTTGGTGGGATACCACACCTGTTCCAAAAGGACACTTTGCGCCAAGCGATGCAATTTCAGGCCGCCTATCGATTTCTGATGATGGTCTGGCCAATCTGGATCTCAACGGATTATTGGTATCAGCGTCGGAGTCCTTAATCAACTTGCTTCATCCGGATCAGAAGCTTGAAGAAGGGCGCTTTATTTTCGGAATCTTGAAGACAGGCGCCAGAAAGGTAATCCTTGGCGGCCTGAGATCCAATGGCACAACACATTCCAACGTCGGCGTTTCTCACCAGAAATATGAATCGCGGGAATGCGTTGTATCCGACGGCGCCACCAAACAGAATCTGAGTCCCAATCGTTTTCGGAGTCTCTCCGCACCTTTGGAAGGTTTTGAAGACTGGGTTGGCACCGCATCTATCGAAATTAAGAAGCGTCGAGGTGGGCTGAGCGCAACCTACCGCTGCCCCCCAGACAGCGTATACGCAGTCGACGGTGCATCACTTGTCGTTGAACACGTAGCTTTGGCACCTGTCCCCTGCTCAGATCCGACGATCGTTCGAGAAATTGTGATCCGCCAACTGTCTTTCTTGACCCTACGCATGAAGACGAACAAAACCATCGGCGAACTCTACGAGAGCTTTCGGCTGCTTGAGGATTTCATGCTTCTACTCACTGGGGTTGACATGCCCCTGCAGTGGCCAATGGTAAAGACGTCGAGCGGGGTCCGGGCCACTTACTACTTCAAGCGCGACGTAATGGCCCCACGGAAAATTTCGTGGATAGAGTGCTGGACTTCCTTTACAAGAATTCAGCCCGCTTTAGGTGCACTATTCACGGCATTTCAGAATATGCGAAACGACCTGGGGCCAGGCCTGTACCTATACGTGGGAGTCCGCCGCGAGTCTCGTCTCTATCTGGAAAATCGTTTTGTCACCCTGATCTGGGGGTTGGAGTCTCTTCACCGAGGCAAGCAATCTCCTAACTCACCCCCAAACGCACTTGAGAAAAAAATTAGACAAATCCTAGAAAAAATCACAGATAAATCTGACCATCGCTGGCTTGAATATCGATTAAAAAATGCATCAGAGCCGTCATTGCAGGAGCGATTACTGGACCTATTTTCGCGCCTTCCTCTCGGCTTAGAAGGGTCTTCTCTGAGAAAATTTTGCCATAGATGTTCCGAGATTCGGAATGACATTTCCCACTTTGGAGGCCAGCGCCATCGAGGGGATTATCAGTCATTCGCAACGGAACTCTCACACTTGAGCCTCGCGCTTGCTCACCTTTATCACACGCTACTCCTCAGCGAAATGGGAATCCAGGAAGAGTCTTTGCGCGAATGGACCTATCGCGGCCCGCAATCCCATCGCTACCGACAACTTTTTCAATACGTTGGCTTGAACAGAAATGTGTGATCACGGCGTTCAAGGGGGCGAGGCTTGGTTTTTTCGTTCTCCGCGAAGAGGTCTGCCGAGGTCAGATGTCTGATCCATACCAGACGGAGGCAGCACTGAGGTCCAGCGGCAGTTCCGGCCGAGCAGCGGGCATTCGCACCATCCCACTTCAGCGAACCAGCGGTCCTCGACGTCTCATCGCACGGCCCTTCCTTATAGGCGGCAAGAGGGTGAGGGCAGCGGCCTCCCCTGTACATAGCTCCTGTCAATCTTACAAGGCGCCCGATGCGAGCGCGAGGTGAAGAAGTGCGGGGAACAGCGTGAGCTGTCCCCGCAAAGCGACCCTGTTGAGAGCTCACGCAATCAACTTCTTCGCCAGCGCGACCTCAATGCTGTCGCCCGCCTGATTGAGCACATCCAGTCCGGTCTCGGGCATGTCACCCGACGTCGACTGAGAAACCGCGATCTTCTGTGCCATGAGGGCGAGGCAGGCCATCTGGGCGGTGTCCGTGTAGCCGAAGAAATGCACATCAACCGGCTGCGTCTGGCCGATCCGCCAGGAGCGTCTCGACGCCTGTTGAAGGGTGTAGACGTTGTAGCCCGACTGCATGTAGGCGATCGTCGGAAACTCCAGCAGATCCAGGCCCGTCTTGACGAGTTCCGGGTTTGTGATCAGCACGTCGATGCCGTGCTCCACCTGGTCGGCAACCCAGTCTTCTCGCTTCGCGGCCTCCACGCTCGCGCGCAGCACCGCCACCTTGAACCCCTGCTGCTCAAGTTGGGCGCGGAGCCGCATCGTCGTGTCTCGCGTCCCCGTGTAAATCGAGTACGCGAGCACCTTGCGGCCCCTGCCCTTCTCCTGCCGGCAGAGATCCATCAACGCCTCCTCCTTCGGACTCACTTCGCCATCACCGAAGATGGCGCACTGGAAGGCACGCTGTCCGCGGGTGCGAGGATGCCTCACGAGCTCGTCCCGAAAACAACAATCTGGCCATGCCAGCAGCACCTGCAGGACCACGCCCAGCAAGGTCGCGTCGCCACAGCGCAGCGCCTGCACCAGTTCGGCCCGGAGCAGGTCCGCGAGCTTCGCATACGCCTCGCGTTGCGTCTCGGTCATGACCACCGATGCGAAAACTTCGCGATACGCCGGCAGCACTTTCCCGCCGAGGTCCTTCAGCTTGAGGAACACGGTGCACGGCAGCACGTAGCGCATGATGCCCTTCGGGCCCAAACCCGGCGCCTTCGCAGTGCGGTGGCTGATCGTCCTGCCCTTCGCCGTCCGGTGGTCGTGCACCGCCACTTCGCGGTAGATGTCCTTCACGACGCCATGATCGCGCATGAAGGCCATCGCCGCCGGCCCCAGGCTGCCCCGGACGTTCGCGCGGTAGCCGTCATCGATCATCGCCTGCGGATTCAGCCGCCACAGCAGATAGAAGAGATCGTCCGCATATCCGCCCATCAGCGTCCCGGTCAGCAGCAGGATCTTGCTGCACTTGCTGGCCAGAACGGCCATCGCCTGGCCTTGCGCGCTGCCGGCGTTCTTGTACTCATGCCCTTCGTCCACCACCAGGAGGCCGAAGTAGCCTTGCGGCAGGTAGCGCTTGATGAACTCGGTCGCCTGATAGTCGCCCTGGCCGAAGCTGAACTCCGCCGTGGCCATCGCGCGCTCCATGCGCGAGGCCTGGCGATCGGAGAACACTAGATCGCCCTCCTCGTCCATCAGATTGATGAACTCGAGGACGTTGTCCGCCAGCATGGCGCCGAGCATCTCTTCGCCGAATCGGCTCACGAGACGCTCGGCGGTCTTGACTCCGATGGTCGGGAGTTGCCGGAGCGCATCGACCACCAACTCCCGAGGCGTCCGCTGGGGTTTGCCCTTGCGGGTCAAGGTCCACAGACGAGCTCCGCATCGGCTGCATGCGCAGCGATTCTCATCGAGCACCTGCTGAGCGCGGGAGACCGACAACGGAATGTCGGCCCCGTCGTCGGCCTTGTTGGTCAGCCATTCGCCGCAGTCGGGGCAACTCGCGTAGGCCGCGACATGGCGCGCGCCGACTTCGTCTCGATACACCGTCTTGCGAACGATGAATGCGGGTCGCCAGTGAAAGCCCATGCGCATGCGCACGCGCCCCAGCACAAAGAACTCCGGCACCGCGGGCGGCGTTCGCATGGCACGCAGCGCGAGCAGTTTCTGCAGCGTGTCGGGGCCATTGAGGATCCACACTCGCGCCTCTGGCACCGTGGTCTTGATCTCCCGGCGCCACTTGTAGACCACGTGAGGCGGCGAAAGCACGAGGGTGCGGCGGTAGCCGGTGTCGTGCATCACCGCCGCGGCGGCGATCGCCATCATCGTCTTGCCGGTGCCCATCTCGGCGTTGAGGACCGCGGCGGGACCGCCGGCGTCGAGCAGGAGGCAGGTCAGGGCCTGAACCGCTTCTCGTTGGGCCGGAAAGGGCCGCCGGGCGAGCCGATCCATGCGGGCATCCCGATCGGCGTCGGGCTTACCGTCGTAGACCGGCGGGTTCTGGCGGCGGACCGCCTCGAGCAGGCTGTCTCCGAATTCGTCGACGAAGTGGGACAGCGCGAGGGTCGCGGGCGCCGGGCGTGTGACGGCCGGCGCGAATTGAGCCTGGGAGGGTGACATGAAGGTCTCCTGAAAAATCGCGGAGACTGAACCCGGCGGGTTCGCGTCCCCGCTTGGGTTGATGATTGCTTCGGAATGCCAAAGCTGTGTTGACCGGCAAAGCCGTCGATCAGTACTCCTGGGGCAGGAGCAACGTCGTGACGCTGCGGTCCGCTTCGGTGATGACCCACACCGTGTTGTCGCCGTAGCCGGCACTGGGTCGCGCCGGATCGATGGGGTAAGCCGCCAGGATCCGCCCCTTACCCGATTCGACAGCCTCGTCGTTGACACGTGGCTCACAACTCGCGCCCCAGTCGCCGCGGATGTAGGCAGCGAGGCACCGGTCGACCAGCCCCGGATGGATCTCGAGGAGCCCTTCGACGCCCGGCGTCATCACCACCCTGCCCAGTTCAAACAGAGGCTCCCCGGCCGCTCTTTTTGGCGGCAAGGCGTCGGCGATCGCCGCCACGCGCGGCGTGGCCTCGGTCGGCAACGCGTCGGGCTCGAGCGGAAGCACGCTCGCCCGGACGGCCATCGATACGATCTCTTCGAAGCGGTCGCCGAGGGTCACGCGGACGCCGCCGAGCTTTCCGACGGGTGGGAACTTGAAGGCGCTCAAAGGGGTGCAAATGCGCGCACCCAGACCATCGAGCAGGGGCCCCTGCCAGTGATCGAGGAGTGGCAACGGACTGAGCGCCTTGACGAGCGCCCAGAGGCGCGAGCGCGGCGTCTCGAGGCCATCGCTCAGCATCCAGGCCGTGCGTCCCGTCCGATCCGGCTGAACGACGATCGGATCATAGAGCCAGGAGTGGGTGAGCGTGCCGAACAGGTTGCAGTCCGGAAACCGGCCGGTCAGCTTTTCGATCCGCTCCGGATCAGGGATGTAGACCGTGTGGCGCTGATCGGCGTCGACGATCGTGAAGCTGGCTTGCCCGGCGGTGAGGAGGCCGCCCTGGTCGCGCGGCACCGAGAATGCCGACATGAACTGCAGCACCGAGGTGTCGCGCCCGTACAGTGAGAGCAGCAGGAGTTCGGACTGCTCGCCGCGGACGCAGGCGTCGACGAAGATGTCTGGGAAGGACTCGATCGAGAACATGATGGAGGACTCCATGAGAGGGAACCGATCGCCGGACGGTGATGGGTTCGGGTTGTTAAGAGAGAGAGGTTGGGCGGAAAGACGCCCGGAGGTCGCGAGGCAAGCGATCAGGACAAGCGGGCCACGCCCGCGCGATGGGAAGAAGGTCGCGACGCGAGTGACGCGTCTTCCCTCGCCTTGGTGATCACGCAACCGACGGCGCAACGAGCCGCCGGGCAATGCAACGAACGTTCAGGAAACATGGCTTTCTCCAATCGTCATGATCAGGAGATGCCACGCCCCGGACCGGGAAGTGGAATCTTCCCGATCGGGTGGATGGAACGCGAGCGCCCCGGGCCGAAGGCCGTACCTGTTTCAGGGGCTGACAGGTCGCAACGGGCCGACTCGGTAGAGTCGGTTCCCATCAAGTTGGCATTCATTCGCGCGAATCGCTTATTCCAGCGCCGGCGCGGCCGGCACTCGAAAAAGCCCCCGCGCCAGTGGCGCAGGGCTCGCGGGATCCTTCACTGCGCCGTCGTCGGCGGGTGCAAGGCAGGCAGCCAGACGCGGCCGTTGTAGCTGATGTAGGCGACCTGCTGGTCGCAGCCGTCGAGCACTTGGCCCCCGACCCAATTGCCGGCACCGAGCGCGTGCTGTTCGATGAACGCGCGCACGTGGTGTCGTGCATCCTTGAGCGAAGTGACCCGTGCAAGACGGTTCGGGATGCCAAGGAGCGGTTGCCCGGGATCTTGCCCGAGGTCCGGGTTGCCACACGTAAGCAATGCCACGCGCAAGGCTTGAATGCGCAGCAGCGTCGATTCGTCGGCTTCGCGATCGAATTCCATCTGTCGGATGATCATGACGAAACTCCCGTCAGGCCCACTGGGCCGCCCCGTCGGGAGCGGAACCCGATGGGCGCGGTTGGTGAAAGAGGTGGCGATGCCAGTGCGGCGAAGCGCTAGGCGCCCACGCGTCGCACCGGCAACAGGAGGAGTTGTTCGCCGGCGGCGAGCGCCGATTTCAGGCTCGAGTCGTTCGGCACGCGGACCGAACGGGCGCCAGCATCGAAGAACGCCGACTGCTCGGTCAGCCGGTCTGAGAGCAACATCGCCAGTTCAGCGAGGGCCTCATGGACGGCATCGGCCGCAAAGAGCGACAACTGCGCCCCATCCCCGTGATCGCCGTCTTCCACCAACCGGTCTGCCAGGTAGGTGAGGAGCACAGACGCCATGGCGAAGAGGGCTTCCTGCCAGTCGACCTCACCGTCGGCGCCGAGCGAAATCTCCATCTGGTCGGCCCCGGCCTCGGGAAGCAACTCGCACAAGCGATTCAGGGTGCGCGCGAGCGCATGGTTGAAGTTGGTTCTCACGTGTCGCGTGATGGCCCAGAACGCATCCGGCTCCTCACGCGCGCGACACGCCAGCGGCCAGATCACTTCCGTCGTGGCGGGTGCGCCGGCATGACACATCAAACGGGTACGCAGATAGTCGGCGCACCGGGCTCTCCATTCAGCCTCGGCGTCCACCCGGCGCGGCAGTTGAGTTCCGGCCAAAGCAAGCACATCGGCCTCACGCACGAGTACCCACATAAGATCGTGATCCATGATAAGCCTCCTGAAATGATAGATGGTTACACTGGCAATGAAAGGAGATAACCCGAAGGGATACCAGCACTCGGATTGCATTGCGGAGAACGGTCGGGCGGAGCGCCTGGTCAGCGATGGCGCACGGGGTTCCGCAGCAGGCGTGAAGCCGGGCCGCGCCCCCGCTCTTCACTGGATGGTGACGACGGCGCCCAGACTGGACCCCGGTGTGAAATCGATGCCGCGGATCACCGGCACGAAGCGGTCGGTGAGGATGACGGTCTCGTTCGCGGTGCCATCGGCGTTCTCGCTCAGTTCCACGGTGCGCACCTTGTCCTTGTAGGTATCGCCCTTGATGAGGAGCACGCGCCCGTCCGCAGCGGTGACCACGCCTTGCGCCTGTCCGGCGGCCAGTGCGAGGGCGAGATGCCAGCGGCCCATCGCCCGCAACGGCGGCCGGTGTTCAGCGCTGCAATCACCGAAACGGACCGTGAACTGCGGCCATAGACTGTGCGCGTACAGCCGTTGAACCTCGACAGCGAGCTGGGCCGCATCGATTCGCACAGCATGGAAGCGAAGGGCCTCCCCGGTCGCCACCTTTGGAACGAGATAGGGCTCCTCGCACCACACTTCCGGCAACACGCGATCCCGAAAGTCACCCTTCCCGGCCGCCCGCAACATCGAGGCCGTCGCCGGGTCGGGCCGGTCCTGCCGACGCCGCACACCGAACACGAGGCCTTGCTTGAACCGCTGCTCGGGCGCCATGAAAAAGCAGACACGGTCGAAGTGCCGTGCAATCAAGCGGGCGAACTCATCGTCGAGGACGTGGTACGGCACAATCAGGACCAGGACGCCGCCGTAGGCGAGGCTCGGGATGGTCCTACTGACGAAGATCTTCTCGAGACGATTGGCCTTCGGTCTGTCGCCCGTCTGCGCCCGATCGGCAACGGCGTCACCGTAGGGCGGATTGAGGAACAGCAGCCCCATCGTGCGCGGACCGACCACCACATCCTGGATGTCGCTGTGGATCACAACATCGAGCAAGGCTTTGGCATGCCAGGCACGCTCGACGTCGAACTCCACACCGAGCGCCTGCACGGCGGCGCCGCACTCGACCAGGGCGCCCTTGAGCGCCCGCAAGGCACATCCTTCGCCACAGCAGGGGTCGAAGATATGCAGATCGTCCCCAGCAATGTCGAGGGCACCGATGATGCGGCTCAAGGTCGCTTGGTCCGTGGGAAAGTAGCCGTTCTTGATGAAGTTGCGCGCGAGGCGCGGGAAGATCAGGGCCATGGTGCCTCCGTGAGGGAATCGCGGCTGCATCGGGCGGCGCGGGCCGACGACGACCCGCGGGGGTGGGAAGGGGTGTCCCGGAGCGAACGCTCCTGCCTGTTTCAGGGACTGACGGGCTTGCCGGGACGGCATCCGCCGGCCACAGAAATGCTTGAACGGATTTCCAGAGGCGGCCTGCGCACAGGCTGGCTCTGGGAACCCGCTGGTTCCGCTTTGAATGCGAGGTTGGACGATACCTTCGTCGCACCGGACGGGCCGGCGGCAAGCGCTCGACACACGTCGGACCGATGCGAGACACCCCAATGGAAGGCGCGGGTGCCGATGCAAAAGGCACGCAGGCCGAGTCGCCCGCGCAAACGCCGCAACACATCGGGCGTGTTGCTGCCCAGATATCGATCACGCCCGGACGGGCTTTCCGAACCCGTCCCCAATTCGTTCGACGGGTTCGGAAAGCCCGCGAGGGCTGTGCGCGGCGGCGGTTGCCCGCGCGAGGGAGCGTCAGCGATCGCCCTTCTCGGCCAGATAGGCCTGGTAGCGATCCGATTCCTGCGGATACCAGACCTGTTCCTCAGGGACGAAGCCGTAATCGAGACCGGATTTCAGACGGTTTCGCTGTTCCCTGAAGCGCCTGCGGTCGTCAATAGCCGGGTCAAGCTTTACCGGCTGGCGGGCGGCAACCAAGGTATGGAGCTCGTCGCCGAACAACTGCAGATCCGGCGATTCGAGCAAAGCGGCAGACCGCTGCACATCCGTCGGCACCGGTTCGTCACCCTGCACGGCAGAAGGCAGCGGTCCGCCCTCCTCGTCCGGCCTGCGGGCCTTTTCGTTGCTGCCTGCAGTGGATCCCGCAGGCGCTTCATCCGCGGGATCGGGTTCTACCGGGGTATCCGGCACGGCGCCTTCAACGCCGCTTTGCACATGCAGATCGGCAAGGCGGGCGCGAATTTCGACGACGAGCCGCCCGTTGCTGGTATAGGACCACGAGAAGATGCGCTGGATGATATAGCGGCCCGTATAGTTGCCCTCCTCGAACTGATCGAGGACGGGATCCTTTACCCGGAATTCGCCGATTTCCGTCAGTAGGTCACCGACGCAGAACGGGCCGTTGGCCCCCTGAATGCGCTTGATGCGCAAGGATCCTTCCACGGTAACGCTCATGAGCTCGACCTCCATGCGGTTGCGAACGGAGGCCTCCCCTTCGGGACGACGCCCCGACGGGTGAAAGACGCGAAGCTGAGTGGCTCAGCCCCGGGAAATAGGTCCGCCAACTTTCGTTGGCGGGCCCGGCTTCGACGACATGCCGGTTTTCCGGACCGGCGCGAGGGTGCTGACAGGCAAACCCCAAGTGAGAAAGCCCCAGGCCAAAGGCCGTTCCTGTTTCAGGGGCTGACAGGTCGCGCAGTGCACGTTTTTGCCGAAACGTGCAAAACGGTGGAAGCTCGGAAAGGCGCTTTCTCCAGCCGGTGGCTCGAGAAAGAGCCCCTCACTGCTGGGCTCTCGAAGTGGGACGGCGTAGCCAGGGCGGGTATCAACCCTGAGTACCGTTGCGTTGCTCAAGCTGTTGGGGCGGACGCTCATAACGCGTCTCGCCATCCACCTTGACGTGCGTCACCAGGAAAAGGCGCCCCTTGATGATCGCGCGCGCCTCCAGTTGGACCTGGCCGGTGGTTTTGTCCTTGACCTCGGCCGTGTACGAATGGGGATAGATGTCCCCGATTTTGAACGCGACGAAGACCTTGCGGCCGGCGTCCACGTCCTTCTGCAACGACTGCACCAGTTCGTGGCAGGCGTCATCTGTGACGCGCACGTCGAAATAGCTGTAGCTGGGGTCCGTCGTGTCGCCGTGCAGCGCATTGATCGCGCACGCGAGAAACGGCTTGCCCTGACGACCTCCGCCCTTGCGCGGATTCACCCACCGGATGCGAGACAGATAGCCGCATCCCTGCGTGTGCAGATCGAAATACGCCTTCTCGGGAGGAGCGGCTTCGGAGTGAGCTGAGTTGGACATGGTGATCTCCTGATGAAAAAAATCGGGAGATCGCACGCCCTGCATCGGGAAGTGAGATCTTCCCGATCGGGTGGGTGACGCTGACGAGACCCCGGGCCCGAAGGCCGTTCCGGTTACAGGGGCTGACCGGACGCTGCACAGCCGCTTGGCTGGACACAGCCATTATTCTTACGCCGTTGGAACGCCATCGTCAAGAGCGGCAGCGCACGCGGATAACGGCACGGCAAGCAGATAGCGGAGGCCCAGGCGGCGCAGGCCGGCGCAGTAAGGAATGACACGGATTCTGCAGCCAAGCTTCGGTCGCGCAAGGGCGGCTTGAAATGTCCGTCACGATCATCGATAGTGCAGCGAGTCGATCCCTGCCCCGCTCGGCATCGTAGCCGGGCGCCCCAGGTCGCTTCACGCCGTGTTTCCCGCGCTGCCTCGCTCGACCACCCTCGCTTTTTTTGCTGACATAACCCCATCGATCGGAGGCCTCACGCGCCATGCCTCCGGGCCGATCCACCCGCCATACACCTTCCTGAACAGGACGGAGACGACTATGACGAACGTGGTGCACCTCAGCACTCACCCTGCCCGCCTGCGACCAGGCGAACTGGCGATCCACTCGGAGTACGGATGGGTGGAGATCGTCGAGCGCGCCGGGGCCCTGCGAAAGGTCCGGTGGATTCAAAATGCGGCCTCTATGCCGTCTGTCCTGCGCCCTGAGGAAGCGGATTCCGAGTTCCTCACGTTCTGCGAGGACTGGGTTGAAGCCGACTCCTTGATCCACGCGTCGGGGCGGATTCCGGGCTCCACGTCCCGGCTCCTGCGGATGCCGCCGACTTTGGAAGTTCGGAACTGAAGGCCCCCGGAAGCGCTGAGGGAGCGCTTCCCGCGAAGAATTTCCTAATCCCCCTGCGCCGGCAAAGCCGAGTATTGGAAGCGACTGGAGGACCGTCAATGTCCGCGCCGAAATCGAGCCAGCTCACCCTCAATTACAGCGCGGGGCAACCGATCCCCGCCTGGGTGCGCGAAATCATCGACGCCCACCTGGCCATCGAGGCGGAGGACGCACGAAGCGCCGGGTCACTGGGGTTCATGGCGCGCGCGCTCGTCATCGCCACGATGCCCTACAAGGACCCCAAATCGGATGTCTTCAAGCGCCAGAACGGGGACTTTCGTCTGCGTATCGTCGCGGGCTACGAAGGCGGCATCCCCTACGGCATCTATCCGCGCCTGCTCACATCATGGGTGTCGACCGAGGCCGTTCGCACCCGCTCACCGGTGATCCAGCTCGGCGACTGCCTCCGCACCTTCGTTCGCGAAGTCATGGACCTGCGCAGCAACGGCGGCGGCCCACGGGGGAGTGGCAGCAGGGTCGCGGAACAAATGAAGCGGCTGTTCGGCTCGCTGATCACCGCGCACTACACCGGCACGCAACAGCAGCGCGGCTTCGTGCTGCGCAACGTGCTCATCGCGGACGAGCTGCAGCTCGACGATGCCGAGCTGACCGGCCTCTGGACGCCCCAGGACGCCGAAGAGGCCGGCCGATGGAAGTCCCAGGTGCGGCTCAGCAACGGTTTTTTCCGCGAATGCATCGAACATCCCGTGCCAATCGACCTGCGCGCCTACAAGGCGTTGCGCGGGTCGCCGCTCGCCATGGACGTCTATACCTGGCTGACTTACCGGATGAGCTACACCCATCGCCGGACGCGCGCAATCCGGTGGGAAGCGCTGATGATGCAGTTCGGGTCGGACTACGGGACGGAGACCGCCCAGGCGGTGCGCGACTTCCGGAAAGCCTTCCTCAAGGCCTTGAAGCTCGTCCTTGTCGTCTATCCACAGGCCACGGTCGAGGTGAACGATGCCGGTGTCGCGCTACTGCCGTCGCGCCCTCAAACTCTGCCGCCGCCTACCCAGCGCGAACTCTTCTAGTGCGCTGAAGAACTCCCGCCCGCACCTGCGCAGCCGCCCGCTCTGTTTTCCGAACGCGTCGGGCGCCTGCTCGCGCCGTGTCACATTAGCCAGACGCCGAAGAACTCCCGGCTGCAAACAGACAACAAAATCCCCGCCGACCTGCCACTGGAAAAGCTGTGGATAACCCTGTGGATAACCAAAGTTATCCACGCTGAACAACTCCCGGTCTCGTTTTCCTTCTTAAACAGTTACTTAACCTCACTTCAGCGACTTATCCACGCTGAACAACTCCCGCCTGCAGACCCCCTCTATATAAAGGTATTTCCTGTATGTATACCTGTAGTAGGTCCCGCGCAGCCGTGGATAAATCGCTCAGGACACGGGCGCGTCGAATTTCAGGGCAGGCTCATTGCTGCAGGTCGCCACCCGACGGCCTCCCGTAACCTCGTCCCTGCACCCTCCCGCCAGAGATCCCCACGCCACCCATCCGCCAGCGATCGCCGGTGCCACACCGAGGGTGTCGAAGACCAGGCACCGAACTGAAGACATCTCCCCACGGATGCGAGGATGGGGCGGTCTAGGCGGCTCGTGTCGTCCGCAAGCGGCCGCCCCGACCTGGGCCGCAAGCGGCCCACCCTGCGGGCGCCAAGACCCGGACAAATCGGCCGCGGCCCGCAAGCGGCTCGCGGCCTCAGCCGGGTTTTTGTGGAAACCGCCCCCCGGCGCTTTGCGATCGCCGAGCCATCGAAACGTCTTCAATTGGTTGTGAATGACGAAAAGCGCTCAGTAGGAAAATCGCCGCTAAGGCCGTCTATGTGGCCGCAGAGCGGCTTTATGAGTGCGGGGCAGGCAGAGACAACCCCCCGGCCATTTTTTTAGCTCTACGGTCGCGCTATGCCGCCGAGTCCAAACGGCCCAGTGCCTCGCTGCGCTGGCGACAACGATGGAACGCGCCGTACCCCAAGCGCCGATCCTGTCGGCTGCTCTCACTTGCGGCCGACCACCCCACCATTTGCATCCTCTGCGTGCCGCGCGACGTTCTCAGATCGGTCTCGACTGTCCCGCTACACACCGGGAACGCTGGCGATCCGGCTAACCAACCGCGCCCTGCCACCGTCGAGCCGAGCAAGCAAAAAAGGGGCTTGAACTTTTCGTATCGTAACGTATATTTTTTATATCGTAACGCTCCACGGAGGAGCACACATGCCCCGGGAAGCCAGCATTACCTACGACCAAGTGGCGGCCATCGCCGCCAACATCAAAGCCGCCGGTGGACGGCCCACCCCCCGCCAGATCCGTGAGCGCCACGGCACCGGCAGCCTCGGTACGATCCACAGGTTGTTTCAGCAGTGGGAGACCGACCAGGTTCAGCCCGAGCGCGCCCTTGCCCTCCCCCCGCAGCTGCAGCGCGCGATCCTGGATTTCATCGCACAGGAAGTGACCGCCGCCGGGGCGGATCTCGAAGCCAGGCTGTCAGATAAACACACCGCCGCGAACGACCTCGCCGCCGAGAACGAGCGCCTGGCCCGCCACATCGAGGCGTTGGACGAGTCCTTGGCGGATCTGCGCGGAGAGAACGCCAGCCTCACCGGCAAGATTGAACAACTGGGGGCCGAACTCGTTTCCGTTCGGGGCCAAGCTGCCGAAGAGCGTCAAGCCACCGAGGTGGCTCGCACCGAGCTCGCCAGGGCGCAAGTGCGGCTCGAAAGTCTGCCCGCGATCGAGCAGGAGAACGAGCGGCTACGAGGCTCTGTCAATACCGAGCGCACCGCCCGCACCGATGCCGAACGCCTGGCCGCGACCGCCGAGGCAAAGGCCGCAGGCCTCACCGACCGCCTGGCGGATACGCAGGAGCGCCACGAACAGACGGTGACCAGCCTCGAGCGTGATCTCCACGAACAGAAGCAGCGTAATGTGCAGATCGAGTCGGAACTCTCGGCGACGCGCACGGAAGCCCGCGACCTGGCTACCCGGCTTGCGCAGGCGACCGGTGAGATCGAGGGGTTGCGCGTGCGGACCGCCGTCGGCGGCTTTGCCGACCGGAATGGTGCAGAGAGAACGTCATGACGACGGGACCCATTTCGTCCGATCGGCGCGGCCCCGCCACACCCCTCGAACACTGCAGCCCGAGTTTGCTTCGGGCGGGCCGAATGTCGGCGCTGAGCTTCATCACCGAACGGGTGCAACCGGCCGAGGCTGGGCGGTGGCGAATTTTCTCCAAAGCCGACGCGGAGGGGGACCGCTTACCCGCAAGCAGCCATTCGCTTCCAGGTCATGGGGCACCTGATGTTCGGGGTCCTGGCGCTGTCTGCCGATCAGTTGATGCGATTGCGACAATGACCTCTCGCCCCGTCTCCCACATCCACTACGCAGCACATCGTGCGGCAGGCCCCACTTCGCCTCGAGATCTGAATAATATGCCATACGGCTAGACGAACAACCCCGACCGACACCGCTCACGACAAAGATCGCTCCCACTGAGCGATGGCGGCAGGACGGAAATTCTGACCTGCGACTTTTCGAAGAGCCTCAACTGTCAGGATATTTTACAGTAGTTTGAGAGTGCCGCCATCCATCTAATAGCTTTATCAAAGAGTTACACAACATGGCAAGAATATTGCGGTCCCTAAGAAACGTCTGATCAGTAGACAAATTCTCATATGCATTAATCAACTTAATCAGAATTGTTCGTTTTTTGGCATACACATTCATGACGTTACTTGCCATACAGGAATGGAGTCTATCCATATGTCTATCGGTGTCGGTAACTATAAAATAAATAATACATTTCAGGCCCTTTTGCTGGGTCTTTGCGTGCTCTTGGCATCCGTGCCGGGCCATGCGGAAATCAAGTACAAGGGCGATGGCTCCGCGGGAGGTTTGGTGCCGGATTTTCCGCAGGACTGCGGCCAGAAGGTGAAGGGCATCTGCGCAGCGGCGGCGGTCGCGGATTCCATCTGGTTTTTCGATCAGCACGGTTACGAGGGGCTGGTCAAGCATAAGGACCCGAAAAAGCCCAATGACACTTGGAAGGAGGATTCCAAGGCGTTGACCCTGGATCTCGCCAACCGGATCTACGGCAAGGACTATATGGAAGGCAAACCCAATTCAATCCGTGGCGGCAAGGGCACGGAAGGCGCCATCGTCGACTACCTCAAAGGCAAAGGAGTGTACGACGGCCAAAAGGCCGACGGCACGGGATTGACGGTGCGCTACATCGATGGCGATAAGGCGACCTACGACACTTGGCAGATGGAACTGGAGAGAAGCGAAGATCTGATCGCCCGCATCACCTGGCGTGACAAGGACGGCAAGCCGGTCAAGCTAAAGGACCCCAAAGATCCGAAAGGCAAGCAGGAGGGTGATATCATCCATGCGCTGACCGGCGGGGGCTGGGACACGGAGAAAAAGAAGATGGTGGTCGCCAATCCCTGGGGCGACCATCCCGCCGACAAACCGCCCTACGACAAATCCTATTTCAGCGAGTACGATATCGAGATCGCCGCCGATGGCCGCTTCAAGATACCCAAGAAGGCGGGCGTGGACCTGTTCGGCTACGACGCGGACCATATCAGCATCGACGGCTTCTGGGACGTCTCGCCCGGCAAGGCCGTCAAGGTGCGGGACAGCGTCAAACCCGGCAATACACCCAAGACCAACGAATACGAATACGAGGTCGAGAATCTGTCTTTCGATCCCATCTTCCAGTTCGCCTTGGAAGTGCAGGTACCCTTCAGCTTGGGTTCGGTCGGTGCCCCGCCGGGCTGGTTCTTCCGTCCCTGGGATCCCGCCGAGACGTTCGATGTCACGCCGGCACCCTCTCAACTCACCGAGCCGGGCGTTGCCCTGGACCCCGGCTTTTCCGAGTGGGACCCGATCATCGAGGGGATTTTGTGGTACACCACCGGCAGCCCGATTATGCCGGGCGAGTTGCTCGGCGACTTCACCTTCGAGGTTTCGGATATCTTTCCGCATGGCGAATTCGCCGCCATGGCGGGCATCAGCGACGGTTTGAGCCGCGTGATCGAGCCCGCCAGCACGGGGCTTGTCACCGAGTTCGCCCTCACTTCCGGCCCCATGCGGGTGCCGGAGCCCTCCTCACTGTGGTTGTTGTGGGGCGGTGTGGGGCTCCTCTGGATGTTGCGCGCAAGCGCTTAGCGGTCTTCCTTCCCCACCCAGGCCGTCATCGCCAACGCCAGCAGGAAGGCAAAGTAACCGGCCGCCTTGCGCGCCGCCTTGTGCCCGGAAAACAACAAAGACACCCATCCATAAACAGGACCGTCTGCTGTAGTCGTCGAGGTACGTCGTTCTGACCGCCTGCCGGTGCTTTTCATGAAGAATAGGAAATTCAACGCCCCCACAGGAGGTATCGCCTCGCATTTTGCGCCCACCGGCGGTTTCTGGCCGGTGGCCGTTACATTTCACTTGCAGGTCGATGGTGGTCGTCTACATTGAAGCAATGCAATGACGGACGGATTAAATCGACCAAGAGCTGGCCGTCGCCGTTACAGCTCATCTGTTCAATATGGACCCGTGCAGATCCGCTGAAGTGACCGTAACGCCCTCTGCTGGGTTTCTCCGCCGGTTTATGTCGATGGGTAACTCGGGAAATGCAAAAAAAAGCGCCTATAAACCAGCTTGGTGGAGATGCGGCGTTTGCGAGTTATACCGCAACCTCGTGGATGGGTCCGCAGATCTGCGGTCTAAAACGCCGCGGATTCACAAAGAAGGTGCAACGCCGCCCGAAATAGGAGGGAGAACCATGAAATCTGTTACTCGACTACTTGCTGTAGTCGCCTGCCTTATCGCACCAGCAACTGCACAGGCGCAAATGGCAGAGATGCCAGCGCCCACAGCCTTCAATGTTGGCGATACATGGGAGTGGCGACAGGTGGATAACCGTACCAAATTGGAAGAGGGCAAACGCACTCGTACCGTTGTGAAGGGCGATGATGCTCTAAAGTTCTCCGGCGAAGGAGGCAATCTCGAACTATCAACAGCATTCCTCGGAGTACCACTGCAAAAGCCGTGGCGCGTTTGGCCATTGGAGGTCGGGAAGAAATGGGCCTACGAAGAGGACTGGACTAGAGCCGACGGAGTTACCGGTAATACACAACAGGATGCTGCCGTGGTCGCCTATGAAGAGGTGACTGTTCCGGCCGGCAAATTCATGGCCTTCAAGATCGAGCACCGCGGTTGGTACCAAAATTCTCGGGGACGCAATGGCCACCAAAACGACACCTTTTGGTACGCACCGGACGTAAAGGCCGATGTGAAACACATTCGTGACGATGGCTTCAACATGTACACCCGGGAACTAATCAGCTACAAGCGTGGGGCTCCCTAACTTTAGTCGAACGGACGGCCGCAGCGCAGCGGGAGCATCAACCGTGATCGCGGCCTGCCGTTCACCAAGACGTTGAGCGTCCGCTTTGACTCAAGACGTAGGGCAGTTTCGGGTGGCTGCCGTCCGCCGCCGGTGGCAACTCAATGGCCCCTTGCAAACTGGTGCGGCCAGCCGGCCCAAGAAGCGCCGAAATTCCACCGACAATGTCGATATCTGTCTGAAAGCTGTCGTCCAGCCTTTTCAGGCCGGCGGCAGTGGACGACCCAAAACGGCCATCCGGACTTCTCTGAAGCCGCCGTTCAGGCAGACGGGGCTACTGCGAGTTTCGTTGCCACGAAGCTGCCGTTCGTGACCTCACTCACCCGGCCAACTGCCGCCGGTCGACGACTCCACAAACAAGCCATTCGGATGGCTGCTCCACGCCGGTAGCTGCCGATCAAACTCCCAGCGTCGACACGCTGATCACCAAACGGTCGGCGCCCCTTCGACGCGATGATCATCTCAAGGAACCGGGACCCAGCCCCCAAGCGCCTGGTGGGCCGCCGCGTCCAGGTAGCGCAGCCGCTTGGCCACCGAGAGCCCCCATTGCCGAACCGGCAGGCGCGGGGTGACGTGGTCGGCGAGATGGGCGGCGGTCACGACCATGCTGCGCATATTGCACGAAGGGCAGATGCCGCGCCCCTTGCACGAATAGGCGACCAGGAAGTCGTGGCCGTAGCCGGCGCAGCGGGCGCGGGCTAAGCCGTGGGCGCGGATACTCGCCGAGCGGCTCGGGGAAACCGTCGCCGGCGCTTCCGGGCACGAGGGCGAGGCGACTGTCGATGTCCCGGCTCAGCACCACCATGGTGTGGCGTGTGCTGCTGATTTCCGCGCGCAGGGCACGAAAGCATGCGTCGCCGTCGACTAGCATCGCGAAGCCGGCGGTCGGTTCGATGCAGCAGTTGCAGCCCGGGCGTAGCAGGCCCGGATCGTCGCAGGAAGAGGAGTGCTGCGGGATCATGTGTGGCGGCCTGCGTTCGTAACAGGGCGGTTCGGCGGCCGGCGATCGTTTCGGTTCGGCCGACCACGCGCGCTGCCGGGCCGCGCCGCCGATGGCATGCGCGTGCCTGGCTGGCAACCCGCTTGCGTCCGTCCACCGCGTTGTCTACAAAAGGAGTAAGCAACCGGTCGAGTGGGGGGACGGTGAAGGGAATCCGTTCGTCTTCGCGGCCGGCGGGCAGGGAGCGAGAATCGAGGGGCGCCGATCATGTTCGACAAGGACCGTTTCATCGAGGACTGCGTCAGGATCGTCGGCGAGGGCGACGCTGCGATCAGCGAGCTCGTCGCCGCGGCGGTATCGGATGGTGCGCGCGTGATCGCCGAGCTTGGCGAGCCGACCCATGCCGGCATCGACACCCTGTACCGCGCGCCGAACGTGACCATCATCAACTTCGTGTGGGCCCCGTGCATGAGCCTTATGCCGCACGACCACCACATGTTCTCGGTGGTGGGCATCTACACGGGCCGCGAGGACAACGTGTTCTGGCGGCGTACCGCGGGCGGTATCGAGGCGCACGGTGCGAAATCACTGGGTGTGGGCGACATCACGACGCTCGAGCGCGAGGCGATTCACTCCGTGCTCAACCCGATTGGCAAGATGACCTGCGCGATCCACGTCTATGGCGGCGACTTCTTCGCGCCGCCCGAGCCGCGCAGCATGTGGGACCACGAGACGCTCGTCGAGCGGCCTTGGGACGTCGAACGTGTCAAGACGGCGTTCGCCGGCGCGGAGGCTCGCTTCAACGCCTGGCAGGATGCCCGGGTGAGCGCGGCCGGAAAGTAGCCGTCTCGTCCGGGCATTGTCCGACTTCCTGACCGAAGTTCCGCCATGCAGCGACGATTCAACCCGATCACGGCGACAGCTTCGCTCCCAAACCTGCCGTTCCAGCCCTCACGTGTATATATCGACGACCGCGTAGGTATTGAAGAACGTCCGGACGTGGGGCACTCGACCAGTAACTGTAAGCCCAAATAATGGAGGCAAGCATGAAGCAGTTACAACAAGCCAGTATCGACGAGTTCAAAGCACACCACCGGGGGGATGTGCTTCTTCCTGGCGACGGCCGCTACCAGGAGGTGCGCCAGATATGGAACGCCATGATCGACCGCAGGCCCGCGCTGATCGCCCGCTGCGCATCGCCGGAAGATGTTGTCAAAGCCGTCGGATTTGCACGCGAGCATAGCCTGCTCGTCTCGGTCCGAGGGGGCGGACACAATATCGCGGGCAATGCCGTCTGCGAGGACGGCCTCATGATCGATCTATCACTGATGAAGGCTGTTCAGATCGACCCGAACGCCCGCCGCGCGACCGTCGAAGCCGGCTGCACGCTGGGCGACTTCGACGCAGCCGCGCAGGTGCACGGCCTGGCCACACCGGTGGGCATCAACTCAACCACGGGCGTGGCCGGTCTGACGCTCGGCGGCGGCTTCGGTTGGCTGAGCCGGAAGCACGGCATGACCATCGATAACCTGCTCGGTGCGGATGTGGTCATAGCGGATGGTCGTCAAGTGCACGCCAGCCAAACAGAAAACGATGATCTCTTCTGGGGGCTGCGTGGCGGCGGCGGCAACTTTGGCGTTGTCACCCGCTTCGAGTTCCAGCTTCACCCCGTCGGACCAGACGTTCTGTGCGGACTCATCGTCTTTCCGTTCGACCAAGCGAAACCGGTGCTCACGCAATTTGCCCGTTTCACTGAGACGATGACGGACAGCCTCAACGTCTGGATGGTCACGCGGAAGGCGCCCCCGCTGCCCTTCCTGCCCGAGGACATCCACGGCAAAGAGATTGTTGCGCTCGCCCTGTGCTATGCGGGCGACCCCGCGGAGGGCGAGAAGCTGATCGAACCGCTGCGCGAGTTTGGCACGGCACACGGCGAGCATATCGGCGTGCAGCCGTACACCGCTTGGCAACAGGCGTTCGATCCCCTCCTGACGAAGGGTGCGCGCAATTACTGGAAGTCGCATAACTTCTCACAGCTCAGCGATGGCGCGGTCGACAGCATTATCGAATACGCTGGCAAGCTGCCCTCGCCGCAGTGCGAGATCTTCATCGGCACGATCGGTGGCCAGACGGGCCGCGTCGCACCCGAGGCGATGGCCTACTCGAGCCGAGACGCGAATTACGTGATGAACGTGCACGCCCGCTGGGAGTCGGCCGCCGAAGATGAGCGCTGCATCGGCTGGGCGCGCGAATTCTTCGCCCAGTCACAGCCGTTCGCCAGTGGTGGTGCATACATCAACTTCCTCACCCAAGACGAATCCGACCGAATTGCGTTCGCCTACGGTGCGACGTACAACCGGCTGGTGGAAGTCAAGAAGAAGTACGATCCGACGAACCTTTTCCGGATGAACCAGAACATCAAGCCGATCTGAGAGGGGGGCATCCATCGCCTGACAGTGGCATCAACAGACGGCGATCCACATAGGGCTGACACCGGGTGTTTCGACGGAATAGAGCGGAGAACGCGATGTGAGCGATCCGGCGGGTGCAGGCTCAGATCGCGTACGGCGCAATAACCGAAGGACGTTGCGCCGTACGAACTGGCCGATGAGTCGCAGTTGCTTGACGGCCTGCAAGTGGCGGCTTTACCCGGAAGCCAGCCGTTAAGCATGCGCAGGATCGACCGGCAGGATTGGGTCGGGTTGCGACCGACACCTCACCCGATTCGTCGCCGGAAAGCCGCCGTTGGAGGTTCGCTTCCCGTAAGCTGCCGCTCGCCGACGAGTCGTGTCGACCCCAAGCGGCCATCTGGACTTCTCTGAAGCCGCCGGTCAGGCACACTGGGTTGTCGCAAGTTTCGCTTCCACGAAGCTGCCGTTCGTGATCTCACACAACCGGCCATGACCGGCCGGTGGCGTTTTTTCTCCAAAGCCGACGTCGAGCGGCACCGCTCACCCGCAAGCAGCCATTCGCTTGGCGATGACAAGCTTCGCGCGCGGCGGGCGGCTTTGTGGAGGCCCCGGCCATTGGAGTATCGTTCGGCGAGGTCAGTACCCGGCCAAGATCTGCCTGTCGACCTCCTTCCCCAGCGGACATTGGAAAGTCGGCTCCGCCCAGACTTCTGCCGGTCGCAGCGATCGCTGCACGCCTTCTCGCGGGCCGTCGCTGACGGACAGCCCGATGAGGGTGCCCGTCGACTATCCTGAAAAACGTACAACCGGCAGAGTTCGATCATGAGAGTACTGCTTGTAGCCGTGATGCTTGCCGCGTGCCCCTGCCAGTCGCAGGCCGCTTCCTACACGGTGTCGGACCAGAACTCCAGCCTCGAATTCACGATCGACGACCCGACGTTCAACTTGAATGTTCCGAACGACCCGGTACAGCTTCCGCGCACGGTCGAATGGACCGTCGATGGCCGGCGCATTCTGGTGTATCCGTCGGCCCCCCTCACCTTGCTGGACATCGGCCACATCCACCCAGGCGCCCATGTCGGCGCAAATCAGATCCATGCCCAGGGTCCGCTCCTCGGCTACGGCACCGGGGCAATGACCGGCACGGTGACGGGCGCCGTCGCCTATTCGGTCAATGGTGGCGCGACAGGCAGTGGAGCGTCACGCATCACGGAGAAAGTCGACATCCACAACAAGTCGGGCGGTGCGGTTCCGGTCCAGTTGACGGGAATGGGTTTCAAGCCGACCCAAGCCGCGCTCGAGGTCCCGGATCTGAATGGATTGACCGTGGAGGGGACCACGGTGATCTATTTCCAGGGCACGCCACAGGCCAGTTCGCTCACTGGGCAGCCACCTTATCCGCCAGTCACCGTGCGCCCGGTAGTGAATTTCACCGGCTTCAATCCCTTACTGAACCAGAATTTCAGCCTGCCCGATGGCGCCGTGCTGACCATGATCACTGAGCTGAAACTGTCCCCGCCGGTGCTGACGATCACCATCGTGTGGTGGGTGCTGGCGGGATTGGCATTGCTGGGGCTGGCAGCGGCGGCACTCGTCTGGCGGCGGCGCTCGCGTTGAGCGTGGAGCTGATGTCCGGCAACCGGCTCACTGGAACGAATGGCGGCTCGACGCTCGAAACTGCCATTAAGCTGCTGCAAGTTTGAGTTACAGGAAGGCGGCGGCCATTGCCACTTGCCTGAAAAGGCTGGACGACCGCTTTCAGACTCGTCTCGACATTGGTGTTCGAATTTCACCGCACTTAGCCTGGCTGGCCGCTCCAGTTTCCAAGCGGCCACCGAGTTGTCACCAGCACCGGACGGCAGCCGACCCGGAGCGGCCTGTCCCCATCGGGCAAAGCGGACGCTCGCCAATGCTGAGTGGCCCAAGTGCGATACGCCAGCTCCTTGCGAGGCTGGCGCATGCGTGAGGACAATGGAGGCGCCACAGTGAGCACGAGAGGAAGCGCGATGAACACGCCCTGCACGACATCTCCGATACGCCTGCTTCTCGGTGTGACCATGTTGCTCTTCTGCGCCGCGACAGAGGCCTGGGCGCAGGGCAAGATCGACGCCAAGCTAATGCTGCGCTACGGCGGCGTGCTGGCCCCGGACTGCTCGAACTACATGCTGCCGCAGTTGAAGTACCTCGGCGATTCACTGGTCGTGCAGGACGGAGGCAAGGCGGTGCTGACCGGGCGCAATGTGAAGGCGGCGCCTACATACTTCGGTGCCACGCCGCCCCCGGAGTTCGAGACCGCATTAACGAGTGAAGTCGCGGGCGGCGAAGCGCTGGTATTCGTCCTCTACCGCAACGCTTCGGGCGTCTTTGCCGCGGTCGAAGGCGGGCCGAAGGTCATGGCCGCGCTACCGGCGGCGTTCAAAGGAACGCGCGTGCGGCATTGCGACCCGAACCGCAACATGCTGCCAGGGACGGCACTGCCGATCCAGATCGGGCCCAGCGACCTGCTGAAGGACGCGACGTTCAAGCGACCGTACGTCCAGGCGCTCGGCCCGCTCGCCAAGGAGCCGTGGCTGATGGAACTTGACGGTCCGGCACAGCCAGTGGAGAAAGTGCGGGTCGCCGGCACAGAATACCAACTCGTGAGTGTTTGCAAGAACCACGATTGCCACGACAACAGCATGGTTCTTCTTTATGCCGCGGCATCTCAGACGGTATACGGAAAAGTCTTTCAACGCGGCCTTTCGACGCTCCTCGGGGCGCCACCCCCGCCCGTTGCAGCCGAACTTGAACGGCTATGGAAGGCCACGTATCGCAGCGGGAGGTGAGTTTCGGGTTTTGGGGGCCTAATCTCAGATGGCCACCTGCGCTCATCGTCTTGCGGTGCGCCCGACGTTTTGCCGGTGTGCAAACGAGGGTTCCGGCCGTGTCCCCGGTCGTCAGCTCGTGGCCGATACAACGCTCTCGGCATCGCTCCCGAAGCGGCCGCCCGCCGCCGAAACTGCTCGTGGCAAGCGGCCGTTTAGCCCATTAACCGTGAATGCAAGCCTCATGAACTACTCCAAAATTCTGGTGCAGCTGAAAAACGCCTCCGCCTTCGATCTTTACCGGCTTCGCGCAGCCATCGACCGAACGCTCGATGAGCCGACCTGGATGGTCGCGATCCAGGCAAAGTTGCGCATCGGCCAGACGATCGCGTACTTTGACCCCCAGGCAAACGCATCGCGCACGGGCCAGGTGCTTGATCTGAGGCGCAAACAGGCCGTCGTTCTCGACAAGGCGACCGGTCGGCAGTGGCTGATCTCCTATGCCGCGATCAATCTCGACGGCGCCGACGTCGAGATTCGAGAAAGACCGCGACAAGGATTGGGCCGCAATGAGGTTGCTATTGGTGATCTTGTTGGCTTTGTCGGCCGCGATCACAAGGAGCGCAGCGGCCGGATCGTCCGACTGAACGACAAGACCGTCACGCTCGACTGCGCGCAACAGCACTGGCGGGTGTCGTACGGTCTTCTCCATAGGGTGGTCGAATCCGAGACGAGTGTCATGGGCGGCGTGGAGAGCCTCGGACCCGTCTCAGGGAAAGCAGGGTCAGGAAGGCGATGACACGGGCTCCGTGGCAAGATGCCGCCAGTGGTGGGGCGGGCAACAACGGCAGGTTACGGGGCCGATGTCTTGAGTTGTTACGGCCAGGAGCGGGCGGTCACCGGGGTCGTTTCAAGGGCTGTAGTGCGGCGCAAAGCTGACGTTGGAATAGGTCTTCGAGGCCGGCAACGGTGATTGCTTGCCAACGCGGGCCGGGTGGGTCCGATGCCAAAGACTCGTTTCAGGCGTTGCGCCCAAGTCCTCGCGGCACGGCGTCCGGCCGCTGTTGGAGTCCTCTTGGTGTCATCCCGAGCGCCTCAGCCCAGGTCGTGGCGAGCGATCCGGTCGGGACGGGAAGGCCGGCGGATTCGAGTCGCTGTTGCAACCCGTGGCGATCATTCACAGCCAGGGTCGCGGCGATCCGATTGCAGCAGCGCAGGCCCGCTTGCTCCAGGTCGATCAGGGCCGTCCGCGCCGCCGGGTCGGGATAAGGCGCGCATGGCCGATTAGAACTGGTAGTCGATGCCGCGCTCCACGGAGTAGGCCGCGCTGGCCCTTTCGCCGAACGCCTTGCCCGGCATGAAGTACCCGAGCAGGGTCCGCAGGCGGAGTCGGGAAATCTCCTGATAGCCGAGGATCAGATCGACCGCCTGGCCAGGATCGCGGCACTCGCCGTCGGCCCGCGCACGGACGCGCGCCCCGCTAAGCGAGCCCTTGACGGCTTGCCTGTTCTCGTCGCGAGACCGTCCGCCAGTGGCCCCGAGCCGGGGATGTTAATCCGGCGTGTCACGCTTGGCGCTCCTCCCAGTCCACCCATTCGACGTCGTGGGTCGCGATGTAGGCGCTGACCGCAGTACCGAGGGTGGGGAAAAAAGTTTCCTCGCCCAAGCGCGTGAACAGGCCGAAGCGCTTCAGCTTGTCCTTGACCGGATCCTTCATCTCGGCGAAGCACAGCTCGACTCCGGCGGCCAGCAGGGTCTCGTCGAGCTCGGCGAGCACGTCCGCGGCGGTGACGTCGACGCTGGTGACTGGCTCCGCCGCGACCACGAGCCAGCGCACCGGTGTCGGAGATTCCTCGACCGCGTCGAGCACACGCTCGCGGAATAGCTCGGCGTTGGCGAAGAAAAGCGGCGCGTCCCAGCGGAACAATACCAGCCCGGGAACGCGGCGGGCGTCGGGATAGCGCTTGATGTCGTGGTAACCCTTGACATCCTCGGCGCGGCCGAGCACCGCGAAGTGCGGACGCCAGCCGTCCCACAGGAATTCGACGACCGCGGTGAGGATGGCCAGGCCGATGCCGGGGATGACGCCCAGCACCACCACCCCGGCGGTGCAGCCCACCGAGAGCCAAAACTCCCAGCGCTGGATGCGCCAGATGCGGCGCAGGTCGGCGAATTCGAACAGGCCGATCGCGGCTGCGATCACCACCGCAGCCAGTGCGCTGGTCGGCAAATTCCGCAGCAGGTCGGGCGCGAGCAGAAGCAGCAGGGCGACCGCTAGCGCGCCGACGACCCCGGTGAGCTGCGTGCGTGCACCGGCAGCTTCTGCGACGGGCGTGCGCGAGGAACTGCTGCTGATCGGGAAGCCCTGGAAGAATCCCGCCGCCAGATTGGCGGCACCGAGCCCGACCATTTCTTGGTTGGGGTCGACGTGGGTGCGCGTGCGCACCGCGTAGACGCGCGACAGTACGCTGGTGTCGGCGAACGACACCAGGGCGACGGCAAGCCCGCCGATGAGCACGGTGCCGAGGTCGGCCCAGGTGATCCAGGGAATGGCGAAGGCGGGCAGGCCTTGGGGCAGTGAGCCGAGCACCGCGACGCCCGCGGTCTCGCCGAGATCCAGCGCGCCGACGACGAGCGTCGCCGCGATGACTGCGACGAGGATGCCGGGTATGCGCTTGTGGCCCTTCAGCAGCAGCATGATCGCCAGCGTGCCCGCGCCGAGGAGGAAGGTGGTCCAGTTGCTGCGATCCTCGACAATCGCCACGGCGATCGCCCACAGATCCTGCAGCGGCCCGCCGCCGTCGATGGAGAAGCCGAACAGCTTGGGCAGCTGGCTGATCAGGACCGTCAGCGCGATTCCGTTCATGTAGCCATAGCGAATCGGCTTGGACAGCAGTTCGGTGACGAAGCCGAGGCGCAGCAGTCCGAACAGGATACACGCCAAGCCGGAGACCACCGCCATCGCGCCTGCGAGCGCGACCGCACGCATTGGGTCGCCGCCGGACTGCTGCAGCACGACCGCGAGGATCAGTGCTGCCAGCGCACTGTCGGGGCCCAACACCAGGATGCGGCTGGGGCCGAACAGCGCGTAGGCGAGCAGCGGGACGATCGTGGCGTAGAGACCGTAGATACCTGGCAGACCCGACGCGATCGCATAGGCGATGCCGACCGGCACCAGCATCGCCGCCAGCGCCAGACCAGCGACGAGGTCGTGGCGCAGCCAGGCTGCCTCGTAGCTGCGCAGGGTTTGCAGGCCCGGCATCCAGCGTATCCAGCCGGCCTGGTCGGAGCCTCGGGCGGGACGGGCGACGCGGCCGGATTTGATGCCGGTTCGGGGAATGTCGGGGTGGCTCACGGGCTTGGGTCTGATCGTGTCGAGTATAGGAAGCGTAAACACACTTTCTTTGGCTGATCAACACGAAATCACGGGTTGCGAGGCGCTACGAATAGCCAATGTCCCTCGCCGCCAGCCCGAAATCCTGCGCCCTTTCAGTCCGAAACGCCAAGAGTTCTCCGCTCCCACTGCCCTTTTGCGTTTCATTCCGGCCTTCAGGCCAGCCCGATAGCCGGCCGTGCCCTGCGGGTGACAGCATCCCGGGCTGAACGTGGGAAGCTTCATCTGAACCGATCGGGCAGTGCCCGCGCTGCTGGCAACCGCGTCAGCGGTTCCGGGTCCATCTTTCCCGTTCGGTGGTCGAGGATCTTTTCGATCACCCGGGATCTTCGATGCGGGCGATGATTTGCACCGAACCGCCAGAGGCTGAGCTGATGTCGATGTCGAAGACCCGCTGCGTACGTCGGCTTTACGCTGAACGGCAGACCCGCACCCGTGCCGACCGAGTGCCCGCTCCGGGTCGGCATGAATCGGTCCGACGGGCCGCCCCCGGCCATAAGCAGCCCTCCAAAGATGTGAAACAACGTCGATCGTGTCCGCTTCGAGCGGAATGGAAGGCTTTCCGGTGCGTCGCGGGACCGGGCGGCGATGGCGGCGCTGGATCAGGCGCTCGAAGCCTACGACCCCTTCGCCGGCGCGGCCCCACAAGGCCCTCAAGGTCGTGATTTCCGCCTGACATCGCGCCTGACCCGGCACCGCGGAGCTGGCCCCCGTCGGCGGCCCCCGCATCTCAGTGTTCGCCGGCGGCCTCGGCCCAGGCAGCGATCGCGCGCCCGCTGCGCAGCGCCAGCCCGAAGAGAAGGGCCTGAACCACGCCGTCGTCGGGTGGCAGGGATAACGCCGGGTCGCCGTTGCGACTCATGCAGCATCCCTCCCCTGCCGTCCAGCGCCAGAGCCCGCCCTCAATCTTCAAATGAACGCGTACCAGGTAGGCCGGTCCGTCGCCGTCGACGGCGAGATCGACCTCGACAGGCGCGGCGAATTTGCCAGCGGCCCGGAGCAGCGCCGCGAAGTCGGACGAACGGAGGAGCTCGAACTCCCCGCGCGCCAGGGAATCCATGAGCTGCGGATCGACCGTATCCTTGCCGACCAGCTTGTCGGCGACGTTCTGGATTTCCGCTTCGATCGCGTGCCGCTCCGAGGCCGCATGCGCGGGCTCCCCGCGACGCGCCGCTTGCTCGCCGAGCACCAGCAGCGCGCCTTCCAGGGCCGTCGTCACGGCATCCTGGGGGAGCGGGCGCCTGCGTTTCCCGCTCCTCAGCACCGACCGCAGCGTACGCCGCGCGGCATGGAGTCCGCCCTCGACCAACTCTTCGTCGGGAATGTCGCGGCAGAAATTCAGGCACGCGACGATGCGCGCCAATCGCCTCAGGGTTTCTGCGTCGGTCCGCGGGGCCGACGCGCCCGCTTGCCGCGCCATGCCTCTATCGTCGAAGTGATCCAGGTCGTCGAGCGTTAACATTGAAGTCTCCAGTCGTCAAGGGAGGCGCCCCTCGACGGGGCACCCGATTTCGACATACCGCTCCGGGTTGGACACTGCCTGGCTGACCGGCGCGGAGCATCGCCGGCCAGCCCTTCCGTCGCTACTGACCGGTTCCGGAATGCAAGACTATCCGAGAAATGTTGCACTGCAGTAATCGTGACTGCGTCCACGCGTAACCGCGGCGCTGGCGCTCTTGGCTGCGCCGAGCCTTCGCGGGAAAGGACCTCATCCTCTGCTGCGGCTCTGCCCGGCGGCCGAGCCTTCGCCACAGCGGCATTACGTGACAGGGATTGAGTCCAACCGGTCATTTTGGAGGCGGATTCAAAGCCAGGAAGGACGCCGGCCTCCAGTCGAACACAAGCCCCGGCACAAACCGGGTGCAATTGACCGAATCGAACAGGCAAGGGCAGGTCAGCCATGGACTGAAACGCATCAGCTCTGGGAATCTGCGCGCCATCGGATACGAACCGCGGGACCGCAGGCTGCGGGTCGAGCTCGATGATGGAAGCGTGATCGACTACGCCAGCGTCTGGGAGGAAATCTGGCGTCGGCTGTCGAGCTCCAGTTTCGCGTGGAGCTATTCCATACGCGGCAGATGAAGTACGTGCCCGGGCGCAAGAGCGACGTGGCCGACGGCCAGTGGTTGCAAAAGGTGATGAGCCTGGGATTGCTGCGCGCCGCGTGGCGGCCCGGCAACGACGTGCGTGGTGCGCGCCGTGGTCCGTGAGCGCGAGGTGCTGCGCACCGAGCAGGCGAGCTGGGTGCAGCGCATGCATAAGGCGCTGCAGATGAACATCCAGTTGGCCGAGGTTCTGACCGACGTGATGGGTGCCACCGGCCAGCCCTGTCGGCATCGCCTCAATCGACCCACAGGAGCCGTTCGATCCCGCGCTGTCTGGACGGCAGGTTCCAAGGTTGAGCCGCCGTCTTCCGACGAACACTGCGCTGCGGCTCATCATCGGCCTTTGCTGACGGCCAGCTTGAGCCAGATCCGTGGCGTACGCCGCACCGCTCCCTTGTCAACGTCGTTGCCCGCCCTGAATTTCATCACGCACCTTCCTTCGACAACGCTTCACACCGACCCATTACTAACGATGGTTTAGCTCTTGGGGCGCCCAGTCTTGATGCGCTCGACGTCGCTTAGTGCCTTGCCGAACTGAGCATCCTCAAGACTCGCCAAGAGCGCCAAACCGGCTCGCAACAACTCGCTCTTCTTGACGTCAGTTCCGCTCGCAAGCGCGCGTTGCTTCAAGGCGGAAAACAGTGCGTAGTCGTTCTCAGGGAAAGTAAAGCTGTCACGAACCATCTTGGGCTTGCGTGGGGCTTGTTTTTTTGCCTTGGTGGCCTTGTCCGTTTCGGTGACTGCCGCGGCTTCGATTTGTACGTCGGTGCGCGCCTTCTTCGCCGGTTTCGCGGATGGCTTCTTGCCAGGAGCCAATTTTTCGCCCGCGTCCGCTATGTCCACATTGGCGGCAATGGACACCTTTCCCGTCTTGGCCTTCGCAGCCGCCTTCTTCGCAGCCCCCACCTTGGCGTTGGGGAGTACCACGTTGTCGGACACGATTACGGCCTCAATGTCCGGCTGCTGAACCTCAACCGGCGCAACGTCCTCTTCGGCCGATTTCACGTTGACGTTTTCGGTCATTTCACTCTCCCGAGCAGGTTTGATGGGTGTAAACTATATAAACACTTTATATTCTTCTTCTCCTCACGGCAATCGCAATGCGCAGAATCATGGTGGCCAATCCCAAGGGCGGGAGTGGCAAGTCAACACTTGCCGTACATCTCGGCAGCTGGTTCGCCCGGAATGACGAGATTGTTTACTTGGGGGACCTGGACCGGCAGCGTTCGAGCCGCCACTGGCTTGAGCAGCGCCCCAGCCACCTTCCTCGTATCCGGCATTGGGCGATATCCGATGAGGGCGACGAGACGCCCCCCAAAGACTGCGACGTCGCGATACTGGACACGCCGGCGGGGCTGCATGGAAAGCGCCTGAAGCAGGCCTTGAACGACGTCGACAAGGTGGTCGTACCCGTCTCCGCCTCAAGATTCGACATGCTCGCCAGCAGCGAATTCTTCGAGGAACTCGCGGAGACAAAGGCGGTGCGCAAAGACCGGGTCGATATAGGCGTCGTCGGGATGCGGGTCACTCCGCGCACCCATGCCTTCCGCCAGTTGATGGAGTTCCTACGGCAATTTGACCTTCCGCTCGTCACATGCATACGGCAGGCTCAGCGGTACGTACATGCGGTAGAAACCAGTACAACGATTTTCGACGGCAATGGCTTCGATGCCATCGAGCAAGCTCATTGGAGGCCCCTGCTCGACTGGCTGGTCAGGCGGCGCTGACCGGTCAAGAGGAGGCAGGGAGTGCCGGACCCGCGACTAGGTCCGGAAAGAAGGACAAGTGCCGAATACGATCCGATCCCGGTACGGATACGGTCGCGCCACCGGCGTTTTAAGTGGCATCACCAGGTCGGGCGCACGATGACCACTTAGCGACTCACATCGCATAAGGATGGTCGCAGGCCGCCACATTCGCACGCCACGCGCTCAGGTCCTGGTCTTCCTTGTGCAACCAAAACGCGACCTTTTCATCAGCACTAAATCGTCGCGCACTCGGATTGTTCAAGAAACGCAGGTCAAACCGATTCTGCAGCTCAGTAGCCTTTTCCGGAGCCAAAGACTTCGCCGCAGCAAGGTACTCCTGCGGAGGGGGCTGGATGTTCATGGATTTCTCCTGTGGGGCTTTACGAGCAATACATGAGTACGCTCTTCGTCGTACTGCCGCGCCGGTTCCGAACCGGCCGACCACAGTAAAGAATTTTCCCCCAGATCGCTCAGGCTGTCCAATGTAATGGAGCCTACGCCGACGGACAGACGACACCGTGACCCCGCGACCCGCAACCCAGACCGGACGCGTAAGGGACAACTACCGCGCTGTGCGTGTTGCGTAGTCGCAGCTGCCGTCAAATTCATCGCCGAGGGCAACCGTTATACTTAAGGCGTATCTTTCGACCCGCCTCCTGAATGCCCATTGCACAATTTCTTCTGGACTTGCAGGCGCGGGCAAGACCCATACCGCGAAAGCCTGGACAGTCGAAAGCTTGCTGTCTAGGAGCCGTGGGCGCTGATCGACAAAGACAAGGTCAGCGCGGTGATTGCCCCTGCGCGGTTGAGTGCTTTGAAGCTCGACCCGATGGATCGCGACCGCCCACACTACCGCGGACAGATTCGGGATCTCGAGTATCGATCCTGTTGGGTCATTGCCGCCCAGCAGCTCAAACTGGCGTTCCATGTCGCGCTTCCCGCCACGGACTCAGGCGCTCGAGTCCGGCGCGCTGTCTGATACCGAGGCGCTGGGGTTCACGGGCACCGTGCGGCTTGCCCAGGTCTATCTACATCGGCCCATCGAAGCGCTGAAAGCCCGGATCGAGGAACGCAGGAATCCACGCGATGCTTGGAAACTGGAGAACTGGGACATGTATGCCCGACGACACGACACCCGCGGGGCTTGCCTAGCGCGGCGTTCGTGTCGTGCCATACAAACAGACGCCGGAATACCTGCTGGTCCACCTGGAGACCATTGCCGAGCAAGCTTGCCATGTTGTTCGGACTCCGCAGGATTAGCCCGAGTGCGTCAGCGATCAGTGGGTCGCGGCGCAAACTCCCCGCACCAGGATTGGTTCATCACGGAGGGGAAGCGCCAGTGATGGTCTTCCCGCGGCGACTGCGTTCCGGCAAAGACGGGCGGGTATCGATGGCACGTACCGGTCAAGCCGTTGCCGGCCCGATAATATGCGCACACCTCGCAGCGTGCGGTGGATGGCAGATCGTCCGACATCGTTTTACTGGTTTGCAATGGTGGGCGCCGTCATGATGTCAGAAATTGCGGTTCCCGGTCGGATCGTTCTGGAAAAACCGTAACCCTTAGGTGGGTTGTGCTTGGCTGGTGCACTGCGCGCAGTGGTAGCCATGCCTCGATGTTCCCCGGACTACCGGCCTTCGGCCATGCACCCCCTGGAATTGCCCACATTTCCGGCAGCGAAACGACGGGTACATGACCCCCGCGAGTTTGGCTTGGCGCAACGTCGCTTCCCGGTACTGTTCGATCTCGCGCCGAGGATCAAATCTGCTGTTCGAAGGCATCCAGGCTCCTGAAGCAGTTTGTAGGGGCGCGTCACCAACCCGCGAGACGCGTTGAGTGTCGGCGTGGCCAGTTGCAATACTGTGACAGCGCGAAACCGGGACGTTCGACGGATTGTCATGATTCTGTAAGACGATGGCCGTGTGACAGATCTCAGCAGGGTGGGGTGAGGAGGCTCTATGGAAAAACCGGACGTCGGCAATCTACACCGCCGCATCGAACGCGAACTGTTGGACAGCTACGACGAAGAGCTCGAACTCGAACTTGATGACCGCAGGCTCGACGAGGCCGGAGCCGAGGCGCTGCCGCTGCCGACAGCAGACGACAAGGCCCAGCGTCATCGCTACTTCAAGGAGCTGCTACGCTTGCAGGGCGAACTCGTCAAGCTCCAGGACTGGGTCGCGACCACCAGGCATCGCGTGGTCATTCTGTTTGAAGGCCGTGACGCAGCGGGCAAGGGGGGCGTCATCAAGCGCATCACCCAACGGCTCAATCCCCGTGTCTGCCGGGTGGTCGCGCTCCCTGCACCGAATGACCGTGAGCGGACCCAGTGGTATTTCCAGCGTTACGTGCCGCACCTACCTGCTGCAGGCGAGATGGTGCTGTTCGACCGGAGTTGGTACAACCGGGCGGGCGTCGAGCGCGTGATGGGTTTTTGTACCGACGAAGAGTACGAAGAGTTTTTTCGCTCCGTGCCCGAATTCGAACGCATGCTGGTGCGATCCGGCATCCAGTTGATCAAGTACTGGTTCTCCATTACCGACGAGGAGCAGCACTTTCGCTTCCTGTCCCGCATCCACGATCCGCTCAAGCAATGGAAGCTCAGTCCGATGGACCTGGAGTCACGGGCGCGCTGGGAGAGCTACACCGTGGCCAAGGAAACGATGCTCGAACGCACCCATATCCCGGAGGCGCCCTGGTGGATCGTCGAGGCGGACGACAAGAAGGCGGCGCGCCTGAACTGCATTCACCATCTGCTCGGCGAAATTCCTTATACGGAAATCCAGCGGCCCACCGTGGAGTTGCCGGCGCGAGTACGCCACCCCGATTACACCCGACACCCGGTGTCGCCTGAAATGTTCGTGCCGGCATGGTTCCGTTAGCCGCCAGCAGCCGGAATAGTGCCGCGAGCACGCGGGCCGAAGGGTTCGTTTTCCTGTACCGGACTTCCACGTACTGGTGATGAGTGATTGCACCCGTCGCGGTCGACCTCAGACGAGATGGAATCCGGTCCCTCGGCAAGCTCATTGGCAAGGCTGATGACGCAGCTCGTGGCGCCCTACCGTCTGTAAAGAAGGCGCAACAATTCTCGGATATAAACTGTTTCTACTGTTTTCTCATCTCCCCACAAACGCCTGTATTTGTTGAGATCGGCTATCGCAAATGGCAAAGGAGCGTCTAACTTCGGAGGCCCGCGATGGCGCGTGGGCAATCATTCATTGCACCGCCACAGACAAGTTCCTCCTTGGCAAGCGCTCGAGCGCCGTCAATAACGGCGGCATGTGGAACTTCTTCGGCGGCCGCATCGATTGTGGAGAGGCGCCGAGCCGCGCCTTGATGCGTGAGCTTGCCGAAGAAGCCGGCATCCGGATCAAACCGAAGCATCTCAGCCGGGTTTCAACAGTCAAATGCCGCGACGCCGACGATCGCGAGCTGCATTATTACTTGCTCGAGGTCGAACGCGAGCTCGTTCCTCGACTGAACCGCGAACACTCCAACTACGGCTGGTTCAAACGTCGCAGCCTGCCTTCAAAGTTCAATCTCCCGACCACTGTTGCGATCAAGCAAGGCCTGCTCAACAAAGTCCGCTAATGAAGAAGTGCGCGCTCCGTGAAACACCCGGATCGGCTTTGTGCAGGGCAGCAGTTGGCCGGGTGCCGCCTCCTGCGGCGGGCGAGCATTATTGTCGGTCAGCGTGATCACGTCGCCAAACTGTTCGACCGCGGCATCGCCGGTCAGCCAGTCGCAAAGCTGCTTGGATTATTCTGCGCCCCGGCTTCGAGTCGGCGACGCGCCACGTCCAAGTCCTGTAGAAATCCGAGCGCGGTCTGGGTACGCGTGAGCTGTTTGGCGTAGGCGTGCACCGCTTCTTCGGGGAGCAGCGGGGAGAAGAACTCAAGCGTGTAGCGCAGTTCCTTCACGCCATTACGAAGTCCGTGCAGCTGCTCGGGCACACGCTCGGAAGCCCCCACGAAGCGCTCAAGGGCTCGCTTTCGGACACGTGCAAGCCGCTGCTTGGCAAAGCGATGTCATTGCCAAACGCGTTTCGCTGAAGCTGTAGCAGATCCGTGGTGGACGCAGCAATCATGCGACCTTGTTCATCCGGGTCGATGGCCTTCCGTGCGCTGGCGTGGGCGGCCTGACTTTCCGTGTCGGCAGTCGCCAGCAGACCCCGAAACGCCTGGCTTCCGAGCAGCCCGTCGGGTACGACCGACTCCAGCAGTTCGGTCCGCAGCACGTCGAGGTCGCGGGCCGGGCCAAAACGGTCGGCGTTGTCGCGCAGACGCGGATGCAAAACATCCGCGAATTCTGCAGATAGCGCCGGGGTAAAGACCTTCAGCACTGAGCGCAGGCGTCTAAGTGCGACCCGCGCTTGGTGGATGAACTCGACAGCCTCTTCGGCTCCGACCTGCGCTGCGCCGCGCGGCTCACGTTTCCCTGCCACTGGCGCACGCAGGACTGTGCGAGCGCGACACAGGCATCACTCATCGCTTGTTTGGGTTTGAGCGGAGAGCGTTCGGCGCGCAACGGCTGCGGTGCTTCGCCGCCAACCTGCTTGATGTCCAACTTTCGAGTCATCGCAGTCTCACCGAGAGATGCAGCGCGTCTTGCCTTCAAGATTTCTCGTTTTGCGCCAGAAATTATGACTCAAGATCGCATGTTCAGGGGCCGCCGCGAGGGCGGGATACCGATCATCCGTCGCTGGACGGCTGCTTTCGGTGCGACCGCGTTGAGTCACTCGCGCCACCAGAGTGCGACCCGACGGCGCTCCTGGCCCGACAATCCACGGGGCTCGAACGGCATGTCCTGTACGTGGTGGGTGAAGGCCAGATACCAGTCCTCCACGCGATCCCACGTCGCCGATTCGGTCCTGACCGGATCGGAAAAACGCGGATCGTCAGCTTACGGCCACACGGGTTCGTGGTGGGGCACACCGAGCGCACAATCGTAGGTGTGCCGCTGCAATCGGAGAACGTCCAGCGACATCTGCACCCCCCGCTCGGCAAGTTCCTGCGGGTGTTGCAGCGAGGCGGTCTGGACGTGGAGGAGCGGCGCGGTCACCCCGAACGGATCGATCGTCGCCGTGATGCCGTCGTGAACTCGGGTGATGTTCCGATAAACGACGCGGCCATCGGGTGTGCCATTGTGATTCGCACTTATCGCGGGCTCCTCCCCGTCGCTCCCCAACGCCTGTCCCAGGCTCACTGCCGGGAAGGACGGAACCGCAAGTGCTGGACGAACTCATACCCGTGACGCGGCTGTGGCAGACAGGTGACGTGAGGGGAGACACCAACACGGTTCCGCGATTTGCCACGGTGACATGTCTGTCACATTGGCCCACGAGAATCCGGCAAAAGGTGCTGGAGCTCGCCATGGAAAAGATCGATGCACTTGCGACCCTGGGGCAGAACGAGCTACTGAAGCCTGCGCGGGTAAAGGCCGCGCTCGCGGCCAACGATCGCCTCAAACTCTATCTCAGCGTGGTCCAAGCCGCCGCGGAACGCGCGGACAGGGCCGACGCGCCCCCACTCGACCTTTCCCGCGAGTTCATGTCGGCTGGCGTGAACTTGCCATGGCTCGCGGACCTGCCCGTCAGTGCTTATCGTGAAGGCAGGACGCTGCATGTTCCCGAGCTCGCGCACCTGTATGCGATGTTGCGCGAGGATCTGCGCACGATGGCGCGGCCGCTCGAAGGCTGCACGGATCTCGATACCCGCCTGGGACACTGGACCGACTGGCTGGAAGCGCTGACCCCGGATGAACTCTCGCCCGAGCAACTTCACGCCCTGATCAGTGGAAAGCGCGGGAAGGAAGACAGCGTCCATCTGCTGATCATGGATCTGCACAAGGCGCTCAACCGGATGGCCACGGAACTGTCGAGCGACGATATCGATGGGGCGCACGTCTGGCAACTGGACGAGGCAGACCGGCCACGCGTGGCTGCCTTCATGCGCGGCGTCAATCTAACCCGCGCCCTCAAGCTCGATCATCCGGGGCTCGATACTGCCGCCACGCGCGACGGCGAGCATCTGCTGCTGCAAAACGATATCGGCACCAACGACGCCCACGTCCTGGTGATTCAGGTCAAGGGCCTGAACGTCGGCCTGACGTATTCAGATCTGCATCATCGGCGTTTCGCCTTCTTCCGCGCCCTGCTCGAGGAGGTGGAAGCGACCTGGTCCGCACCGCAGGCGCGGACCACCGCCGGACTCAATGCGGGCGACACCTACTACGTGGGGAGCGCCACCTTTGCCTGTGATAACGAAGAACAGCTGTGCAGGGTGCTCGAAGGCATCGGCGCCCGGATCGTCTTCCTGATCGACTGGAATCGGGCCCGCAAGCGGCTCGAACAGATCGTCGGCAAGGCGGCTGCGCTGGCTGTACTCACCGAGGCAGCCGGCCGCCGTGTCGGTCACATGAGTTGGCTGGCGGCCGGTGGCGAGAAGCTGATCTTCGGTGCGATGGAAGCGCTTGGTCCGGACTACTTCCACCTTGGCGATCGGCTCGACGACGTGATGGGCGTCGAGCGGGCGACGGCCTTCCTGCTCGATGCATTCGCGCTCGCGACGAAGGCGATGCAGCAGCACCAGCCGATCGCGTTGATCGTCGACGATGTCCGGCTGCTGCTCGTGCGTTACATGAGCCGTCACGACGCGTTCGACCTCCTCGCCGAGCACGCGGCCTATTGCCATGCACTGGCCGAAGGGCTGCGCGACGCGCTGGCCCACGGCCATGAGTGTGATCGCGAGGCCGCCGATATCTTCGCCGAGCGGGCGAAGGACTGGGAGCGGCGTGCCGACCAGTTGGTGATGGATGCGCGCGCGCGCGCGGAAGCGCGCCCGCGCTGGGCCAGCGTTGCCGCGCTGGTGGAAACCGTCGACGACGTCGCCGATGCGCTTGAAGAAGCGGCCTTCCTGCTCTCCCTGATTGCGGCCGGGCACCATCACGGCTGGCTGGGGGAAGTACACCAGTCGATGCGGCAGTTGGCCGACACGGTGCTCGGCGCGGTGCAGGATCACGTCAAGGCACTGGCGATCGCCCGCGGCTTCAGCGAGGAAAGCAGTGCCGAGGACCACGAGGAGTTCGTTGCCGCGCTTTGGCGTGTTCTCAATGCGGAGCGCCAGAGCGACATCCTGCTGCGCGCGGTGCGCCGCGCGCTCGCCGAACACGTCACCGATGCCGCGACCCTTCACCTGAGCACCGATTTCGCTCAGGCGCTGGAGTCGGCGACCGACGCCTTGCTCGCCACCGGTTACGGCTTGCGGCGACTGGCTTTCAGCCGGGCCGGGGTGGGCCAATGACCACGCCTGGGGCAACGGCACCGCGCACGACGGGCAACGATCGCAGGACGGTACGCCTGATCCACGCGGACCATCCGCTTGCCGCGACCACCAGCCCCGAAGAGCTCGGTTTCAAGGCCTGGAACCTGGCGCGCATGGCTGCACTGGGCCTGCCGGTGCCGCCGGCATTTGTGCTCGGCACGGGTTGGTGCGCGGCGCCCGCTTCGGTGGGCCGCGAATGCTGGCAACCCGCCCTGGCTGAACTGGAGCGGCTGACCCGGCTCCGGCTCGGCGATGTCCGCCATCCTTTGCTGCTGTCGGTACGCTCGGGTGCGCCGGTGTCGATGCCTGGCATGATGGACACGCTGCTCAACATCGGCCTCACCGAGGCGACATTGCCCGGATTCATCCGCATCAACGGTCATCCGCGATTGGCCTGGGACGCCTACCGCCGCCTCATCGCCGGCTTCGGCGAAGTCGTCGCCGGTATCGACGCACAGCATTTCGAGGACGATCTCGGGGCCGTGCGGGGGGAGGCGGACGAGCGCAGCCTGGACTTCGCGGACCTGCGCACGCTGGCGGGGCGGCATCTGGAAACCTATCGGCGCGAAGCGGGCGAGGCCTTCCCGCAGGACGCCTGCGTTCAGCTCGAGCAGGCGATCGCCGCCGTCTTCGCCTCCTGGAACGCCGACAAGGCGCGCATCTACCGAGACCTGCACGGCCTGGCGCACGACATGGGAACGGCGGTCACGGTGCAGAGCATGGTGTTCGGCAACGCCGGCGGCCTGTCGGGCGCCGGCGTGGGTTTTACGCGGGATCCGAGCAGCGGCGAGACGCAGCCCTGGGTGGATTTCCTCTTCAACGCACAGGGCGAGGATGTTGTCAGCGGTCGCCGCAGTGCGCTCGGCCATGACGAACTCGCCGCGGTCGCGCCGCAGGTCTGGGACGCGCTGTTGCAGGCGGTCGACCAACTCGAACGTGCCTTCGGCGACATGCAGGACTTCGAATTCACGGTCCAGGACGGCCGTCTGTATCTGCTGCAGACGCGCGATGGCAAGCGCACGCCGCTAGCCGCCGCGCGGATTGCGCTCGATCTCTTCGAAGAAGGCAAAATCAGCGCACAGGTCACGTGCGAACGCGTTACCGGACTCGACGCCCGATCTCTCGCCCAGCGCTACATCAGCACCAACGAAGGCGCTGAACTCGCGCCGCTGACCCATGCGCCGAGTGCGGCCAGCGGCGTGGCTTGCGGAGAAATCGTGCTAGACGAGGCGCGTGCGTGCGAGCGTACCCGCGCCGGCGCGCCGGTCGTGCTTGTTCGCCACGATGCCGAGACGCGTGACATCCGTGCACTCGACCTCGCCCAAGGGCTGCTGACACAGCGTGGCGCCCGAACCTCGCATGCCGCGGTTGTGGCACGGCAGCTCGGAAAGGTCTGTCTCGTCGGTTGCGAGGCTTTGCAGATCGACAACGCGACCCGATCAATCCGACTGGGCGACATCACCCTGCGCGAGGGCGATTTCCTGACGCTGGACGGAAATAGCGGTGCCATCTACGCGGGGCGTACGCGCATCGTGGAACGGGTCCCCAGCGATCTGATCGAGCGCTTGCAGGCCCTTCGCGCTGCACATTGCGCCTGAGCGCGAACAACACGTCGGTGGGCAGCCGGTCAGGTGCGAGCAAGAGGTCTCCCACGCTGGCGTCGCTCGCCACCTCGGCAAGGTCTGCCTGGTCGGCGGCGAAGCGCTCGTCATCGACCAGGCGCGGCGCATGCTCGCGATCGGCGCCACGGAGCTCCCCGAGGGCGCCACGATCGCCCTCGACGGCAACGAGGGCGCGGTACTTGCCGGTGCGTCGCGGATCACGGAAGAGGTGCCGCAGGATCTGCTCGAACGTCTCGATCGCCTGCGCGGCAGGCGGGGTTGACCCGATGGGACGGTGATGAGCGCCGGCTCGCAGGTGGGCCCGTCCTCACCCCCGCTATCGGCCGACGAAGCCCGGCGCCGTGCTCCGCGCGCCTAGCCACACGACAAATTCCTCCGCCGGCACTGGCCGGCAATGGAAATAGCCCTGCACCTTGTCGCATCCGCAGGCGCGGGCGAAATCGAACTCCGAGCGGGTTTCCACCCCCTCTGCGATGAGCTCCAGCGCCAGGCTCCTGGCCATAGCCGCGATCGCCTGCACGATGGAGCGATTGGCCGGCATGGCATCGACGCCGCGGATGAAGGACTGATCGATCTTCAGGGTGTCGATCGGGAAGCGCTGCAAGTAGCTCAGGCTCGAGAAGCCGATACCGAAATCGTCGATGGCCAGCCGCCCCCCCAGTTGCTTGAGCTTCAGCAGGGTGTCGAGGACGTCCGGTGCGCGCTGCATGGCGATGCCTTCGGTCAACTCCAGTTCCACGCATCCCGGGTCGATGCCGGCGGCCTCGACCGCGTCCCGCACCCGCTCGACGAAATCGGCACAGCGGAACTGCACCGCGGAAATATTGACGGCGATGCGCAGCGGCGGGCCCCCACCCTGCGACCACCGCTGCGTTTGGCGACACGCTTGGCGCAAGACCCAGGTGCCGATGTCGACGATGAGGTCCGACTCTTCGGCGATAGGGATGAAGACCGCCGGCGACACCATGCCGCGGCTGGGATGCTGCCAGCGCAGCAGTGCCTCGACGCCGACGACCGCGCCGGTCGGCACGCTGATTTGCGGCTGGTAGTGAAGCAGCAGTTCGTTGCGTTCGAGCGCGTACCGCAGGTCGGCCTCCAGGACGAAGTCCTCCATGGAGTTCGCCGACAGGCCGGGCACGCATTTTCCGGAAGGCGTTGCGGCCGCTCTTCTTGGCATCGTACATGGCGGCATCGGCCTTGGCGAAGAGGTTTTCGACGTCGACGTCGTCACACGGATAGATCGCGACGCCGATGCTGGCCGTCACGACGATGTCCCGCTCCAGCACGCGGAAGGGCTGCTGCAGCGCGTCCACGATGCGCTGCAGCAGCAGATCGACGTCCCCGGCGGCCTTCAACTGCTCCAGCACGATCGCGAACTCGTCCCCGCCCAGCCGCGACACGGTGTCGATGGCCCGCAGGCATCCCTCCAGGCGTTCCGCCACCGCCTGCAGGAGATGGTCACCGAAGCAATGCCCCAAAGTGTCGTTGATCTGCTTGAAGCGATCGAGGTCGACGAACAGCAGCCCAAACAGCGTGCCGTTACGGATCGACTCGCGGCACGCCATGGTCAGGCGATCGGCCATGAGGAGCCGATTGGGCAGTCGGGTGAGCGAATCGTAGTGCGCCAGGTAATACAGTTCCTCCTGCTTGCGCTCGGCGATGTACTGGAGCAGATCGTGATTGTTCGCGACGCCGAGATACCGCTCGCCTTCGGTGACGATGAACGCGGTCACCATGTGCTGCATCCCGGCATCGATGATGATGCGCGCCACGTCGTCGATGCTGGTGGCGGCATCGACAACGACCGGGGGCTTGTTGATCGCCGTCTCCATTTCGCCGAGCGCGGCGAGCGTTTTCTTGCCATGGATATCAAGCACGAATCGACGGCTGAAATAGTCGACGTAGGCATGCCGCTCGACCAGCGCGCATGGAACCTGGTTGGCATCGACCACCGGCAACACGAAGAGCGACGGATCTTCGATGAGCCGGTTGAACACGTCGCTGCAGCGCATGTTCTCCCGGATGGGCGCCACCCATCGGCACAGCTGCTTGACGTTAGGCGAATCGGGCAGGTTCCTGGGTCTCAGGTAGGAGAGCCGGCGGGCGGCGGGCCGGAGCGGCAGCGCCGGTTGCGCCGTTTGGACACTCGCCGGGGGGCGGCCTTCGTTCGTGGGGGGCATGATTTCACCTGAAATCCCGGGCGCCTGTCGGCACGTCCGATTCGCGGTCCACCACGGCTTGCGCACACTGTCTCGAGCCCGGATCGCACCCATTCGCTTCGAGGGTAACGGCCCACCATGAACGGGATATGGAACCATGGCGACGCTTGCCGGTCAAGCCCAGCGGCTACGAGGCGAAACCGCGTCGTTGCGCGACCCACGTCCCTCTCCCTGAAAGCGGATTCTGCGCGGTGCGGCGCGCCACCGCTCTGAGCCGCAAGGACGACCCTGCACCGGCCGTCCATACGGCACACACGGTAGGACACGCCTATGTTCGCGCTTCTGAAGTACTCCAGAGCCCCATCCGCGTGGCAAGGGAAATTGAACGCAAGTTCCTGGTGCGTGATACGCGCATCCTGGACGGGCGCACGGGCGACCGTATCGTGCAGGGTTACCTCGCCAAGGCGCCGGGGGAGATGTCCGTGCGGGTCCCGATCCGCGCCGAGCGGGCTTTCCTCACGCTGAAGGCGGCTCGTCACAGCTTGTCGCTGGCGCGGGACGAATTCGAGTACCCGATCCCCCTCGCCGATGCCCAGCAAATTCTTGCCCTGCACTGTGCCGATCGGATCGTTCGGAAGACGCGCTATCTGATCGAGTTCGCGGGCTTCGTTTTCGAGGTCGATGTCTTCGAGGGGAGGCATTCAGGACTCATTCTCGCCGAGGCCGAGCTTCCCCATGAGAACGCCGCCTTGCCGCTGCCGCCCTGGATCGGCGAAGAGGTCACGCACGACAGACGCTACGGGAATCTCTCGCTGGCACGACTGGAAGGGAGCGACCTGCGTGCCGATGGGTGGTCGATGCCCGCCGCAAGGGCCGCCGCTTCGAGCCTTCCGCCAGGACCGGGCAGCCAGTAAGGCTGCGGCCGGCGGAGGCGACGAAGCCGTTGCGCCTGGATGAGGCGTACGCGCTGCCCCAGTCGACTGACACCCCCTGTAACGTCAGCTTGATTGAGAGCGAGGCGGGCGATAGCCTGAACATGTGGCGATGTGCTCCGGATTTCACTGCATCCGGCACGCCGAAGCCTCAATGTGCGCGTAGAGCGCGGAGGCTGTAGCCGACGCGCAATAACCTGAAGATCTAACGGTTATGGAGTGGTCTACGGCGCCCTTGAAATGCGAATCCTGTGTTTTTCTGACGCTCAGATCTCAACCTGTATGACAAAGGAACATTTGAAGCCCTCATCGCCGAAGGCGCGAGCGTGGGCAATCATTCATTGCTGAGTGCAGCGCTGACTGTGGGGCCGGAACGGTTCTCCGTTTTGAACGTAAGCCGGCGCCCCCACTGCCGCCGAGCCAAACACCGCCGCAGCGATGCAGGCGAGCGTATCCGTTTCGGGAGCGGGGCGAACCGGTCGGCGGTAGCGCCAGCGCCTGACAGCACTGGATGCGGCACTGCCGTGTTGCGGAACAGCGACGGAACTCTTCGCTATAACTGCATCCTTGCAAAACTGTGTTGCGGCTGTCACCGACGGAACTCTTCGCTACAATTGCATTCTTGCAAAGTTGAATTTCAAATTATGGCGCGAGAAATCGAGCGCAGGTTCCTGGTCCGTGACCTTCGGGTCCTCGATGGCCGCAAGGGCGAGCGCATCGTTCAGGGCTACATTGCAAAGGAGGCCGGGTCGATGTCGACGCGGGTACGTATCCGTGCCGGACGTGCTTATCTCACCCTGAAGTCATCCAAGCAGGGTTTCAGCCGTGACGAGTTCGAATACGCCATCCCACTCGCCGACGCACAGGCGATGATCGACCACCACTGTGCCGGACGAATTGTGCGCAAGACGCGCTACCTGATCGATCACGCTCACCATGTGTTCGAAGTCGATGTGTTCGAAGGGCGCCATACAGGCCTGATCGTGGCGGAAGTGGAACTGCCGCACGAACACACCACCGTGAGCCTTCCGGTCTGGGTCGGCGAAGAGGTTACGCTGGACACCTGCTACAGCAACTTCACGCTGGCGATGATCGAGCGGAACCATCGCCTCCGCCGAGGACAGCTGAGCGGCAGCCAGCACCACGATCAGTAAGAAGCCACTACATCGATTGCCGTTCAGATCTGGTTCTGAACGGCAATCGTCTCGCAATGTCTCGCGAGATGGCGGCAGCTTACCTGCAGTTCAGCGACCCGGTTCGCGAACGCGACCCCACCGCTGGTCGAACCGCTCATGCTGGCTGCGCTCGAGCGTGTCTCGCGCATCCTTCATCCTGGCAAGTTGACGCTTGATCTGCGCGACACTCGCGGCCGTGCCAATAATCATCTCTCCCTGCAGGAGATCACCCCGGGTTTTCGACAGCGCAACATTGGCCATTTCGCACCTGTCGATGAGTCGATCGCGCTCGGCCTGCAACTGCGCGTTCGTCGTCCACATCTGGGTGTATGTCGGGACGCCCGCCGCCTCAAGCATCTGATCGATCGCCTGCATCCTGGCCGTGATCTCCGCCGCATCATTGAGTTTCATGGTTACCCCCTACAAGAGAACATCCTCGGCCACGCTCAATGGGCGCTGGGTATCGAACGCCGGATCGAGGACCGGCAACGTTCTGCATGTCCGAAATCAACGCTTTTTCTTGCCGGACCTGCCTTTGGCGATGGCTGGCAGCGCCTCGATCAAGGCCATGATTTCGGCACCACTGCGAACCGAGAGCGCGGAAATCGAAGCCCGAACCACTTCGGATTTCGTCGGCCGACGCCCGACCGCCTTGACCTCGTCGCGCAACGTTTTGAGCCGCTTGCCCTCGCTGGCAGCAAGCGCGAACGAGTCCCGTACCCGTTTCTCAGGTTTCGGCTTCTTGGTGGGCGCGACCTTGACCTTGATGGTTTTGCGGGGGTCCTTCGCCGCATCGGGAGCAGAAACTGGCGCGACTTGATCCGCCCTCACGGTTGCTTTCACGCCGGTCTTTTTCACGGGCGCGGTGATCTCCGCTGCAGAAACCGTCGGGGAAGACTTTCTGGCGCGCGGCTTGGCCGATGTCACGGTTGCGCGCTTGTTTGCCTTGACCACCTCGGGTGTTCCAGCAATTTTCTTGACGGTCTCTCGCGCAGTTACCCCCTTCTTCATCGTGGCCTCAACACGGGTGGCACCGGCCTCGATCTGCTGAGCCGGCGCCTCGGGCGTTTCTTGTGGGTCGGAAACAGGCGTTTGCGTCTTCATGACATCCGGGTGCCGTTGAATCAGCGAGGCATCTTCCTGTTTGAGTGTTGCGCGCAGTGCGGACTGGGTGTTCCTGCTCGTGGTCATGTCTCTCTCCTCGGCCAATAAGGAGAGCAGCGTTCGCGCACGGCATCTGCCACGCCCCAGACCACGACGTGCAACCAAACTGGCCGCAAGCGTGGTTTGAATGAGTGGTCTGCTTCGTCGTGCTGCGACCTGCTTTCCGAGAGTGATATCGTAATACTTTATTATTCTATTCTCGGAGGGACGGCGCAAGGGATGAAGAGAAATAGTGGCCAGGCTGTGCGTGTGTCAGCACATGCGCAATCAAGGCGACCGCGCGATTCCGGCCTGTGGTTGCAACGACGCTTCAGGGAACGCATGCGCCTCAATCAATCCGCACGCCGCTCGATCGTTACCCGGCCTTCCAGGGGACCGCGCCCCAGAGCACCGCCCTGCAGATCTTCAGGACCTTTTGGTGTGTCTCGGCATCACGCTGGGCATGCCAGCCGAGCACAAAGCCGGCCGCCATCCCAAGTGCCGGGTCGCCCTGCACCCAGTTCTCGCATCGGACGCGCGCAACCTCCATGTCCTGGAGGAATCCGAGCGCTGTCTGCGCGCGCGTCAGGTGCCTCAAGTAGCGACCCACGGACTTCCGTGGAAAGAGCGGCGCGAAAAACTCCATTGCATACCGCAGTTCCTTCGTGGCGATACGCAACTGGTGCAACTGTTCAGGCAGGAGCTCCGTCGCCTGCTCGTAGCGTCGGCGGCCACTCTTTAGTAGCCGTCCGAGGCGAAGCGCGGCAAAGCGCCGCAGGTTCGCAGCGATATCGACGCTTACGTCGGGCAGGCGCAACAGGGCCGTAGTGAACGCCAGGATCAGCCGACCCTGCTCCCCCTGATCGAGACTCCGTTCGGTTTCCTCAAAGGCCGCCCGACGTGCGCCGTCAGCCCTGTCCCTCAAGCGCATGATCACCTCCGTGTCCATGAGCCGCTCGAACGACACCGGGTCCAGTAGTTCGTCGTGAAAAACGTCGAGATCACGAGCGGCACTGAAACGAATCGCGTTGTCGCGCAGGCGAGCCCGCCATTCGGCGACGAATTCAACCGGCAGGGCGGGCCTGAAGAGCTTTAGCAGCGAGCGCAGACGCCGCAGCCCAACCCGCAACTGGTGAATGAACTCCGGTCGTTGGTCGCGACTGACTTCCGACGCCCCGATCGTGTTGGTCTGCCATTGGCGCACGCAAGCCTGAGCCAGGGTCACGAAGGCATCGACCACGGTCTGGTCAGCCCCGATTCCCGAGCCTTGTGAGCGCAATGGGAGCACGCTCTCCTCGAGAAGCAGTCGATAGCCGCGATCCGCAATCGAGAGGTCACACGGTATCAACGGGAGGTCACGCGCCAATTCGACTGCGAGGCGGTATAGATCGAGCTGATGCCCGGCTTCGAGCGAAAGTACGAGTTCACCGATCGGCGCGCTGTGCCGGGCGGCTTCCATCATGCCCTCCTCGATCGTCATCAGAATCGTCGCGCCGTCACGGGACTCATGACGACACGACGTTCGGCGCAATCTGGCGCAAAAGACCGCCACGAGGCTTGCCCTATGCTTCTGGAGCCGGCGAGCCAGACGGGTATCGTCGATGTGAGCGCAATCGAAAACGCCGTCAAAAGGCTGGACCCATACAGGCGCAACGGATAGTCCAACTACCGGCTGCATCCTGGGCGAAATTACCTGCTCACAGATCACCCCATGGCGCCGAAGACAGGCGCTCAGTCTCCGCGCGTTCAGGAGAAAATCCGGCGTGTCGTAGTAGGTCTCCTCCGCGTCGTCGTCGTCCGTGACGGGCACCGATGCTTCGGAAAGAACCGGATGCCTCCTTAGCGCAGGCACGGCGTCAGGGGGCAAAATGAGCCTTAGCTCGACCTTCGCACTCATCGTGGCACTCCCTCACCGGCACGACCGCTTTCACACCCGGTACTCTAGCCCTCAGTCTCAATGCTTCACATGATTGCCCATGCAATTCTTGCGGCGGCAAACCCAAGCTCAAGGCTAGACGCGGCGGTTCGGCGGCTGCTTCGCGCATCCTCCAGGTCGTGATCAGCGAAAGTAGTCCGGTACGAACATTTCTGGTGGCACTTCGTGGCGACTATAGTCCGGATGGCGAACGCGCTCAGGCAAACTTATAATCGGACGCTGTATCTCCGAATAGGGAATCTGCTCCAGCAGGTGGTGAATGCAGTTGAGACGAGCCGCCTTCTTGTCGTCGGCATGTACGACCCACCAGGGTGCCTCGGCGATGTGAGTGCGCTCGAGCATGATCTCCTTGGCCTCCGTGTACTTCTCCCAGCGAGCGCGTGACTCGAGATCCATCGGGCTGAGCTTCCACTGCTTGAGTGGGTCATGGATGCGCGACAGGAAGCGGAAGTGCTGCTCATCATCCGTGATCGAGAACCAGTACTTGATCAGCTGGATCCCCGAACGAACCAGCATCCGCTCGAATTCCGGTACCGATCGGAAAAATTCTTCATACTCGTCGTCGGTGCAAAAGCCCATCACGCGCTCGACGCCCGCACGGTTGTACCAACTGCGATCAAACAAGACCATCTCGCCAGCAGCGGGAAGGTGCGGTACATAGCGCTGGAAATACCACTGGGTACGCTCTCGATCGTTGGGTGCCGGCAGCGCCACCACCCGACATACGCGGGGGTTAAGGCGCTGGGTAATGCGCTTGATGACGCCGCCCTTGCCTGCGGCATCGCGGCCTTCGAACAGGATCACGACACGGTGCTTGGTGGTGGCAACCCAGTCCTGAAGTTTGACCAGCTCACCCTGCAGGCGGAGCAATTCACTGAAGTATCGACGACGCTGAATCTTCTCGAGATCTGACGGCGGGAGGGCGTCCCTGTTGCCAATCTCGTCGAGCCGACGGTCGTCCATCTCCAGTTCCAGCTCCTCGTCATAGGTGTCGAGGAGTTCGCGCTCAAGACGCCGGTGTAGATCGCTTATGTCCTGTTTGTCCATGGAACACCGCAGGAAGGTGGCAGTGATGTAACAACGAAGGCTCTGCCATGTTTGTTACAGATCGTCGATGCATGGTGGAGGATGCGCAAATTTCTTGGCTATGTCACCGCTAAGTGTGGGAATGTGCCGATGGCGGCAAGCAGCATTGCTTGGGGTGTAGGAAGGTGGTGAGCGTCGAGGGCGTGCCGCCATCCGAGATAGTTGGGCAAGTAGTGGGTAGCGACGCCGTGGAAGCGCCCAATCCATTGGCGTAGTCGGCTGTGGTAGGCGTTGGCGTTCTGCACGTGGAACGCGCCTTTGACGCGCATGCCGGCTGACAAATTGACGGATTCATGGCTGATACCGGCTTCTTTGGCGAAGTATCGGTAGCTTGCATTGGCATCACTGACCAGCAACACGTCCGCATCGAGTACCGGCGGCAGGCATTGACGCAGTTGCGCTTTGCTGACAGGCCCTTTTCCGGTCACGAAGTCCAGCGTTTGTCCGGTCCGGTCGCGCGCGACAAGCACACACACCTGTTCGTTCGACAGTCCTCGTTTGGTTGCGGCTCCGCCGCGCTTGTGGGGCGGTCGAGGTAGTTTTCGGGCTCCTTTCTGTGACTCGAGAAAGTAAGTCTCGTCCGCTTCGGTGATGCCATGCAAATGTGAGGGTCGGTCGTTCTTAATCCAGGCCAGGAAGCGGTGACGCCAACGGAAACTGGTGTTGCGGTGTACCGCGGTATTCTTGGCTGCCTGGCGTACCGTCTGCGAAGTCAGCATCCCTTGCAGATAGGTCAGCCACTTCGATTTGTGTCGTAGCCGCGCCAATGGGGTGCCAGTCAAAGCATTGAAGGTCTTGCCACAGGTCTGGCAGCGATAGCGCTGAAGACCGTCTGCCTGGCCATGTCGATGCAGCCGCGACTGCCCGCAGTGTGGGCATTTCGGAGTCGATTCAAAGCACGCTTGAAGGTGCGCTGCCGCTTGGTCGCCATCATGCGGTCGCCTCAGGACTTCAACGACCTTGCTTCGCTGACGGGGTGACAACTGCCCCAAACGGCTTCAACACGCGTTCGAACTCAACTGTTCTCATCACCGCCTCTCCGCACCAATAGAGCTATATAAAAATATAGCTCTCGGCCGCGACAGTTCAACACTTAGCGGTGACATAGCCAATTTCTTTGGCCTTCAGCGGACCGCGAGCCACACCACTTCGACGCGAATCATCGCAGCACTGCCGGCACCCATGCGGCACAGGCATCGGCGGCCGACAACGGCCAACTGATCGTGGCGCTCACCGTGCGCCCGCGCAATTCGATCCGGATGGCAGAGGACACCGGCGTTGACGCGAACTCCAGCGGAACGACGGCCGGCGAGAGTTGCGCCAGCGATGCAGGCACCAGCTTCAGGGATCGGCCTTGACGCCGATGGCAATCGTTGGATGCCGCTCCGGTAAAGCAAAGATGTCAGCCCTGACCGTCTCAGCCTCGGTCCCCTGACGGCGCGGAGCAGCGCTGTCGTAGACGACCAGTAACGACTGAGCCTGATCGCCGTCGTCTGCCAGCAGCGTGATTCCTTCCGCGTGGTCCATGCCTGCCTCATCGCCCTGGCCGTGTGGAATCGCACCGAGCAACTCGAGGTCGTCGCGGCAGACCGCAGCGTCCCGCGGGGAGTTGGCGCCACCAGGCCAGCGGAAAAGCTTCACGGGCCCATCCAGTTCCATCGTCGGCCCCGCCAGGATCAGCAGATCCTCGCCATGGACGCACAGGTCGCGGATGCCCAAACCATCCAATTGGATAAAGTGCTTCAGGTAGGGCTGCTTGTCGGGCACGAATTTCATCAGTTTCAGGGCGCGGGGATTGTCGGCGACCTCGATCGGCATGATTTCGAGGATCACTGCCCATCCGCGCAGGACCGGTCCGCGCAAGCCCAGCAGCAGACGTTCGCCGACGACCGCCAGTCCTTCGATGTCGAACCCATTGTCCTTTCCTGGAACGCCGAGAAACCGGCGTAGATGGATGTCCTCAACCAGCGCGCCCATCAGATCGTTGCCCGTCGCATCACCGCGCAGGATTGCCGCGCTGCGCATTGCCCCGTTGAGCTTTACCTTCTTTCTGGGAACCGGGCCGTCGCCCTCGTCAACGATGGGAATACGAGCCAGCAGGAAGCGATTGCCGTCCCGGCTGAGCTTTGCCAGGCGCTTGGCACTCTGTTGCGGCGAGTCGTCGTCTCGCGGCCGGGTGCGCTTCAGGCTGTGTGAGCCGACCAGCCACAGGTAGTCCCCACTGAAGTCGATGCCTTCGATGTCCGCTTCGTCGATCTCGCCGGAATCCGAACGCGGTATCGGAAGCTTGAGATAATCGTGCAGCGCAAACTGCCGGTGGTCGGCGAAGCGCGGCTCGTGCTTGTCACACCCAGTCGAAAGCGTGAGTCGCTCTATCGTGATTGTCTCGTCGTTCGCCAGCCACAGGCTGTCACCTGTCCGCGCAACGACGGATAGCCCTTGCCGCAATGACTTGCGCCCGCCGAGCATGCTCAGCCTACGGTCGAACTCCAGTGTCGCACCACCGATCTGCTTCATGAGTAGGAACCTCGCACTTGGGAAGCTGATTGAAACACGAACGAACTGGTCGCGAGCGCCACTTTGCCTTTGGAGTTACGCCCGCGCATTAATCGGAGGGCCCTGGTTGGCGCGGTGTCGAGCGCTTTTGCATCAGCCTGTTGGACGAAGCCGCTACGCGGAGGAGGCCGTTTCGCCGAGCCGGATTCACAATCTGATCTCCCCCCTCTGACGGGGACTGTCCGATGACAAACGAGGAGGTCATTCTACGATGAAGGCATTAAATGGGAAGGATTTCGAGCGCAGCTACGCGTTGCACCTGCAGCATCTGAAGCTCAAGGGGCTGCAGCCGAAGTCGGTCGAAGCGTACTCGCGTGCGATCCGGCGGATCGGGGCGCGGTGAGATGCCCGGATCGACCATCTCACCGAGCAGCAGCTGGCCCAGTGCCTCGGCGCATTGCCCCGCTTCCCTGGCCACCGCCAATTCGTCGCGGAGCGGTCGTGGGGGCGTCTCAGGAGACGGATAAAGTCGTACCCTAAGCCGGGTTGCCTGTTCTGTTGCTCCTCAAACCAGCTTGCCAAAACATACATGATTTGCATACTTTAGGCGTGACCGATCCCAAGCCCGTCGAGTTCCCGGGCAGTTCCCTTGATGATCTTCGCGCCTTCCCGCTCGCGGCCAAGCGCGAGGCAGGTCATCATCTCGACCAGGTGCTGAACGGCCAGGAACCGGACGACTAGAAGCCCATGAACACCGTGGGCCAGGGGGTGAAGGAGATTCGGATTCGAGATGCCGCCGGGGCGTTTCGAGTCCTCTACGTTGCCAAGTTCGCTGATGCACGTCTACGTGCTTCACTGCTTTCAGAAGAAGACAGAGAAGACCAGCAAGGCCGATGTGGATTTGGCCGCCAAACGTTACCGCGACTTGTTGAAGGAGCCAGGCCAATGAGCAACCAACAATTTGCCTGCGTCCGGGATGCCATCGAGGACACCCTGGAAGAAGCGGAAAACATAAAGCTGCGGTCTGTCCTGCTGACGGCGCGGAAGAACCACCTTACCCGTACCGAAATGAGCCAGGCGCAGGTGAGTGTGGTCACCCGAATTGAGGGCCCGATGTTCACGCACGGTGATGGTCGCCGGGGGTGATGTCGGAAAGGGGCACGCCGCAGGCGTCGGATGCCTACGGCGTTTTGGTGCGTCACTCAGAAGGGCGGCTCGTCAGGGTTGTGGGATCGGAACAAGTCGGGCTGGACGAGGTTCTCGCGGGATCGATCCTGGTAGAAGCGATGGATCTGTCCGCCGTAATGGGCTTCGAAGCGGAGCAGGAAGTCGTTGAGGAAGTGGTGGATCTCGACCACTGCTTCATCGGCGAGGGTCGGCAGACAGAGTTCGGCAGGAGCGCAATCGGGTTGCATGGGAAGGTCTCTCATGGGTTTAGCGGGCGGCCGCCAAGCGGCGTGGCGCGGGCGTCTCGGGCTGGGCAAAGACATCGAGGTAGAGCTTCTCGTCGAGTTGGGGCAAGTCACGCTGGGCGGCGGCCGCGAGCAGCTCGGCGGCGAGCGTGGTCAGGATGCGGTAATTGCCGGCAGCGTGATCGCACAGCGTGTGGGTGAGCGCGGGCGTCATCAGGCTGGCGTTGCCGGCGCCGGTGAGCAGATGATTGAGGCAGGCGAGCAGTTCTTCGCGGCTGGCATGCTCGGTGGCGAGCCGGGTGCGGATGCGCGAACCCAGCGGGATCAACTCCTCGCGCCGCAGCTTCTCGATCAGGCGTGCGTCGCCGGCGAGGACCACGCACAGCAGCGGCTGCGAATCGAAGCGGGCGCTGGCCAAGAGGCGCAGCTCCGAGAGCACCGCCGGACTCATCTCCTGGGCCTCATCGATAACTGAGCGCGCGCCTGGCGGCCAGCGCCCGCGTTTCAACCGTGATGATGGCGACACTGGTGGTCGGGCCATTCTATCTCTCTGGGCCAGTGCATCTGGTTGCCTCCTAAAACCGGCCTTACCGATCCTGACCTGGTCATGGGAGCCGAGCACCGCGACGCCCGCGGTCTCGCCGAGATCCAGCGCGCCGACGCAACAGCGAACCCGGCGCGACATGGCCCTCCTGCTCCTCATCGACGTCAGCGGATGGGGCGGCGGCCGGGATCGCCGAGAACACGGTCTTGAAGTTCATGAAATCAGGGTCCGTCACAAGCCCCGCTCACGCCACCGGTGAGCTCGAAAGAGGCAACCTCGACTATAGAGCAGGATGCCCGATCAGTGACCTCGGGAGCCTGTCGAATTTTAGGTCGATCTGCTGCGCCAGCGGGAGAAGCGGTCCATATCCGCCCGATTTTTCGCTGCATAGAACCACTGTGCGCCTCGAAACCGACCAAATCTGTCCTCGCTTTTCCACGTCGCGAGCGACGATCGCTCGAGTCCGACATGACTGTGCGGACACTGGGAGCCGGGGCTGCCCGAGCACGGCGGCAATCTCTGCGTTCGTCGGCACCGGGCGGGCGGGATCGAGCCAACCCAGGGCATGGGCCAACTCGCGAAAGCGGGCCGCTTTGTTACGCCCCATCAGTTTCGAGCGCGCAATCTCGCGCTCGGAGTCGCCCTGACGCATGCGCATCAGGGCCTGGCGGTACTCGTACATCTCGATGCTCCTGCGGGCCATGGCCTGCCTCCTGCCGAACAAAAAGCCCGGTAGGGTAGCGATGGGCCGCTCAAAGTCGAGACGTCCGTCAGTGCATCACTGGCTCCATTACGCCGATCTGGCGCTGGCTCCTATGTGCCGATCCGCGACTGGCTTCATTGTGCCGGTCACGGCGTGGCCTCAATGTGCCGATCACAGGGTGGCTCCATTGTGCCGATCATCAAATGGCTCCTATGTGCCGGTCGGTGACATACACACCCTCGGCCGGTGGCCGACCGGCGCCAGCCTTCGGTCACTGACCGGTCCGACTTCAGACCTGCCGCTCACGAGGCCACATCGCCTTGACGTAACGAACGGCCGCTTCCGATGCGTCGGGTGTTGCGGCGAATGGCCGCTTCGAAAATGCTCGACCGGCAGGTCTGGGTCGGGTTGCGACCGACGCCTCCTCGGATTCACCGCCGGAAAGCCGCCGTTGGAGGTTCGCTTCCCGAAAGCTGCCGCTCGCCGATGAGTCATTTCGACCCGTTGCGGTCATCGGCGCCCTGAGGAAAGCTGTCGTTCAACGTGGAGCTAACCGGCGCTGCGCAGCTTCATTGCGCAGCGACCGAAGGTAGTATGGTTGACCGCCGGGCTATGTGCTTTCCGTATGGCGTGCCTAGAGTTATTCCTTTCATTTGCTCCACGATGCAGGCGAATTGTTGACCACTGCCGAACGAGTGTTGCCGGCGGTGCAAATCCGCACAAAATTGGCGTCGAAAACCGCTTGTCTGTATGTCCGTAACCACAAGAGCGCCGTGCTTACGGACATCGCCAGCGTTTCGACTCTACGCTGCGCCAAGGGGTTGCTTCGCCGGGCTATCGCCCGCCCTTGACCCAGCTTCAAGTAAGCAGTCTCCGTACTCACTTTTTTCGCCGACGTCATATTTGTGCGGAAATCGGCCGCCCCTAACAACGAGGGGTTATGCCTCTCCGCTACCGACGATTGCCGTACGCGTTCAGATGCCAGAGCTTTCGATTGCCTGCGGCCTGGACCATTGTGTTGTACCGCTTAACGTCTTTCATCAACTCACTGCGGGCCTGAAACTCCGAACTAGCTTTCCATCTCTCAAGTTGCTCCGACTCACCGATGATCTCGCGAAACGTGTTGCCGATGGTTCGTTTGCGGTGCTCTTCCAGCCTCCCACCCTCTATCTTCTGCGAGATCGGCATTGCTGCTTCGGATGCAGGAGTGTCGGTGAGTATCTCCAGTAACAAGCGAGGGGATAGAGCGACCATCACGCTCCTTGGTTGCACAAGGATCGGTGAATCACAGAGCGGCAGACAGTGGTCGGGGGACGTGTACAGGCTCCAGCGCGAGGAAACTAAGGGATGGACCATCCTGAACAAGAAGTCGCGATTGCTTAACATCCATTTGAGCGTTATCAGATGCTCGAACTTTTCACAGCCATTCTCCTCATGCCAGTCAATCATCGCATTCATGATCGAGTGACTGCGGAGGCTTTGGAGCACTACGAATGACGCGAGGAAGGACTTCTCGATCAGGTTGTCTACAGTCTGCGTAGTCGCGACCTTGAGCAAGGTTTGATACGCAGGAGTTGCCTCAATCCCGGAGAGGATGTTCTCGAAGTCGATGTAGACCGGGTAGGAGGCCGTCTCGCTCTCGGAGACAAATCGGTCGTACTGATCAGGGTGGTAACGCCGCACGAAGTCCTCTGCGGCTGGTTTGGTTATTTGGGCGATCCCCATGTTCTTGTCGAAGTGCACACGTTCGACGGTTGCCGGGTAGATTTTCTGCGAGTTGGCGTTGAGCGCGTAAACGACCTGCTTGCGCGCTACTTCATCCGAAACGATGCCGGTGACCGCGTTCTCGTAGTAGGCGACGTTCCAGAGTGCGGTCCAGAAACAGGGGTTGTAGTGATTGCGCTTCGTGACGTCCATGGCGTGATTGAGATCCCTTGAATTCACAGCTCCGTGCGGCTTTTTCGCGCAAGTCCGGTGGAGTGATGGGTTGGGCAATTCCTGTCCTCTGGCTTCTCTTCCCTGCTCGTCTTCAGCAACCCGGCAGGGGATTACAGTCTGAATCGCCCCAGGTTAGCTGGAGGTTCCAACTCTTGAATTCGGCTGGGCTGTCACCGCGTCTTCCGAGGTCTCTATCTGAATTCCCGCATGCGAACTTGACGCAACCAGCTCTGTACATCCTTATCAATTTCTCTCAGCTGTTCGTTCAAATGCGGCATTCGAATATGAATAAGACAGAAATCGGATTTTGTTGCAAGAATCAGGATGTGGTCAAAGATATAGGCTTTTGTAGTCTTACCACTACCTATTGAAAAGTCTACGGCGCGCCTAGTTCGAGCATAGGATCCAGAATATCCTAGAGTGAGGTGTTCGATATCAACTCTTCCCTTGTCAGCTACCGCCATCACGTAGAAAAGCAACCTCCCAAGAAGCAATCCTGATTCGGGCGTTACCTCTGTTAAACTCCCCATTCCATTGTCAATTAGTTCCATGGGTACTCTGAAATGATTAGCTAAAAACTCCTTGGCCTCATCCGCTATCCTCGCCATTCGAGCCTGCCTTTCCTTCTCGGTCGGGCCAAAGGTCGAAAATATACTATCTTGCTCGGCCTTCGTGAACGCACCTTGCATTAGTACCTGTAGCGCAAAGGTTGGGTCGACAAGCCGATTCATTCTGTCATTAAACGCTTTGCCGCCATCCGCTGATAAATGTCGATGAACTAGCTGACTAATGCCGTCGATTGCTCTAGGGGCAATCGCTTCGCTGTCCTCATTTACTGCACTCATCAGGTCCTGGGCGTCGGCGCGTGAAATTACGGATACTTGTATATATGGAATCCATGGCCCGTACGGAGGCAGGCTAGGACTTTGCGCAATTGTCCAGATTCGAGGCGGATTCTTGACGTTGAAGGCAGACGTTGCGGGGAAGATGTCGACCACCGACTGAGTTGGTAGGCCGGTAATTTTCGCCAAAAGACTCAGGTCGTTACTGATCTCTTTGCTCCTTGCTCCCGAAGTTTGATCGCCCTGAAATGGAATCCACTCCCGCGAAAGCTTGGGGGCAAATAGTCTCTCATCAATCAATGAAGCTAATCCATTTACTTGGGCTGGCGACCGCGCAATGAACGCATCGATTGACAGTTCGCGTGCTTTGCCTCCTTCAATCTCTGCATTTGCGAGTGTCGATGTCAATCTTGAGTTCTCAATCCTCAATGCCTGGACGCTTGGATCAAACTGCGACCCTAAGTAAAATGATGCCCCAGCTCCCGTGGCAAGTACTCCCAGAATTCCCACAATCTGTCCAGTGTTGAGGCGTGAGAGAAGCGCCCAAACTGACATCTTGGCTGGATCGTTCCCAGAGGGTTGTTCATGTTGTTCTGCATGAGACATTGCTCAATCCTTCGTCGGGCTCAACATGTCTTGTTCCGCAGGTCTTCGGATTCGTCCGTGAAGTTGCGTTCAACTAATGAAACCCTGCGTCGGTATCGCACCGCTTTATAGAATCCTATGTTGCATATCAATGCATACAAGGACCTAACCGAGCGGCGAAACCCTGCAGGGGCTTCGAGTCACTTCAAAGGGCCCGCAAGCTTCTATGTTGAACAGATGATGTGTAACAGCGACGGATAGCTCTTGGCCGAGGCTGTGCAAAAAACATGAAAGTTCGGGCAGCTCCCTGAGAAATTCCCCACTTATGCCATTCATGGTGTGCGACGCAAGGGCACACCACCACTTGGATAGCTTTCGCGCGTGATACAAGAAGTCCGCTTCCCACTTCGCGAATCGGTCCAGACGATTTTACACAACCTCAGCCGCGAAGAGCCTCATGTCATGACATTGCTTCAAGATAGACGAGTGCAATCGACCTGCAAGTGAAATGTAACGGACAACGGCCGCTCATGGCCGAGGCTAATGGGATGGTCGCCCCCTCCTAAGACGGCATCACTGTGCCAAAGTGGAGTTGCGTGACAACCACTTACTCGAAAGAGGTGACCGAAATGGAGCTTACGGTTATTGGGCTGGACTTGGCAAAAATCGTCTTCCAAGTGCATGGGGCTGACAATAGGGGGCGGGCGTTGCTCAAAAAGCAGCTCAAGCGCGCACAGGTACTGCCCTTTTTCGCGAACCTAAAGCCTTGCAAAATCGGGATGGAAGCGTGCGGCAGCGCCCATTACTGGGCAAGGAAGCTAGAGGCACTGGGTCATACGGTGCTCTTGATCCCACCGCAGTATGTGAAACCCTTCGTCAAGCGCAACAAGAACGACACGGCAGATGCCGAAGCGATCTGTGAGGCGGTGACGCGACCGAACATGCCATTGGTGCCAATCAAGGATCCCAGTCAGCAAGCCATCCTGAGTGTGCATCGTGCCCGGCAAGGCTTCGTGAAGGCGCGGACCGCCCAGGCCAACCAGATCCGGGGACTACTGGCTGAGTACGGCTTCACCATTCCACAAGGCATTGGCCACATCACCAAGCGGGTGCCGGAGATCATCGAGGACGGTGAAAACGAGTTACCCGGTAGTTTCCGGCTCCTCATCTTGCGGCTGGTTGATCACCTTAAGGAGCTCGACCGCCAAGTCAGCGAGTTGGAACGCGAAATCCAGCTCTGGCATAGGGAAAATGCGGCCAGCCGGAAACTGGTCCGGATTCCCGGTGTAGGCCCCCTCACGGCGAGTGCGATGGCCGCGTCCATCGGCGACGCCAGGAACTTCAAGAATGGCCGTCAATTGGCAGCGTGGCTCGGCATCGTACCCAAGCAGCACTCTACAGGCGGGAAATCGACGCTTCTGGGTATCAGCAAGCGCGGCGACACGTATCTGCGCACACTACTGATCCACGGGGCGCGGGCGGTAGTCCGGATCGCCGAAGCCAAACCGGGCGCGGACTCCTGGCTCAAGCAATTGCTGCTACGACGGAACAAGAATGTGGCCGCAGTGGCGCTGGCCAACAAGAACGCACGAACGATCTGGGCGTTGCTCGCGCATGATCGTGAGTACGTATCCGATCACCGGCTGGCCGTTTGAACGCGGCTCGCTTGGTGCTTCAAAAGTACAAACTTCGACAGGAGAACCTCGACCGATTGCATGGGCAATCACCAGGTGATGGCAAGACAGGTCAGACCGTGGCAGGTCAAACCTACTTTACACAGAGAGCATCGAGCTCGTGAGACTGTTGAGGAACCTGCCAGCGCATTCCATCAGGGACCGGGGCTGCGGCCTCGATTAGAGTCCGGATCTATGGCCGCAATCTCCACCTTCGCACCATCATCGGAATGAGAGTCCTTGCAAACCGGGGGCGACCATCTATGTGTAAAAACGTGCCGTTCATTACCAGCCGTGGGAAACGCGGTTCAAATAGCCGACGACTACGCGTATAAAGTGGGGTCTTATGCTATTTATGCCGTTAAAATGAGGGTGTGAGTGGGAATGTCTTCAGCCAATGAGCCCGATTTTCCCGTTTTTACACAGCCTCGGCCGGTGGCCGACCGGCGCCATCCCACCCTCACTGACCGGTCCGACCTCAAACCCGCTGCTCAGGCAACCAAAGACGCTTCGATGAATCGAACGGCCGCTTCCGTCGCGTCAGTTGCGGGGCGAATGACCGCTTCGAAAATGCTCGACCGGCAGCTCCTGGGCGAAAAGGGTGAGTTGCGCTTTGCGGTGGAGCGGCCACCGCGATACGTCGGTCGACGCTTGTGTTTTCGCTGGGGATCTGTGTCACGAAATGACTACGTAAGCCTGCCGTGTGGGGAAGAGCCCCCGGTCATCGGCTCGGCTGTTTGCCGGGCAGCAATTCGAATCCCAGGCGCCTCGTCAGGTCCTCGTACGAGATGGGTCTTCCCACTCGGACACCATCAGCGTTGGCGACCCAGTGCACCCAGGCTCGATTTCGCGTCTCGTCATAGACCAGCTTATACAGATGGGTCGGCACGCCGACGCCAGAGCCGATCACCTGCATGGCCCCCTCCCAAGCGGGGCCGGTGAAAACGTAGACCGTCGAGCCGCTCCGCTTGACATACGCGCGCGTGTCCCGCTCCACCTTCGCCCAGATCCGTCTATTGTTGTTGGGCGCCTGGGGCACAACGTTTGCCAATGAGAAGCTCTGCGCCATCGTCTGCGCGGTCGGCATGTCAGCCGCCGGCGCCATATGCCCGCGATCGAAACCCGATTCTCGATAATCGGCCAACTGCGCGCGGTGCGCTCGCGGAAGACGGGCGTCGGCGAAGAATCGGTCGGTGCGTACTTCGTCCTTGGCGTCGGTGAGCCGAGCGCGGGTCAGCCGCTCGACCACAAAGACTGGTGTCCGTGTCTTGCCCGAATGTAGTACCGCGAACGCGTCGTAGCAGAGTTCGCGCAGTTTCCACGACGCGCCGAGCGATATAACCGGGGGCGTTGTCGGGAAAGCGTGAGGGCAATCTCGGAAGCGGGCCGTTGCCGGTGTGCCGCTCGTCGCAAGCACCAGTCCGACAAAGGCAGTAAGCAACAATCGCCAATGCGGTTTTCGATATCCCGCCGATTCTCGGCTGCGCCCAGTGTCAGCCCGTTGGACGGTGCGCGCGGAGCGGCTCTCCCCTTCAGAGCCTACCCAGTCCCACGGACCAATCGTTGTCGCAGGAGCTGCTTCCATCTATTACCATTGCCGTACTCACGAAAGGCCGCGCATCCTAGCCGACGGGCGCAGGTCGGGTAAAGTTGGACGGTAAGTCACCGCGGCCTCACCGTGCTACCGGGCAGCAGTCGTTGCGACGATGATCGCCGACCGTATCGTACGCCGCACCGCTGCGCTGCTGATCTTCCCCGTCCTTTTCGCCCTGGCTGTGACTGGCCAATTCGTTCAGCGCTCAAGCATCTTGATGTGCTTCGCTCGCAACCCCCGCCACCTCGCGCTTGGGCTTGTACTCGACACGGGACACTCGCCCCAGGCACAACGTAATGTCGTCGGCCGTGACCTGGAAGCCCGGCACCTTCTCCAGCGCCCCCTCGGGCAGATACATGAACTGCTTGAGCGTCCCTTCAACCTGAACGCGGGCACCCTTCCTCAGCAGACGGGCGGCGTCCTCGCCGCGCTGGCCCCAGAACGAAACGCGCATCCAGAATCCGCCGACCTGCTGATACTCGTCGTTGGCCTCGTCGTAGGCGTAGTCGTCGAAGAACACACGCATCTCGGCCACCACCTCATCGACACCGTTGACGGGGATGTGCTTGAGGGTGGGGGCATCGCCGAGATTGCCTTTCCCCTTGAAAACGTTGGGCATGTTTCTCTCCTTGGCGTCGCGTTGAAACACGCTGGAAGCGGACGCCGGCGCTCCCACCGTGTAAAGCCCTACCGCCCACGTTCCTGGGCATGCCGCAGCGCCAGTCGGGCCTCGATCTCACGGCGATTGAGTTCGAGCGCACACCGATGTGTCTGCTCGTACCACTCCCGGAGAACCCCTGGAAGGCGGGCGAAATGGAGCTCGATCTCGACCCACGGAATGTGGCCAGCATGGGGACCGGCGCCGCCGGAACGCCAGCGCAGATGCAGCTGGCCGGTTCCCTTGCGCCGATGGATCGACAGGTAGAAGGTGCGTCCTCGCACTTGCCGCGTCTGCCGGGACAGGTCTGCCTGGGCCCGATGAATCTTGTCGACACGCGCAGCCGCCTGTCGCACGTCAGCCGGGGCTTCGCCCCTACCCGTAAGGCCCTTTGCGCCACACTCCGGTTGACCTGATACAGGGGATGTTGCGGCACGCCTCGGCGGATTGGATTGCGCCATCGGCGGGCCTGCGCGATCAGTCCACCAGGCCATCGTCAGTTGGCTCATCGACGGCTGCGCCACGCTCCTGGTGGATGCCGGCAAGCTCCGCGGCAATGCGCTCGAGCATGGCCTTCTCGGTGTCGGAGATCGACACACGGCGCTGGGAGTGACGCGAGCCCTGGTGGCCTGCGTAGATGGCGGCTGGCACAGGGCCGAAGATGCCAGTGACCGCGGCGACGCGCCGTTGGGCGGCGGCGTCGGCACCCGGCAGGAAGTCGGTTCGGCTGAGCGGCAGCAGTTCGGGCTTGCTGAGCCATGTCTCGAACCGGATGAACTCCTCGAAAGCCGCACGCATCGGCCGGGTGAATTGCCGGATCGCGTCGTGCACCTGCTTGTCGGAGAACATGGCCTTGCGTCCGAGCGTCTTGACGACGCGCACGTAGTAGTCGAACTCCACGATCAGCTCGGCGATGGCGTAGCCGTAAGGACTTCGGAAACCGAGCTCGAGCACTTTGGGCTCGCGCGATTTGAGGATCGCAAAGCCCAGACCCTTGTCGGCCCGCTTCCGGATCTCGGCGTCGAATGTCTGTGCTTGCTGGTCCAGGCCACGCCGTAGCTCGGGAATCCGGTGGTCGGCCCGCAGGAGTGCCCAGTCTGCGTAGGGGTTGTTGTTGCGGCTCAGCGTCCACAACGCTTTGAGGCTGGACGCGACCCGCTTCCCGCCCGGGATGGCGTTGTACTGACCCGCTGGGTCGCGCCGACGTCCCATGAACATCCGGAAGCCTTCCTTGGTGTGGAGCGTCATCGTATCGACGCCATCATCGACCAGCGCGCCGAGGTCGCGCAGCTGCGTTGCCACGCCCGCCTCGACGGTCGCATCGGCACCCTCGGTCACGCGGTAGTCCGCCTCCATCTGCTTGAGGCAGTCGCTCCGCTGCAGGTAGAGCTCGTAGCGCGGCCACCGCGGATCGGTGGGATCGGGGTCTTCCGATTCGATAAGCTCGATGAGCTTCTCCCGCTCCTTTGAAAGGCTGTAGCGGTCGTCGAACGGCGAGCGCTCCTCGGTCTCGAAGGGAATGGGACTGCCGCCCGGGAGGATCGGATCGCTGAGGCCGGGATGATCGGCCGGTAGATGGCGAGAAGGCGGCGGGGCCGGGGTGGAGGGGTCGGGAGAGGCCATGAGGCATTCCTTCATGTAAAGGGGGTTGGCGGGGCCGCTTCCGTCACGTCGCGGAAGCGGGCGAGCGCGGGAATCGGCGTGAAGCCGGGGACAAAGGCAGCGTCCGGGAGCGGACGGCCCAACAGCTGGCGCAGCACCGGCACATTGACCTGATAGGCGGCAGTGGCACGCGGGATCTTTCTGGCGATGACGAGGGAACGCCGCTCAAGACGCTGCAGCGCACGCTGCACCACTTGGTAGCCCAGGCCGGTGCAGGCGGCCAGGCTGCGACTAGAAACTTGCACCGGCATTCGATCTGCGGACCGCCAGAGCAGGGCGAGCAGCATGGCGGTAGCGGGATAGTCGCCGCCCAGCCGGACGAGGAGATCGAGCGTGAGCTGTTGCTCGGAGGCAAGTGAGGTCATGGCGGATGGACCGGATGACTCCACCGGACAGTGGATCGTCGCCTGGGTCGATCGAACCCAGCGACAATGGCATTTCCGCTGGGTCGATTGAACCCAGCGAGACGGCAAGTTCTCTCGCGCGACTGCACCCAGCCGCGTCCGCGTTCAGCGTGGTCCGCATGGCGAGCGCGCGGTGTGGGAGCGTCGGCCATTTCAGCCCGCCTCGCAGTCGTCGAACTCGTGGACGACATACCAAAGCGTCGCGATCGACATCGAGGGAAAGGCGCGATGCAGCTCGACATACTGCTGCTTAGGTGGATAGCTGCTGCGTATCTGAGGCCATGCCCGCTGGACGGCTTCGCGAACCTCGGCCCGTGGAAGCGAGGGACGCCCGCGCGGGAGCGGGCCCGGGCACAGCAAGGCGCGGTGCTCGCGGACCTGCTCCATGGTCATTCTGAAGAGATGCACCAGCAACTGCGGGTGCGCCCCGTGCCTGACGTGATATTCGAGCAGTTCGCGGGCTTCGGTCATGGCCTCGTGCCGCCGGTAGGCCGCCTCAAGCATCACGGGGTCGAAGTGCACGGAGACATCGAACTGGGGCATGCCGGCGATGGCATGCAGGTCTCTGACCGAGGCGGCGCGAAGGGTGTCGAGGATGTCGGGACTCAGACCGGCTTCGAGCAGCGTCTCCACCTCACCCGCCTCCAGCAGATGGATCAGGTGGGACAACACGGCTACCCGCAACTGTTCGCTCCTGATCGGGATCATGCGCAAGCACCCCGCTTGCATTGAGTCTCGGCGCCCACGGCCATTACTCCGCGCTTCTGTCCGCCACACCGCGACGGTGATACGCGTCCATCAGCGTTCGCATCAAGGACCAGTAGGCAGGCTGCAGCAGGAGGGACACGATGTGCTGGGCGTCGGTCTCGCGTCCCCCTGCGTCGTCCGACAGGCGGAGCAGGAGTTGATGCGCTGCATGCCGCGCGCGCCCCTCCTCCCCGTCCGTCGTGAGATCGCCATCCGACAGCGGCTCGACCCGAAACCGCTGCGTCTCATCATCTCTGCGCACCAGCGACGAAATCCGGAACTGCGCCGAAAAGCCGTCGACCGCATCGGCAAAGTTGATGTGATCCGCGGGGCCGCTGCTGGTGGCGCCTGACCGGCTTGCACGCTTGGGCTGCGACGGTGGCGATTGCTGCACGGAGACACCATTGAGGCCGGAATCGCCGTCGCCCGTCGCCCGAACTTCGACGGAATGCTCAATTGGCGCACCGCCGGAGAGCCGCACACGAATCTCGGCCGCAGAGAGCGGTCTGGTCGCCCCCATCACGGCGCGCAGCGTTTGCTCCACGGCCGAAACCGGGCAGTTGGCCTGGCGGGCGAACTGAGCGTTCATCTGCGCCAGGACGCGTTCTACCTCCATCACGGTGAGCCGCGGCGGATTGTCCTGCTCACGCACGGCATTGATCGCGGCGCCGGCATCGGACACGAGTTCCTGGAACTCAGTCTGGCGGACAAAGGGATCCAGGTTGAGGGCTTCGGCGAGTTTCTCGAGGTGACCGAAGCGGCCGCGGATCGCGCCCGTGCTCTCATTGGTGAGGTGAGCACCGAAAGCCGCCAGCCGCTCGACGGCGAAGAGGTAGTTCACCGCGGTCACCGTGTGAAGCTTCAAGCCGTACTTCCCCGCGCGCTCGGAGAAGGCACGCAAGCTCAGCGGCGCCCCCAGTTCCAATTCCAGCAGGGCCTTCAGGTCGGCCGCGCCCCGGGCCTTCTCCCAGAAGGTCGTCTCGCCATGGGTCTGGTTTTCGGTGAGATGCGCAGCAAGGACGTCGCTCTCGCTCACCCAGGGCCGGAAGACGGCGCGCACCCATTCGTACTGAGCGTCATGGGTCTCACGCCAGAGTTCTTGCACGACCTGCAGCCGGGTGTTGGCGCCGGCATAGCACATGTACCGCCCAGCACCGGGACGCCGGGTCACGGCGATCGCATCATGAAGACCGCCGCGGGACTTGATGGAGGCCCGGATGTCCGCGTACAGGGGATTGGTCCGCAAGCGCGGGTTGCGGTCGTAGCAATCGACGTCGGTGCATCTGAGCATCATCCAGCCCTCGGCATCCTGACCGGCCTTGAGGTCAGCCGCGGCGTTCTCAGGGCCCTTCACGGTGAGACTGTGGGCGGTGAGGAGCGCCCGGCGCTCGGCGGCGCTCGACCATCCGGGACTGGGCGCCCGGAGCCTTCCTTGCTTTTCCATTTGCTGGGCCAGGTCCTTGATGGAGATGGTTTCAGGCAGTCGCGTCTTGGATGTCATCACCCACCTCGGTACGCGAATCGGCCGCGGGACCACCCGCGTGGTTCCCGGCCAGACTGGGGATCAGCTCCCACAGGAGGGTATGCATCGTTTCCCGCGCCCGCGTGGGATCGATCCAGTGAACGGGAAGCTGCGCGGTCGCGGCGTTCTTGTAGGCCACCGCGTGCGGGACGACGGTGTCGAGCACACTCACGCGGCACTTCAGCCTCCGATATTCGTCGCGAATGGCTTTCGCGATCTCGCGTGCATCCCGGGTGTTCTCCTGGCGATAGATCATGGCCTGCATGGCCGGGACGGAAAATCCGAATGCACTCGCGGTCTCGACGCGGTCGAGCAGCTTCTGCGTACCGTCGAGAAATTCCCGCGCCGACAGAATGTCGGGCGAGATCGGGGACAGCAGCCTGTCGGCGGCCAGAACGGCAGCATCCTGGAGGTGACCCACTGCGCCCTGGGTGTCGATCATCACGACGTCGTAATGCTCGGCGATGAGAGGGTTGCGGAGCGCGAGCTTGATCCGCAGGGCGCTGTCCATGCGCGGCGCAAGCCAGTCCTGAAGGGTGCCCTCGGGCGCATCCGAGACGACAAGATCGAGGCATCCGCAGGGATTGAGCCGCGGCTTTCCCCGCGGCGCAACGGGCGCGAGCCCAAGATCGATCGTCGAGACGCAGTCCTCGGTGAGCGCGCCCTGCTTGATCATCTGGGTGAGCCCATGCGGCGCCAATCGGCCGATCGGGAAATACCGGCTGAGACTGGGCTGCACATCGGCATCGATCAGCAGCACCCGCATGCCGAGGTCTGCCAGGAGCGCGCCGAGATTGGCGTTCAGGGTGGTCTTGCCGACACCGCCTTTGGTCGAAACGACGCTGTAGACGATCATCGAACCCTCCTCGAAAAAAGACAGAAGGGGGCGAATCGCAAAGGGACGGAGAGCTAATGGGAAAAGCAGTTGCCGGCGGGGTGAGCGTCGGCACGCGCTCGCGTTGCGACGAGCGGTGTCCCACATGGAATTTGCCTATCAGTGAATAGGATTGGTCATGCATCCCGGCATGTCAAGCGTCTGACATGGCAAATGCAATTACCCGACGTGATGGTGCTATTTCGCTCCCGGCGGCAACTTCTCGGCGAACGGCACAACGTTCGGATTCACGGGCGGAACCGGATTGATCCAGCGTTCGGGATGCTTGATGACCACCGCGGCCAGTTTTCCAGCCGGTTTCCCGCCCCGCCCGAGCACCGTGTAGTGGAGCACGTTGGCATTGCCCGAGCCGACGATGTGCCACTTCGCCTTGATGACCTGCCGCTGGATACCGGTTCCCAGCTTGTCCCCGCTTGGCGCGCCCGGCGGGCCGGTGCAGTCATCGCCATACAGTGCCGCGAAGTCGCGGAATGTTCGCGGCGAGACCAGCGCCATCCCTCCGGGCACGAAGTGCACGGGTGCGCCTGCCTCGTTGTATGGAATAGAGCCGTCGGCGAGGCCCTGTTGCAGCCACGTCATGAAGCGCAGTGCGGCATCGCTCGGTACTGGGCGCTGGTTGTCCGACTCACTCAGCCGCCCGGCATGCGCGGATCGTGTTGGCTCACGCACGAATGGCGTAACGGGGCCGGTCATCGGCGAGGGTATCGGGGAGCGCGACTTCGGCTTCGGGTCGTCCTGTGCCGCGACCGAGTCGTCATCCGCGAGGAAGCCGTCCTCGTCATCATCCGCCGTCGGGTCGGGATCCGGTGCTGCCGGGCGCCGTTGCGGCGCCTGTGCATCCGCCGTTCCTGCCGGTCTGGAAGCGGCGTGCGCCGGCCGCGGCGCGGGAATATCGAGACGTTGGCTTTTCCTGCCGGGTCGCTGCTGCGCTTCCTCGATATCGTGCGCAAAGGTCTCCCCCTGCCCGGCTTCCATGCCCTCACCTGCCTCCCGCCGGTCGCGCGCGTTGCGCGGCGGTTTCACGACCAGCGTTCCCTCGAACGCAGCCGGGTACGCGTCCGCACGGTCGAAGAGCTTGTCGAGCGGAAACCGGAGCATGGCGAGCTCGTGCGCGTAGTCGGCGCCGTGCACCTCCACGTACCAAACGGCCTGCCCGGTGTCCGGATTGCGCTCGAGCACGCCATAGTCCTGCCAGGTGTCGAACAGGCGGTCGTTCTTGCTCGCGCCCGGGAGGCTCTCGCCGCCGCTGGGCTCCCCGCGCGCGATCTCCTCGCGAACCGCGTCCGCCAGGCGTTTGGCCACGAACCAGATTGCGCCATCGACGACCCAGCCTGCGGCACCATCCCGATTGAGTGGCAATCCCCCTTGGCGCAGCAGCCGTCGCATCGCGGCCATCAGCTGCTCGATCAGCGGGACGGTTGTCGCAGCCCCGAATTGGCCACGCGGACCCTGCTGCAGATTGCTGGCTGCCGAGCGCCGATCGGCCTGGCGCACGATCTCGGTCAGCACACTCGTTGCGTCATCGCCCGACCACACCGCCTGCAGCTCGAGCATGACCGAGGGCTCACGCGCCAGGAAGGCGAGCGCCGTGGCAGGCACGATGCGCGGCGCCAGGACCAGCGGCAGACGGCGGTGCGCCCCATAGTCGCGCTCCGCCTTCGGCGCGAAGCGGACTTCGTACTCGGCTGCGCCAGCGTCCACCATGTCCCCCGCCATCGGCAACCACGGGCGCAACGGTCCGTCCGCGCGTTCCGCGAGTGCGACCCGCAGATCGGTCATCGGCTTGCCGATGTCGTGGAGCAGCGCGGCGAAGATGACCGCGTAGGTCCAGTGGTCCCGCTGCCGGTCGACCACTTCGGCAGCGCCCCCTCGCGGGAGCAGATAGCCATTGCGGATCGTGATCGCGGCATGCACCACCTCCACGGTGTGGGCCGCGAGTCCGCCGACATGGGCGTGGTGATGCGCCTCGCTCGCCGGCAGGAGCTGCACGAACCGCAAGGTCTGCCCGATTGCGGGCGCGAAATCCCGCTCCCAGACGGCCTGGCTCAGCTTCGATTCGCGGTGGATCTGTTGCAGCGCACCGGCGAGATTGCAGACCTGGATCAGTGTGGAGGCATCAAGGACCTGGAGCCATCCCGGCCGGCTGGCCGCCACCACACGCACGTCACCGGCCGATGCGGCCGGCCCCGCAGCGCGGAGGTGGGTGACGCCATGACGGCTGGCCCAGATCAGCCAGACGGCCAACACTGCCGCAACGAGAAAGAATCCGGCGGCCAGCGCGGCCATGGGTCAACCCCGGCGCTCATGCACCTGTGCCGCACAGAACTGGGTCAGCAGCCAGTTCTGGAGCACTTCCCGCCGTGGGTGGGGGCGCTCGGACTCCCAGACCTCGACAGTCGCGCCCCGGCAAAAGGCGGTGAAAGGTTCAACGAGGGGCTCCCACTTCTCGCCTCCGCGCTGTGCGCGGAAGCGGCAGAACGACAGCCCCGACAGGTCGGCGGCCAACCGCGCCGGGTCCGCCGGCTCGAGGCGATCCACATAGCCGGCGAGAAGGTCGCGCACGGCGAGAACAGGATCGTCCTCCGGGTAGAGGTAGGCCTCGAGTCCATCGTACTGCCCGAGCCAGCGCAGCAGAATGCTCCGCCAGCCGCGCTCGCCGAGGCCCTCGAGGAAATGCCCGATGGTGATGACCGCCCGGGTTCGGGCGTCCGCCTGATGCGGCGGGATCGGTGGTGGCGGCATTTCGTTCATCAGCGTTCCATCTCCAGAATGCTGTCCGTTGCCTTGTTGTATGCCTTCGCGCCCGGCCATGCACTCGCCGCACACTATTTTCGTCAGATGCCGGCCTAAGCGATCCGTGCGCCTTGCAGCGGCCAATCGAATAGGGTGCGACAGACCTTCCTTTTCGTCATCCCAAAAGTCGCGAAAGATTCCGAGACTTTACGCTTGACACTCCGCCTGGAGCGTGACCGTCCATTTTTTGCCTTTGCGGTAGCGTGCCCCGGCACGCTACCGCGCCCCTAACCCGTTGGCATTTGCCGCAGGCATCCCATGCCCGTTAATCCTTCGCCAAAGCCCGGATTCATGGGCTGGGCGCCCTTTCGGATTGGGCCGGTAGCCCGTTACAGCGGACCGCCACCGGGCCGCCGCCTTTTTGGCACCGTTTCAGTGATTACCTTTTTTTCGCCATCCGCACAAGCATAAAGTCGAAAAACCTTTCTCGACTAAACGAATGCGTCATCCGGGGGCACTCGCCACACTTTGCGCCGTGACTGGCCGCTGAACGCAGCCTGCATCCCCGACGGCGCCTCACCGGCGGGGATGCCTTTTTCAATCACGGAGCAGCTCGATGGATCGTGTTGCCATAATCACTCTTCTGCTGCTTGCCACCACGGCGTGGGCCACAGACCCGGACCCTGTCCGCCTCGCGCGTTACACGACTGCGTCGGCGATGCCGGACCCGGCCGTGGCAGATCCAATGGCGGTTGTCGCTACCGTCCATTTCCCCCGCGAGCACGTGCACACCGTGCGCGATGCGGTGGCCTTCCTGCTTCTTCGCACGGGCTTTCGGCTCGAATCGACGGATTTGGCAGCAAGTGCGCTCCTCGACATGCCCCTGCCGGAGTCCCACCGCGATCTCGGCCCCTATCCCGCCAAGGCGATTCTCGAGGTCCTGGTCGGCGCGCCCTATCGCGTACAGATATCCCCGGTCGATCGTACGCTGTCCATTGGTCTGATTGATGAAGGCGGCAACGCCGGGCGGGTCGTCGCGGTTCGGCCGCCGCTCGTACCGCAGAGCGCGACGCTGGAGTCGCTGAAGTGAGCGTCCCGCTGGCACCGGCCGCGAGCGAATCGACGGCGCGCATCGCATCACGACTCGCGACGATCGCCCGCGACAGACGTGCTCTCATCCTGACCCTCATCGCGGCCCTGGTTCTCGCCGGCGGCGCCTTCCTGCTCGTTGCGTCCGAGCAACCGGCGGTGCCCGCGCCGCTGCCGGAGGCCCCGTCGATCGAAGCGGCCGGACAGCAAATGCCGGCCACTCGGGGACTCGACGCGCTGCCCCCCGCCGATCCAATCGGCTCACCTCGCCTGGACGGCCTCGCCGAGCGGGTCGATGCATTGTCTCGTACCGTGGAGTCGATCGACGGACAGTTCTCGGAGATCAACCACCGCCTTGTCGCGCTCCACCAGGTGAACGACGAGCTTCGCGCCCGCCTCGATGCCCTGACCCAGCCGCGCAAACCCGCCGCCGTCCCGGCGCGCCGCGAGGCTGCGCCCAGAACCGGCGTCGCCACGAAAACCAGGATGCCCGCAGTGGTCTCGGTCGACATCTGGGGGGGTCAGCCTTCCGTTGCGATCCGCGACGCCAAAGACGATCTCGCCTTCTACCGTGAGGGCGACACCATCGGTGTGGCAAAGATCCAGCGGATCGACGCACAGGCGCGTCAGGTTCACCTGCGCCTCCCGAACGGCACGGTCACCGCCGTCGGCGTGCGGGACTGAGGGCATGTCGTGAGAAAAGCTCTTCCCGCCCTCGCCCTGCTGATCGCGCTGACAAACGTCGGCGCCGTGGAAACGGGGGAGACCCGAATCGACACCGTCGGACGCGGCGCCACGGACGCCGGCCGATCCGAACGCACCCAGACTGAGGTGTCACGAACCGATGTCCTGGAGGCCAGGTACTGGGGGATCAGCCTCGACGAGTTGCACCGCGCCCGGCATCTGATGCGCGGCCCGCGCGGCGCCTTCAGCGACCCGCGCATCAGTCCGGTCGAGGTGCTCGGGGTCCACGCGCGATCCGACGCCGAACGCGACCGCTACGCCGAGTTGTTCGCGAAGCTCCTGCACGAGGACACCGAACGGGTGCTGGCATGGCAGCGCGCCGGGGATAGCGCCATGCGCCGGCTCTACCCAAGCGGGAAGGTGGTCGACTTTTCTTTCGTCCGCCCCGCAGGCACGGGGAAAACGCTGCCCAACTGGTTCTTTTCGCCCGGGGGTTCGGCGCAATGATCCCCGATGCCGCCCGCCGCGCCTTCGTGGGGCAGGCCGCCGCGTCGTTGGTTCTGCTCGCCATGCCCTCGCTCGCCCACACCCGCGCGCAGGCGCGCAAGACACCGCTCGCCTATCCGCCAATCCCGCCGGCCTATCGCCACGTCGCCGAATCGCTCGCGATTCCCCCGGCGATCCTTTATGGCGTCGCCATCCAGGAGTCGGTCATGCGCTGGGGAACGGTCGCGTTGCCCTGGCCCTGGACCCTCAATGTGCGCGCCGTCCCACGTCGCTACGAGGCCTACGGAGCGGCGGTTGCCGACCTGGAGGGAGTCCTGGCGCAGGGCGTGCGCAACGTGGACTGCGGAACCATGCAGGTCAACTGGCGCTATCACGCCGACAAGCTCCGTACACCCGCGCTTGCGCTGGAGCCCTGGCACAACCTGAGGGTGGCCGGCTTCATCCTCCTGGAGTGCCGCGCAGCCACACCGAACTGGTTCAACGCCATCGGCGCCTATCACAGCCCCGGTAATGCCGAGCGGGCGGACCGCTACGCCCGGTCGGTGTTTCGCCACATCGGAAGGATCCGCCATGCCTGAACGCGCGCCTTTCTCCGCTCCGACGCCCTTCGCGCTCGTCGTGCTCACCGCGGCGCGTCACGGTAGCGCCTACGACTCCCCTCGCCCCGCCGCAATGGCGGTTTCGGCACAACCGTGGTCACTCTCCCACCGGGCCTCCTCCCTGCCCACCCCCCCGGCCACGGTTGTGCCTGTTTTTTTGAGGGCGAGCACATGAGCCGCGGCGCGATCGAGGCCTGGCTCCGACCGCCGATCGAGATCTGGAGCGCCGCGGCCTCGGCGGGATGCGGCTTGGTCGCTGTGGCGGCGCCCTGGGCGCTGATGATGCCGGCCGAACTGGGCCTTGCAACCGCCTCCCTCGCCTTCGGTTTCGCCGGCTTTCGCGGGAATCAGGCCTGGCGTGTCTGGCGTTATCAGTACGGGCTCACGCGCTACAAGATCACTGCCGTGGCGCCCCACCGGCTTCCCCGCATCCCCGGCAAGCTCTACCTGGGCGAGGGCTTCGCCTGGGGACAGCAGCATACGCAACGGCGCATGGATGCGACGCGTCCCCAGGCCCAGGCGTATCTGGTGGAGGGCAGATTCATCCGCACGACACGGGCGGCACTCCGGGCCCTTGGCGCCACGCCGCTCAAGCCCCTCGCGGCAGGGCTCATGCTGCCGCGTTGGTGGAACCCGCTGTCGGAGCCGCCGGACCTTGGCGGCACGCCGATCCTGCACGGCGTTGAGCCGAAAGAGGTCCCCGTCACGCTCGGGCAGAAGCATCGCCCCGGCCACCTGCTCGTACTCGGTACGACCCGCGTCGGCAAGACGCGCGGCATGGAACTCCTGGCCACCCAGGACATCCGCGACGGCAAGGTCGTGATCGTCATCGACCCGAAGGGCGACGCAGATCTCATGCTGCGTGTCCATGCCGAGGCGGCGCGGGCCGGCCGCCTTGACCAGCTCTATCTGTTCCACCTCGGCTACCCGGACATCTCCGCCCGCTACAACGGCATCGGCAATTTCGCCCGCATCACCGAGGTGGCGAACCGCACCACCAATCCGCTCCCGTCCAGCGGAAACTCCGCCGCGTTCAAGGAGTTCGCCTGGCGTTTCACGAATCTCGTCGCCCAGGCGCAGGTCGCCCTGGGACAGGTCCCGACCTACGACCTGCTGCTGCGCGATATCACCGACATCGAGCCGCTCTTCCTGCGCTACGCCACCCACACGCTCCAGACCCAGGGCCCCGGGAACTGGGAAGTGCTGGTCGAGCAGGTCCAGACCCGTATCGAGAAGCGGCAGCTCAGTGTGCCGCGCGCGCTTCAAGACCGCAGCGAGCGCCTGGTCGCCCTGGTGCATGTACTGAAGGACCTGCAACTCCCCGACGCGGTCCTGCAGGGGCTGGCCACCGCGGTGCGCTACGAGCGGAGCTTCTTCGAGAAGATCGTCGCCTCCCTGGGGCCGTTCCTCGAGAAGCTCACCACCGGCCCCGTCGGAAAGCTCATTTCCCCCGACTACTTCGATCCGACCGATACCCGGCCGATCTTCGACTGGATGCAGGTGATTCGCCAGGACGGCATCGTGTACGTGGGTCTCGACGCCCTCTCCGATGCCACGGTCGCAGCAGCCGTCGGCAATTCCATGCTCGCCGATCTGGTCAGCGTCGGGGGCAAGCTCTACAAGACCGGCCTCGATCCGCATCACCCGACGGGCAGGATCGTCCTGCCGGAGGTGGCCTGCCACTTCGACGAGGTGAACGAGATTGCCGGCCCCGAGTTCGTGCCGATGGTGAACAAGCTGGGCGGCTCCGGCTTCAGCATCACCGCCTACACGCAGACCATCCCGGACATCGAAGCCCGCCTCGGCGACGCCGCCAAGGCGCGCCAGGTGCTGGGCAACTTCAACAACCTGATCATGCTGCGGGTCAAGGACCCCGGCACCGCCGAATTCTTCTGCAATCAACTGCCCGCCGTCGACGTCCAGCACCTGATGGTGGTGACCGGGGTCAGCGACACGGACGGCTCCACCGAGACCGATTTCACCTCCCGGAACGAGGACCGTCTCACCACCCTACGCGAGCCGATGGTGTCACACGCCGACATCATGGCGCTGCCCCAGGGCCAGGCCTTCGCGCTCCTGGAAGGCAACCGCCTCTTCAAGCTTCGCTTCCCGCTCCCCGATCCCGCCAATGACCGCTTCATCCCCGCGTCGCTGCAGGAGATCGCGGTGCAGATACGTGCCAAGTACAGGACGTCCGAGCACTGGGCAGCCCAGACGGACTGGATGCAGGACATGCCGGTCGGACTCGTCACGCCGCTCGGCTTAGATGACAAGCCTGCCGACGCGCCGGGAGCGGAGGCCACATGATCGCCGCGGCAAACCCGGCCACCCGGAGTCCGCCGCCCCCGGCCCCCGCCGCCCCCGGCGCCGCGCGCTCACGCGGCCCGCTCGGAGCGCTCGCGGGGCTCGTGCTCGGACTGGTGTTCGCCACCTTCAGCTCCTGGGTCTTCGGGACGGCGCTGATGATCCTCGGGGACTACACCTTCTGGAAGGATCGCGGCCTCGATCGCGCACGGGCCGCGGTCGACGAGGATCTCGGGTATATCCGCGGCTTCCCGCGTTCGCTGATGGTCGAGGACACGGTCGGTTTCGCCGCCGGTCTCGCCGAGCGCATGACGCGCCCCTACGCGTGGCTGGGCGCTCCTGCCTTCATCGCACGCGCACAGGCCGTGGGGCCGGACGGCGCGACCAACCGCCACGCGCGCATCGCGGTACGGACGATCAAGGAAGGCGGGCGCTGGATGGAGATCTCGCTCCACGTGGCCCGGGACACGGCGATCCGCCTTGCCGTTGCCTTCTATGCGCTGCCCGCATTCGTCATGGCGGTCTGCATCGGCCTCATCGATGGGCTGGTGCGGCGCGACCTGCGCAAATGGTCGGGCGGCCGGGAATCCTCCTATGTCTACCACCACGCGAAACGCTTCACTTGGTGGTTCCTGACCGCCGGTTTCACCGCCTATCTGGCCTGGCCCTTCGGGGGCTTCAACCCGGCCTACCTCGTCCTCGTCTTCGCGCTCCTGGCCGCAGCGTCGGTCTCGACCACGGCCTCCACCTTCAAGAAGTACCTCTGAAGGAGTCATCATGCGCCCATCCTTCCGACGTCTGCCGTTCGCCCTCGCCATCGCCATCGCCGCCATCGCACCGTTCTCCGTCGCCTACGCCGACGAGGATCGCGAGCGTGAGAACCTCGCCCGCCTCGAACACGAACTGGCCCTCCTCACCCGTGAGGTCCGCGCCGCCCGGGCCGACGCGCCAACGCGCGCCCGGATCCATTTTCAGTACCAGGACCTCGCCCGCGATCTGGAGATGATCCGCGCCGGCATCGCCGACCACCTCAGCGCGCCCCGTCAGCCTCGCCCAGTCGAGCCGCTGAAGGGCGACTACCGCCGCTGATTCCGTCATGGCCATGTCCTCCGAACAGGTGACCGCCTTCGCGCAGGCCGCGGGCTTGCCGGCCGGCGATATCGCTGATGTCCTGGCGCTGCTCGTGGGAGCGGTCGTCGTCCTGTGGGCAGCCGACATGGTGCGACGCCTCGGCATGGAGGCGATCGACAACCCCAGGCGGCTGACCCAGATGACCTTTTACAAGCTGCGGGTCCTGATCATGGTCTTGCTGCTGATCTACCTCCTCACCTAGATCGACGGCCAGACCGGCAGGCGGGCCGCGGGTCTGCCGGCGATTTTCAGCCGCGGCGCATCAACCTCCGGAGTACGACACGATGAACCCTTTCTCCTCCCAGGCAAACGCCGTCCCGGCGGCACGGCCCATACACCACTTCGCAGCGCCCGCGAAGCCGACTCACCGGCTCCTCGCCCGCGCTTCGGCCGTCACAGCCGGCATGTTCGCCTTCGCCCTGACGGCCGATCCCGCCCTCGCCGACCTCCCCACCGCGGTGGCGGCCAACGGGGCCGCGTCCGGCGACTACATCGAGATTCTCAAGCAGTACTTCAAGCTCGGCCTCCTCGCACTGGGCCTGATCATCGCCGTGATCGCATTCCTCAATGTCGGGGGCGGCCTGCTCGCCATGTTCAACAGTTTCCGGACAGGACGAGCGGAACTGGGTGACCTGGGCATGTTCGCCGTCCTCGGCGTCGTGATCCTCGTTCTTGTCATGTACCTGCTCAACGAAGCGGCCGTCATCATCACCTAGGCCCCCACCGTGGAACCGTCCAGTCCGCTGCCCCAGCATGACGCAAGCTTCGGCGCGCATGGCGTGCCGTTGCCCGATCGCGTTAACGCCGAACCCGCCATCATTCGGGGCCTCTCGTCCACCGAGTCAGTGTGGGTCATCGGCCTGGCCTTTCTCCTCTGGTTTCCCGTCAGCGGCGTCCTGGGCTTCGCCTTTCGGAGCCTCCCGATGGCGGTGTTCGTCATCGTCACCGGGCCGCTCGCCACCGCGTGGCTCGCCTCGGGACAGATGGCCACGGTCAAGCGCAATCGGCCCGACTACTACTACATCCACCTGGCACTGCACTGGTTCGCGGCGATACACCTCATCCGCTCGCCCTTCGTCGCGCACTCGGGCGCATGGGACATCGGCCGTACGCTTCCTCCCGTGCCGGACCGCAAGGTCCGCCGGCGCCGGCTTCTCTGACTAGGAACAATGGCCATGTCCGGACTCACCGCCGCCCTCGCCAACCGTGACGCGACGATCCGCCGCCAGGCGTGGTTCATCGCAGCGCTGATGGTGCTGCTGCTGATCGCCCTGGTCAGTTGGCGCACCACCGCCACCGACGTCACCGCCCATGTGCCGCCCGATCTCTCCCGCGGAACCACGCTGCGGCTGGGTCACGTGCCCGAAGTGCCGCAGCCCAACGTGTATGGATTCGGGTTCTACATCTGGCAGCAGGTCAACCGCTGGGCCAAGGACGGCTCGAAGGACTATGGCGCGCAGATCTTCGCCCTGCAGCACTACCTCACCCCCTCGTGCCGTGAGCAGCTCCTCCAGGACTTGCGGATCAAGGCGGGCGACGCCGAGCTCATCCAGCGCACGCGCGCCCTGATGGAAATCCCCGGCTACGGGTACAGCGCCAATCGCGTCTCCAACCACGGCAACGGCGGCTGGACGGTGCTCATTGACGCGCAGCTCATCGAGACGTCCCGCGGCATGCCTGTGAAAGACGCCTTCGTCCGCTACCCCCTCCACGTCGTGCGCTACGACGTCGACCGCGAGAAGAACCCCTGGGGCCTTGCGCTCAACTGCTTCGGAGGCCGCCATCCCGAGCGGATCGACCCGCAGGTCCTGGAAACACCGGCCGCTCCGCTGCCGCAGCCCGCGGCCTCCCTGCCCCGCACCGTCAAGCCGCCGGACTTGGCGCCCGCGCCGCAAGCGCCCGCCCTGCCCCCGCAGCCTGCCGCCGCAAGGGCGGGCGAATCCGAGGAGTGATCGAATGTCTGTCGCATCCCGTCTCATGATCGCCGGCACGTGTGTGCCGCTCTGCGCACCTGCCATGGCGCAGCAAATCGTTCAGCCGCCAGGCCCCGCGACGCCCGTGCTGCTCACCGCGCCTGCCAGCACCGGCGTGCCGGCCACTTCGAGCGCAGGCGCGGAATCCTTGGGCCTGGGGGCGCTGCCGCAAGGGCGGATGCTGCAACCGCAAGCGGGCACCACACCGCAAGCGGCGCCGCCGCCGGCGCCTGCCCCCATTTCCGCTCAAGAAGGCGCCGCGGCGCCCGAGAAGCAAGGTATCGCGCCGCAGCCCGGTACGGAGGAAGCGCCATCGAAACCCACTGCCCGTGTCCGCAAGGCCCCTCATGACAACGGACGCACGCAACACGTGCTCTTCGAACGCCTGCCGATTCACGTGCTGCTCGCCGCCGACGCCGAGCGTCTGGTGCACTTCCCGTTCGTGGCCTTGATGGACCTGCCACCCAGCCTCGAAGGGCTTCTCGAGGTTCAGATCATTGAGGACACGGCCTATCTCACCGCCAACGCCCCATTCCCGCGAGCCCGCGTGCATGTGCAGGCGATCGACGGCACCAGCAAGATCCCGCTCGACATCGAGGCGGCGGACGGGGTGGCGGTGGCGCCCATGCTCCAGGTGCATCTTCCAGGCGACAGCGATGCGGACGATGAAACGTCCACCGGATCGCGGGAGGCGCCGACCGTCGACATGATCGAGCTCACCCGCTATGCGGCCCAGACACTCTACGCCCCCAGCCGCCTGGTGCCCGTCCTGCCGGGCGTGCAGCAGGAGCCCGTAGACCGCAAAGCGGTGTCCGGGCTTTACCGCGGCGGCGAGATCGAGACCGCCCCGCTGGGCGCCTGGTCGAGCGGGCCACTCCATGTCACGGCGGTGCGTTTCACCAACCGTTCGGACCGCCCCCTGGAGCTTGACCTTGAGCAGTTGCGCGGGCGCTGGATCGCCGCCACCCCGCAGCACTGGCGGCTGTTGCCGCGCGGCTCCGAGGCTGACACCACGGCCGTGTACCTGGTCTCGGACCGCCCCTTCGCGGCCGTTCCGCTCTGGCGCTAGGAACTCATCATGCATGTCACCCAGAACAAGCTGGTACCCGTCCTCACGGCCGTTGCCCTGACGGTGACGGGCTACATCCTCTACAAACAGAGCGAGCATCCGGGCGTCGCGCCGGGCGCGCCGATGACGGAGGTCCCCCTACCGCCCACCCAGAAAGGAGCCGACGCCGATACACCCCAGGAGACGCTCAAGACCGTCGTAGCCGGCTACACCGAGCTCAACGATCGCGTAGCGGCGCTGGTAGACGAAAACCAGCGCCTACGCGAGGAGAACACGCGCAAGCAGCGCACCGAGGACCGGATCCGTGAGCAACTCCGCAAGGAGCTTCGGACCGAGATGACGGCCGAGATTGAGTCCCTGAACCGCAGCCAGGCACCCACGGCAGATGCGGGCGGACTCCTCGAATCGGCGCTCGGCCCCGGCAACCTCCCCCGTGGTTTCGGTTTCGACAGCGGCTCGAAAGCTGGCGACGCCGGCGGGACCACGACCGTCGCTGCAATGCCGGCCCGCGTGCTGCCACTGGGGTACGAGATGGGCAAGGGTGCCGATGGTAAGGAGGGCGTCGTTCGCAAGCTGGCACTGGCAGACACCGCGGCCGCCAGGCGCGCCCACACTGCTCCCTCCCAGGCACGCAAGACGGCCCCCGCCGCAACCCCCTTCTACACCATCCCCGAGAACGCGACGCTCACCGGTGTCGCCAACATGACGGCGATCGTTGGCCGGGTGCCAGTGGACGGGAAGGTGACCGATCCCATGCAGTTCAAACTGCTCCTGGGCCCGGAGAACCTGGCTGCCAACGGTCACTACCTGCCGCGAAACCTGAGGGGCGTGGTGGTCTCCGGCATCGCCATCGGCGACATGACCCTTTCCTGCGCCGAGGGACTCGTCCAGTCGCTCACCTTCGTGTTCAACGACGGGAGCATCCAGACCGTGAGCCGACGCAATAACGGCACCACGCCCCTGTTCGGCGCCACCGATAGCTCAGGCGGGAACATGCCCTCGCTCGCGGCGGCACCCAAGCTCGGATGGATCTCCGACCGCTACGGGAACCCCTGCATTCCGGGACGATTTGTCACGAACGCGCCGGCTCATCTTACCGATGCGATCGGGCTGCGGAGTCTGGCGATCGCGGGCCAGGCCGCCGCGGCTGCGCAGACCACCCAGACGGGCAACGTGTTCGGGACGACGACGAGCCGCGTCACCGGCGACAAGGGAACCTACATCCTGGGCCAGATGATCGGCGGCGCCACCGACGAGGTGACGAGCTGGATCATGCGGCGGCTGACCAACTCCTTCGACGCCGTGGTCGTTCCCGCCGGCGGGGAAGTCGTGGTGCACATCGACGCCGAGATCCCGATCGACAAATCCCCCGAAGCCCGCCGGCTCGACTATGGGCGCCTGGACACCGGCTCCGCGCGGCTCTCCCAACTCAGAGGCACCTACTATGGACTCGACTGACCCGACCTTCCGAATCGTCCTGGCACTCCTGATTGCCATGATTGTCACAGCCTGCAGCGGCGCCGGGCCGCGCTCGTCTCCCCTGCCCGCGGACGGGCCGACCATGGACCAGATCTACCGGGATCGCACCGGCGAGGCCGACCGCAACCGCGCACGGGAGGCGTTGCCCATGCGCCCGGCGGCGGAGATCCGCCCTGGGCCTGTGCGCGAGTCGGCTCTGCAGCAGATCGAGCGGCGCTTCGCGCGGCTCGAGAACCCGGATCTCATCATGGTCGTCTTCCCGCACCTCGCCCGCGGCAAGTATCCGGTGCCCGGGTACGTGACCGCCTTCCCCATGCACGAATCGGTGGAGTACCTGCTCCCTGGAGAAGGTGACGGCCCGCCCCGTCCAGCGACGCCCGCCGTGCCTTCGGCACCGGGCGGGAGCGAAACAACCGTCCGCGCCGCGGGCGGCGAATAAGAGGAGACGGCGCATGTTCGGCTTCACCCGCATGCTGGGCTTTGGTCCGCGCCACGAGGATCTGCCAGGTGCCGATGCGTCCCGGTCCGGCGCGCCCGTCCTGCCCCGCCAGCCGTTCCGGATTCGCGACCGGCGCCGTTTCGCGGCGCGTCCGCCCAGCATCACCGATCAGCTGCCCTGGGTGGACTACGAGCCGGAGACGAACACCTTCCTCCTGGAGGACGGCGTCTCCCGTGCTCTGCTCTTCGAGCTCGAGCCCATCGCCACCGAGGCCAGCACCAATCAGTACCTGCAGGCCCGCTGCATCGAGATCCAGTCAGCGCTGCAGGCGCTGCCCGAGTACGACGAGGCGCCCTGGGTGGTGCAGTTCTTCTGCAACGACGACACGGATCTCTCGTGGCAGATCGAGCGCCTTCGGGACTACATCCTCTCGGTGCATGAGAAAGCCCCGGAGCGAGCCCGCGCCATCCTCGAGAGCGACTTCACCGGGCATTTCTTCGGCGAGATGGCCGAGCACCTCGCCCAGGTGTCGCGACCGGAAGGGCTCTTCACCGATGAGGGCGTATCGGGTAATCGCTGGCGGGGCCAGTTGCGGCGGGTGCGCTGCGCGATCTACCGCCGCTTTCCCGAGGGCTTCGACTTCTCGCGGGAAGACCTCGACCCCGTCGAGAAGCTCCAGCAGACGGCTCGGGGCCTGATCGCCGGTCTCGGCCAGACGGGCGTCAAGGCCCGGCCGATGAACGCCGCGGACTTCTACGCGTGGCTGCTGCCCTTCTTCAATCCCAAGCCGGACTTCGCAGCCACGGCCGGGGAGTTGCTGCGCCTGTGCACCTACCCCACCGAGGATGTGGCGGCGGAGGGGCTGGACCTCGCGGAGCTCATCTTCCTCTCCCCGCCGCACTCGGATCACAAGGCCGGGCTGTGGTTCTTCGACGGTCGTCCGGTGCGCGCCCTTGCGCTCCAGTCCGTATCGAAAATGCCGGAGATCGGTCATTTCACTGCGGAACGCGAGCACGCCGGCAAGCACTTCGCACGCTTCGAGCGGCTCCCCGACGGAACCATGCTTTCCGCGACCGTGGTGATACACCCGCAGGACACCATGCGTCGACGGGTCGAGGGCATCATGAGCGCTTCGCGCGCCAACACGATCGACGCGATCCACACCCATGACGAGGCCCTGCAGGTCCTCGACCACATGCGCGCCGACAAGCTCTACCCCTTGTACCTCGTCCTCTTCGTGTGCGCCGAGGACGTGAAGCATCTAGGCCGCCAGGTGGCCGATCTCACCGCCGTGCTGCACACGTCGGGCCTCAAGCTGATCCGGCCCACCGACGAGTTGCAGGGCTGCGACGTCTTTCTGCGCGCACTGCCGATGTGCTTCGACCCTGCCTATGACGGGAAGCAGCTCCGCCGCAGCCGGCTGATGTTCGCCTCCCAGATCGCCGCCTTGCTCCCCCTCTACGGGCGTGCCCGCGGGACCGGACATCCGGGCTTCTGGCTGTGGAACCGCGGCGGCGAGCCCTTCCTCTTCGATCCGCTGAACCCCCGCGATCGCAACAAGAACGCCCACTTGCTCACGCTCGGTCCGACGGGAGCCGGCAAGTCGGCCACCCTCTGCTACCTCGCGATGCTGGTGATGGCCATCTACCGCCCGCGGCTCTTCATCGTCGATGCGGGAAATTCCTTCGGCTTGCTGGGCGACCATCTGCGCGCCCACGGCCTCGACGTCCACCGGGTGGAGCTCACCCCCGACGCGGACCTGTCGCTGCCGCCCTTCGTCATGGCCCCCCGGCTCTTCGAACAAGAGGAAGAGAAGGCGCTCGCGCGCGCCATGGAGTCGCCCGAGCTCGAGGCGCTTCCGTCAGAGAACGCGGAGCCACCGCGGAAGGTGAAGGATGACGACGATGAAGAAGGCGCCGACCCCAGCAAACGGGATGTCTTGGGCGAGATGATCATCGCGGCCACCCTGATGATCACCGGGGGCGAGGAAGGCGAGATGCGCAAGATGAGTCGCGCCGATCGCTACCTGATCGCGCAGGGCATCCTGGCCGCGGCGCGGCGTGCACGCGACGAGGGAAAGCCCCATCCACGGGCCCAGGACGTGGCCCAGGCGCTCATGGCCATGCGCAATGACGACGCTCTCGGGCTCGGCCGCCGCGATCGGGCCGAGGAGATGGGCCAGGCGATGATGGTCTTCTGCGACGGTCTGCGCGGGCGTCTCTTCGACCGCTATGGCATGAACTGGCCGGACGTCGACGTGACCATCGTCGAGATGGGCACCCTGGCCCACGAGGGCTACGAGGACGCCCTTGCCGTCGCCTACACCTCGCTCGTGAACCACGTTCAGGCCCTGGCGGAAGCCACCCAGCACGACCATCGGCCCATCGTAAATCTCACCGACGAGGGCCACATCGTGACGATCAACGAGCTCCTCAACGTCTATGTCGTCAAGATCACCAAGATGTGGCGCAAGCTCGGTGCGTGGTTCTGGCTGGGAACCCAGAACATGAAGGATTTCCCGGAGAGCGCCTCGCGCATGCTGAACATGTGCGAGCACTGGATGCTGCTCACCATGGACCGGGACGAGATCGAGCAGGTCGGCCGCTTCCGCACCCTCACCACCGAGCAACGCGCCCTGATGGAGTCGGCGCGCAAGGAGCCGCCGAAGTACACCGAGGGCGTCATCCTGAATCCGAAGATGCAGGCGCTCTTCCGCAACGTCCCGCCGCCCCTCGCCATCGCGCTGGCGATGACGGAGAAGCACGAGAAGGCGCAGCGACAGGACATCATGAACGCCACCGGGTGCACGGAGCTCGAGGCGGCCTACGCGATTGCCCGCGAGTTGGCAGCAAAGAGGGCCGCATGATGGCCATCCATCCGCACCCGTGCAGCGAGTCATCCTTGGCGGTCCGGCTCGACCGCTTGGTGACCGAGACTAGGCCGCATCACCGGCTGCTCTTCGTGGAGCATGTCCCGGACGCCGCGTTCGCGCCCTACGCTCGCGCGAGAGCGCTCGCCGAGCCCGAGGACGTAGCTCACCTCCATCTCTATGCCGATGGCCGAGACCTCGTCTCGGGCGTCGTCGCCGGCTACGACGTGGAAGGCGACGGCCTGGACGACGCCCTACGTACGGTCCTCACGGTACGCACCCTCGTCCTCGTCGCCGGCGCGGATATCGCATTTGAGCGACTCGGCGAGCCGTTCCTCGCGTGGCTCGACTGGGCCGCGGCCCATCTCCCCCTGACCGTTGCCTGCACCCGCCACGCCCGATGCTTCCTGGCTGGCCTGCGCCACCGCGCCGTGGCGGTCTCGCAGTTCTGCGACGCCCCGGACGGCGTTATGGCCGCCACCCTCGCCGACCATGCCGTCCAAACACCACGAAGGGACCCATAACCATGCGCGCCACCGCCCTCGCCCTACTCCTCGCTTTCGGCGTGGCGACCACGTCCGCCGAGGCCGTGGAGATCCCGAGCTCGGGATCCACCCTCTACTACCGCCTCGGCGGCGGCGACCCCGCGTCGCGGGCGCCGAACCCCTCCGGAGTGCCGTACAAGCTGGGACTCTCCGGCGTGGCAAGGATGCACTACGCCTGCGGTGCGTACGACTTCGAGGTGTCGTTCCAGAACCTCATGAACCAGTTCGCCCACCTTGGCACCCAGGTAACCCATGCCGTCCAGGCCGGCATCGCCGCCCTGCCGCTGTACCTGTTCCAGCGCGCCTCACCGGGGCTGTACGAGCTGTTCCAGACCTACGCGAAGAAGGCCGAGGTGGCCATCCAGATCGCCACCAAGACCTGCGAGGAAATGGAAGCACAGGTCAAGGCCGGCGAGGATCCCTATGAGGACTTCATTCGTGTAGCGCGCGGCGAGGCATGGAAGAAGGAGGCCGCCGGAGGGAAGGATGTGGTGCAGGCGAAGGAGAACGTGGGTGCAAGCGACGGAAATGGTGGTGTGACGTGGCTGGGTGGTAAAAAGGCAGGAGGAATGGGCCAGGACCCTATCCGGGTGGTCTACGACACCGTCGTCGGTGGGTTCAACGTGACCATGGGCCACTCACCGGACGCTACCGCTGCTGCGTACCCACCTGTCAAGCTCACGGACGCCTTCGCGACTCCGGACAAGGCCGCCCTGTACGCAACCGACGTTCTCGGTGACATCGAAGCCTCGACATGCGTTGAGGGTTGCCCTGAGCCGGAGACGAAACTGGGGCTCGGACTTGTCCAGAAGTTCGAACTCGAGATTCCCGACGCTCACACGCAGATCGAGACTCTGCTGGGCACGTCCGTACCGCAAGGCAGCGCCCTGAAAGCAGCTTCCGCCCCCGGTGTTGTAATCACCCGCGAAGTCATTGACGCAATCCGAGAGCTGCCTCCCATCGAGCGCCACATCGCCAAGGAGCGGCTGGTGCAAGACGTCGCTCTGGCTCGAACCGTGGACAACGCGTTGATTATCCGGAACCTGCTTCTAACCGGACGGATGATTCCAGAAGTATATAAATACGCGAATCTGCAGATCGAGACAAAGCTCGCCGAACTGAACCGCCACATCGACGACGTGCTGTACGAGTCCAACCTCCGCAAGCGGGTCATCTCGGAGACCGCCGGAACGCTGCTCGAAAGCTACCACGCGTTGCGCGCGGCATCGGCCGCGAACTCCGTCCAGCAGCCCGTCGACAAACGTCCCCTCATCGACGGCCGGGTGAAGAAGTGACCGTGCATCCGCTGCACCCGTCGGCCCGGCGCCCGCGGCGCTTCCTTCGGACGGCCGCGATTGCCGCCCTCGTCGTCCTGTCGCTGATTGTCTGCATGGTGCTCGCCGTCGTCGTGTTCGGACAGCAGAATGCCTTGCTGGCAGCGCATCACCGGATCAAGGCGGCCACGCCGTGGCTGGCGCTGTTCCAGTTGGCGGCGATCGCCGCCCTGTGGCTTGCCTGGCCATGGCTTGTCGACCGGCTTCCTACGCGCTGGCCGGAAGACGCCCGGGCCGCTCTGCTTGCGGCCCGTCACCGGATCTGCATCGGGCTCCTGCTGGTCGAGCTCGTGGTCGTGCTCGGCGTCCCCTTCAACCTTCTCTGACGAGTACGCAAGCGATGGGCGTCGACAGCTACCTCGAGCTTTTCACCACGATGTACGGCTGGGCCTTCGCCGGTGTGATCCGCGACATCCTGGTGGACACCGGCCTCATCTTCCTGCCGTTCCTCATCGTGCTCATCGGCACCTGGCTCCATGCCCACCAGATGAACATCGGCGAAGGGGCGGATGCGGCATGGATGGTCCGGAAGATGGAGGTCGAGTTCTGGAGCGCCGTCTTCGTACTCGCCTTCTGTTTCACCCCCGTCGGGGCCAGCCTTCAGAACGTCAATCTCTACTACACCCCGCCTGCCACAGCGGTGAGCGCGGCGCCCTTGAAAGCCACCGGATCGGTCTCGGACAGCACCTTCGACGAGGCCTTCAAAGGTGTGCCGCAGCAGATCGCCCTGCCGCCGTGGTGGTTCACGGTGATGAGCCTGTCCGCAGGGTTCAACGATGCCGTCCGCGGGGGCATCTCGGGCGGCTTGAGCGGGTTGCGGCAAGTGGAGGATCTGGCGAGAACCGCCGCGATCGAGGATCCTGCCCTGCGCGCCGAGACGCAGCGCTTCTACAACGAGTGCTACCTGCCCGCACGCTCACGGTATCTCCCCAACGAGCCATCGCCGGCGGCTGAAACAGCCCTCGCCGCCTTCGGTCCGGCCGATCCGGACTGGATCGGCAGCCACGTGCTCCAGGCCGATCCCAACCTGTACCCGGCGTTGCACGCACGGTCCGGCGTGGCCGGCTTTCCCCTGGACATCGGCGATGGGGACGCCGACCTAGACGCGAACACGGTGGTCCCGGACCACGGACGGCCGACGTGCCTCCACTGGTGGCAGGACGGCACTAACGGACTGCGCGCCCGGCTTGCCCAAAGCATCGGAATTGGCGGCGCACTGGACGACACACTCCCCCAGCAAGTCGCCGCTCTTTTCAGCTCCGTCTCGGCCGAGGTCCGGCAGGACGGCCTCGCCCGCCTCGCGATGGGCCGCTCGGGCCCCGTGATCGCGCCGGAAACCATGCTTCCCGATAGCAGGCCCTGGTATCAGGCGTTGATGAGCGCCGTACCAGACGTGGCCGGCATGGCCGGGATGGTGAACAAGGCGATCCATACCCAGGCGTCCCGCTTCCCGATCATCCAGTTCGCCACCATGGCTCAGCCCCTCATCCTGATGGCGATCTACATGTTCCTGCCGCTGATCCTCGTCTTCGGGCGCTACAGCCTGTCGATCATGTTCCTCGGAGCGCTCGCGATCTTCACAGTCAAGATGTGGGCCGTCATGTGGTTCATCGCCGCCTGGCTCGACGAGCACTTGTGGGTGGCCATGTACCCGTCCGCCGAGACGCTGTTCCACAACATCCTGCACCTCGAGCTCGATACCGCCCTCAAGCGCAGCACGCTCAATACTTTGCTGATCGGTCTGTATGTGGGTCTGCCTTTGGTATGGAGCGGGATGATGGCCTGGGCCAGCCTGCACGTAGTGCACGGCATCGATTCCATGAAAACCAGTGCCATCAATGCTGGCATGACCGCCGGGCAGACAGGCACGTTCGCTCTGTCAGGTCGCCTAGGGCAATTCGGCCGCGTACTTAGCGCAGCTCGGCAGGCGCAACAGCGGGGACCACGACGATGATCGCATGGTCAGTAATGGAGGATTGGAGCCCCAGAATACGCTCCAACCCGCTGCCCATCGCGCCCCACGGCGACGGGCTCGCGCCCGTGCTCGGTGTAACCGACATTACAGTAATCCCCGTTCTCGGGCCCACCGGGCCCGCAGTCGAACGGCGCAATGTCATTCCGCCCAAATACGCCAGCACCGCGCTCACTGCGCTTCATTTCGTCACGCCCGGTCACCAAGAAGAAGTCCAGCAGTCTCGCCGCCGCCCCCATGAGCACGGCGGCGCAGACGAACACCGCGCGGCCAACACTCGCCAAGGTCTTCATGCGTGTCTCCTGTGAGGATTGATTCAATGACAGTTACCCACCTTAAAACATACGCCACCCTCCCCCGGGCAGCCACCGCCAATCTGTGCCGCGCTGTAAGCGCCCTGGCGCTGGCGATCGGCGCCTGTGTCGCCTTCGGCGCCGAGTCGCGAGCAGACGCGCACCTCGAAGCGATCAAGGCGGCGATTTCCCGCCACTCGGGCGGCAACGTAGAGGCAGACACCGTCGCCGCGACGCCGGTCCCGGGCATCTTCGAAGTCACCAACGGCCGGGAGGTCTTCTACGCCGACTCGACCGGTCGCTACGCCTTCGTAGACGGTCGGCTCGTCGACATCGCCGAGAAGCGGGACCTCACCCAGGCACGCCGTGAGCAGCTCGCCGCGATTCCCTTTGCCGAGCTACCCCTCGACCTGGCAATCAAGACAGTCCGTGGGAACGGCGCCCGCAAGCTGGCGGTGTTCGAGGATCCCGCCTGCCCGGTATGCCGCTCCATGCAGGACAGTCTTGCCGCGCTCGACGACGTCACGATCTACACCTTCGCCTATCCGGTGGTCTCGCCCGAATCGATCCCGGCCGCGGTTTCGGCCTGGTGCGAGCCGAGCGACCAGCGGGAGCGGCATTGGCAGGCCTATATGGACGGCGCTCCGCCTCCCCAGGCGATCGCGCCTCAATGCAAGCCGGCAATGCAGCAGGTCGGCCGCATCGTTGAGTTCGGCCGTACCCGGGACATCCGCAGCACGCCGACTCTCGTTTTGGGTGACGGCAGGCGAATCGTGGGCGCCATGCCGCGCGAAGAGCTCGACGCGGCGCTGACGCGGGCGGCTGCGCGATGAGTGGCCTGCACACGCGGATCCTGACCTCCCTCCTGGCCTCCATCTGGGCGGCTGCGCCCGTCGGCGCGCAGGAACAGGTGGAGATCTTCCTGCTCGCCGCCCACGAGGTCCGGGGCGCCCAGGGGACGAAGGTATTTTATGTGGACGGAGTCGAGCGCCTTGCCGCGTCGCTGTCGACCGGCCTGCCACCCGACCCGGCCCTGGCCGCAGCCCTTGCGCGCCGACGTTTCGATGCCTTGAGTCAAGCCGACCGGCAAGCCGCCGGTGCGGGCGCGGAAGCCCTGGCGCTCGCCACCCGGTACGGGCTGACGAAGGTGCCCGCGATCGTCTTCGATCGACGGGCCGTGGTCTACGGCGTGCTTAATGTCGAGGAGGCCCGGGCGCTTTACCGTGCGTGGCGGGCGCGGGGCGGATGACGGCCAAGCCTATGAGCCGCTTCGTTCGGCACTTTGCTGCGCACCTGTGTGTCGGGGCGCTGACGTCGCAAGGCATGGCGGCTGAGGTCACCACGACCGCGGCACTCGTCGCCCAGGCCGTTGCGAGCTACCCGACCTGCAGCGCGTGGCACGCCTCCGGGATCTGCTTCTGGCTGGTGTGCTCGCCGTTCGGGTGCAGCGTGAAGACCTCGACGCGGTTCTCTCACTTTGCGCCGGACCTTGTGGTGAGCACCTACCACGATGTCGCCACGCATCCGTGGCCCGAGATCGGCATTCCCTTGGCGGCCGCGACCAAGGCGACGCTCAGCTCGCTGCTCAGCACGCCACTCTCCGACAGCGCGGGCACCCACTCCCGGGGCGACCGCACCGACAAGAACCGGCGTTTCCGCGACGCCGACGCCATCGGCCACCCCGCCACCAGCATCGGCACCTGCCCCACGGCCGTCGATCCGTTCGTTCCCTACTACCAGTCCACCTTGGACGCCATGGTGTGGCGGTCCTACCTGCCGGCCGAGCTGCTCTATCCGGCCTCATGGATCCCCGGCATGCGGGAGGTGGGATCCTGGCCGACCAACACCTGGGGCAACGTCTATCCGCGCACCGGCGAGGTCGTGCAACAGCACGAGGTGAAGGGTGCGGCCGTGCTCTCCCAGCGGATCGCCGACTTCGTCACCCGCTCGGGTCAGCCGCACGTATATGTGCCCGTGTCTTCCGGGCGGCTGCTGGTGCGCGACGGTCAACTCGTCTGGGATCCCCCGCCCGCCATGGAGACGAACCTCCTGGGCGGACTGTGGCAGATGAATGTGGCGGTCCCCACCAGCTGCCACGTCTTCGGGTTGAATGACACGCTGAGCCCCGTCTCCTATGGGGATGCCAAGACGACGCGATCCGGGAGCTACGCCTACACCTTGTGGCGGCCGTACGCCTGCTGCCGGGTGAGGGGCGAGTTCATCGGGTATATCCAGTGGGGCATGTGGTGATGATGATGCGTGTGCTCGTGTTTGCGATCGCCGGTGCGCTGGCGTTACCCGCCTGGCCCGCGGATCTCCCCACCATGCCGCTTACCGTCATTCACGACGCCGGCGGTGTCTCGATCGCATCGGACCCGCGCGGCGAGGCTTCCCCGGCGCCGCGTCCGGTTTCGCCGGGGCCCGCCGCCGTGACGCGAGCCGCGGTTTCCTTCCCGGTGGTATCCACCCGGGCCGGGCCCGGGCGATTGCTGCAGAACCCCATGCCCGCAAGGCTGACAGGCGGCCCTGGACAGCCCATCTTTATCGTCGGTGACGACGCGCCGTCTCACGAGTGGCTGCAGCACAACCTGCAGGCGCTCCGCGACATGGGGGCGCGGGGCGTCGTGGCGGCTGTGCGTTCGCCGGCGGATCTGACTCGGCTGCGTACCGTCACGGGCCTGCCGTTGGTGCCGATGCCCGCCGACGACCTCCTGCCGGCAGCCGGCATCCTGGTCTGGCCCGTCCTGATCGCCGCCGACGGCTCGATTTCGCAATGAGGTGCCTCCTATGAAGCGTCTCCCTTCGTTCCGAGCGTCCGTCGTGGCCACCCTCGCGCTGCTTCATGTCGCCGCTGGCCATGCCGCCGAATCGCTCGTTGAGCCTCACATGCTTGCCGGCGCGCTGTTCGCATCGGTGCCGTCCGGCAGCCTTTCCGGCCCCGATCGCGCCGCAATCGTCGCCCTCACCCCCCTCGCCCTGCGCGACGGCGTAGTCGTCAGCACCGTCCGTGGCTGCGAAACCGCGATGCACCCACGGGTCGCGCTCGAGGACCTGAACGGCGGCAGTGTGCCCGAGGTGTTCATCCTGGCCGGCAACACTTGCACGTCCGGCATGACGGGCAAGAGCGTCTGGCTCTTCGCCAAACGCCGCGATGGTCGTTGGGTCCAGTTGCTCGATGCCAGCGCCGCCGGCTACGGGATCCTGCCGACCGCAAGCTCCGGCTGGCGCGACATCGTCCTGAGCGGGCGCGGCTCCTGCGACGGACTCTGGCGAATGGGCCCTCAGGGCGAGTACGAGTTTGCCCGGTCCATCCAGGCCGAGGGCACGCCGTGTCCCAAGCGATAGGAAGAGCACGATGAGCGTACCCCGCCGCCTCTCCTGCCTGCTGCTCCTGGTGGCCACCCTCGCTTGGGCCGGCGTAACCTACACGGACTTCCTGAAGGCGCTGGCCCAGCGCGAAAGCAGCCTCAACCCGGCCACGACCAACCGGCGGGGTTATGTGGGCCTGTTCCAGTTTGGTGAGGCCGCCCTCCAGGACGTCGGCCTCTACGCAGGCGACGGGACTTCCAGGAACGACTGGACTGGAAACTGGACTGGCAAGTTCGGCGTCACGTCCTTGGACGACTTCCTGGCAAACCCGGACGCCCAAACGCATGCGGTCACCGCTTACCACGCGCAGGTGTGGCGTACGCTGACGCGGGTCTATGGTGCCGAGACCTACATCGGCTCAACCGTGGACGGCATCACGATTACCAAATCCGGCCTGGTTGCCGCTGCGCATCTCGTAGGTGCGGGAAAGGTGGGCGACTGGCTGCGCTCCGGCGGTGCCACGAACCCCAAGGACGGCAACGGTACCAGGATGGTCTCCTATCTCTCGGGCTTCGCCGGCTACACGGTCGGCGACTCGGCCCCCTCCTGGGCGGATGTGCTGGCCGGCAACCCACCCCAGTCGGGAGGCGGAGGCTACGTCCATAGCCCGCCCCCAATGAGTTCGGCATCGTCCGAGCTTCTGTCCGGGGTAATGAGCCACGGATTCGGGAGCGCGGGCGAAGGCTTCAGGGCGGCGACCGGGTATCAAATGGCCGAGGTCCGCGATCTGCTGACCGAGATCGCCGCCATGGTGCTGCTGACCTGGATTGCATACGTGGTCATCAGCAGATGGCGCGCCTACGGCGCGGGTCGCGAAACAACTCGTGACATGACGTTCGATATTCTGCGGGCTATGGTGGTCACATCGATCATGCTGTTGTTGATGGCCTGAGAGTGCTATGGATCAAGAGGGTGAGGAAAATGAAGATCGGCTGGATGATGAGGAAACTGCGCGACTTCGGCTTGGCATTGTCACTTCCCGTGGCACTCGGCACCACGTCGGCCCGCGCCGATGTGTTGGGCGGGATCGTGTTCGGCGTCAAATGCCTCGGAGCGGCCGATCGGCAGGCTTGCGAGGACCAATCCAAGCGCGAGTCGGAGGAGATGCGAGAGCGGTTGAGGCAGCAGCAGCCATCCGCCGGCTCAGCAGTGGCCTTTCGAACGGCGAATACGGGCGGAGAGTCCGTAGGAAAGCGCGCGCACCGTACTTGGAACCAAAATGTTGTCTGCTACGACTTTGCAAAGCGATCGGGGCGCGACATCGATACCAATTACGCGCGGGCCGTCACCCGCTACAACCTCATGACGCCTCGAGAGGTGGAACTCCAGAAGGGACCGATTGGCGCCGGACTTTATGCGGCCGGGTACCTGCACGAGGTAACGCCTGGAGCGCTCTACCGACTCGCGCAAGTCGTCCATTCGACCGACGTTTCCGGCGGGAAGCGCCAGTACAAGCTTATTCTCGACCTCTCCCGCGACGGCTCAGGCACGCGCGTGTCGGGGCAGTACTGCGTCACCACCGACGAATCAGGGTGGCAGGATCTACCACCCCAGGTCCTTTCGAGTCTCAACAGCGCATTCTGACCCGGAGACACCCGATGTTTGAGGATGAACGTCCCTGCCCGTCCTGTCGCGGCGCCCGCGAGATCAAGACGAACGTCGAGCGGCCTTGCCGGGCTTGCGGCGGCTCCGGGCGTGAGCGGGGCTCACACGACGATGTTTGCCGGGCCTGCAACGGCCGGGGGATGGAGTCGGCGTGGGAGGACCAACCCTGCTCCGCGTGCCACGGCCGCGGCTACCTGTAAAGCGTGCTTCGCCCCACACTTAGGCAGCACCCCCGCGGCCTGCAGCCGCGCCGCACGCCACGGTTGCGCACACCTTATCCACAGGTCTATCCCCGGTTGTCTGTGGATAAATCGGGCCGCTCGTGATCTCTGCCATGATTGGAACTTTCCCTGCGCACCCAGAGGCTACCGCTTCCTTGAAGGAATGGGGGTTTTCGATCAACAGTCCTGTCAGAGTTGGGCGGGCGGGCAGTTAGAACGTAAGAAGGCACATCGAATTCGAACGATCTCCCGGATCGTCGGGTCATGCCGCATCTTTAACAGAACATCGGGCAAATGGCCAAGCATGGCCTGAGAACTGCGATCTGGATCCCGTCCGAGACTTGGCACCCTCGGGATATCGATCAGGCCGCGTTTATCGTTCCGCGTGTTGCCCGACGACTGACCGCAGTGCCCTGCCCGACGGGCGTTCTGCCCATCAATCACAACCTTTCGATCGTGAGCGACCACACTCAAGTCGGACAAGGCCGACGAGTGGATCACGACGCGGGCACCTCGGCTCGAAGGCAGGTTCCTCTCGATCGGGACCACTCTGCTTCGGCAGCTGCCGGTCATCGTCGAAGGAGAATGAACCGTCCGAGGAGCAACAGCCGCATCGCGAGTAGGGCTGACAGAAGGCAGACTTTTGGCAGGCGACTTCGTACGGTACAGGCCACCGAGCGCGACTTGGGCATGTCCGATCTTGAAACTAGAGAGGTGTGAAGCTGATGCGCTGTCGATGGCCACAGGAATGGACAAAGGACTTCCAAGCACTCCTGAACTTCTACCACGTCATTGCAGACGACGAAGGGGAGACCGTCGGCCTGTACCGGCGGCAAAATGAGTGCTTCGCCCGCGTACCGAAGTCGATCGAGCTCAGATCGCTTCAGGTGGCTCTTCCACTGCTCGAGAGTAGCTTTCAGCTGGGCCAGGGCGCCGGCCGTGAGAAATTCAGGCGCGAGCTATCCCGTCTCCTTGGCTCTGACGGAGGAGCCACCCTGGACGTGTAGAAGGTGTGGGGCCTTGCGGCTGATGAGTTTCGGGTCATTGGTCCAGGCTCCGTGCCGTTTCCAGTGGAAATTGACTTCTCAACATACATGACGGTAGCGCCCGCAGTCGCGGGCAAACGCCGGCCCCGGGGGTTCTTCGGTGGTGCTTGAGCTTGGACATTCGCAGCTTGTCACCGACCGGCACTTTGTAGCCGCTTCATAATCAGTACATGGAAGCCAATGTCGAGTCGGCGTAATGGGACCAAATTTCCTCTGACACGTCCCAACCTTGAACGGTCCACCGCTACCCTCCTCGTCGGTTTGAAGGCTATCCACGGTGAGCGTGGCACTACTCCTCAGGGTCAGAGAGCGGGCGACTCCGCCCAGGGCGCCTCGATGTTACGCAGCCTTCCTGCGGATGATCAGTGCGTGATCTACCAGGTGTTGCCCACCTGCCATCACCGCCACGCTATGGCATTATTCCAGTCACGATCGACATGCGGGGACACCTAACCGATGGCAAAACTTGGCGGCTACAGCCTCTCTCAGCTCAAGCAACTGAGCGTGCGCATAACGAAGGAAATCGACAAGCGAACATCTGACTCGAAAGCCGGCCTCATCAAACGCTTGCGGAAGCTTGCGCGGGACGAAGGTCTTTCTCTCGAAGAAATCCTCGCTTCAACCCCTTCTACGACGACGGCAAAGGGTCCCAAGCCGGCCGCTCGCAGAGCGGCGGGCCTGCCCCTCGGGAAGGAGCCGCTCCCGGCGAAGTACCGCAATCCCAACGACCTGAACCAGAGCTGGTCCGGGCGTGGTCGTCGACCGGCCTGGTTCGATGCTTGCCTGAAAAATGGTGGAACCCTTGATGCTCTTGAGAATGCGGCAGCGACGTTTAGCAAGAAGGGGCAACGTCGCGCAGCAGCCCTTGCCAGCATGAATGTTCAACCCGCGCCTTCTGCTCAGGCACCGCAGCCCAGTGTAGAAGTTGCCGACGACCAGACCTCTATGTCAGTACCCGAATAGGCCTTGGAGCTCGAAGGGATGACTGCTGAAAACGAAACGAAGGGCGCAAAACCGACCAGGAAACCTCCAGTCAGACTCAAGACTGGTGAAGATGTCCGCGCGATACGGCTCAAGCGTAGACTCAGACAAGACGAGTTCTGGAGCCGCATCAATGTCACGCAATCGGGAGGGTCGCGTTACGAGTCGGGTCGAAACATTCCCCGGCCTGTTCAACTCCTGTTGCAGCTCGCATACGGAACTGACAAGCAGGCTGATGACTTGCTGGCGTGGCTACGCAAAAAGTAGATATGCCACAATCCGCGTGCCCTGCCACAAGCGCCATGGCATCTTCAGCACCTCCACGCTCACACACCGGAGTTATCACATGAGAACGATTGTCCTCGGAGCACTGCTCGCTGTTGTCATGTCATCGTCGGCCATGGCAGCGGACACCACCTGTGCTGCAACGGCCCTCGAGAAAAAACTCGCTGGCGCCGCAAGAACGAGCTTCTTGACGAAGTGCGAGCGAGATGCAAACGCTGCGTGCGATGTCGCTGCCGTCGAGAAGAAATTATCCGGTGCGGCCAAGACCAGCTTCACCAAGAAATGCGTCAAAGACCGCGTCGGCGGCAACTAAACCGCGGCTGATGGCCAGGTGAGAGGGCCACACCCGTGTGTGGCCGTTACGCACTCTACGGACCTGTCTCGCGGATTCGAGACCTGTTCGATGCCGACATCGACGACGTTCCGCCTGATTGGGGCCCGCGCTACAACGTCGCGCCCATGCAGTTCGTCCCCGTCATCCGGCAGCGTCCCACCGGCGAACGGGTCGTGCATCTGCTTCGGTGGGGTCTCATTCCGTCCTGGAGCAAGGACGAATCCATCGCGACCAAACTCATCAACGCCAGGGGCGAGACCTTGGCCGAGAAGCCCTCTTTCCGGGCTGCATTCAAGTCCAGGCGCTGCATCGTTCCCGTTTCAGGCTTCTACGAATGGAAGCAGGCCGCCGGTGGCAAACAGCCTTACTACATTCAGCCGTCCCGTGGCGGACAGTTCGGCCTGGCAGGGCTTTGGGAGCGCTGGACGACACCGGAGGGCGAGCGCCTGGATACGTTCACAGTCGTGACGACCGAGGCCAACGACGCCATACGAAACCTGCACGCGCGGATGCCGGTTATCTTGAGACCGGAAGATTATGGTTTGTGGTTGGACAAAGAGACGGCCCTTGAGCGTGTTCAACAGCTGATTGCCCCTTTCCCCGTCGAGCTGATTCGCATCACCGCGGTATCCAAGGCGGTGGGTAACGTTGGAAATGAAGGGCCCGGCCTGATAGTACCGGCCGGCCCTCCGCCGCCCCGTGGATAGAGTTGCTTGGTCGCCTCCCTAGCGGCGGGAAACGCTGGGTACGAACTTGGGAAGAACTGAACCAATCCACTGACTCGATGAAACCGTCCCGACGTCGCAGGATGCCGAGGTATGGTCCTCCTTGCAGAGTCCCTTGAGTGACCCAATGCAGGCACGATGGACCGGCACGTAACTTGTCCGGCCAAGGCTTTGTCAGTCACAGCTGCCTCTCGTCATTCCCCTGGTCCAAAACGACCTTCCCCCGAGTGCGTGGAATGTCCCCTTGCGTCAGCAGAGTTAGACGGATGCCGTCACGGCGCCCCGGGGCGGATGTCGTACATGACGCTTCGACCTCGGGCGCGGCGCTTCCGATGTCGGCCAACACCACCGGTTCAATCGCGCCAGTGGTAACCACAGTCGGGTTCAGAAATGTGTAATCGCACTCGGGACATACCCAGTAGTCGCTTGTTCCGGCAAAGGCCATGTCAAAACGGTCGAGCGCAATCGATGTATGGCAGCTAGGGCAGTTCAGTCGAGGTGAGTCCATGATGGCGGCTCCTACTTTACTGTATTTTCGTACAGTATAAAGCAATGAGCAAGGCTCTGTTTGGGCTCGGACGGTGCGGTGCCTCAGGCTGACGCCCAAATGACCGCACTTACGCCGGGTCCTGCCGGAGGCGGCGTAAGTGCGGTCATCCGTGATGCCCCCGCCGGCATCGAACACGGTGACCTGGCAGCTAGTGCCACCGCTCGTCGTTTGGGCGGAGCTGCCGCTTCCCTCAGAAAGCCGCCGAACAGCGTACGCGTGCGAGTCGGCCTCAACGGTCATTGGGGCTCCGCGTCCCCAATGACTGCAACGTACCAGTCAGCAGCCGCGGGCTGGAGGTTGGCCTCGACGACCGCTTCGCCCGTCTGGCGAAGCGGACCTTCGGCATTCTGAGGGGCTTGGCGGCGGTTATGACGATAGCGGTGACAGTTTTTGTAGTGGCGCGTACCCCAGGATTGCGCCCAAAATAGTGATTTTGGCAACCCGCATAGACAGCTCGAATACTGCGCGACAGCTAGAACCCTGATGGCAACTCTACGAACCAAGCGCGTTACGATGGCCTCCCCGTCCCGGGAGCGGTGGGTCTCTCTTGGCACCGGTACGGCAAAGCTGCCAGAACGGCTTCTACTTGCGCACGCACGGGGCGAAGTCCTTTTTATCACGGGTGCCGGTACTTCCAGACCGTCAGGGCTACCTGATTTTAGACAGCTCGTCCTGGACGCCTATGAAGACCTGGATGCAGCGGTCCACGGGATCCTCAGTCTGCCGCGGGCTTCACGGCCGAGCTCTACGGGATTGATGGACAACCAAGCTGCCGAGGTGAATCGGTTCGACAGCGGCGACTTCGATGTAGTGTTGGGAATGCTCGAGCGCCGTATCGATGGCACCACCACCTCGCGGGGAAAGGTTCGCCAGAAGCTCGCCGAACTCGTTACGACCATATGCAGCGCGGGAAACCGTGCTCCCCCTAGGCCAGCCCCGATCCACCGAGCCCTAATTAGGCTCGCAAATCGTGGCTCGGCAACCACAATTGCTACCACGAATTTCGATCGGCTGTTGCAGGCCGCAAGCCGGGAGCGAGTGTCGACGCATGCTCTTGGCTCTATTCCAAGGCCAAGTGTCCGTGAGGATTTTTCCGGCGTGCTGCATATCCACGGTGCGCTAAGTAATGACCCACGCCAGTCCTCCGAAATAGTCGTCACGGATCGCGACTTTGGCGAGTACTATCTGCGACGTCGCATTGTTCCTGACTTCGTCTACGACGCGGCACGCCTCTTCCATTTGGTGCTGGTTGGCTACAGCGCAAATGATGCTCCCATGCGATATCTTCTGAACGCCGTTGCGGCAGACGGTTCGCGTTTCCGCGACCTGAAGGAGCGATTCGCATTTATCCCATCAACGAGCCCAACCAACCCTGTCGATCTCGAGGACTGGCGGGGACGCGGAATAACGCCCATACCGTATGACTCGAGCGCTGAGCACAAGGAACTGGTTTCAACGTTGACACACTGGTCCGACCTTTCGGCGGTGAATGGCAATCGACGAAAGTTTGAAGCTCTTGTTAAGCGTCTCGTCAAGGGGACCCGCGCTAGTACGCCTGAGGCAGAACGTGATCTGTTCGACCACCTCTTTAGGCGTGGCAACTTGACTGAAAGATTACGGCTCTCAAGGATGATTTCACTCACCGGTGCTGATATTGGTTGGCTCGAAGCCATGAATCAAATCGCCGCAGAACTGGATCACGAGATGATCCCATGAGCAGACATTGGGCGTTATTGTCCCCAACCGACATGCAAATCTTCAGGACGACGGTTACCTTTCTTGAGGGCAGGTTAGCCGAACGCGGAACGATAGAATGGGGACTTGGTTTGGGCCCCTCGGAAGACTCGAAGCGCTTGGCCGTACTTGAAGTCCTCAGTCGGTGTACCAAAGATCTCGGAGAGCCTTGGAGGTCCGGATGGCGCGTGATCGAAGAAAGCTGGGACAGCAGCATCGGTGACGGCGCCATGTCTATGGCGATCCTAGACGTCGCCGATCGGATCAAAAACGGCGAACGGTCCGGGGCGCTGGTAGAAGCAATTGTCGCACTTGTGAAGCCTCGGGTAAGAGTGGCTGCATTCACCAGATTTGATCGTTCGATGCGCCGACTGCACCGGCGACCGAAGACTATCCAAGATCTGATGTCTCTATCGCTAACGAGCGGAGAGCTTGTCAGTCCATCCGAACTCAATGTGAATTCGATGGAGGAAGAGAGCTTTCTTGTCGAACTAGCATATGCGCTCGACGCTTCGGTCTTGAAAGGCCTTGCCATTGCTGAGCGGATCTTTGGAGCTTCTCACGACGCCCTATGGCGACTTGGCGAGCTTCGTCGCGTCTACTTTGTTTCGGAAGGGAACCGGCGCGATGATGAACACGAACCGGACCAATTTCACCTTGGCATAGCTCCGTCAGTAAAGTTGCTTCACGCTGTTGTCGAGCGGCTCTGCATACTCAATGTTGAGGCTGGACTAAGATTAGTTCGGCGTTGGTACGAATCCGGGACGCCAATACATATCCGCCTTTGGTCCTCTTTCGCTCGCGACACTCAACTTGCGTCAGCCGCAGATGTCGCCGGATATCTCACTGACGCGAATGACCGGGAGTTTTGGGACCTGCATAGCTTCCCAGAAGTCGCCGAACTACGCGCGCTTCGGTTTGGCTCGTTACCCTTCAGAGAGCAGCAGATCATTGTGCGACGACTTCGGAAGGGACCCCCTGCGAATCAATGGCCTTCTAAGGCCGACCGAAAGCTTGTCTCCGATGCACGAGAGTACTGGGCTCTAAGGGAATTGCGTAGGATTGAACTGAACGGGGGCGTCCTTCCTCGATCTGAGGCGGGGTGGGTTGCGCGGGAGGCCGAGCGATTCGACGATTTGCGCCACATGTCTCGCCTCGATGAAGGATTCCTTGGCACGCCAAAAGTGAAATCCGTTGCGCCGAACCCAGATGTGCGCTACGAGTTCGTACAGGGGCCTGAACGTCTCCAAGCCCTGGAAGCTGCTCTTTCGGCACAACGAGGTGGTTGGGATGACGACCCCGCTAGACGGGCATCTGATTGGATACGCGCGCCTGGCAATACCAGCGCATTGCTTGGCGACTTTGGATCTTTACAAAATGCAGGTGCAGACTTCCCACACGTTTGGGATCGATTTGGCTGGACTCACGCACCATCGGAGTCAGCAGAGCCGCGAACTGCTAATATTCCCGAAACCACTGCAAGTATTGATGCTCGCCCTGTTCTTGAGCTCCTAGCGCGCCTGCCTGATGACACCGCGCGGCAGGCTATTGAGGGGGTAGCCCATTGGTTCGATGCATGGGCTTCTCACGTTGCGTCAGACCCCCTAGCCGTAACGGTGTGGCTTCGGCTGTGGCCCCTTGCCGTCGAAGCTACAAATGGTCAAGAAGCATCTGATGCAGATCCGTCTCATAGCATGGTTGTTCTCGCAATTGGACAAGACGAACCCAACGACCTTGACACTCTGAATACCGCTGCCGGAAAGCTTGTGGGGGCTTTTCTCGCGATGTGTCCAAGTATCCGTCCGGGGGATCAGCCTTTTCGGGAGACAAGTCTCAAGGATATGCGCGACACCGCTATGTCGGCGACTGGTCGCGCATCTCTAATCGTGCGTCACAGATTCATTGAGCAACTTGCCTATTTTCTCAAGGCAGACAAGGAATGGACCACAGGATCGCTGATCCAACCGCTTTTTACAGACGGGCGGCAATCGGCACTGCTATGGCGCGCCGTGGCGCGCAAGACTCGCTTCACTGATGTTCTTAAGATCATCGGTGATGTGATGGCTCGGCGAGCCATCGATGAACGCCTCGGGCGCGAGACCCGACGGTCATTGACCTTTAGTCTTGTTGTCGAAACATTACATGCGTTCAATGAACAGAGAGAGCCAGCAGTTCCTCTCTCAAGAGTGCAACAAATGCTCAGGTCTCTGGACGATGAAGTTCGAGCGCATGCCGCGAACGTGGTACAACAATTCGTTCGGGATATGGCAAGGTCGTCTAAGGCCGAGATCTTGTTCCGAAACGCCGCGCTACCATTTCTCGAAGGCGTTTGGCCACAAGAACGGACTCTTGCAACTCCTGGCGTTGCGAGGGCATTTGCCGATTTGCCGGCGACATGCGGGGAGGCATTCGCCCATGCGGTGGACGCAATTGAGCGATTCTTAGTGCCCTTCGAATGCTGGTCTCTTATTGACTATGGTCTGTACGGCAAGGAGGACAATGAGCCGAAGCTGTCGCGGATAAATAATGCTGAAAAAGCTGCTGCCCTCTTACGATTGCTAGACGCAACGATTTCTACCGCGGAAGGGGCTGTCGTTCCTACAGATCTAGGGTCCGCTCTTGATCGAATTCAGGAAGTAGCATCCCGCTTAGTCGAAACGCAGGCGTTTCGCCGACTCGCAGCACTTGCAAGGCGCTGAGCGTTGCCTCGGGTTGTGCCCTCATCGTCCGCAGTTCGGCCTAAGCGCGTAGGTCTGCTTCAGCGTGAGCAAGAGACTGAGGCGACCGCATGATGGGAAACGCGCATCGGCACCTTCCGTTCGACCCGCGTGATCGCTAGGCGGCAGGTGTGGGCAGCGTTGTCGCCCTTCATTTGGCGCAGGCTGGCCGACAGCAATGGCCGAACTCGCGAGATTGGCCGTCGACAGGTCATCGGTAGGTGATACGTAGCCAACGGAAACAGCGGGTGCGGCAGCCTTAGACCTCCTTCCCCACCGACCAGATGCTCACCCAGCCGACAGGAAAAATCGATCCATTGCGGCCCTTACCTGTGGCACATACGAATACTGGAGTAGCATAGAGACTTCGGCGATCAGGAGAGCGCGGGGCGAGACGCTATGGAACTGACGGATATTTCCGGAACCACCGAAATCAGTGGCGATGGAATCAAGAAGCACTTCAAGAATATTGAGCCATGGCAGCCAATATTTGAGTTAGTTTGGAATGGTCTGGATGCAAGGGCCAACATCGTTCACGTCACCATTGAAGAGAATGCGCTCGGAGGCGTCGCGCACGTTTCAGTATTTGACGATGGTGATGGCATTGATCCTACAGCGCTGAAGGAAACTTTCGGCAAATTCAATGACTCCAACAAAAAAGAAGACGCAGCGCTCCATGGTGCGCACGGCCGTGGACGATTGGCGTTTCACCGAATCTGTAACCGTGCCACCTGGTACACAAAGTCTGCCAAGGGGCAGGCTCGGATTCAGGTTGAAGCGGGGAATATCAAGCGGTTTTCCGGGAACCTACTCGAACCCGAACAACAACATCAAGTCCTAAGGAAGCAGCTCAGCGGCACCATTGTCGAACTAGATCAATTCACTGAGCAAATCCCGAAAGGAAACGAACTCCGCGAGAAATTCTCGGTCGAGTTCGGTTGGTATCTGGCCCTTCATTCTGGTAAGTCCATTACTGTTAATACCTTGCCTGTTATCGTGCCCTCGCACGAGCTGCACGAAGAAGAGATTTCGGTAGCACCGTACTCGTTCAAAGCGCAGATCATTCGATGGGATGACAAACCGAGCTCTGAGAAGTCCTACACCTATCTGTTGGACAGCTCTGGCAAGACAGTCCACAAGCAGTTGAGCACGTTCAACAACAAATTCGCATTCTTCACGAGCATTTACGTTACTTCAGCGTGGGCTGATAAATTCGGGCTGGTTCAAGATCTCGCAACACCTGACGCGCACGCACCTTCTTCCCCGGAGTGGAAGAAAGTGCTGCGGATACTTAATTTAGTTACGCACAGCATTTATGAGAACTTCCTGAGAAAGCAAGCAGATTCAGAAGTCGAAAAGTATGTAGAGGACGGATTGTTCCCCACATACTCTGGGCTCGATGTTGAATACAAGGAATGGCGCCTGAGGAACGCCAAAGAGCTGATCAAAACCGTCTACGTCGCAGATCCAACGATCTTCAACTCATCGGGCAAGAAGCAGAAGAAGGTAATCATCCGGCTCCTTGATAAGCTGTCCGTTTCGAACGAAAACGACTCGCTTTTTGAGATTCTGAACGGCGTGCTGGACATGGACGACTCATCGATTGCCCTTCTGGCCAATCAATTAAAGCGCACAACTCTTGAGAACATCGTTTCGACGATCGAAATCCTTCAGCGACGACAAGACGCTGTTCACAAAATGCGCGAGCTAATGAACGTCCACTACATGTCGGTACGTGAAACACCGGATCTGCAGAAGATCATCGAGGCGAACACCTGGCTATTCGGACACCGCTACGAGACCATAGGCGCAGAGGAAGATACCTTCACAAGAATTGCGAAGCAGCTTCGAGAGAAGATTTCAAACGAGGTAGACGAATCAGACCTAGAAGAGGCGGATACGCGTGAAATTGAGGGGGCGAAGAGACAGACCGACCTGTTTCTTGCTCGGAAGATCCCGGCCTTAGACTCGGATGGTAGGCTGTTCTACAGGTGCTTGATTATCGAGATCAAGCGGCCAAGCATTGCGCTGAACGTGAAGCACTTGCGTCAGCTCGATGACTACGCTGGGATTCTGATGCGTCATCCAGAATTCAACAGCGAGCATATGCACTTCGAGCTAGTCCTCGTTGGCCGGAAGATTTCCTCCGCTGATGTCGAAATTAGGAGCAGGTTGAGAAATCAACTCGGACGTGGCGAGCTTGGACTGGTGAGCGAGGACCCACGAATGAAGCGTTATGTCCTGAACTGGTACACGCTATTGGACAGCTTTGAGCTTTCAAATACATTCATGCTCGAAAAATTAAGGCTTCAGCGACTTGCCCTGGAGGGGGTGTCAAAAGACGAACTGGTGGCAGACCTTCAGGAAGCAACTTCGATCTAATTCAGTCGTGACACATGAAACTACACTGACGAAAAAGCCACGTGATTTAACGAGATGGCCTTAGAGCAGCATTTTCAATGTCCGCAATAAACTAAATGGTATACAGGATCCCTGTGTCCGTATAAACACAGCCGGGGCGCAGAATGACAACGCACGAACTCGACCTACTTGAGAACGCCGTCGACAGCTTGGCAGAAGCTCTCGCCAAGTTCGAGGAGGGCGATGAAGGGCAGCCGAAGGCATTTAAGTTCGCCGTGCTGCACATGGCGCACTTTGTTGAGCTTGTCTTCAAACATCACATTGCGAGCAAGCATCCGCTTCTCATCTACAAGGATCCGTTCTCGGCTAAGGTAGACAAGAACAAGACTATTACCCTCTGGGACGCAATCAACTTCATTAACAACGAGGCTGCCGACACGGTCTCCCCCGCTCTCAAGAAAGACCTTGAGTGGCTGAAGCGCCTCCGAAACGAAATCGAGCACCACAAATTTAAGATGGAGGTGCCGGAAGTTCGTGCCACCATTGGTCGGCTCTTTCGTTCTGTCGTCGAGTTCCTTGAAAGGCACACGGACATCGAACTGGAGTCTTTGATCCCGAAGCCGACGATGGAGACGTTCCTAGTCTTGTCGGACGAATATGAGTTTAATCTTCGGACCGCCTTGAAGGAAGCCGAGGAGTTTGAAGCCGAAAATCCGCCCGACCAGCACGATCCCGATGCGCTTCCTGCACGACTAGACTGTGAGAACTGTGGGAATCCGACGCTCATACGGAACGAAGAATCCAGTACAGGATATCGTTGCCTGGTTTGCGACAACGAGGAGGGCGACAACATTCCTGCTAGTTGCGATATCTGCGGGCAATCTGCCACGCGAGGCGAGCTTGACGTTTGGGAATTGGATGAGGGCGGATATGAGTACCGGTGTTACTACTGCTCTGGTCGATATCTCGCAGACAAGGATGATTAAATTTAGGCCCAGCCCATCACTCCGTCGGATTTGCGCGAAATTCCGTGCAGACTGATGAATTCAGATGTTTTCACGGAGATACCCAGCGTGTGGAAATTTTCCGGAGTCATCCAATACACATGCAACAGTTGTGGGGACGGTTCAGAAATTTCTGTTGATGATTTCGATATTGAATGCACCGGAGGATCTGAGCGTTCGATGGGATCTGAAAGCATTTACGGAATTACCTATCAGTTCGAGTGCCCTGAGTGCGACCAACCGATTTCATTAGCATTTGAAGCCTCTGAATATCCCGTTGAGTGTTTAAATTTTGTATTAAACAACTCATCAGGTGCGGAAACGTGCGGCGAGCCAGTAATCGAATACTTGCGCGAAATCTATAGCGCTCAGGATGTACTTCAGTTTTACGAATCGATCCCAGAGCTACTCTCTGCTCTAAAGAGCAGCCCATCTCTTCTGCATGATCTTTCTTCAAGAGAGTTTGAAGAGGTGGTCGCGGAAGTATTTAGGGCAAAAGGATTCGTAGTTGATTTAACGAAGAGAACCCGCGATGGGGGGAAAGACATCATCGCCACTCACACCGATGGGCTCGGAATTCAATGCAAGTATTTTATCGAGTGCAAACACTATGCAGAGAGCAACAAGGTGGGTGTTGATATCGTCCGAGCACTGCATGGGGTGATGAATACAAAGGACGGGCCGAATAAGACAATTCTGGCCACCACGTCAACCTTCACTTCAGGAGCTAAGGGGTTTGTGGAAATCGAGGCAGCTAGCAAATGGGACATAACGCTCGCAGATTACGATGACATCGTAGGATGGTTGAACGACTACCAAGAAGGGTAACTCAAAAAAAAGCGCGAAGAGCCCAGCAGGCCCGCGGATTCAGACGTTCCTGAGCGTTTGCTTTCGCTCGGGTTTTGCCGCTCGACCGTGCGGGAAAGCAGCCGTTCATGCATGAAGGGCGATGAGTGAGCGGCTTGGACAGGGCACATTGCAGCCGTCCGTTCCGAGAAGCTTGAATGGCGGCTCCGGCCGACTTGCTGTCAATGGGCAGCCGTAGCAGGTGACTGCTCCACCCCGAGACCTGCCAATGAACTCTTGATCGACAGACCGGCAGCGACGTGGCGGTTTGAGCCGGGCTTTAGGCCGCCCCAGCCATCTCGCTTCTCCTGCAGAGGATTCCCCAGTGCGACCTGAAGCGGACTAACATTCATCGGCCGCACTCTCGCGGCTGCGCGATTGTTGAGCGCTGCACGCCTACACCGCGCAGAAGCTGCCAGGAGCCCGGCCCTAGGGACGCCCGGCCCCTCCCCGCTGCACATCAACCCTACGTTCGAAACCAGCGTGTTGACTTTCCTTGACCCAGAAAGTGAAAAACACCTGCACCAGGCTCCGCACCGCCGGCGCCGAATACTCCGGGCGCCCCACGTTCAGCACGCTGAGTCTGTAGTCGATCGGCATCTTGCCATCATTCGCCTATGGCACTAACCTTCAAGCACTGCGGTGCCCTTCCGGGCAACGTTTGAGCGCTGTCAGTCCCTGAAACAGCGACGGCCCTTCGGGCCTTGGGACTCTCTTACCTCTACATCACTCGACTGGGAAGATCCACTTCCCGGTCTTGGGCGTGTGGCCAGCGACAATTAGCGTGACCGCCGCAGACCTTACCCCAACCAGCCGTCCGTTTCGCTTCTGCGGCGAAAAACGAAAACTCTCATCCTCTGGGTCTGTGTGCTGGTCGGTGACTGACATATGGTGCTGATGGGCGGCGAGCGCATCCTGTCCTCTGCGCTGACGCGCCACGGTGGAGCCGAACCCCTTGACTAGCCCGAATATCGCGCCTATGAATAATTTGTCTGGTCGAAAGACTGCACAGCATCCGGTCAGCCCCTGAAACCGGAACGGCCTTCGGGCTCGGGGTAACGTCGCAGGTTCATGTTCAACCCTGTGGGGAGTTCCTCCCCCACAGGGAGACGGCTCTCCGCATTTCTCAAGGAGACGCCGTTGTTGCCCTTCTACTCTTCGCCTACTATCCTCGCGGATGCCGCACTGCTCGAGCGCTTCTTCGGCCCTGAGGCCGAGGACGTCTGGGAAGGCTGCGGCGGATCGTGGAGCCGGGTTGTCGAGGTCGCCCGCGAGCCCCAAACGCCAGCCTGGGACGCATTGTCCAGCGCGCTCGAAATCCTGCATCGCAGTTTCGCCGAGCACTTGGCCGCGCGGGACGTCCTCGACGCCCCCCATGTCGTCAAGCAGTTCCTTCGCACCTTCTTCGCGGGGCGGCCCTACGAGGTCTTCGTGGCCCTCTATCTCAACGCCCAGAATCAGCTTATCCGCGCCGAGGAGGCCTTCCGCGGCACGCTGACGCAAACGAGCGTCTATCCCCGTGAGATCGTGCGCCGGTCGCTCGAACTTCGCGCGGCAGCCGTGATTTTTTCGCACCAGCATCCGTCCGGCGCCTGTGAGCCGTCGTGCGCCGACGAACTGCTCACGCGAACGCTGACGTCCGCGCTGGCCACGGTCGATGTGCGGGTGCTGGACCACTTTCTCATTGCCGGGGATTCGACGGTCTCGTTCGCCGAACGTGGACTTATCTGAACGCGCACGGAGACTTAGCCGCTCGCGCCCCGCGGCCACTGCATACGCCCGTGGCCGCTTTTCCCAGGCCGCTCACGCCTGAGAAAAGCGGCTACGCCGCCCACCTCCCCGCCATGACCGTCGCCGCACATCGGTCGTCGAACATCCTTGCCAAGGCGCAGCCGAGGCACTAAATTGAACACGCTGGCCGATCGGCATACTGCCGCATCCAGAGACGCGGGGATCCCTAGCTCTCTCTTCTCGCACGCTCTCGCTTCCTTTCCTTGCTCGTCGAGCCGCGCCCTGCGCCGCTCGAACATCGTCCCGAATCCTCACGCGTCGCCGATCCATGAGTCTCTCATCGGATCGAAGGCCGGCGCCCGGACCCACGAACATCAGCAAGGAGAAGGACATGAAGCACGATTACCCTGGATTACGGGCAGCGCGCCATATTGCCGCCCGTGCCAACCGCAGTACCCACCCCCAGACCGACTTTGGTCAGGCCACCATGACGGCCGATCGTGTGCGCATCGAAGACGTCGCCCACGTCTTGGCCACCACGTGGTGCTTTGCGGGCCAGACGAAGACCTTCTACTCGGTCGCGCAGCACGATTACCTCGCGAGCGTGATGGTGCCCCCTCAAGACGCCCTGCCAGCCCTACTGCTAGATATCGAGGAGGCGCTTAGGCAGTTGGTGGCGAGCAGCGAGATGAACGGCCGTACCACCGCTTCGATTCTGGCGAAGTTCGGGGTCTCGGGCACCCTGCCTACCTCGGTCCAGGACGCCGACCTCATCCTTCGGGCCACCGAACAACGTGACCTCGAGCGACCGCAAGACAGCATGTGCCCCACCCTCCGCCAGGTGCGGCCGTTGTCGCTCAAGCTCCAGCCGCTTCCGCCTATCGTGGCGAAGCACCTCTTCATCGATCGCTACTACGAGCTTCGGCCCCAGGCCGACCCGAGGCGACGTCGAACCGAGGAGGGCGTGACATGAAGCGCGACGACAACCCGACCGGTTCCGGCGGGGCTCGACGGATCTACCGATTCCACTTTGGTTGGGCGACCTCCGGCCGCGTCAACCACTTCAACCTGGCTGCATCGACCCGACAAGAGCCCGGCTGCGCAAGCAATGAGGTGATTCAACCTACGCCGAGCGGCAGCTTCCGTGGCAATGGAAGCTCCGAGTTGAGAACGTCGGGTCAAGCCGGTTGCCACCGAACGCGCCGCCGCGCCAACGCTGCTGGGAGGGTCGACGAATGAGTCTGCAACAAAGCGCTACCTCACCCGGCGAACAAAACGCTGCCACTCGCCCCGAAAAATGCAAAAACCCGTCACATCGAGGCGTTGAAACGAGCTCCACCGCTCCAGAGGGTCGGCGCGCACCCACTCACGCACCGAAGAGCGTTCCTGGAGCAGCGCCTGCCGCCGAGCGGAAAGAACGTCCTCGAGCACGCGACGGAGGCGAAATCGCTGCCGGCGCGGAAGGAGTGAATCGGATGAGCGCGCTCAATCCTGCCCACCTCGCCCTGATTCGCCTCCTCGCACGGCAGGCTGTTCGAGACCATTTGACACCCCATCGCAAGAAGCCGCTCGGCATGGAGCCAGAGCGTTCAAATCGTGCCGTTCAAAGCCAGCGGGTAACCCGATAGACTATTTCAGATGCGAACCGCCGCTTACTGCCGATTCTCGTCCGACGCTCAGCGCGAGACCTCGATCCGCGACCAGCTCCGAAACATCGAGGCCTATTGCCTGCGCGTGGGTTGGCTTGCCCCGGCCCTCTATCAGGACCAGGCAATCTCAGGTTCGCGCAGTGATCGTCCCGGGTACCAGGCCATGCTCGAGGCGGCCGAGCTTGGTGCCTTCGATGTGCTGCTGGTCGATGACCTCTCGCGCCTATCGCGGGACCACATTGAGAGCGCGCAAGCGGTGCGCCGGCTCAAGTTCTCCGGGATCCGCATCATTGGCGTGTCGGATGGAACGGACACCAGTCGTGACGGCTACAAGCTCGAGACGGGCCTTCGCGGGTTGATGAGCGAGTGGTACCTCGACGATCTGGCGAAGAAGACGCACCGCGGCCTCATGGGCCAGGCGCTGGAGGGCTACAGCACGGGAGGTCTGCCATATGGGTACCGAAGCGAATTCGACGGCAATGGCAACCGCCGTCTCATCGACGAGGAGCAGGCGCGCTGGGGCCACTTCGTCTTCGAGCGCTATGCCGCTGGCGCGAGTCCACGACAGCTCGCCGACGAGCTCAACCGTCGGGGCGTTGCGAGCCCCCGCGGCGGCACCTGTGCGCACTCTGCGCTCTACCCCGACAGCAAGGGCGTGGGCATGCTCGGGAATCCCATCTACAACGGCCGCCAGGTGTGGAACCGCACCGCCTGGATCAAAGATCCGGCAACCGGTCGGCGCCGGCGCACGCTGCGCCCGATGTCGGAGTGGGTGATTATCGACTCGCCCCAGCTTAAGATCGTCGACGACGAGCTGTGGAGAGCATGCGAGGCGCGCGCCCGGGAGATGAAGCGTAACACCGCGGCGAAACGGAAAGCCGGCAAGGGCTCTGGCGGACGTGCGCCGAAGTACCTTTTCTCCGGACTCCTGAAGTGCGGTGAGTGTGGTGGAGCGTTCGTGATCCAGGGGCGCACGGACTACGGATGCGCAACGCACAAGAACCGGGGTCCGTCGGTGTGTGGTAACCGGTTGAAGGTGCGGCGCGCGACCATCGAAAAGGTACTGCTGGCCGGCATCAAAGACTCGCTACTTTCGGAAGAGGCCTACCGGGCCTTCGAAACGGAGGCAGGTGCGCTATTGAAGCAGGCCAAGCCTGACCCGGGCGTCGCAAAGCGGAAACTCGCGCACGCGCGCAAGGAGCTCGACAACCTGATGGCGGCGATCCGCGCTGGCATCATCACCCCCACCACCAAGGCCGCACTGATGGAGGCCGAGCGCCAGGTCGCCGACGCGCAGGCCGAGCTTACCGCGATCGAGCGCTTCGAGCCGACGCAGATCCTACCCAGGGCCCGCGAGATCTACCGCGACCTGGTGGCCAGACTGGAAGGGGTCGAGGACATCACCAGCGCACGCGAGGCGATCGGCAAGATCGTGGGCGGCGAAGTCCGCCTTATCCCGGAAAACGGTGCGCTGACTGCCGAACTAGCGCAGCCGGTTTTTTTTTGCTCGGTGAAATAACGATCGAATCGGGCCCCCGCAACCAACATTCATCAGAAGGGCCAATCACTTGACCGTGGTTGGCCTTTTTGTTTGGGAGCCCGGATTCTCACTGCGCCCAAGTTGTGGTCACCGCCGTGAAACATCCGGACAAGCAAGGACCGCTTGCCAGCGCGCAACGCAATTTCAGCTTCCGGCTGGAAACCCCAGCGCTGCCGCGACGACGGCCTGCTCGATGGCAGCCGAGGTCAGTCCCCCGCGCATGTAGGACATCAGGCTTCCCTGGGCACGCACGGTCGCGAACCCGTAGAGCGTCGACCACATCGAGATCATCCGAAGTCGCACAAGCCGCGGTGTCGCATCCGGCAGCGCACGCCGAAACTGGCGGAACAGCAAGCGATACGTCTTTGCCAATGCGGGCAATCGCCGCTCGGCATCCGGCGCCTTGATCACCTCGTCGTCATACATCATCCGGAACAGCCCCGGGCTCTCTTCGCAGAATGCGAGAAACGCGTACATGGCGGCCTCCAGCCCCGCATGCGGAGCTGGCGTCCCGGCAAAGATCCGTTCAAGGTTCCTGAACAGGATCCGATGCCCCTCCTCCGCCAGCGCCATCAGCAGATCGCCGCGATTCGAAAAATGGCGATAGAGCGCGGCGGGCGTCACTCCGAGATGCTGCGCCAGGTCGCGCATCGCGACGGCATCGTGCCCTCGCGTGCAGACGATGGCGCGTGCAGCCTCGAGCGCCGCCTGCCGCAGACTCCCATGATGATACTGATCCTTGCTGCTCACGCCACCACCGCTCCTCGTCTCCGAACCCCTGCTCGCATCCGGTCGCGGATCGTCCGGACCGGTGACCGCCACGCTGCCGTGCCGACCGCTCACGAGTCTACAGCAGGACGGCATGCGGGCGTGTCGACCGGGGGTCGGCTCAGGCGCGTGCTTCGCGCTCCGCCTGCTCGGCAGCGATCAGTTTGTCCAGCACCCTGCGAGCACGCACCGCGGGTGCATCGCCCGCCATCAGAGCCGGCTTCAGCGACCAGAACTCTGCGTTGCCGATGGCACGCTGCTGCGCTTCGAGCACGGGAAGATCCTCGGTCGAGAACGGAACCTTCAGCGCATCGATATGCGCCTCGGCCATCGCGGCACCCGCATCCCCCATGGCCTTCGGGATCGAGATCGCGAACCAGTAATGCGTGGACTGCGCGGTCTCGGGCGTGAACAGGTGGGGCAACATCGCGTCATGGCCCTCGGAGCGGGGTCGTCCGGTGGGCGTTGCGCCCGAATGCAGGAGCATGCACGCAGGGGCATCCCAGCGGACATCGATCCACCGATCGACTGGCAGGCCCTGGGGCATTCCAAAGGCGTCATAGAGAAAGGCCGGCATCAACTCGTTGCAGGTCTGTCGCAACGACCACACGGTGTTGCCCGTCTGCTTGACGTCGATGGCGGCCCGCTTGACCGCATCGCTGCCAAGCGTGCCCGGATGCAGGAACTCGATATGGGAGAGGTCGAGGATGTTGTCGGACTCCAGCACATAGTTCGCCCTGACATGCAGGTAGCGCTTGCCGACATGCCAGCGTTCCGGATCCATGCACGAGAAGTCGGGGATCAAGGCAGGGTCGGCGCGCGCGGGGTCGCCGAACCAGATCCACAGACAACTGTGACGCTCAAGCAGCGGAAAGCTGCGCGTCCGGGCCACCGCCGGCACCCGCCCATCGCCGTGCGGATTGTGCACGCAGGCACCGCTGCCATCGAACCTGAGCCCATGATAGGCACATTCCAGGCTGCGCCCGTTGTCACACACCTTGCCCATCGAGAGCGGGACAAACCGGTGCGGGCAGCGATCCAGCAGCGCATGAGCGACGCCATCGCCGTCCCGGAACATCACGACCGGCAGGTCCAGCAGGGTCCGCGCGAAGGGCACGCCCTGTTCGATCTCGTTTGCCCACGCGGCCACATACCAGGTGTTCATCAGATACGCCATTCGGGTCTCCTTTCGTTGTAATGTGAACGACGTTTACTTTATGACCGGGTTTCACGCTTGTCAATCACGATCGCGCCACGGCAGCACCCCCGCCGACCCTGCAACATCCGCAACGAATCAAAGACTTGACCGCCCTCGATCAAACCCGGAACTTCGCGACCGAGGCCTCCAGCCCGGTCGCAAGGTGCTCCAGTCGTGCCGCAGCCCGGGCGGCCTCGATGACCACGCGCGCGTTCTGCCCGCACATGCGGGCAATCTCATCGACATTGCTCGCCACCTCGGTACTGCCCCGGCTTTGCGCATTGACCGCGGCGGCAATATCGTCGATCTCCTGCGTTGTCGTCGCGACCGCGTCATCGGCTACGGCGATCACCTGCTGCAGGGTGGCAAGCTGCTCCAGCGTCGAGGCGAGGGAGCGGTGGCCGGACTGGAGCGACTGCCCGACCGTTTCCGAGCGTGCGCCCAGGCCTGCCGCGACCTCCTCGATGTGACTGGCCGCCCCGGTCGAGTGCTCCGCAAGCTTGCGCACCTCGTCCGCCACGACCGCAAAGCCGCGCCCCTGCTCGCCCGCGCGTGCCGCCTCGATGGCGGCGTTGAGCGCCAGCAGATTGGTCTGGCCGGCGAGCGCTTTCACCTTGCTCGTGAGTTCGGAGATCGCGGCGGTACGTTCGATGAAATCCTCGATCGATGACTGGATCTCCACGAACGCGGCCTGTACCCGATCGGCCTCGTCGCGCATCCGCGTCAGCGCGACGCGACCCGCCTGGGTGCCATGCAGGCTGCGCTGGGAGTTCGCCCGCACCTGCTCGGTGCCGTCGGCGACGGCAGTGATGCTCACCGCCATCTCCTCGACGGTTGCCCGCACCGCCTCGGTTGCATGCGACTGCCGGTCGGCCCCGCGCTCGACGGCTTGTGCGTCCGCGGCCAGACTGCGCGCAGCGGTGGTGAGCTGGCCGGCCCCGTCGAGCACCTGCCGCACGAGCTGCTGAATCCCGTCCACCAGCCGATTGAAGGCCTGGGCGCTTTGCGCCACCTCGTCGCGCCCGACAACCGCCACCCGCTGGGTGAAATCCCCTTCCTGCAGGCGTTGCGCCGCATCCCGAATGCCTTGAACCGAGCCCACGATCTGGGCCCGGATCGCCAGCGCACTGGCGACCGCCACGATGATCGCGAGCACTGCGGCACCGGCCAGAAACCGGCTGCCGAACGCGGCGATCTGCCTCGCCGCTTCGTAATCCTCCCCGCTCAGGCGATGCTGGATGTCATTCAGTCTGCGCGCGGCATTGAGGAAGTTGCCAAACCAGGCTTCCGTCATGGATGAGCGCACATTCTGCTGCGCGCTCCCTGCACCAGCGACCATCTCCAACGCAGGCTCGAGCGCATCGCGGAAGCCGGTCAGGGTGGTCAGGACGTCCAGATAGGCAGCACGCTCGTCCGCGGTCAGTCCCGCCTGTCCCGAGGCTGCCTCGAAGCTCTGGCGAGACTGCTCCAGGCCGGTGCGGATCGCGTCGGCCTGTCTCTTCAGGTCCTCGAAGTCGCTCCCTCCAGCCTCGAGCATGTCGCGGTAGTCGGCGAGCACGACATACACCTCTTCATTCACCGAGCGAACGTCGTTGAGCCCCGAGTTGGTCGCAAGCAAGCGCTGGATGCGCGTCTCGTAGATGCGCTCCAATGCCGCATGCTGGAGTCGCAGCCCGTAATGGGCCGCCCCGGCGAGAAGAACCAGCAGGCCGGTCACCAGGGCCGGCGTCACGAGCAGCTTGACCCCGATCGAGTATCTGGCGAGAAATCGCATGGATGTGTCTCCTTCCTGTTGCTGTCTGTCGTGGGTGTTCCGGTTCAGCCGGACGAGTCGGACCTGGCCACGCGACCGCCGCGAGCAGCGTAAGGGCGATCTGATGACTTCATGAAACCGATTCGAACAATTCTTTCTATTTGCGCGGTAAATACAATCAAGGCTAAGCTGCGATTCGCCAATTGCCTTGCGGCACGGTGCGCACATCGCTCACACCGCATGCCGGAAATCGCCCTGACATGCGCTTCAAGAAACTCGACCTGAACCTGCTGGTCGCGCTGGACGCGATGCTGGCCGAGCGCAGCATCAGCCGTGCCGCCGAGCGGGTACACCTCACCCAGTCGGCGATGAGCAATGCGCTGGCCCGCCTGCGCGATTACTTCGACGATCAGTTGCTGGTCCAGGTCGGGCGCAAGATGGAGCTGACCCCGCGCGCCGAGCACCTGAAGGACGCGGTGCGCGACGTGCTCGTCCGCGTCGACACGACGATCGCGGCACATCCGGACTTCATCCCATCCCAAGCCGACCGCGAATTCCGCCTGTTTGTGTCGGACTATTCGCTGCAGACCCTCATTCCGCACGTGCTCGAACTCGCCCAGCAGGAGGCACCCGGGGTCCGTTTCCAGTTGCTGCATCAGCGCGCGGAACCGCACCGTGCGCTGGAGCGGGGTGAGATCGACCTGCTCGTCATTCCAAGCAACTACTGTTCGCAGGAGCACCCGCTCGAAACCCTGTTCACCGAGGCCTTCCAGTGTGTGGTGTGGCAGTACAGCCGACGCTGGACCGGCGATACGATGAGCCTGGACGACTACGCCAACGCGGGCCACGTGGTGATGCTGCCGGCCGAGGGCCAGCCCTCTTTCGAAACCTGGTTCATGGACCGTTACGGACTCTCACGCCACGTCGAGGTGACCTCATTCAATTTCACCTCGGTGCCTTTCCTCGTCGTCGGCACCGACCGCGTCGCCACCGTTCATGGCCGACTGGCGCGTCAGGCTCAGCGCATACTGCCACTGAAGTGCTTTGCACCGCCGCTGCCCATCCCGCAGATGGAACAGGCGATGCAATGGCACAAGTACCGCACCCTGGACCCCGCGCTCAGCTGGCTGCGCAACGTGTTCCACGCCGCGGTCATCCGCATGGATCAGGCCGAAGCCGCGCACCTTCCCGCCGGCGAGGCCACCCGGCAGTAAGTCCGCAGGCACGCTCGGGCGCCGCGAGCGCCGTTCAGGGCTCCGCCCGGCCGACGTAGTGCTCCGCGAGCATCGCAGCCAGATCCGGCTCGTCGAGCCTGGCTCTCAAGCCCGCAAGCTGGCATCGATAGTCATGCTCGTCGATCTCCGCTGGCTTGTGCAGCAGCGAGGTCAGCCATCCGGCAAAGCCGGCCATCCTGCGCACCCGCTGGAGCGCGGTCGTCGAGTAGGTATCGAGCAGATCGTCGCGACCGTCGCGGTAGTGGCGCGTCAGCGCCTGCGCCAGCCGGCGGGCATCGGCAGCGGCGAGGTTGAGGCCTTTGGCACCGGTTGGTGGCACCACGTGTGCCGCGTCACCGGCGAGAAACAGTCGGCCATGCCGCATCGGCTCGACCACCAGGCTGCGCATGCCTACCACCGTCCGGTCCACGATCGGTGCCCGCTCCGGCTCCCAGCCGTCGACAGTCGCCAGCCGGAGCTGGAGCTCGGCCCAGATGCGGTCATCGGGCCAATCCTCGATGCGCTCGGTCGGCGAGCACTGGAAGAACAGGCGCTGCAGGTTGCGCGACTGCGTGCTCACCAGCGCAAAGCCGCGTGCGTGCGCGGCATAGATCAGATCACGCGAGGCGTGCGGCGCCTTGTAGAGGACGCCGAACCAGGCATGCGGGTAGAGCTGCTCCTGGCCCTTCATCACGCCTGCGGGAACCGAGCGCCTGCACACTCCGCGGGTACCGTCGCTGCCGGCGATGAAGTCACAATGTATCTCGTGGGCCTCCCCCTGACGATCGCGATAACGGATCTTGGGCAATCGGGTATCGAGATCAGAAATATTCACCACATTGGCGTTGAAACGAATATCGCCGCCGTTGGCCCGCCTCAACCTGAGCAGATCCTTGATGACATCACGCTGGGCGTAACTCAGCACCGCGCCGCCTCCGGTGTAGCCGGCGAGATCGATGCGCACATCGTCGCCGTCCACCCGCAGCACGATGCTGTCCTGGCGCAGCCCTTCCTTCATCATCCGCTCGCCGGCACCGATCGCGTTGAGCAGGTCCACCGTGCCCTGCTCGAGCACGCCGGCCTTCAACGCCGACTCGGTCTCGTTACGCGACTGGCGCTCGAGCACGATCGACTCGATGCCTTCGAGATGCAGGAGTTGCGACAGCAGCAAACCCGCCGGCCCCGCGCCGACAATCGCGACCTGAGTGCGGATGGGCTTCATGCGTCCATCGCGGGATGAGCCGCCAGCGCATTCGAGATCAGTGCGTCGACGCTGCCGTCGTGTCGAAACCCGAGGGCCTCGGCCTGCGTCGTCTCCAGCGGCGGGTAGCGCGCGAACAGGCGCTCGACCAGCGGCTCCGGCACATAACGCACCAGCGCCGCGGGGTCGGCCCCGAAGCGCGCCGCCAACGCGGCCACCACCTCGGCCATCGTCAGCCGCAGCACCGGCATCTGATAGCTGCGGCGCGGGTGCAGCCGCTGCGGGTCGATGCACGCAGCCCGCACCAGGTTATCGACACACGCCTGCACCGAGATCCACCAGGCGACGCCAGCGGGCGAGACCGGCAGCGTGATCGGCTGGCGCGCCGCCAGGCACCAGAACACCTGGCTCATGAACGCCGACATCAGCCCGGCACCGTCGCCCGGACGCGCAACCACGCCGGGCAGGCGCAGGGCGCAGCCCTCGATCCAGCGCCGGCGACTGGCATCGGCCACCAATACCTCGCAGGCGAGCTTGTGCGCGCCGTAGCTCAGCGCGGGTGCGGGCAAGGTCGCCTCGTCGATCCGGTCGGGCAAGGGATCGCCATACACGGCGATACTGCTCGCATAGACGAAGCGCGCCGGATCGGGCTGGCCGCGCAGCCCCTCGAGCAGGGCGACGGTGGCATCGAGATTCACCCTCCGGCCCAGCTCGTAGTCTGCCTCGGCCGCGCCACCTGGCAGGCTGGCGAGGTGAAACACGGCATCGAGCGGCGCTGCGCACGCCTGGTCCAGGCAGGCGGCATCGCACAGGCTGCCCCGCAACTGTTCAATCCGGGGGTCCGTTGCGTCGCGCTCGAAGTGCAGGTCGACCGCCACCAGCTGGTCGACCGGCTGCCCGCCCAGGCCCCGGGTCAGCAGACGCTCCATCAGCACCCGGCCGATGAAGCCGTCTGCACCGGTCACGAGCACCCGCGTCACCGCGGATACCTCACCACGCCCTGCTCGATGACACCGAAGGGACCCTCGCGACCATCCTCGAAGCGTGCCTGCATCCTGACCCGGTCGCCGAAGCGCATGAAGGACGTTCTGGCGGCGCCTTCATCGATGATCTCGATGACCCGCCGCTCGGCAATGCAGGCCGAGCCCGCGCTGCGGGCAGTGTTGGACACCGTCCCCGAGCCGATGATGGTGCCGGCAGTCAGCTTGCGGGTACGCGCCGCGTGGGCCACCAGATTGCCGAAATCGAAGTTCATCTCGCCACCGTGCGGCTCGCCGAAACGCTGGCCGTTCCACGCCACATGCAGGCGCATGTGCACCCGGCCATCGCGCCAGGCCACACCGAGTTCGTCCGGTGTTACCGCCACCGGGGCGAATGCGGTCGACGGCTTGGCCTGCAGGAAGCCGAAGCCGGTCTTCATCTCGCGCGGCCCCAGCGCGCGCAGACTCCAGTCGTTGATCTGCACGATCAGGCGCACGCATGCCAGCGCCTCCTGCGGGGCGGCGGCCATCGGCACCGCGCCGACCACCACGCCGAACTCGCCCTCGAAGTCGATGCCATCGGCTTCGCTCAGCAGCGCCACGTCGTCGCATGGACCGAGAAAGTCGTCGCTCGCGCCCTGGTACATCACCGGCACGCTGTCGAAGTCCGGAATCGGCTGGGTGTTGAAGGCGCGCTCCATCAAGCGGCCATGGTTGAGGAAGGCCGAGGCGTCGCACCACTGCGGACTGCGCGGCAAGGGGGCGGCACAGCGCTGTGCCTCGAAGGGCATGGCGCCCGACGCACGTCCTTCATTCAGGGAAGCGGACAGGTCCTGCAGCGCCGGAGCGACCGCGTCCCAGCGCTGCAGCGCGCTCAGCAGGTCGGGGGCGATGCGGCTGGCATCGACGGCACGCTGCAGATCGCGCGAGACGATCAGCAGGCGGCCGTCGACAGTGCCATCACGCAGAGTGGCGAATTTCATCTGGGTCTCCTCATGTTTTCAGTTACCGTCGCTGATGACGGTGCCGCCATCGACGACCAGGGTCTGTCCGGTGATAAAGCCGCCTGCCCGGCTGGCGAGCATCACCGCCACCCCGGCAATCTCCTCGGGCTCGCCGACCCGCCGCAGTGGCGTCAGCGCCAGCCTGCGCGTCATGAACGTCGCATCGCCCAGCAAGGTCTCGGCCAGCGGCGTGCGGATCAGGCCCGGCGCGATCGCGTTCACCCGCACCCCCTGTGGCCCCCACTCCACCGCCAGGTTGCGCGCCAGCTGGGCAAGCGCCGCCTTCGACAGCCCATACAGGCCGATCGCCTTGTTGCCGCGCAAGCCGGCAATGCTCGACATCAGGATCACGCTACCGCCACCGCGCGCGGCCATCCCCGGCAGCACGCGCGCACTCAGCTGCAGCGGCGCACGCAGGTTGATGCCCATGACCTGCTCCCAGTCTTCACCAGTGGCATTGCCGATCGCGCCGGCGGGCCCCTGAACGCCCGCGTTGCAGACCAGCACATCAATGCGGCCAAACTGCTCCAGGGCAAGATCGACCAGGGTATCGATCGAAGCGGGGCTTGCCATGTCGCAGGCCATCGCATGGCCATCGTGGCCTGCAATCCGCAGGCGCACGACCGCGTCGTGGCAGCGCGCTGCGTCGCGATCGGAGACGATCACGGTAGCGCCGTGTGCCGCCATCGCGTCGACGATCGACTGCCCCAGACCGCCGGTGGCACCGGTCACCAGCGCGACCTTCCCACTCAGATCGAAAAGCGCCCCGCTCATGCCTTGAGCGCCTCGGCAATGGCCGGGTCGTAGCAACCATCCACCAGCACGAACAGCATCCGACATGGCTTGCCCGAGCGATTGGCCCAGGCGTGGTTGGTACCGCGCTGCACGACCACGCTGCCGGGCTTGAGCAACACTTCGCTGTCATCGAGCACCAGCGTCATCTCGCCTTCGATGACCACGCCATAATCAACAGACTCGGTACGGTGCATCAGCGGATGCGGTGAATCCGCCTTCACCGTGGACGCCGCCGCGTCGCCAATCTGCGAGAACGCCTCCTTCATCCGGCCCGCTCCGTGTGCCAGGTAATCGGCCGTGTCGGGCGGAATATCCACAAAGCGGATGCGCGTGCCCGAGCGTGGCGGCGGCAGCGTCAAGGCGCCGAGCGTCGGGTCCGGCCCGTTGTTGACCGGCGCGGGTGTCCCTTCGGTACTCCACACTTCATGAAAGACCGTGCCGGGAATGGCGGCGATCTCGATCACGGTCGGCAGCGGACCGTCGGCGACGATGATCGCCTTGCCCTTGTCGTCGTGGCCGGTGACCACGCGGTGAATCTGCGAAAAGCCCATATCCTTCTCCTTGCAAGTCAGTTCGGTCCGCGCCGCCCCCGCACGATCAGTACGCAGGTGCAACGGTCCGGAATCCCACGTGAGTCGTTCCGAGCGTCACGTCGTGGGGATGGCGCGCGGCCGCGCGATAGCGCACGCAATAGTCGGCGGCACATAGAAAGGAGCCACCCTTGATGACATGCATCGCCGCGGCCGGCACCGGGGTGCGGACAGCGGACGGGTCGCCGTTGCCGTGCGGCTGATGCGGGCCGCGGTAGGGGTCGCGGGTCCATTCCCAGACGTTGCCGATCAAATCGTGCAGGCCATAGCCATTGGCAGGAAAGCACCCGACGGGCGCGCGCCCCGCATATCCGTCCTCCCGCGTGTTCACATCCGGGAATACGCCCTGCCAATAGTTGGCTGCCGGGCGGCCGTCGTCCGCTCTCGGCTCACGCTCGAGCAACTCCATGCTCCCGTCCGCACGGGCCGCCCACTCCCATTGCGCTTCGGTCGGCAGCGTCCGCCCCAGCCAACGGGCATAGGCCATCGCGTCGGCGTAAGTCACATTGACTACCGGTTCATTTGCACGGTCGGCGACAGCGCGACCCCGCCCCTCGGGATGACGCCAGTCGGCGCCATTCACGTGGAGCCACCATCCGCCCGGCGCAATCGCTTTGCCAGCAGGAGGTGCCACAAATACCGCCGCCCGCCCCTGGCGCTCGGCTTCGGTGACGTATCCGGTCGCCGCCACGAAGGCCGCAAACTGGGCATTGGTCACCTCGGTACGATCCATCCAGAACGCGGAGACACGTACACGGCCAGCAGGCCGCTCGTCGGCATAGCCCTTGCGGCTGCCTGGTTCGAACTCGCCAGCCGGGACCCTCACCATTCCGGCAAGCTGATCCTCGCCAAACCCCGCCGGCAGTCCATCGTAAGCATGACAGGTGTGCTCGTTGCCCAACGGCGCCTGGTGCCCCCTTTCGTCCCCCGCCTGCGACAGCTCATGCCAGACGAAAATACCGCCAAGCGCAGAGATGAGGACACCGTACGCCACACGACGCATCAGCCTGCCCTCAACGCCCGCTGTAGGCACGGGCGTGCTCGACCAGACGTGCGCGCGCGGCGTAAGCGTCGTAGGCCGCACGCAACTCATCCGCAAGCGCGGGATGGCTGGCAGCCATGTCGGTCGTCTCGCCCCGATCGGTCGCCAGGTTGAACAACTGCCAGGGCAGATCACCCCGCATGACAGGCGCAGAAACGAGCGGAGCCTGCCGACTCAGCTTCCAATTGCCCTTCACGACATAGCTGTTGCCCATCAGCTCGCTCGCCAACACACGGTCGTCCGTGCGCGCAGACGCTACCGGGACACGCCCGCCCAGGGAGCCCAACAGGGACACGCCTTCGATCGGATGCACAGTACGTCCTTGGTACCGCTCTCCCGGGTTCATGACTCCGGTGGCTTCCAGCACGGTCGGCAGGATGTCCACGACATGTACCCGTGTATCACTGATCTGACGAACACCTGCCTGGTGCGGCAGCTTGACGATCAGTGGCGCCGCCGTACCACCCTCCGCACCGGCAAACCCCTTGAACAGGCGAAACGGCGTGGAGCTGACCTCGGCCCAGCGCGGCCCATAGGCCACCACGGATGCGGGACGGCCGATGTTGTCCAGCGCGTTGTTCATCTGCGTACCGGGGATCGGTGGCGCATACGGTGGGGCACCGTCGGCACCGTTGTCGGACATGAACACGATCAGCGTGTTGTCGTACTCACCGATGTCCTTGAGATACTGGACCAGACGTCCGATGTGCGCGTCGAGGTTGGCCACCATCGCGGCATACACCTCCATCAGGCGCGCCTCCCGCACACGCTCCTCAACGGTCAGTTCGTGCCAACGCCTCGGCCCCCCGGGGTTACCTTCGGACGGACCGGGCACGCCCGGATGCGGCTGCATGGACGCAGGGATCAGCCCCAGCTCCTTCATGCGCGCCAGGCGACGCTCGCGGATGGCTTCATAGCCGTCGTCGTAGCGCCCCTTCTGCGCAGCGATATCGGCTGCCGGAGCCTGCAGCGGCCAATGCGGCGCCGTGTAGGCCGCATAGGCAAAGAACGGCCTGCCATCCTGACGGCCCGCTTCGATATACCCGATCAGCTTGTCGGTAAAGGCTGCAGTCGAGAAGAAATCCCGCGGCAGCTCGCTTGCCGGGAACAGCCGCGCATCCTCGGCATAGGTCACGATGTCGAGCGGCGTCGGCGGTACCGTCGGCGCAAAGTGCGATGCGCCACCGTTCATCAGCGCGAACGAGCGCTCGAAGCCGCGCGCCTGCGGTGTCGCGTCCGGTTTGATCCGGTACCAGGTGCGCACCTTGTCATCGGGGCGGACGACTTCGTACCCGAGGTGCCACTTGCCCACCATGTAGGCATGGTAGCCACCATCGCGCAACAACTCGGCCATCGACAAGGCATTCGGGCTCAGGTGGCCGTGGTAGCCCGCGGGGATGTTGTCGAAGTCATAGGTGTTCGATGGCCCCCACGGCGCGTCGAGCGGCGTATCGCGCGTGATCGCCATGCCGACGACCTCAGCCATGTTGCCCAGTCCGGCCAGATGATGATCGGCACCCGACAGCAGGCTGGCCCGTGTCGGCGAGCAGATCGCCTGAGTGTGGAAGTTGGTGAGCAGGCTCCCCGCGCCGGCGAGCGCATCGAGGTGTGGCGTGGCGATCTCGCCCCCGAAGGCGCCGATGTCCGAGTAGCCGAGATCGTCGGCAACGATGACGAGAATGTTCGGCCGACGCGCCGGGGCCTCAGACGAGACCGTGTCGCTCGTCGTGCACGCACCCAGCGCCGCGGCGGCCGACACCAGTACCATCACCTTGGACAGACGGAAATCCATGCGCATGCGCATCACCCCTCCAGAATCGCAACCGCCCGCGTCCATCCGGCGGACGCGCCGCGGATCTTGTGCGGGAAGCAGCTCACGATGAAGCCGTGCGACGGCAGCGCCTCGAGGTTGTGCAGTTTCTCGAGGTGGCAGTAGCCGATGTCGCGCCCGGCCTTGTGGCCTTCCCAGATCAGCGCCTTGTTGCCGGTCTCGGCCACCCTCTGCGCGGTGTAGGAGAAGGGTGCGTCCCAGCTCCAGGCGTCGGTGCCGGTCAGGCGCACGCCACGCTCGAGCAGGTACATGGTCGCCTCATAGCCCATTCCGCAGCCGGCCTTGAGAAAGTCGGCGTGGCCGTAGCGCGAGCCGGCACGGGTATTGACGACGACGATGTCCAGTGGCTGCAGGGTGTAGCCGATGCGTTGCAGCTCGGCCTCGACGTCGGCCGCGGTGGCCACGTAGCCATCCGGAAGGTGGCGAAAATCCAGCTTCACGCCGGGCTGGAAGCACCACTCCAGCGGCACCTCGTCGATCGTCATCGACGGCCGCTTCCCGCCCAGCCTGGCATCCATGGTCGAGTGAAAATGGTAAGGCGCGTCGAGGTGGGTGCCGTTATGGGTCGTCAGCGTCACCCATTCGGCGGCAGCCGCCTCGCCGTCCGGGTAGTCCTCGGGCTTCGTGCCGGGCAGCATGGCCATGAACTCGGGCAGGGTATCGGCGTGCGTCTGGTAGGTGATCTTCGGCGCCAGCGGCGGCGGATCGGACAGCACGTCGTTCTCCAGGTAGATCGACAGGTCGATGAACTGGCGTTGTCGTTTGGATGTCATCCAGGGTCTCCTCAGGCAGTGCGTTCGTTCGGCGCAGCACGGCGGCAGGCACGGGCGAAGCAGAAGATCGCAATCGCATCGATCACCACCGCCGCGACGCCGAGGCTGGCGTAGCCCGACAGCTTGACCAGCGTGCCGCCGAAGATCGGCCCGATCGCAGCACCGAGCATGAGCATCGCCGGCGTGGCTGCGAGCACCCGACCGCTGCGGTCCAGGCGGGCGATGAGCCCGAAGGCGAAGGTGTGGGTGAAGATCATCACCGCGGCGTAGAACATCGCCGCCCCGGCGTAAGGGGCGAAGCTCTCGCTTTGCGCCATCGTCATCGCCAGCATCCCCTGCAGCAGCGGGCCGATCAGCACCACGCTGCGCAGCGGCAGGCGCCGCTCGAACACCGCGGCCAGTGCCGCAGGAAAGAGGTTCACCACCCCCAGCGCGATGAGCACGCCGGTGACGGCCTCGAGCCCGAAGCCACGATCGGCGCCGATGCGCTCGAGAAAGCTGAACATCATCGCCTGCACCAGCCCCATGCACGCGATGCCGACGGCGGCGAACCACACCGAGGGCTCGATCGGACCGGCGAGGGGTGCTTCCGCCTTGTGTTCGAACGCTCTTTCCGGATCCGGGAATGCCAGCGCGCACACCACCGCGGCAACCGCCATCACCGCTCCGAACACCACGAACAAGGCGGGGCCGCCAAGCGCGGCCACCAGCTGCGGCGTGGCGCCGAGAAAGACGATCGCGAACACCCCGAGCGCGATGCCGACCACCGCGAACAGCCGGTGCGGCTGCGCGCTGCGGCCAATGGTGCCGTGGGTGAAGCTCAAGCCGCAGGCGGTCGCCACCCCCGCCACCAGATGCAGCGCCGCCATTACCGCATAGCTGTCGGTCAGCGCGTTGCCGGCAAAGGCCAGCGCAGCGACTCCGAACCCGAGCGGCGCGGCAATGCGTCCGCGCATGCGATGAAAGCGCGGTGCGAAGGACAGGCTGCTGGCGACGGCACCGATCAGGAACAGGGTCGCCAGGCCGCCGGCCTGCTGGGGGTCGAAGCCGTAGTGCGCGATCAGGGTTCCCACCCACACCGGCAGGGCCACCAGGTCCACCATGCCGGCACAGTGCGCCACCATCAGCGCGATACGCCCGGGCCAGCGCTCGGTGTTCGTCATCGTCATGTCTCCGGCTCAGATCGGCGCGGCAAGCGCCATCAGCGACTCGCGCATGATTCGCCCGTGCTCTTCCTTGTCCCCGCCGGCGATCTCGATCTCGCCGAGTCGCCCGGAGTTGTGCACCACCATGCGGCACCGCTCCCAGCGCCGTTCGCCGAACGCCTGCAGGGCCTGCTCCACCGCCGGCGCGCGCTCCAGCTCCTCGGCCAGCACGATCGCATCCTCGATGCCGATGCAGGCACCCGAGGCAAGGTGCGGGGTGGTCGCATGCACGGTGTCGCCGATCAGCACGACGCGGCCACGATGCCACGGCTGCGGCACCAGCAAGCCTTCGAGCGGGCGGAACACGATCTGCGAATCCGCATTCAGGCTGTCGCGGATGCTGCGCAAGAGCGGCGCGGGGAATTCGTCGAGCAGCCCGGCCATCAGGCGGGGAAAGTCTGCCGGATCCACCCGTTCGTTGCCGGGGCGGTTCTCGGTGATGAACATGTACATCTCGGTCGCAGACACCGGGTTGACCCCGGGCTTCACCTTGCCGCCCACCCACATCATCGCAGTCTTGACTTCCGCGGGCCGCGGCAGCACCGCGCGCCACACCGCCTGGCCGCTGTAGCGCGGACCCGGGGCATCCGCAAGCAAGGCCTGCCGTGTCTTCGAATACAGGCCATCGGCACCGATCACCAGGTCGTAGCGCCGACGCTGGCCGTCGGTGAACGTGACGTCGACGCCGTCGGCGTCCTGCTTGAGGCGGGTGAAGGTGCAGCCCAGACGGACCTCCGCACCCGAAGCGCGGGTCGCCTCGGCGAGGATGCGGGCGAGCACCGGGCGCATGATCGCCCCACCGCCGGGCACGTCCGGGCCCGCAATACGTGGGGTCGGCAGGGTCGCCAGGGTCACGCCATCCGGTCGATACAGCTCGACGCCATCGGCGGCATTGCCCTCGCGCATGAACGCCTCCAGGATGCCGAGCGTGCGGAACGCGCGCAGCGTGGCACCACCGAGGCTGATGCCGGCGCCATAGGAACGCCAGCCCGGATCGATCTCGACCAGGTCAACGTTCAGGCCCTGCTTGCGCAGCTGGATGGCGGCGGCCATGCCGGAAAAGCCGCCACCGATGATCAGGATGTTCTTCGCGGGTGAAGTCATGAGGGTGTCTCCTCCTTATCGTGGGCGAGATGGATCTCGCCGCTTGTTGTCTGCACCAGGGCGACCGGGGCCAGCAACTGCCCCACACAGGGGCCGAGCACGCAGCGACCGGTCGCGATCTCGAAACGGGCACCGTGTGCGTGGCACACGATGTACTGCCCATCTCCGCTGAGATAGGCATCCTTGCGCCATGCCATCGGCGCGTTCTGCCAGTGCGGGCAGGCGTCGCGATACGCGTGCAACCCCTGCCGGCGCACCACGAAGAGGGTGTCGCGGCCCTCGCCCAGAGGGTCGAAGCCGCGCGCACCGCCCTCGGGCAGTTCGTCGATGTGGCACAGGCGGATGGATGCACGCATCGTCGCACGCTCAGCGGGCGGCAGGCGGCGGTCCGCCCGGGGCCCACTTGTCGCGCGGCTGGAACAGGAAGATCTGCGACCCGTCCGCGCCCATCGGCGCCTCGCGCGCAACCCAGCGCTCGTCGTGCAGATCCATGTCGGCGTCGTATTCGACGTGGCAGCCGAGCGGGCTGTTGAAATACCAGAACCAGTTCGACCCGAAGATATGGCGGCCCGGCCCCCAGAAGGTTTGGTAGCCCTTCTTCAGCAGGCGGTGCCCGGCGAGCATGACTTCGGTCGGCCCGCCCATGTGGAAGGTGAAGTGCTCCACCCCCTTCATGTGTGGCGGGGTCTGGATCAGGAACAGGGTGTGGTGATCGAGCGTGCCCGCCGGCCGCAGGAAAGGGCCGACCCCGGTGAAGCGGTCGGTGCAGACGAAGCCGATGCGGGTGTAGAAGGCCTCGGCCCTGGCCACATCGGGCACGAAATACACCACATGGGAGAGGCTCCGCGGCAGCGCCGGCGCGCCTTCGTCCGCCCCCGCGACATTGACCCCGCGCCGGGCCTTCGCCCCCGGTGCATTCACCGTCTCCGCAGGCAGGTCGAGCGGCTTGCGCGTGGTGACCTGGAAGCCGAGCACGAAGCCCATGTCGTCGATGGTCTCGATCGAACCATCCGCCAGCCGGCGGACCTCGCGGTCGCGCCCCAGTTCGTCGGCAATGGCGTCGAGCACCGCGGCGTCGGCGACCCCGTAGATCGTCTTGCGCAACATGCTCGCGGTTCCCAGCGTCGGCGGCAGCGCCGGGTCGTCCTGATGCGCGATGACGATGGCGGTGCCATCCAGCGCCTCGAAGCGCCCCTCGCCTGCCGGCGACAGGCCGTAGTCGGTCAGGTATTGCGCGCAGGCAGCGACGTCATCGACGCCGAAGACCAGCGCATCCGGTCCAATGATGTTCATCCGTGCTCTCCTTGGTTCAAGCGGTGCGACCGCCCAGTGTTTCAGCGACCCAGTCGGCGATGTACTGACCGGCATTGATGCTGTTGTCGAAGCTCGAGTGCTGTACCCCCCCCTCGCGCTCGGTAAAGATCTTCAGCTCACGTCTGGGGCTGTTGACGAGCTGCTCATAGGTGCGATGCGCCCACTTCAACGGAATCTGTGAATCCTGCTCACCATGCGTCACCAGGAAGGGCACACGGATCTGTTCGACGACCCCGTCCAGATGCACGTCCTCGGCAATGCGCATGAAGTCGTCGACGTCCTTCGCCCCCCAGACCCAGCACACGTGCGCCCAGTAGTGCGGTACCGGGAAACTGCCCTCCTTCTCCAGCCTACGCTTCTGCACGTCGCGCCAGTCGTGGTTGGCACCCCACACCACGCCGCAGGCGAAGCGCGGCTCGAAGGCAACCGCGCGCGGGCAGTAGTAGCCGCCCAGCGAGACGCCCTCGAGGCCGATGCGAGTGGCATCGACATCGTCGCGTGTCTCGAGCCAGTCGACGACGCGACTGGCCCAGTGCTCGGTATCAAAACGGGCAGTCATGCCATGCAGACGCAAGGCTTCTCCGGTGCCGGGCTGGTCGATGATCAGCGACGACACCCCGCGGCGGGCCAGCCACGCGGGCAGACCGACGCGGTACTTCATCTCCTTGGTCGAATCCAGACCGTTGAGCTGAACGAGAACGGGCGCCCGCCCGGTCACGCCCTCGGCGCGCACGTACAGGCCGGAAATGACCTTGCCCTCATACGGGATCTCGACGCGCTCGCAGTTCTCGCGCGACAGCGCAAAACCGCGCGCGAAGACCTCGAGGAAGCGCTGATAAAGCGCCATCCGCCCCGGCGCACCATGGGCCTGCAGGCGCTCGCAAGTCAGGTAATAGGTCGCCGCGCGGTTGTATTTTTCGCCGGCCGACAGCAGGCGCCCGCGGGCCTCGTCCTCCTGCGCCAGCTCGCACAGCTTGTCGGCCATCTTCGACCAGGTTTCGCGGAAGGCCTGCGTGCCGGCGGCGTCGGGCTGCCTCGCAGCCTCTTGCAGCGGTGCACACATTTCCTCGATCTCGCCGATACGGGCGCCCATCTCGATGGCCAGGTTGACCGACAGGTTCCAGACGTAGTTGGTGGGGAAGTAACGGAACATTTGAACTCCTGGTTGTGATTCAGCGCACAGGACCCGGCTGCGGCAGACCCGTAGCGAGGTTCGGCAGGCGCGTAAAAAGCTGCTCGAACGAGACGTCGATCGGAACGCGCAGATGTCGGTACATGGATGCGCTCCGCGCTCAGGATCGGGCGGGGACGGCCACGAGGATCGGACCGGCCGCGTGGACCGGATCAACCGGGTGGGCCGGGTCGGCTGGCGGACGGGCGAAGGCCTGCACCGGCAGCTCGGCACGCCGTGCCGGTTTCAGCAGGAAGTGCGCCAGCGCCGGCAGCAGGATCAGCGCGCCGAGCATGTTCCACAGGAACATGAAGGCCAGCAGCAGCCCCATGTCGGCCTGGAACTTGATCGGGCTGGCCACCCAGGTGATCACGCCGATCGCGAGCGTGACCCCGGTCAGCATCACCACCTTGCCGGTGAAGATCAGCGCGCTGTAATACGCCTCGGACAGGCTCTTGCCCGCGCGCAGTTGCGCGAGCGTGACCGACAGGATGTACAGCGCGTAGTCCACCCCGATGCCGACACCGATGGCGATCACCGGCAGCGTCGCCACCTTGACCCCCATGCCGAGCAGGACCATGAGCGCCTCGGCGAGGATCGAAGTGAGTGCCAGCGGCAGAACGGCGACCAGCACCGCGCGCCACGAGCGGAAGGTGATCAGCACCAGCACGATCACGATCGAGTAGATCCACAGCTGCATGTCGCGCCACGCATCCTTGACCACCATGTTGGTCGCCGCCTCGATCCCGGCCGGCCCCGCAGCGAGCAGGAACTTGACCTCGTCGGTGTCGTTGTCGCGGGCGAAGGCCTCGATATGCTCGACCGTCCGCGTCAGGGTGTCGGCCTTGTGGTCCTGCAGATAGACGTAGATCGTCAGCAGACCGCAGGCATCGTTGTACAGGCCGCGCGGCGCCCCGGCCGTCACCGTGTTGAGCATGTCCTGGTTGGGCAGGAACTCGTACCACTTCGGGTTGCCCTCATTGAGGCCGACCAGCACACGACGGTTGAGCAGCGCCAGGGTGTTGGTCGACTCCACACCGTCGAGCTGGCGCAGCTGCCATTCGAGCGCGTCGACCTTGTTCAGCGTCTCGTACTCGGAACACTGCCCTTCCGGGGTACGGACCATCACCGCGAGCACGTCGCTGGAGGCGCCATAGGCACTGTTGAGGAAGGCGACATCGCGGTTGTAGCGGCTATCGGCGCGCAGCTCGGGGGCACCGGGATCGAGGTCGCCGATCTGCAGCCGGCTGGAGACGGTCTGGCCACCGACCGCCAGCGCGATCGCCGCGAGCACGGTGGCCGTGGCCCACCGGCGCTGGGTGAAGCGGTCCAGCGTGCGCCACAGCGGATGCCTGGCGCCATCGCCCTGCTCCGCCTGCAGGCTGCGTGCCGCGGCCGTGGCGCTGACCCCGGCGTAGGACAGCAGGATGGGCAGCAACACCAGGTTGGTGAAGATCAGCACCGCCACGCCGATCGAGGCGGCGATTGCCAGCTCGCGGATCACCGGGATGTCGATCACCAGCAGCACCGCGAAACCGAACGCGTCGGTGACCAGCGCCGCCATCCCGGTGCGGAACAGGCGGCGGAAAGTGAAGCGCGCGGCGACCAGCTTGTACGCGCCACGCCCCACGTCCTGCATGATGCCGTTCATCTTCTGCGCACCGTGGCTCATGCCGATGGCGAAGACCAGGAACGGCACCAGGATCGAGTAGGGGTCGAGCGCCTGGCCCAGCACCGGCAACAGTCCGAGCTGCCAGACCACGGCGATGAGCGAGGTCAGCACGACCAGCGCACTCGAGCGCAGGCAGCGGGTGAAGGCGAACACCATGGCCGCCGCGATCGCCACCGCGAGGGCGAAGAACAGCAACACCGCGCGCACACCCTCGATCAGGTCGCCGATGATCTTGGCAAACCCGGTGATGCGGACCTCGACGCCTTCGAGTTCATAGCGGGCACGCAGCGCCTCGAGTTTCTCCGCCAGTTGCGCATAGTCGAGCGCGCGGCCCTCGGCATCGCGTGCGAGCAGGGGTACGTAGATCACGGATGACTGCGCATCGCGCGCGACCAGCTGACCGATCTCGCCCGAGCGGGCGACATTGGTGGCGAGCTGCTCGAGCCTTTCGGGCGACCCGTCGTAGCCATCGGGAATCACCGGACCGCCTTCCAGCCCGTCCTCGGTGACACCCACCCAGCGCGTGCTCGGGGTCCACAGCGACTTCATGCCGGTACGGTCGACCCCGGGCATCAGGAAGATCTCGTCGCTGAGCCGGCGCAGGGTCTCCAGGTAGGCTGCGTCGTAGATGCTGCCGCGCGGATTGACCACCGCAACGCGCACCGCATTGCCCAGCCCGGTCAGCTGGGACTGGTAGGCGAGATAGTTCTGGATGTAGGCGTGATGGGTGGGGATGGTCTTCTCGAAGCTGGCGTTGAGCGCCAGCCTGGTCGCCTGCCAGCCGAGCACGAGCGTCACCAGCGCGCACAACAGGATGACGAGCAGGCGGTTGTTGAACAGCAGGCGCTCGAGCCACGAGCCGGAGCGCGGATCGAAGTCCGACATCCCGCCAGCCGGGGGCGGCGGGATTTCTCTGGAGGGGGTCACGTCCGGATTCCTCATTGCGCCACCTTGGTGGGCGGCAGGCGCGTCACACCCGCGATGCCCAGCAGCAAGAGCTGGCCGTCGCGACCTTCGAGCAGCGCGCTCGGCATGGGCAGGGGTTTGCGATTGATCGGGGCCAGGGTCTCGCCCGACAGGCGCAGCACGAAACCGGCCTGATTGGCGAGCAGGACCGTCCCGTCGGCACCGACCGTCGACGCGGTGATCGACGCGGGCATCGGTGATTCCAGCTGGGTCCAGCTGGCACCCCCGTCCGGCGATCGCCAGATGTTGCCGCGCAGGCCCGCGACCAGCATCCCGGATCCGCCCGGCAGTTCGGCGGTGAAGAAGCTGCCCTCATACGGCGATTCGAGCCGCTCGAAGCGATCGCCCCCATCCACCGAGCGCAGCAGCAGCCCTTGCTCGCCGGCCAGCAGCAGCGTGTCGTCGCGCTGGCGCACGGCGTAAAGATGCATGCCCCTCGGGTTGTCGAGGCGGTCCATCCACGACGTCCAGCTCTCGCCGCCGTCCTCGGTATGGAAGGCGAGTCCGTAGGCGCCCACGACCAGCATGCGTCGTGCATCGAACACGAGGGCGTCGAAGAAGGGCTTGTCCGGTCCATCGGAAACCAGGAAACCGGCGTTGCGGATGCGCGCTTCGTCGCCGGACGCCCGAGCGGCAGCGAGCGCCAGCTCGGCCGCCTTGACCCCGTCGAGACGACGCACCCAGCGCTCGCCCCCGTCCGCCGTCGTCAGCACCGTACCGCCGTGGCCAACCACGACGCCATTGCTGGAGTCGGCGAAACGCACGGTGGTCAGCGTCACCGCAACCGGACTCGGCACCTGGCGCCAGCTTGTGCCGGCGTCGTCGGACACGGTGATGATCCCGCGCTCTCCAACCGCGACAATGCGCTCGCCCGCCCTGGCCGCAGACAGCAGGACGGCGCGCTCCGGCTGGCGCACCTGCAAGGCAGGGCGTTGCAGCGCGTCGGCCACCGGCGCCGCTGCGGCCGCCGGGCTGAGCAAGGACGCGCACACCAGCAGTGCAAGAAGTATTCTGTTGTTCATGGTCTTGGGCGCCACGAGGGAGCGGACGAACTGCCCCCTCGCGCTGGGCGCATCGGTCTCAGCGCACGCCTTGGGCAGCAAGACCGTCACCGGTGAAGGTGGAGGTCGGCCAACGCTCGGTGGACCGGTGATGGAAGGACTTGTCGTTCAGCACGTTGGCGACATAGCCCTGGCCGGACAGCAGGTCGTAGAAGCCGAAGGTCTGCTGCACCAGTCCGCCGATGTCGGGCATGACGTAATTGAACATCCACAGTGACTTCCACAGCTGGCCCTTGGCGTCCCAGCGGTCGCCGAGCACCGCTTGCCAGGTGTCCTCATCGAGGTAATAGACGCTGCGCGGCGCCTGATGGCGCTGACCATCCTTGAGCGTCGCCTCGACCACCCAGACGCGATGCAGCTCCCAGCGCACGTGATCCGGATTCAGATGGTTGCCCTTGATGACCTCGGCATCCCTGGCCTGGAGGAAGCGGTTCTGGTTGTAGGGCACCAGCAGTTCCTTCTTGCCCACCAGCTTCCAGTCGAACAAGGTCGTCTTTCCCGAGAACACGCTGAGCTCGTCGAAGGACATCATGCCGGCGGTGGCCGGCGTCGGCGTGTCGCAGCAGGCATTGGGCAGCTTGCGCACGCGGCGCTGGCCGGTGAGGTACACATAGGTGGCGGACTTCGTCTCGTCGACGCTCTGGCGGCCGACAATCATCTCCCCGGCGCGAATCGGCGGACCGTCATTGACCAGGTTGACCTCCCAGAAGTAGCCATCGAAGGTGTCCGCCTTGCCTTCCTCGTAGTAATAAGGCATGCGCTGGCGGATCTTGCCGTCGGTCGTCAGCACCACCTTGCCGTCGGCAGTGATCTGGTACTGATTCAACGCTGCCTCCCACGAGGTGCCGCGCCACGACAGCTTGTGATTCCAGATCGCCTCCTCGCCGTTCTGCGGGATCGGAAACGGAATGCCGCCATAGACGCCGGTCGGAATGGAGTTCTCGAGCTTGCCGCGCGCCAGGTTCTGCGCGGTGTTGTCGTAGACCCATTGCGGTGCATAGGCGGTGCGGTGCGTGGGGTAAACGTCCAGACGATAGCTGTCCGGATACTTCTTCAGCATCGCCTTGACCCCGTCGCTGAGCTTCTCGGCGTACTGATCCATGTTCGCGGCGGTCACCGAATACAGGGGCTTCTCGCCGGGGAAGGGGTCGCCGCGCTTGCCCTTGGCAGACTCGCCCGCGATGGCGCCCTTGAAGCCACCCGTCCATGCGGGAATGGAGCCATCCTTGTTGCCGGCACGCTCGGCGCCCAGCGGTGTCAGGTCACCCTTCAGACGGGCAGCGTCCTGGGGCGAGGCCGCTTGCGCGGCGAAGGTGATAGCGGCGGCGCAGGCAAGCGCCAGGGTGCGGATTCGGGGTGTGAGAGTCATCTGGGTGCCTCCGTCAGAAGGTCGTGCGCAGCGACACGGACACGTAGTCGCGGTCCTGGAGCGCCTGCTTGAATTGGGTGAGGTTCTGGGCGTTGGTCGAAGGTCCGGTCGGCCCGTAGAAGTTCACATAGGAGAGCGAGATCACGTAGCGGTTGAGATAGGTGCCCTGCAGACCGATATTGAAGTCGCCGCCGCGATGCACGCCGAAGGCCGGCCCCACCGCGGCGGAGCGCCCTTCGGTGTAGCTGATCCCGACCGGCACGCTCAGATCCAGGCCCGGCAGCACCTGGCGGTAGGTCGGCGCGAACACCATGCGGATCGAAGCCGCATCGCGGTCGGCGACCGGATTGAGCATGTGCCGGTTCTCCGACACCGACAGCACGCGGTTCCACGCCACCTCGCCGGTAAAGGACGCCTCCTGGTACAGCGGCGACGGCCCCAGGGAGGCAATCCAGGACAACTGCGCATGCCCCGTGCGCCCCACCGCATAGCCCGGATTCCTGTTGTTGTCGAATCCGGTATTGACGCCGATGCTCGGCAGGATGGTCTGACCGGCGCTGGAGAGTGGCGCGTTCTCGCGGACCGATACCTCGGCACCCAGGCTCCAGCTGCCGATTGTCCTGGCCGCGCTGACACCGTAGGCGCGAATGCCCTCGTGATACACCCAGCGATAGCTGCTCGGCGTCGTGGCCGGCGGCACCCCGACCACCGTCGTCCAGATGTTGCTGGGCGACATCGCGTGATAGCGGATGGCATAGAAGCCGAAATCGGTGTCGATGCTTTCCGCGAGCCAGCGCAGTTGCAGGCCATACTGCCCACTGTCGCTCGCTTCCAGCTCGGACTGCCGGAGGAACTGGAACGGACCGGCGAGAATCCGCTCCCCGCCCTCGGGACCCAGCGTATCCGAACTGCTCAGATACGCACCGACGGGCTGCAGCCTGCTCGCTTCCCATTCATATCCGACATAGGCGCCCACGGAAACCGTGTCCGAGAGCGGGAAGTTGCCGGAGAGCTTGCCGGTGGGGCGGATGATCTCCTTGAACTGGGAGTTCGGTACCGACTGCGCCTTGACCACGTCAACCGGCGCCTGACCGCCCGCAATGCCGTTGGCACCGAAGAACAGGCTTTCGCCCCACAGCAGGGAGTGACGACCGAGCCGCACCGTGGCCAGTCGCTCGCCCATGTCGAAGCGGCCGAACACGAAGGCGTCGAGCAGCTCCGCATCCCGCCCCATGATCCGGCGCGTCTCGCTGGAGAAGCGGTCTCCCTGCACATGGTTCGCGGTGAGCGTGTTGTTGTCGTTGGACCGGTTGTAGACCGTGTCATACCAGGCAGCGCCGCTGATGCGAGCACCGTAGCGCTCGGTGGTGACGTCGAGTTCGGTCAGCAGATCGATACGGTTCGAAACCAGCCCGCGCCCGAAGTTGTTGTTGCCGTCGTTCTGGTTCGGCGCAGCCGGGGCCCGGGTGGAAAGCTCGGACTGCTGTCCATGCAGCCGCGCCGCGGCACTGTACTTGACCGTCGTGTCCCACTGCACCTTGATCCCGGAATCTCCGGCATCGATCTCGAAGGCGTGGGCGCCAGTGACCATCATCGATGCGATCGCGATGGACGACAAACGCGGGATTCTTGTTCCCATGGCTCTGGTATCTCCTCCAGAAGTTTTTATCTTCAGCAAGATCACCCCGATTGACCGAAGGTCTTGCTGTCCGTGGGAAGCAGATTAGTAAGCTGGGTTGATCAGGGGAAACGCTTCTTATCCATAGGACCCACAAATCGTGTGAATACTTATCCCTCCATTCATTCACCTGATTGCTCGACGCCTCGCGTCTGTACAGCGCTCCCATCACCAGGTCGGTAACGCCCGGACCGGAGACTTTCACGAACTGGATGCGCTCCGCGCCTCACCCGGATTCGCGCCTGATCAGACCGACCCTCGCTCCCGGCGGAGACCGCCCCCCTCGCCGGCCGGAAGCTATGCATCATTGGCGTGTCGGATGGAACGGACACCAGTCGCGACGGCTACAAGCTCGAGACGGGCCTTCGCGGGTTGATGAGCGAGTGGTACCTCGACGATCTGGCGAAGAAGACGCACCGCGGCCTCATGGGCCAGGCGCTGGAGGGCTACAGCACGGGAGGTCTGCCATATGGGTACCGAAGCGAATTCGACGGCAATGGCAACCGCCGTCTCATCGACGAGGAGCAGGCGCGCTGGGGCCACTTCGTCTTCGAGCGCTATGCCGCTGGCGCGAGTCCACGACAGCTCGCCGACGAGCTCAACCGTCGGGGCGTTGCGAGCCCCCGCGGCGGCACCTGTGCGCACTCTGCGCTCTACCCCGACAGCAAGGGCGTGGGCATGCTCGGGAATCCCATCTACAACGGCCGCCAGGTGTGGAACCGCACCGCCTGGATCAAGGATCCGGCAACCGGTCGGCGCCGGCGCACGCTGCGCCCGATGTCGGAGTGGGTGATTATCGACTCGCCCCAGGTCAAGATCGTCGACGACGAGCTGTGGAGAGCATGCGAGGCGCGCGCCCGGGAGGTGAAGCGTAACACCGCCGCGAAACGGAAAGCCGGCAAGGGCTCTGGCGGACGTGCGCCGAAGTACCTTTTCTCCGGGCTCCTGAAGTGCGGTGAGTGTGGTGGAGCGTTCGTGATCCAGGGGCGCACGGATTACGGATGCGCAACGCACAAGATCCGCGGTCCGTCGGTGTGTGGGAACCGGTTGAAGGTGCGGCGCGCGACCATCGAAAAGGTACTGCTGGCCGGCATCAAAGACTCGCTCCTTTCGGACGCGGCCTACCGGGCCTTCGAAACGGAGGCATGTGCGCTGTTGAAGCAGGCCAAGCTTGACCCGGGCGTCTCAAAGCGGAAGCTCGCGCACGCGCGCAAGGAGCTCGACAACCTGATGGCGGCGATCCGCGCTGGCATCATCACCCCCACCACCAAGGCGGCATTGATGGAGGCCGAGCGCCAGGTAGTCGACGCGCAGGCCGAGCTTACCGCGATCGAGCGCTTCGATCCGACGCAGATCCTACCCAGGGTCCGAGAGATCTACCGCGACCTGGTGGCCAGACTGGAAGCGGTCGATGACATCGCCAGCGCACGCGAGGCGATCCGCAAGATCGTGGGCAGCGAAGACCGCCTTATCCCGGAAGACGGTGCGCTGACCGCCGAACTAGCGCAGCCGATTTTTTTGCTCGGTGAAATAACGATCGAATCGGGCCCCGCAACCAAGATTCATCAAGAGAACCAATCACTACACGGTGGTTGGTTTTTTTGTTTTGGCGCTCGGACCGGCATCGCACTCGTGCTCACGTCGTGCCCATTCCCCCCATCATGCCGACACCCGCTCGGCACCTGATCTTCCCCAAGCCAGATACTCACCTTTGGCACATCTCATTGCCTTTCAGGCGGTGCCCTGCTGCAGCGTCGGCACGCCAACCAGCAACCCCGTCGGGGCCGCTACCGGCCACTGGACTGATCGTCATGGATCGAACGGCGTCAGCACGGCGCCGTCTCCTCGGGCTTTGGATCGTGCCAGCCCTCGTCGCTGACCACGATGTCCGCGGCCGCCGATGGACCCCAGCTACCGGGCTCGTACTCCAGCACTGGCACGGCATCGGCGAGCGCCGGTTCGATCACCCGCCACGCCGCTTCGACGCTGTCGCCATGCGTGAACAGCGCCGGCTCGCCGCGCAGCGCATCGCGCAACAGACGCTCGTAAGGCAAAATCTCGCTGCGTGGCTCGTGACGGGCGATCAGTTCCACCGGATAGCCGCGCATTTCGTCGCCGTGCTGCTTGACGCGCGCGCCCGCCGAGATCGTCACCTCCGGACTCAGGCGGAAGCGGAAATAGTTCGAGGTGGCCGGGCTGATCTCGTCGAAGATCGCCAGCGGCGGACACTTCAGGTTCACCCTGACTTCGGTGGTGGTGATCGGCAGGCACTTGCCGGCGCGGATGTAGAACGGCACGCCGCTCCAGCGCCAGGTGTCGATGTGCAGACACAGCGCGGCAAAGGTCTCGACCTGGGAATCCGCCGCTACGCCTTGCTCGTCGCGATAGCCGCGGAACTGGCCACGCACCACGCAAGCCGGGTTCAGCGGCCGCATCGCGCGGAACAGCCGCAGCTTCTCCGCGCGCACGGACACTGGATCGCGCCCGGCCGGTGCATCCATCGCCAGCAGCGCGATGACCTGCAGCATGTGGTTCTGCACCACGTCGCGGAGCGTGCCGACCTCCTCGAAGAACGCGCCGCGACCCTGCACGCCGAAGTCCTCGGCCATGGTGATCTGCACGCTATCGACGTAGTTGCGGTTCCAGACCGGCTCGAGGAAGGCGTTGGCGAAGCGGAAATACAGCAGGTTCTGCACCGCCTCCTTGCCGAGGTAATGATCGATCCGGAACACCGCCGCTTCGGGGAAGACTTCGTGCAGCGTGCGGTTGAGCGCCTGCGCGGACGCGAGGTCGCGACCGAACGGCTTCTCGACGATGATGCGGGCGCCGTCGGCGCAGCCCGCCTGCGCCAGGCCGTGCACCACGGTGCCGAACATGCCGGGCGGAATCGCCATGTAGTGCAGCGGCCGGGTGGCGGTGCCCAGGGCCCGCTTCAGGCGCCGGTAGGTCGCCGGATCGGCGTAGTCGCCCTCGACGTACTGCAGTTGCGCCGACAGTTTGGCGAACGCATCGGCATCGATGCCGCCATAGTGCTCCAGACTGTCGCGCGCACGTTCACGCAGCTTGTCCAGCGTTCCGGCGGCGCGAGCCATGCCGATGATCGGCATGTCGAGCTCGCCGGCGCGGATTAATGCCTGCAGTGCCGGGAAGATCTTCTTGTACGCCAGATCGCCGGTGGCACCGAAGAAAACGAAGGCGTCGGATGCGGTTGTGGTCATGAGTGATCGCGATAGTCACGGGCAGCATCCGATGCGCGGAGAACGCAGACCGCGCGCCCCCGGCGGCTTCGCACCCGATCCCGCACAAGATCGGCATCGATTCTCCGCGGCGGGGCCGGGACGGTCTGTTCGTCGCCGCACATACGGCAGAACGCTGTCGCTGTACCTTTTGTCCATGGCCCGGATGGCTTGGACGATGAAACGGCGCCGAACCGCCATCCACCGGCTCGCAGACGCAACACAAGCGTCAGGCAATCGGTTCGGAAGAGGAGATGGCCATGCAACTCGGAATGATCGGTCTCGGAAGAATGGGTGCCAACATGGTGCGGCGGCTGCTCCACGGCGGCCATCAGTGCGTGGTCTTCAACAGGTCGCCCGAAGCGGTGAAGGACCTCGCCGGCGAAGGTGCCGTTGGTGCATCCTCGCTCGCGGACCTGGTACAGAAGCTGGAGCGGCCGCGGGCGATCTGGATGATGATTCCAGGCGCGTCCGTGGAACCGCTCATCGCCGATCTCGTGCCGCATCTCGGGCCCGGCGACATCCTCATCGACGGCGGCAACTCTTATTACGTGGACGACATCCGGATTGCCAGGGAACTCGCGGCGCGGAAGATCGACTACATCGATTGCGGGACCAGCGGCGGCGTGATGGGCCTGGAGCGTGGATATTGTCTGATGATCGGCGGCCCGGAGCGGGCGGTGCAGCGCCTGGAGCCGGTGTTCGCGACGCTGGCGCCCGGCGTGGGTGACATTCCGCTCACCCCGGGGCGCCAGAAACACAGCGGCACCGCCGAGCTGGGCTATCTGCACTGCGGGCCGAGCGGCGCCGGCCACTTCGTCAAGATGGTGCACAACGGCATCGAGTACGGCCTGATGGCCGCTTATGCGGAAGGCATTAACATCATGGCCCACGCGAACGTGGGCAAGCGCGAACAGTTCCACGACGCCGAGACGACGCCGCTGCGCAACCCGGAAGAATTCCAGTTCGATCTCGATCTGCGCGATATCGCCGAACTCTGGCGTCGCGGCAGCGTGATCTCGTCTTGGCTGCTGGACTTGACCGCGGTCGCCCTGACCAGGGATCCGACGCTCGCGAAGTTCGACGGCCGGGTATCGGATTCCGGCGAGGGACGGTGGACGATCAAGGCCGCCATCGACGAGGCCGTGCCGGCACCCGTGCTCAGCGCCGCGATCTATTCGCGATTCAGCTCGCGCGGCGAGGCACAGTTTGCCGACAAGCTGCTGTCCGCGATGCGCTTCGAGTTCGGCGGGCACATCGAGAAACCGGACCGAAAATAACGAAGGACGAACGACGCGGCCGTTCCCCTGCACCGATGCGAGCGCCGCGAAATCAAGTGCGCGCCATCCGCGCACGCAGGCGATCGCTCAGCGCGTCGACGGCGAGCACCAGCACGAACATCGCGATCAGCACGGTGGCGGCCTGCGCCTGCTGGAAGATCGACAGGTGGAAGTACAGCATCTGCCCGAGCCCCCCGGCGCCGACGAAGCCCAGCACCGCGGCCATGCGGATATTCATCTCCAGCCGGTAGAGCCCGTAGGCCACACATTGCGGCCACACCAGCGGCAGCGTGCCGTAGACGAAGGCCTGCACCCCCCCGCTGCCGGCTTCCAGCAGGCTCTGTTCGGGCGGCGACGGCGCGTTCTCGATCGCCTCGGCGAACAGCCGGCCGAGCACGCCGGTGGTGTGCAGCGCCAGTGCCAGCACCCCGGCAAACGGGCCGAGCCCGGCGGCCAGCACCATCAGCGTCGCCCACACCAGCTCGGGGACGCTGCGCAGCAGATTGAGCACGAAGCGCGACAGCCGGCTGGCGGCCGCGCCGTGGCGTCCCGCCGCTGGCAGCGCGAGCAGCAGGCCGGCGGCGGCGGCGAGCAGCGTGCCGACCATCGCCACCGCGAAGGTCTGCAAAGCACCCCAGGCGGTCTTGCGCAGGAAGCCGGGGTCGAGATCTGGCGGAAAGAACGAGGCCGCGAAGCGCCCCATGTCGTCCGCCGCGTCTAGCGAGAACAGCGCGGGAAAGTCGATCCCGAGATAGGCGAAGCTCGCCACCACCGCGGCGACCACCAGCGCGGCGGTGAGCACACAGCTCAGGCAGAAATCGGCTGCGCCGCGTGCGCTGCAGGGCTCGCGCGTCCCGTTCATGCGAGCGCCCTGCGCAGGGTCGCGCTCAGCGCATCGGCGAACAGCACCAGCACCAGGAAGACCAGGAGGATCGTCGCCGCTTCGCCGCCGTTGAGCATCTTCATCGACTGGTCCATCAGTTGTCCGAGCCCGCCGGCGCCGACGAAGCCCATGATCACCGAGGCGCGCACCGCGCATTCCCAGCGATACATCGTGTACGAAGTCAGCTCCAGTGCGGCATTGGGCAGCAGCCCGTAGGCGAGCGCGGCGAAGCGTCCGCCGCCGGCTTCGAGGATCGCGCGCGCCGGGCGCGTGTCGGTCGACTCGAGAATCTCGGTGTACACCTTGCCGAGCATCCCGCCATAGGTGATCGCCAGCGCCAGCACCCCGGCCGCCGGCCCGAGGCCGAGCACGCGCACGAACATCAGCGCCCACACGATCTCGGGAATCGCCCGCAGGAAAGTCAGCACCACCCGCCCCGCCGCGCGCAGCACAGTGCCACCGAGGCGCCCCGGCCCCGGCCCGATCCGCGACACCGCCAGCGCGCGGGTGCACAGGATCGAAAGCGGCACCGCCAGCAGCAGCGCGAGCGCGATGCCGGCGGTGGCGATCGCGATCGTCTCGAGCGTCGCCTTGAGCAGGTAGCCGAGAAACTCGGGCGAGCTTGCCGGCGGCAGGAAGCCGCCGAGAAAGCTGCCCATGACCCGCAGGTTGCCGGCCTCGAACAGAGCCCACGGGCGGAACTCGGCGAGCACCAGCAGCGGCCACAGCAACACCAGCGCCACCAGCGTCCAGCCCAGCCGTGCCCGTGCATCGGGGTCGCGATCGGGCGGCGGGAGCACTTCGATTGTCGAGGCCATGTCAGCGTCCGCGGCAGGTGTCGAGGCGCACGACCTTCGCGTCCGCCTCGTGCGCGGCGGCTACGCCGGCCGCCGCATCCCTCGCCTGCACCGGCAGCGCATCACCTTCGGCGGCATAGAGTTCGTGCAGCATCGCATCGGTGACGCGCGCAGTCGGCAGGTCGAACGCCATCTCGCCACCTCGCAGGCCGATGATGCGGGGAAACCACTTGAGTGCCAGGTCGACCGCGTGCAGCGACGCGAACAGGCTGGCGCCACGGCGCCCCGATTCGGCGACCAGCTCGCCGAGCGCCGCGTCGGCGAGCGTGGGGTCGAGCGCGGAAACCGGCTCGTCGGCGAGGATCATGTCCGGCTGCTGATAGAGCACGCGGGCGATGCCGACACGCTGCAACTGCCCGCCCGAGAGCCGGTCGCAGCGCTCGAACAGGCGGTCGGCGAGATCGACGCGCGCGAGTGCCGCCTGCGTGCCGGCAATGTCGACCGGATAGAGCAGCGACAGCAGGCCCTTCCATGCCGGCCAGCGGCCGAGCCGGCCGGCGTGGATCGCGGTGACCACGCGCAGCCGCGGAGGGATCGGCGGGCTCTGGTGGATCGTGCCGATGCGCGCGCGCAAGCGCCGCAGCCCGCCGGACGACAGCCTCCAGGGATTGGCACCAAGGATCTCGAGCCGCCCTTCCGACGGGCGCAGCGCGGTGCCGACGAGACGGATCAGGCTGGTCTTGCCGGCGCCCGAGGGCCCGATCACCGCGATCCGCTCGCCGCTGTCCAGGCGCAGCGATATCCGCTGCAGCGCGCGGAAGCCGTTGCCGTGGGTCAGCCCGACGCTTTCGAGTTCGAATCCCATGCGCGCTCCGTAGCCGCTTACTTGATCAGTCCGGCACTGCGCGCCGCGCGCTCGATGCCGTCGTAGTTCTCGCTGCGGGTGGGCACGAACTTCGAGGCGCGCTGCAGCGCCATCAACTCCCGGTGCGCCGGATCGGCCGGATCGAGCTTGAGGAAGGCGTTGGCGATCTTCTCGCGCAGCGCCGCGTCGAGGCCGGGGCGTACCGTCCAGTTGTAGTCGAAATACGGCGGCGTGGTGGCGATGACCCGGACCCGGCCGGCATTGGCGTCGCCCTTCTCGAGCAGCTTGTCCATCACCGAGGCGTTTAGCACGCCAGCCTCGGCACGCCCCGACGCGACGAAGGCAACGGTCGCGTCATGCGCGCCGGAGAACGCGATGCGGGCGAAGTCGCGGTCGGGATCGATGCCGTCCTGGAGCAGGAAGAAGCGCGGCATCAGGTGTCCCGAGGTCGACGAGGGCGAACCGAAGGCGAAGGTCTTGCCCTTCAGCTCGGAGAGCGATTTGACCGGGCTGTCGGCCGGCACGATGAACTTGCTGGTGAACACTTCGTCTTCGGCGCGCTGGACGATCGGCAGCGCCTCGCCGTTGGTGCGCAGTTTGGCCTGCACGTAGGTGAATCCGCCGAGCCAGGCGAGATCAATCTTCTTCGCCGCCAGCCCCTCGACGACAGCGGCATAGTCGCTGACCGGCGTGAACACCACCTCGAGGCCGGTTTCCTTCTCGAGATAGTCCCCGAGCGGCTTGAACTTGCGCTGCAGCTCGGTTGGCGCCTCGTCGGGAATCGCCGACACACGTAATACCTGGGCATCGGCGGTGGCGGCGCCGAGCATCAGCGAAAGCGCAAGCGCGCAGAGCGAAATCAGGCGGGACATCGGAATCATCGGGTTCTCCAATCGTAGTTTCACGGATCACATGGCACGGCGGGAATCCGCCGCGGACCACGTTATAGCAGCAGCCGGATCGGTTCGGGCGCCTCACCCCGGGCGAGCACGCGGCCGATCCGGACAGTTCGCCCATAGCCCAGCGCCCGCAGCGCGGCAACGCAGGCCTCGGCGTGTTCGGCCGGCACGCTGGCGAGCAGGCCGCCGGCGGTCTGCGGGTCGAACAACAGCGGATAGACCGGGTGCCGCAGCGCCTCGGGCTGGTTGCGCAGCGCCCGGCGCAGCCGCACATTGGCCGGCTGCAGCGAACTCAGGATGCCGGCGGCGGCGGTTTCGGCGGCGCCGTCGAGCAGCGGCAAGGCGTTCAGGTCGATCTCGGCATCGACCCCCGAGGGCCGGGCCATCTCGACCAGGTGGCCGAGCAGGCCGAAGCCGGTGAGGTCGGTGCACGCGGTCGCGCCGTGCGCGGTGAGGCAGGGCACCGCAGCGCGGTTGGAAACCTGCATCGACGCGAGCGCCGCGTCGATCCAGCGCCCGCGCGCCGCCAGCCGCGCGTGCGCCGCGAACAGCGTGCCGGTGCCGATCGGCTTGGTGAGGATCAGCGCGTCGCCGGCACGCATGCCACCCTTGCGCATGACGCCCTCGAGGCGCTCGTCGATCAGGCCGTTGATCGCGAACCCCAGCGCGAGCTCGCGGCCCTCGCCGGTGTGGCCTCCGACCAGCGCGCAGCCGGCCTCGTTGAGCACCTCGACGGCACCGGCCATCATCTGGAACACCGTGTCCTCGACCTTGCTTTCCAGCCCAGGCGGCACTGTCGCGATTGCGGTCGCCGACTGCGCTTCGCCGCCCATCGCGAAGATGTCGCCGAGCGCGTGATTCGCGGCGATGCGGCCGAACACCCAGGGGTCGTCGATGAAGGCGCGGAAGAAATCGACGCTGTGCACCAGCGCATGGCCCGGCGGCACGCGCAGCACCGCCGCGTCGTCGGGCGCATGCAGGCCGATCAGCACGTCGTCGCGCTCGATCGGATGGACTCCGGCCAGCGCACGCGAGAGCACGGTCGCGCCGACCTTGGCACCGCACCCGCCACAACGCATCGCGATCGCCGAGATCGCCTGCGCCTGCTCTGCCGCCTCGAGCGGAATCGGGCTACCGGCCGACGCCCGGGCGGCCTCGTCCATCTCCGGGAACTCGCCGAAGCGGCGCATGAAGCGGCGGTCGATCCAGTCCTTCCAGCGCCACACCCAGTCGCCGCGCGCGAAGATCCAGCCGCGCGAGGCGACCGCGTGACGGTCGCCGGTGCTGATCAATGCGAGCCAGCGGCGTTGCGGCCGGTAAGGCCGCAGGGGCTGGCGCAGCACGGTGCGGCGCAGGTTGTCGGCCAGCGGCTTGGCCATGCGCACGGCGAACACGCCGGCCTTCTCCAGCGGCCAGCCGTCCATCGCCGCGCAGTCGCCGGCGGCGAAGATCAGTGGATCGGTTTCGGTTTGCAGCGTGTCGCGCACGCGGATGAAGCCGTCGGCGTCGAGCGCCAGCCCGGTGTCGCGCAGCCACGGCGCGCCGCCTGCCTGGGTCACCCAGACGATCTCGTCGGCGTCGAGTGCTTTGCCGTCGCGCACCTGCAGCCGCCCCGCCGCGACCGCGGTCACTTCCGCGTCGCGGTGCAGCACGATGCCGCGTTCGGCCAGCACCCGCATGAAGGCGCCCCGCACCGCGGCGTTGTGGGTCGGCAGGATGGTCGGGTCGGCCGAGAACAGGTGAAAGCGCAGCTCGTCCGGGTCGCGCCCGAGCGCCGCCAGCTCGCCGCGCAGGCGGTACTGCATCGCCAGCGTCAGCTCGACCCCCCCGGCGCCGGCGCCGACCACCGCGATCGTGGTCGGTCCGGCGTGACCGCGCACGCGTTCGAGCAAGGCCAGCCAGCGTTCGTTGAAGCGGCGGATCGGCTTGACCGGCACCGCGTGCTCGGCGGCCCCGGCGACGCGCGCGAGCTGCGGCGTCGAACCGATGTTGATCGACAGCACGTCGTAGGGCACCGGCGGGCGCGTGCGGCACAGCACCTTGCGCGCACCGCGGTCGATGCCGGTCACCTCGTCGCGGAAGTAGCGCGCGCCGGCGAATTCGGCAAGCCGCCGCAGGTCGATGTGCACCTCGTCGAAAGCGTAGTGCCCGGCGATGTAGCCCGGCAGCATGCCCGAGTAGGGCGTGTCGGTGTCGGTGCAGATCACGGTCAGCCGCAGGCCGGGCACGGGGTTCATTGCGAACATGCGCAGCACCCCGACGTGGCTGTGGCCACCGCCGACCAGGACGATGTCGCGCACGATCGCCGTCGTCGCTGCCTGCATTCAGATCTCTCCCCCGGGTTGCCTCTGCAGATCGCCGACCAGGCGGTGCAGCGCAGCGCGCTCGCGCTCCGGCGCGAACAGCGGCGCGCGCTGGCGGCACTGCGCGGCCAGCCGCCGCATGAAGTCATCGCCCGGTTCCTCGAGCGCTTCGCGGCAGCGCCGCAGCAGCGCCGCCAGCGCCTCGGCGTCGCCCCACGGAAAATATCCGGCGTAATCGGCGCCGAGCATGCCGACGTTGCCGTCGATGCGCGACGCCAGCACCGGCGTGCCGCTCGCGGCCGCCTCCATCACGACGTGCGCGCCGCCTTCCATGCGGCTGGCGTGGATCAGCAGATGCGCACGCTGGATGCGGCGGCGCACTGCCTCGTGGCCGAGTCCGCCGAGCCAGCGGTAGTTCGGCACCACAGCCATCGTCGCCCGCGCGGCCTCGCCGAGCGCGGGGTCGAGCGCATCGCCGATGTGGTCGATGCGGATGTCGTCGCGGCCGGCGAGCAAGCGCGCCGCGGCGAACAGCGTCTGCGGCGACTTCTCTTCGCGCAGGTGGCCCACCATCACCGCCCGCAGGCGGTGCGTCGACTTGGCCAGCAGCGGCCGTGCCGGCGTGGACTGGAAGATCACCCGCGCCTTGGCACGCACCGCCGTGGGCAGCGAACGCGGAGCGCACTCCTGCAGTACGACGAGCGCCTGCGCGAGTTCCAGCGAACGGCGCGCCGCGGCGTCAGTGACGACGTCGCGATACAGGTCGGTGCCGGTGAGCACCACCGCGAGGCCCGCGCCCGGATGCGCGCCGGCCCAGGCCGCGATCGAATCCGCGGAGCGGCGCGCGTGCAGCGCGATCATCGCGGCGTCGCCGGCGGCGCGCGCATCGGGCCAGGCCTTGACGATGCGGGCGCGCACCACCCCCGCGAGGTGGCGCTGCCAGCGCCGCGCCGTCTGCCAGTTGCCGTTGTTGGCGTCGCGCAGGGCCGGACTGACGATCACCAGTTGCGGCATACTCGAGGCACCGGTCATTACACGTCGCCCCACCCATGAACATCGACACTGCCCGCTCCGAAGCCGCCCGCCGTGGCGGCCGCCAGCTCCTCGCCGCCGCCCTCGCCGACAGCCGCGCTCGCACGCTGGCGCTGCTCGACGCCTACGCCGCCGCGCTCGGCGAGTCGTTGACGATTCCCTGTTCGCCGCAGCTCAACCCGCCGCGCTGGGAAGCCGGGCATATCGGCTGGTTCCAGGACTACTGGATCGCCCGCAACCGGCAGCGCGCGCAAGGCATCGCCTGCGACCCCGATCACGAGCGCCCCGCCGGGCGCCTGGCACAGGCCGACGCGCTGTACAACTCGAGCCGGGTCGCGCACGAGACCCGTTGGCAGCTCGACCTGCCCGATCTCGCCGCGACCCGCACCTATCTGGCCGAGGGGCTGGCGGAGGCGCTGGCGCTGCTCGCCGCAACGCCGGAGACCGACGCAGACCTGTATTTCTTCCGCCTCGCGCTGTTCCACGAGGACATGCACGGCGAGGCCTGGATCTACATGGCCCAGGCGCTCGACATCCCGCTGCCCGCGCGTTTCGCCGATCGCCTGCTCGGGCCGGCGGGCCTCGTGCCGGAGACCCGCACACTGAGCGTCCCGGCGCAGAGCTGGACGCTCGGCTGGCGCGGGGACGGCTTCGCCTTCGACAACGAACTCGCCGCCCACGAGGTCACGGTGCCCGCCTTCGAGATCGATTCCGAGGTGGTGAACTGGCGCCGCTACCTGCCTTTCGTCGAGCAGACCGGCGCCGCCCCCCCGCGCTATCTGCGCCGGCAGGACGGCCGCTGGCAGCGCTGCGTTTTCGGCCGCTGGGAGGCGCTGCCGCTGGATGCCCCGGCGGTGCATCTGCGCTGGGACGAGGCCGACGCCTGGTGCCGCTGGGCAGGGCGTCGCCTTCCCCGCGAGGCCGAATGGGAAATCGCCGCGCTGACGCATCCGGCCTTCCGCTGGGGCCAGGTTTGGGAATGGACCGCCAGCCGCTTCGCGCCCTACCCCGGTTTCGTGGCCCACCCGTACCGCGATTACTCGGCGCCATGGTTCGGCGACCGCTACGTGCTGCGCGGCGCGAGCCGGGCGACAAGCCCGCGCATGGCGCATCCGCGCTACCGCAATTTCTTCCCCCCCGAGCGCAACGATCTGCACAGCGGCTTTCGCAGTTGCGCGCGCTAGCGCCGGAGCTTGCGCCACGGGTTCAGGCACGGGCGGCGAACACCGCGAACCAGCCGCGCGCATCGCACCAGTGACGCGACGCGGAAAAACCGGCCGCTGCGAGCAGCGCGGCGAAGTCGTCGACGCGCCATTTGTACGAATTCTCGGTGTGCATGCGCTCGGACGCGGCAAAGCGCCGTTCGCCACCCGGCCAGCGCACCCTCGTGTCGCGCAGCGCTTCCAGATGCATTTCGATGCGCGAGCACTGCACGTTGAAGAAGGCGACATGACGCCAGTCGACGATGTCGAAGTCGGTGCCGACCCGCCGGTTGAGATGCAGCAGCATGTTGCGGTTGAAGGCCGCGGTGACACCGAGGGGGTCGTCGTAGGCCGCTTCGAGGACGTCGAACGGCTTGACCAGATCGACGCCGATCAGCAATGCACCGCCACGGCATTCGGCGTGCGCCTGGCGCAGCAAGGCCAAGGCCTCGTCTGGGGTGAAGTTGCCGATGCTCGAACCCGGGTAGAACAGCGTGCACGGCGCCTCACCGATCTCCGACGGCAGGTGCAGCGAGTGCGAGAAGTCGAGGCCGACGCCCAGCATCTCGATCGCAGGATGATGCCGCTGAAGCCTCTCCAGCGACTCAAGCAGGTAGTCCACCGAGATATCGACGGCCACGTAGCGACACACGCGCAGGGCCGCAAACAGGCGTTCCGCCTTCTCGCAATTGCCGGCGCCGAGGTCGACCAGGGTCGCGACCGGGCCGAGCACCTCGGCCATTTCGTGCTGGTATTCTGCGAAGATCGCCGCCTCGGTGCGCGTCGGATAGTACTCGGGCAGCTCGGTGATCGCCGCGAAGAGGCGCGCGCCGAGCGCGTCGTACAGGTACTTCGGCGCGATCGTCGCGACCGGCGCCGTCAGGCCGGCGAGCAGCTCGACCCGAATCGCCGCCGGGTCGTCGTGGGTGATCTGCAGGAAGCGTGGCGAACTCATCCCAGCGCTCCCGCCACGACCCGGCCACCCGTGGACATGGTCGCGAACCGACGGGACCGGTCCGCTCGTCGGACGCGCAGCGATCCATCAGCGAATCCCGGGGCGGCGACCACCGTGGGCGTACGCGCCCACAGGCGCGCAGGCTCGAGTTCCTTGCCGTCGCGTCGGCGCTGATTGGCGAGAACAATACGCACGTACCAGGAGGCGCGTGGGCGCGGGCTAGCCAGAATACGGGACGAGGCGTTCACGGTCGGTATCGGATCGGGTGGGCACGAACTTGATGCTCGCATGGTACTGGCTGTTCGGTCGTTCCGCGCAGGCTATCTGCGCCGATTGTCATCGCGAAGTCCCGCCCGGCGATGAAGACTCCGCCGGAGCGGGCCGCGGTTTCCCGCCCGGCTCGCGACGATCGGTCCAGTTGCCTCTTTCACCACTCAGCCTCGTTCCACGGTTTCGCTGAAACGATCGAACAGCATCTGTCTCAACCACCTGTTGGCCGGGTCACGGTGGTACTTGGCGTGCCAGAAGAGATTGATCGGGATTTCGGGCAACTGCGCCGGATGCGGCGTATAGACCAGGTCGAAAGGTCCGGTGCAGCACATCGCGAAGCGTTCGGGAACCGTGGCGATCAAATCGGTCGTCTGCAGGAGGTGTCCCACGGCGACGAAGTGGGGAACCACCATGCGTACGCGGCGGCGGATGCCGGCGCGCTCCAGTATGGTGTCGACCTCCCCGTGCCCGGTGCCGGCCGAGACCACGATTACGTGTTCGAGGGACTGAAACAGGTCCAGCGTCATCGGCTGCCCGGCAGCAGGATGCCCACGCCGGAACATGCAGACGTAACGCTGCTTGAACAGCCGCTGTTGGAAGAAGCCCGCCTGCAACTGGGGAAGCAGACCCACCGCAAGATCCACCCGCCCGGCCTCCAGGTCCTCCTTCAGACTGACTGCCGTGTTCCGGACCGTGCTGATGCGGGTGTTGGGTGCGGTCCGCGCGACGACCTCCATCATCGGTGGCAGAAAGTAGATCTCGCCGATGTCGGTCACTGCAAGGGTGAAGGTGCGGGTGCTTGAGCCTGGATCGAAGGTGGCCTGCTGGTTCAACGCGCTATGAATCGCGCTGAGCGCATAGCTGACCGGCTCGGCCAGCTGCAGCGCAAAAGGCGTCGGCTCCATGCCGCGCGAGGTGCGCACAAAAAGGTCGTCCTTGAGCAACAGGCGCAGGCGCTTCAGCGCGTTGCTGACCGCCGGCTGGGTCAGGCCCAGCGTATCGGCGACCGTGGACACGCGCTTGTCGGTCAGCAGCTGATTGAAGATCACCAGCAGGTTGAGATCCAGGTCGCGTAGCTGCATTACCATTCCATTCTATTCACCACAGTGATGGAGTAATTTAAGTTTAGTTTATCGACTTATATTACATCCCTATCCATGATGCACCCAACGCTTGGACACGCCTTGGGATGACCGCAAATCATGGAACTTCTCGTACAACCCTCGAACCGCCGGGTGGCCTTCACCAGTGGTGCCAACCTGCTTGAAGTGCTGCGCGAACATGCTGTCCCGGTCTCCTACAGCTGCATGTCCGGGCGCTGCGGCACCTGCCGTTGCCGGGTCATCGAAGGCGACATCATCGACGAGGGACCGGAAGCCGGCCGCCCCAACCTGATCGGCGAGCGTCATGTGCTCGCCTGTCAATCGGTCCTCACCGGCAATTGTGCGATCGAGATCCTCGAGGCCGACGAGATCGTCATCCACCCGGCGCGCATCATCAAGGGAACCGTGACCGCGGTCGAGCTCCCTACGCACGACATCCGTCGCCTGCGCATCCGCCTCGCCAAACCGCTGGAGTTTTCGCCGGGACAGTACGCGACGCTGCAGTTCAGTCCCGATCATTCCCGGCCCTACTCCATGGCCGGGCTTCACGATGACGGCGAGCTGGAGTTCCATATTCGCAAGGTGCCCGACGGGCGCGTCACCGAGTACATCTTCGACCAGGTCAAGGAAGGCTCGACCGTCAAGCTGAGCGGGCCGCTGGGCACCGCCTACCTGCGCAGCTCCCATACCGGGCCGATGCTGTGCGTGGGCGGCGGCACGGGCCTGGCGCCGGTGCTGTCGATCGTGCGCGGCGCCCTCGAATCCGGGATGCCCAACCCGATCCATCTCTACTTCGGCGTTCGCAGCCCGGACGATGTCTACGACGCCGGGCGCCTGGAGGCCCTGGCCGCCCGCCATCCGAACCTCACGGTGCATGTCGTCGTCGCCACCGGAAAGCCCGGACCCGGGCAGCGCGGCGGCCTGGTGACCGACGCGATCGAGCACGACCTGCCCACCCTCGCCGACTGGCGCGGCTATTTTTGCGGCGCCCCGCCGATGGTCGAGGCCCTCAGCCTGCTGGCCACGCGCATGGGCATGAATCCGGCCCATGTGCACGCCGACGCCTTCTACCCCAGCGGAACCTAGTCTTTGCCGCTGCTACGGCGGCGCAGCCGCAGGGGCCATCCATGCATTCCGAAAACATCAAGGAGACAGCACCATGACCGGACATTCCACGGTATTTCCCGAGCATCCCCCCTGGCCGGGAGACGGCACGAGCCGCATTCCGTTCTGGGCCTACACCCGCGAAGACCTGTACAAGCAGGAGCTCGACCGCTTCTTCTACTCGGGCCACTGGTGCTACGTCGGGCTCGAGGCGGAAACTCCCAATCCGGGCGATTTCCGCCGCACCGCCGTCGGCGAGCGCTCGGTGATCATGGTCCGCGACATCGACGGCACGATCAACGTGGTCGAGAACGTCTGCGCCCACCGCGGCCTGCGCTTCTGCCGTGAGCGCCACGGCAACCGCAAGGACTTCTTCTGCCCGTACCACCAGTGGAACTACAGCCTTCAGGGCGACCTGCAGGGCGTGCCCTTCCGTCGCGGGGTCAAGCAGGACGGCAAGGTGAACGGCGGCATGCCGAAGGAATTCAAGCTCGAGGAGCACGGCCTCACCAAGCTCAAGGTAGCCACCCGCGGCGGGGTGGTGTTCGCCTCCTTCGACCACGAGGTCGAGCCCCTGGAGGAGTTCCTCGGCCCCACGATCCTCCACTATTTCGACCGGGTCTTCAGCGGTCGCAAGCTGAAGGTGCTCGGCTATCGCCGCCAGCGCATCCCGGGGAACTGGAAGCTGATGCAGGAGAACATCAAGGACCCCTATCACCCGGGCCTGTTGCATACCTGGTTCTCCACCTTCGGCCTGTGGCGTGCCGACAACAAGTCGGAACTGAAGATGGACGCCCGTCACCGCCATGCCGCGATGATCTCCACCCGCGGCACCGGCGGCAGGAACGACGAAGTGGTGAGCGGCGTGGACAGCTTCAAGGACCAGATGAAGGTGAACGATCCGCGCCTGCTCGACATCGTGCCCGAGCCGTGGTGGAACGGCCCCACTGCCGTGATGACCACGATCTTCCCCAGCGTGATCATCCAGCAGCAGGTCAATAGCGTGTCCACCCGCCACATCCAGCCCAACGGCCACGGCTCCTTCGACTTCGTGTGGACTCACTTCGGGTTCGAGGACGACGCCGCGGAAATGACCGAGCGCCGCCTGATCCAGGCCAACCTGTTCGGCCCGGCCGGCTTCGTCTCGGCCGACGATGGCGAAGTCATCGAATGGTCGCAGGAAGGATTCGAGCAGAAGCCGGCGCACCGCACCGTGGTCGAGATGGGCGGCTACGACGTGGCCGATTCCGACCACATGGTCACCGAGACCCTGATTCGGGGCATGTACGCCTACTGGCGCGAGGTCATGGGTCAATGAGGATGGAGCAATGAAGATGATCGACTTTCAGACCTATTTCGAGCTGTTGAACCTGTACAGCGACTACGCCCAGGCGGTCGATTCGGCCAACTGGGAAAAGTGGCCCGATTTCTTCGTCGAGGACGGCATCTACCGGCTGCAACCGCGCGAGAACTTCGAGCAGGGCCTGCCCCTGTGCCTGTTGGCACTGGAGAGCCGCGCGATGATCGAGGATCGGGTGTTCGGCGTGAAGGAGACGCTGTATTACGACCCCTACTACCAGCGTCACATCGTCGGCACGCCACGGGTGATCTCGGTGGACGGCGACACCATCCACTCCGAGGCCAACTACGCGGTCATCCGGACCAAATACGACGGCGAGTCGACCGTATTCAACTGTGGCCATTACCGGGACCTCATCGTGCGCACCCCCGAGGGACTCAGGCTCAAGTCGCGCCTGTGCGTCTATGACACCGAGATGATCCCGAACTCGATCATCTACCCGATCTGAGGAGAAGGAAATGTCAACCAAATGGATCGACGCGATTGCGGTGGCGGCCATGCCCAGCGGCGATGTGATCGGAATCGCAGTGGGTGGCAAGGACATCGCGCTCTACGAAGTGGAGGGCGAGATCTTCGCTACGTCGAATATCTGCACTCACGGCCACGCGCGGATGAGTGACGGCTTCCTCGAGGGTCGGGAGATCGAATGCCCGCTGCATCAGGGCAAGTTCGATGTGTGCTCCGGCAAGGCGCTGTGCGCGCCGCTCACCGAGGACATTCCGACCTATCCGGTGCGCATCGAGAACGGCCGCATTTTCGTCGCGCTCGACTGATAGAGCGCTATCCGGCCCCGCTTTACCGGCCTCACTCCCGTCATCGGCCCGGTGCAATCAGGTCGGGCGCGATCTCGCGGAGGATGGCGCCCATGCGTTCGTCTCCGGCGAACTTCGCGAAGGTCGCCGAGTCGACGACCGCGAATCTGCCATCGCGCGCCTCGAGCCAGGCCTTGCCTTCAGGGCCGTCAAAAAAGCGCACCACGGGAATGCGCCGAATGCACTGGCGCAGGAACGAGACATTGTTTCGCGTCTCCATCTCGGGACCGGACGGATAGACTTCTTCGCGGGAGCGGGCGCCGATGTTGATCTTCTGGTAACGATCGATGTTGATCAGCCCCTCGGGGTCGTAGACTTCCATCCGCGCACGGTCGCCGCGTGCGATCGGCATCGGAAAGGCGCCCTTGGGTACGCGGTTGTCGAGGAAATAGTAGCGATAGTCGACGTGCTGATAGCCCAGCCATCGGAACAGCATCCTCGGCATGCCGCAATAGGCTTCGACACAGTGGCCAAGGAAGTCGTCCACGGCCTTGTAGCGTCCGCGCTCGAGTGCCCGCTGCCATCCACGTTCGACGGTTTCCTCGGGCGGGGTGACAATGAAGTACATGTGGATGGTGGACACGTAGCGGGTGTAGGTGCCCTGGAGAACGCGTCCGATCTCCTGGGTGGAAAAACTGTCGAAGCGAAAGCGGTCGACGAGCAGGTGGGAAATGGCCTGCGCCTTGTTCGCCTTGTCGCGGATGTAGCGGTCGAGCTTGGCGTCGATCACCATCAGCTCGCGGCTGGTCAGATGCCCCGCATACTTGATGGCGTCACCGAGCGAGTCGTAATCGAGCAGCAGGCGGCGCCAGACATCCGGGCTGATGGTGGCGTAGCCGTCGGGCTCGATTCCGCTGTCGAGCATCAGGCGCTTGACCATCGGACGTATCGAACTCTTGCCGGCGGCCGATGCCCCCTTCAGGCTGATGAGGACAGGCGCCGCGCGGTTGGACACGCGGACGTAGCCCTCCTGCGCGATTGCTGCATCGATCAGCGGCCCGATCGCGCCACCGATCATGCGGCTGCCGAAGGTGTTGCACACGTGGCGGGTGACGAGGTCCGCGAGCAGCGGGTGATCCGGGCCGAGCTGGCCGCGGGTGGCAAGGACGGCGCCCAGGACTCGATAAAGGCTCCTGAACACGGCACGCTCGAACGGATCGAATTCGGACAAGCCGTCGCTCCTGCACGCGGCGACCATGCGGTGCTCGCGCTCGGCGGGCGAATCTGCGGACGCCGGCTGCGGCCCCGGCCGCCTGAACAGCTTGAAAACGGACGCGCGCGGACGTGCCGGTTCGGACACGGTGCCGAGACGGGCATCGAGAATGGCGCGCACGCGCTCGGCGGTGCGCTGGCGCAGATCCTCATGCATGCGCTCGAGCATGAGCCTCTGCGGGGCGACGTAGCCCGCGAGTATCGTTTCCGCGATGCGGCGGAAGTTCAGGCCGAACACTTCCTCGGTCGCGCCTTCGGACACCACGATGTCTGCGGTGACCCGCACGATGATTTCATGAAGCACCAGGCGCGCCGGCCGGAACATCACCAGCTCTTCATGCGGCAGCCCGGTCATGTGCGCGAAGTCGTCGACCAGTTCGGGCCCGGGAAAGGTGTGCTCCGGCCGATAGATGGTTTCGAGGTGCTGAAACTCGCGCGGAACCCTGCTCGAAACCCCCGGACTCCAGGCGTCATGGACGGTGGTGGCATTTTCGCCACCGTCCCCATCGAAACGATCCGATTCCGCTCCAGCTGTGCCTGTCGCCGCCAAAGAAGATCCTCCCTTTCAAGTCGTATGCCTTGCCCGACTCTGCCGCGCGGGGTGAAACCCGACGTGTCGGGGCTACACACATGATAGGTCAGAACCCGGACCGCGAGCGGACGCGGAAATCCGCGTCAGGTGACCACCGTAGATTGCCCCCGGGTTGACTCATCGAGTTTTCCCGTCGGTCCCCACGACCTCCCGGGCCGGAACCTTTTCGCGTTTGACCGACTCTCCTTCTGGGCGTAAATAATGATTCTCGACATCGCCTGAAGCAGGCTGCCTGGGGAAATCTGCATGACGATGTTATCGGGTGCCCGGTGGAGCCGGCGTCGAGATCTCCGTGTCGATCGGCGGCTTGGTGCGCGAGCGGGTGGTGGACATCGGTACACAGGTTTCCCGCGGCGACCTCTTGCTGCGTCTGGACGACGAGCTTGCGCGTTTGGCGCACGACCGCGCCGCGGCCGAGGTGCGCGAGGCCGAGAAGCGCCTGGCCGAAGCGCAGCGCCTGCTGGATCAGGCACGCAGCGTGGTGGACGGGTGATCCCGGCGACCGAGCAGGCGCGCCACACGAGCGAGGTCGGCATTGCCGAAGCCGCCCTGGGGCGGACACGCGCGGCCGAGCGCCTGCAGGCCGCACAGCTGTGTCGCCAAGCCCTGCATGCCCCCTTCGACGCCATCGTCAGTGTGCGCGCGGCGGATGTCGGACAATGGCTCGAGCCCGGCGATGCGATATACACCCTGGACGATGGTTCGCTCAGCCTATCAAAGGAGGCCGCTCGAGCATTCTGACCTGGTTTCGTCCTTGATTCTTTGCGTAGTAGAGCCCCTCGTCGGCCAGTTGAATCAGGCTTTGGGGGGATTCTCCCTGCATCGGCCTCAGGGTCGCGCCCCCGACGGTCACGGTCATGAAGGAGCTCTGGGTTGGGAAATTGTGCGCAATCCGCCGAACCCGCATGCCCTCGACGACCTTCTCCGCCACCACTCGTGCCCCGGCACCCGGAGTACTCGGGAGCAGCATGACGAACTCGTCGCCCCCGTAGCGGGCAGCCATGTCGGAAGGCCGGGCGCAGCTCTCGCGCATGGAGTCGGCGACCTGGCGCAAGGCCTCGTCGCCAGCCACATGCCCCCGGCCGTCGTTGTAGCTCTTGAAGTAGTCGACATCGATGAACAACAACGATATCTGCGTTTGTTCGCGTTGGGCGCGGAGCCACTCCATGGCGAGAAACTCGTCGAAGTGGCGGCGATTCGACAGGCCGGTCAGACCATCGGAGTTCATCAGGCGCTGCAGGACCAGATTCGTGTCCATCAGGCGCTGCTGACTCTCGCGCAGGGCGCGGTAGGCTTCGTCCCGCTGCAACAGGGTCTGGTAGGAGCGCGAGTGGTAGCGGACCCGCGCGACCAGTTCGATCGCATCCGGCAGTTTGACCAGGTAATCGTTGGCCCCGGCGGCAAACGCGGCGCTCTTCACCCTGGGGTCGTCCTTGGTGGACAGGACGATGATCGGAATATCGCGGGTCACCGCGTTGGCACGGTATTCGCTCACCAGCGTCAGGCCATCCACCGCGGGCATGACCAAGTCCTGGAGGATCACCGTAGGGCGGATCTGTACCGCATGGTTGAGCGCCTGGTGTGGGTCGGCACAGAAGTGGAAATCGATATTGTGCTGACCGGCCAGATGACGCCGCACTGCCTCGCCTATCATCGCCTGGTCGTCGACCAGGAGGACCATCACGGCGTTTTCATCGACCGTCAGAGCCGATCTATCGTGTCGATTATTCACAGTATGCTCCCTGGTTGCTGTCGCATCGACGCCCTCTTTCAATCACGCAAGAACTGCCAGCAGCCGCGGCGCGATCTCCCGCAATGGGTGAATCTCGACCGCGGCATCGAGCGCCGCCGCCGCCTTGGGCATGCCGTAGACTGCGCTGCTTTGCCGGTCCTGCGCGATGGTCAGAAAGCCCCGCTCGCGCATCTGTTTGAGCCCCTTGGCGCCGTCACGGCCCATGCCGGTCAGCAGCACGCCCACTGCCTGACCGTTCCAGTTCCGGGCCACGCTCTCAAAGAACACGTCGATGGATGGACGATACACAGCATATTCGCCGGGCTCGGCCGTGTATGCCAGGTGGCCATTTTCAAGCAGGCGGAGGTGCTGGTCGGTTCCCGCCAGCAGGACGGTCCCCGACTGCGGGGGTTCGCCATCGCGGGCCAGGCGTACCGGAAGTCGGGACTCCCGGGCGAGCCAATCGGCCATGCCGGCGGCAAACACCTGATCGACGTGCTGGACCAGCACGATCGCCGCCGGAAACCCAGCCGGCATGCCTCGCAGCAGCTCGGCCAGGGCTCCCGGCCCACCGGCCGAGGCGCCAATCGCGACCAGCCACTGCGACGCTGCCGTGGCGGGCCGTGCCGGTGTATCCGGAGTTGGCGGCTTGTCGCGGTGCCCAATCAGCCAGCCGATATTCTGAATCTTGCGCAGCAGCGGCGCGGCAGCCTCGGCGGCGCTGCCCGAACCCAGGGCCGGTGTATTGACCACATCCAGCGCACCATGGCCCATGGCCTCGAACACGCGGCGCATGTTCCGCTCGCGGTCGACGGTCACCAGCAGTATCGCGCAAGGCGTCTGCGCCATGATCCGCCGCGTCGCCTCGACACCGTCCATTACCGGCATGACCAGGTCCATCAGCACCAGGTCCGGTCTCTGTGCCGCGCAACAGCGGACCGCCTCGGCGCCATCGCACGCGACCCAGACGATCTCATGGTTCGGCACGAAGGCGAGCGCCCGGCGCAGCGCCTCGACCGCCAGCGGCATGTCGTTGACGATGCCGATCTTCATGACGATCTCCCGATCAGCATCGCCACCGCGTCCACCAGCTCTTCGTCATGGAAACTCGTTTTGGCCAGGTAGTAATCGGCACCGGCCTCCAGCCCGCGGCGGCGATCCTCCTCGCGGTCCTTGTAGGACACCACCATCACCGGCAGGGACTGCATCCGGTGGTCGCGGCGCAACAGAGTCACCAGTTCGATACCGTCCAAGCGCGGCATGTCGATATCGGTGATCAGCAGGTCGAAACGCTCGGCACGCAGCGCGTTCCAGCCATCCAGGCCATCGACCGCGACCGCCACCTCGTAGCCGCGACTGAGCAACAGCTTGCGCTGCAGTTCGCGCACGGTAAGCGAATCGTCTACCACCAGCACGCGTTTGCGCACTGCCTCGGGCTCCTTCCCGCTGCGGTCGATGCGATCGACGCGACCGCTGCCGAGCACCCTCTCGAGCGAGCGCTGCAGGTCCTCGATCTCCAGGATCAGCACCGGCGCACCGTCGTCGAGCACCGCACCGGCGGCGACATTCTGCACATGCCCCAGACGCGGGTCGAGCGGTAGTACCGCCAGGGTGCGCTCGCCGATGATGCGCTCGACGGCAATTCCGTAAACCGTCTCCCCCACACCGATCAGCACCACCGGGATGGCAGCCGCCGGCGTCCGCCCCGCAGGGCACTGAAGCAGCTGGCTGGCAGCCACCAGGCCGACCGCTCGTCCCTCGTGGGTAAAATGCTGGCGCCCTTCCAGCTGCACGATGGCGGCCGGTTCCAGCGTGCACATCCGCTCGATGTGGGCCAGCGGGAAGGCGTAGGCCTCGCCACCGATTTCGACCACCAGGCTGCGTACCACCGACAGCGTCAGCGGAACGTCGAGCAGGAAGCGCATGCCGCGCCCGCACACCTGCTGCAGCTGAATGCCCCCGCGCAGCTGACGCAGCATATGCTGGACCGCGTCGAGCCCGACTCCGCGCCCGGACAGCTCGGTGAGCTGCGCGCTCATGCTGAAGCCGGGCAGGAACAGGAAGCTCAGCAACTCCGCCTCGCTCATCTGCGCGGCGGTCGCCGCGCTGGCCAGCTGGCGCTGGACGATCACCGCGCGCAACTGTGACAGGTCCACTCCGGCGCCATCGTCGGCGATCTCCAGCAGCAGGGATCCGGCCTGGTGGCGCGCCGTGATGGTGATCACGCCTTCAGCCGGCTTGCCCGCCGCCAGGCGCGCAGCGGGCGCCTCGATGCCATGATCGAGCGCATTGCGCAGCAGATGGATGAGGGGCGCTTCGAGCCGTTCCAGTACATCACGATCCACCTGCGTTCTGTCCCCCACGATCTGCAAGCGCACCTGCTTGTCCAGCGCGCGAGCGAGGTCACGGACCATGCGCGACTGCCCCACCAGCACATCGGCTAGCGGCCGCATTCGGCACGCCAGGGCAGTGTCGTAGAGCTGTTGGGCACGTTTCGCTGCTTGCCAGGCGAATTCGTCCAGTTCGCCGGCCTGCTGCTCGATCAACTGTCGGCACTCGTCCAGCAGGCGCCGGGCGTCGGCCAGAGGGAGTTGCACCGGCGGCTCGAGGGCGGCGTCGGACAAGGCTTCCTGGAGCCCCTCGAACGTCCGTCCGAGGTGCATCTGCACACGCTTGCAGCGCTGCAGGGCGGTCAATTGAGGCTGCAGGCGCTGTGCCTCGACCAGTGCCTTGCTGGACAGATCGATCAGCTGGTCCAGGCGCTCGGCAGTGACGCGCAGGACCCGCTCGTCCGCCTCCAATGAGCGGCCCGCCGTACTCGGCCGCCCAGCCTCAGCGGGCTCCTCCTCGGGCAAGGGCGGCGCCGGCGACGCGGCGCCGAACACGGGCGCCGCACCCGCCAGTCCCTCCAGCCGCGCGACCAAGGCATCGACCTCGGCCGGAGCAACCGCGCCCTCCGCGGTCGCAACCCGCAGCAACAGGTCGCTGCCGAGCAACAGCGCGTCGATGTGCTCGGGACTCAAGTGCAGCCGCCCCTCCTGGGCGCCGACCAGGCAGTCCTCCATCACATGGGCCACCCGCACGCCGGCCTCGACCCCGACAATCCGCGCCGCGCCCTTGAGCGAGTGGGCGGCGCGCATGCACGCCTCCAATTGATCGGCCTGGGTCGGATTGCGTTCGAGCAGCAGCAGCCCGGCGCCGAGCACCTGGGTCTGCGACTCCGCCTCCACGCGGAACAGCTCCAGCAGCGGGGCGTCGCGCATCTCCTCGGGCGTCATGCGAGGCTCCGGATCATGGTCTGCAGCAGCTGCTCCGGGTCCAAGAGGCGCAGGCTGCGCCCGCACCACTGCAGCACGCCGCTGCTGCACCTGGCGGCGTCCAGGGGATTGTCCCGTTCGGCCGCGGCAAGCTGCCCGAGATCGAACGCATGGATGCCATCCACCTCATCCACCGGTGCCAGAAAGCTGCCGCCCGCCGCCGCAAGGACCAGCATGCGTGGCGAGCGCCGACCCGCCACCACGGGCGGCTCGCCGCCAGCCTCCAGACCGAGCAGCTCGACCAGCGACAGGCAGGCGAGCAGCGCACCGCGCACATTGGCCACACCGAGCACTGCACGCGTGCGCGGGTGCGGCAAGCGGTGGATCGGCGCAGGGGGTGCAACCTCCACCAGGATGTGGGTCGGCAGGGCCAGCCACTCGTCTCCCAGACGGAACACCATCAACGAGCGCGTCGCCCCTCCCGTCACAGCGGGTTGCGCGCATGCCGCGTCCGGTTCGTCCTGCTGCAGCGCGTAGCGGTCGAGCAGGCGGATCGCCGCCGCCGCATGAACCGGACAGTTGCGGCAATGAACATGTTCGATCAATCTCGGGCACGACTTGTCGCCGCGCACCCCGATCCGGTTCCAGCAGTCGTCGAGCGGTTGCGCATCATCTGCCGGCGAGGCCATCGGAATCGACTCAGCCATTTCCGTCCGCTCCTCGAGCGGCGCGCGCCTGCAGCCGACGGGCCGCCGCCAGATCGCCCTGCGCGGCCAGCAAAGCGGCCAGATGGCTCAGGGCATCGGTGTGCTGCGGCTGCAAGTACAGCGCCTTGCGGTAGAAGCCCTGGGCCTCGCCCGGTTTGCCGCTGGCATCGCTCAGCAGACCCAGCCAATAGAAGGCCTCGGCATCCTGTTCGTGCACGGCGAGCAAGCGTTCGCAGCATTGCCGCGCCTCGACGAGGCGCCCCTGATTGGCCAGGTTGGCGATGGTCTGCAGTTGTGCCGCGGCGCTATCGCCAGGCTGCGTCGTCGGAGAGTGGGCCGCGGTCGGCCGGTGGCCGTGTTTCACGCCCGGCCTGGTACGGCTTTCGGCACTGCGCACACGCGTCGCGGGCGGCTGACGCGGCGCGTTGCGCGGCGCCGATACCTGCAGACGCGGCGCCTGCCGGTCTGGCGGCGCGGACGCAGCGGGGTAGCGAAAGGCGAACGACTGCGGGATGCCGAGCGTCCGCAGGCCCAGCCGAGCCGCCAGACTGGCCTCCGCCGGCCCGACAAAGATCACGCCGTCCGGGCAAGTCAGGCGCTTGAGCCCGCCGAGTACGCTTTCCTGGGTGGTCTGATCGAAATAGATCAGCAGGTTGCGACACAGGACCAGGTCATAGGGCGCCTCGTCGGCGAGCAGGGCCGGGTCGAGCAGGTTGCCACATTGGAAACGCACCTGTCCGCGGACCGCCGCGTCGACCACGTATCCGTCCTCGACCACGGAGAAATGGCGGTCGCGAAAATCCAGCTGCGCTCCGCGAAAAGCGTTCCGGCCATACACTGCGCGCTGTGCGCGTTCGATCAGGCGCAGGCCGACATCCAGCGCATCGACCCGGAACAGCGACGCGGCAAGGCCGGCATCCAGCAAGGCCATGGCGACCGAATAGGGCTCCTCGCCGGTTGCACAGGCCAGGCTGAGGATGCGCAGCGGACGGCACTTGGCCAGGCCTCCCACACGCTGGACGGCCAGTTGGGTGAGGAGGGCGAAGGACTCCGGATAGCGGAAGAACCAGGTTTCCGGCACCAACACCGCCTCGATCAGCGCCTGCCGCTCGTCGCTCGAGTGTTGCAGCAGTTCCCAGTAGGCGTTGGCATCGGCAGCGTTCGCGCTGGCGATGCGCTGGCGCACGGCACGGTCGACCACCGAGATGCCGACCGAGCCGACCTCCAGGCCGATACGCGCCTTGAGGAAATCGACGAAGCGCGGGTCAAAGTTCATGCCGGCCGCCCTTCGCCCGACTCCCGTCCGGCGCGACCGGGAACAGCAGCGCTCGGGCCTCGGCAGGCAACAGATCCTGCACCCGCACCCACTGCATCAGGCCTTGCGGCCCTTGGTAGACCGGGCCGAGATAAGGTGCGCCGGGGTTGTCCAGACCATAGTCGCGGAACTCGATCGGGGCGCAGCGCAGGGTTTCGCTGGCCTGTTCGACGATCAGCCCGAGCAGATGGTCCGGCCCCTCAGCGTCGCGGCGGTAGTGAACCAGCACGATGCGCGTGCTCGTGCGTGTCACCGCGGGCCGGCCGGCGATCAGTGCGCCCAGATCGAGCACCGGTACCGGACTCCCGCGATGACTGAAAATCCCGGCCACCCAGGACGGGGCCTGGGCGATCGGCCGTAGGCGCCGCAGCGGCAGCACCTCGGCCACCTCACCGGCGTCCAGACCATAGCGCGCGCCCCCGCTGCTGAACAGCAGAAACAGCCTGTTCGCCTCGGATGTGGCGCCAATGCGTCGGCTCTGTGCTGCAAGCAATGCGCAGCCCCCCGTTCAGGCCTGGAAGCGGGAAACTCCGCCACGCAGACCGTTGGCCACCTGGCTCAGTTCGTCGATGGCACTGCTGGTCTGGCGCAGCGACTCCACCGTCTGCCCGGTGGCCTCGGCCAATTGCACCAGCGCCTGGTTGATCTGCTCGGCGCCGCTGGCCTGCGCCTGCATGCCCTCGTTGACCATCGACAGTCGCGGTGCCAAGGCTTGCGTCTGCTGGATGATCTGGGTCAGTTGCTCACCGACCTGCTGCACCTCGGTCATACCGCGGCGCACCTCTTCGGAAAACCTGTCCATGCCCATGACCCCGGCCGACACCGCAGACTGGATCTCGCGCACCATCTGCTCGATGTCGTAGGTCGCCACCGCGGTCTGGTCGGCCAGTCGGCGCACTTCGGAGGCCACCACCGCGAAGCCGCGGCCGTATTCCCCGGCCTTCTCGGCCTCGATGGCGGCATTCAGCGAGAGCAGATTGGTCTGATCGGCCACCTTCACAATGGTGGTGACCACCTGGGTGATATTGCTGGCCTTCTCGTTGAGAATCGCCAGCTTGGCGTTGATCTGCTCGGCGGCACCGATCACCTTGTGCATGGAGTCTTCCATGCGGGTGAGTCCCAGTTGCCCTGCGTCCGCCAGGACCGCGGCCTGCTCCGCGGCGGAAGACACCTCGTCCATGGTTCGCAGCAGATCGCGCGAGGTGGCGACGATCTCCCGCGAGGTGGCTCCGATCTCGGTGGTGGTGGCCGCGGTCTCGGTGGCGGTGGCCTGCTGCTGTCTGGATGTGGCGGCGATTTCGGTGACCGACGTGGTGACCGCGATCGACGAACGCTGCGACTGCGACACCAGCTCAAGCAACGCCGCGGCCATCGCGTTGAACCCGGTCTCGATCACGGCGAACTCGTCCCGACGTTGCAGTGCCAGACGCGCCTTGAGATTGCCGCCGCGCATCGACTCGAGCGCCTCGACGATGCTTTGCACTGGACCCAGGATCGTTCGCAGCACAAGGTATCCGCATACGCTCGCGGCGATCACCGCCAGCAACACGGCCACGATCAGATCGATTTCAGCCTCGCCCACCGCAGCGGCGATCTCGGTGGAGCCCTCGGTCACCGCCTGGTTGTTCAGCTCCACGATCTTGTGCAACAAGGCATCACTGTGCACCCAGCTCGGATACAGCTTCTCCTGCAGCAGCAAAGTCGCCTGTTGCGGTTGTTCCTGCTGGTAGAGTTCCAGCACTTCGCTCTGCAGCCGCTTGTACTCCCGGCGATGCTCCTGGAACGCAGCGAAGGCGGCCCGGTCGCGCTCGGTGAAAATGGTTTTTTCGTATTGCCCCATCAGCTCGCCGATCTGCTCATCCTGCGTGCGCAGTTGCACGAATTCTTCCGGGCTGACGATCCGATCCTGGTCAAGCACCAGTCGCTGGACCACCACGAAGTCCTGCAATGCGGTGCTGCGAAGCAGCCCGCTGTAATACAGGCCCGGTAGCGAGTCGGTCTGCATTTCCCGTTCGCCCTGCTCGATTTCGCGCAGATCCTCGTAGGTCATCCCTACCATTGCGACCATGATGCCTATGATCAGTGCGAAGCTGGCAAAGAGGCGCCGGCGAAGAGTCCAGTTCATCAAGCTCTTCCTCCCGAGGCTGACCATTTCGGAAGGCATGGTCAGTTAAGGCAGTAGCGGTTGGCTGCGTCGGTCGGCCCATGTGAGGATCCGGGTCACTCTCGCTGTCATAGTCTAGCATGCACGCCGAATTGTGCCGGCAGGCGTGCAGGCACTGTGCATAGCCCATGCGCCAACCAAGGCTTTGTCAGCCGGGAACGATTGCTCGGCACGCCGCCCATCGGTATTGGCCTGACGATCCGCCTCTCTGCGTTGCGGTCCGTGCGCCGTCCACAAGCACAACGTCCTTCAAGTTCATGCATCTTTCTCCTGATTGAATCCGCCCCACGCCGGCGTGCGGCGTCGGGTCGTCTCAGCCCAGCGCCGCCAGCAACTCGGCAATGCGGGGCTCGATGTATTCCGGGAACAGCCGCTCCAGCGGCGTGCCCTTGAATTCGGGCAGGTGCATGGCATTCCAGTTGGCCCACAGCGGCATGCCCTCCGGGCACTCGGTGGCGGCAATGCCGATGCCCATGATGGCTTTCATCGGACCCTCGGGAGCGGCTGCATAGACTTCCTTCCACTGTGCGCTGGCGAGGTAGTCACGTGCGACCTTGCGACCGAGCAGGCGCTCGCGCACGTCGAGCAGGTCGTTCCACGAACAGTAGGCGGTGGCGGCGACCGGGCACACCGCATTGCGCGACGCCGGATGCGCCAGTACATGCGGAATGATGCGACCGACATCGCACCCGGTAGACCACGAGAACTTCTCCGTACCGTCGCCCATGACGCTGACCGGTTCGGCCATGAAATACTCGATCCACAAACCCGCCGGAATGATGGTGAAGTCCAGCCCGGCCAGTTCGATCACGCGCCGAATGAAGACCTTCTGGCGCGCGGCGGTCTTGTGCGCGTTGTCGGTCGGCCAGAACTGCTCCCAGTCGTAGATGAAGCCGAACTCGGACGGCACGAAGCGCTCGACCCCCGCCTCCTTCGCTGCCCAGATCAGCGGATACTGTGATTCGGTGGCGAACAGGGGAACGCACGACACGAGGTAATCGGTGCCTTCCAGGGCGGGAATCAGGGATGCATGATCGGTGACGTCGGCATCGCGGATGACGACACCGCGGCGCCGCCAGTCGTCCCATCGCGTCCTCTTGCTGACTTCGGCATTGAGCAGGCCGGAGGACGATTTCTCCTGCTGCCCGGCGGCACGCACCAGCACCTGTACGTCGAATACGTCCTGGCGCAGCAGTTCCTCCACGCACGCCGATCCTGCGACGCCCGTTGCGGCAAATACGGTGACGGTCCTTCTACTCATCGGAAACCTCCCTCGTGCTTCATGATTGCGCTGAATTCGTCGATGACGACGCCGATCGGCGTCGGACCGGGTCGGGCGCACTGCACGGGTCTCGCCAAAAGACTCCCCATCACGAACCCTCGCCGTGAAGGGGAAAACAACGACCAGCATCCGGATGAGGAGAGGATGACGCCGGTCGAGCAGGGAGAACCGTCAGTGCCGTGCGTTAGCGATTCACATCGACCACAAGCCGGCCGCGGACCCGACCATCGAGGATCTGCGGTGCGAGCGCGATGACCTCGCTCAGTCCTACCTCCTGCGTGATCGCCTCCAGCTTGGCCGCAGGCAGGTCGCGCGCCAGACGCGACCATGCCTCGCGCCGCCGGGCAGCCGGCGCATAAACGCTATCCACCCCGTAAAGCGCCAGGTTGCGCAGCACGAAGGGCAATACCGTGGCCGGGAAGTCCAGCCCCTGGGCGAGGCCGGTCGCCGCGATTGCGCCGCCGTAGCGGACCGAGGCGCAGACGTTGACCAGGGTGTGGCTGCCGGCGGTGTCGATCGCGCCCGCCCAGCGCTCCGCCTGCATCGGCTCGGCCGGCGTGGCAAGCGTGGATCGGTCGATGACTTCGGCGGCCCCCAGCGCCTTGAGGTAGTCCGACTCCGCCAGCCGGCCGGTCGAGGCCACTACGCGGTAGCCCAGGCGGGAGAGGATGGCGATCGACACGCTGCCGACGCCCCCACTGGCGCCGGTGACCAGGATATCGCCATCGGTCGGCTGGATGCCGTGGCGCTCGAGCGCGAGCACGCACAGCATCGCCGCATAGCCGGCAGTGCCGATCGCCATCGCCTGGCGCGAGCTGAACGCCGACGGCAGCGGCACCAGCCACTCACCTTTCACCCGGGCGCGCTGGGCGAGTCCGCCCCAGTGGCGCTCACCCAGTCCGTAGCCGTTGACCAGCACCTTGTCGCCCGGCCGCCAATCCGGGTGATCGCTGTGCTCGACCGTTCCGGCGAGATCGATGCCGGGCACCATCGGAAACTGGCTGATCAGCGGGATCCGCCCCGTCATCAGCAGGCCGTCCTTGTAATTGACCGTGGAGTACTCGACGCGGACGGTAACGTCGCCTTCGGGCAGACATGCCTCGTCCAGCTCGGCCAGCGTGGCGGCGTAGCCGTCCTTGTCCCGATCCACCATGATTGCGTTGAACATGCCTCGAACTCCTTCAAAAAGAAAATGACACCCGGCAGCGCACGCGACGCATGCAGGGCACTCAGGCCAGATGGCCGCCATCGACGACCAGTTCTGAGCCGGTAACGAAAGAAGCATCGTCCGAGACGAGAAACAGGATCGGACGCGCGATCTCTTCCGGCCGGCTCATGCCCGGCCTCCGGCCGATGCGCGCCGCTCCGGATGGCGCACCAGAAAACGCAGGAACAGCATCGCCCACACCAGGTCACCGGTCGCCAGCGCAGCAAAGGGCAGGCTCGTGGTGCCGGAAAGGAAATGCTGGTACGCGACCGCGACCACCAGCAGCTTGCCGCAGATGCCCATCTCCACCATCACCCGGTTGCGCGCCGGATTCATGCCGATCAGCCAGTAGCCGACACCGAAGGTCAGCACCAGCACAGCGAAGAGATCGGTATAGAGAATGTCGGTCGGCACCGGGGTGAAACCGAACAGCCGCGACAGCTCGACCGGGGCGAACCACAGGGGAATCGCCACGCTCCAGTTGAACACCGCCGCCACGCGAAACATCAGGCGCCAGCCCGCAAGCGCATCCGGCGCCGCAGCGACTCCCTCAACTCCCAGCTTTCCTGCTTCCTGCATCATGTCTTCCTCCGCTGAAATTTCCGCGCCCTCATCCGGCGGTGAGTCCGCCGTCGAGTACCAACTCCGTGCCATTGATCCAGCGCCCGCTGTCGGCGGCGAGATAGCGCACCGCGGCGGCCACGTCGGCGGCGCGCCCGTAGCCCATCGGATGCATCTGCTGCATGATCGCCTCGGCCCCGTCGAGGTCCTGAGCGAGGCCCAGGCTCACCAGCGACTGCACCACCGCCTCGCCCATGTCGGTCTTGACGATCGCGGGATGGATCGAATTCACCCGCACCCCATAGCCCAGTCGTGCGCTTTCCAGGGCCGCCGACTTGGTCAGCAGGCGCACCGCCCCCTTGGCCGCGCAGTAGGCGCCGAGACCGATCACTCCGACCAGCCCGGCCACCGAGGAGAGGTTGATCACCGCGCCACCCCGTCCCGCGATGCCGTTCGGCCGCATCGCGCGCAAGGCCCACTTGGTGCCGAGGAAGCAGCCGTCCGCATTCACCGCCATCACCCGCCGGAAATCGGCCAGCTCGCAATCGACGAGCAGCGCAGCGGTCTCGATGCCGGCGTTGTTCACCACCACGTCGAGCCCGCCCAGCTCGGTCGCCGTGCCTTCCACCACGCGCGCCCAGTCCGCCTCGCACGTGGCGTCCTGCCTGTAGAACCGGCAACCCAGCGTTTCGGCAGTCGCCCGCCCGGCGGCTTCGTCGATGTCGGTCACGACCACCCGCGCGCCGGCCTCGGCGAGGTTCCCTGCGATCGCGGCGCCGAGCCCGCGCGCGCCACCGGTCACCAGCGCGACCTTGTTTTCCAGTCCACTTGAATTCACCCTCGATCCCCCACGAATGCCGCACACGCCACCCGAACGATGGCGCAGCGCCTGCCGCGGCATCGCCCCGCAAGCCGGTCAGAAATAGAAGGTGCCGCGCAGGAACACCTCATTGGCCGACTCGATCGCCGAGCCGAAGTCGTCGTTGCCGCCGTCGGTGCGGATCAGGTTTCCATACACGTCGAGCTGGAAGGACTTGTTCGGCTTCCACTTCACGCCAGGCTGGAAGAGCCAGCCACCGCGCAGGTCGGTCAGCAGGGTCAGGTCGGTGCGCCACTCCAGCGTCTTCGACGGTTGCTGCACAGCCAGCGCCAGGGCATTGAAGCTGTCGAGCCCCTTCGGCCGCTCGCCGGGCTTGTTGTTGAGCCCCGACAGGTGACGACCGAACAGGTCGCTCTCGGTCTTGTGCAGCCACTGCGCCACGATGTAGGTTGCCGGTATCTCGGCACTGAACTTGTGATATTTCTCCAGGATCAGGGCGAACTGAGTCTCGTCCTGTTCCAGATAGCGGCGCGACAGGGTCGGGTTGGTGAATTTCTTGTTCGGTGTATGGGTGAGCTCGAACCGGGCCACCAATTGGTCCAGCACCGAGTCCGGTTCCCCTTCGAAGATGTGATTGACGCTGAAGCCGAACACCGACTCGCGCGGATACTCGCGCGTCAGGTGGCCGCGCAGGTTGCCCAGGCCGACGACCGGATCGAAGAAAGTGTCGAGGACGCAGGAGGCTGCCGCGCCCGACAGGCTGATGGAACTGCCGCTGACTGTGCCGCCGCAGCCCGCCGCCACCGCGGCCGAACCCAGCCCGAGGGTGGCGGGGAACTCGTTGAGCGCGCTCTCCAGACCGCCAATGCCGTCCAGTCCGACCGAACTGGCATAGTGGAACCACTCGGCGGCGCTATGGACACCGCGCCCGCTACCCGCCTCGAAGGAGGTACCGGCGAGCCCCCCCGCCCTGGAGTCGGTCCACCGCACCACGCCGTCGGGATTGCGTCGATTGACCGCCATCAACTGCACGCCGAACTCGCCCAGTTTTCCGCGCACCCGCCCGCCGAAGGTCCAGTCGTCCTTCACCCTGTCGTAGCCCTCCTTCTCCTGCACGTTGAACTGCGACGGAATCGTGTTGTAGGGCGAGTTGTCGCCGGCCAGCACGGTCGGCTGGAAACGCTGGCCGAAACCTTCCACCTCCCAGTCGTTGTTGACCCGGAAACTCGCGCGCAACGCAAGGGACGGCACGCGCTTGTCGGAGTACTCCTCGGCCGCCACGTCGAGGATGGAATGGCGCCGCAGGTCCAGGCCGTTGGTCACGTCCAGCACGCGGAAGAAGATCGACTCGCCCCAGGCAATCTGCTGGTTGCCGAAGCGCAGCCACAACGGCCCCTTGTTGTAGTCGATGTAGGCCGCGGGCAGATCGAGCATCCAGTCCTTGCGCGCCACTTCGAACGGCGTCCCCCCGCGGCTGCCGCGGAACTCCTGCTCGAAGATGTTCTCGCCCCTGAACGCACTGTCGACCTGCCCCACCCCGTCGTAGAAACCGCGCAGTTTCACGTGCGCCGCGAGGTTCTCGTTCACCTTGCCGTCGAGTGCGAGTTCGAGCCGGGTCGCGAACATGTTGAAGGTGTTGGAGTCCTTCCAGCTCGCGGGCCGGGTCAGGGTGTCGGGGGCGACCCCGGGCGCCAGCAGCGGCCCCAGGCCGGTGTTGGGCACGCTCTTGCCATTGAAGACATTGCCCTGCTGGTTGAAGGGGTTGTCCTCGCCGCCGACGCGCACCGCAATCTCCTCGCGCACGAAGCCGGATACATCCCAGTCCGCGCCGTGGCCGGCGACCGGCACCACGAGCGCAAACGCCCAGAATGCTCCCCGCGAGACGCCAAACGATCTGCTTTTCATCATGTCTCCTTCCCTGTTTTGTCCTGTCTGCCTACTGCGTCAATTCGAGCAACGTCGCCGCCGTACCGGCCGCGATCAGCCGCTGCGGACCTCCCTCCGGCTGACCCGCCGCCACCGCCGGGTGCGATGCGCGGGTGACCGCGCGGGCGCGCATCGGCTTCCAGTTCGCGCCGTCGTCCTCGCTGCGCAGGATCGTGTTGATCCCCGACGCGACCACCCTCCCCTTGCCGTCGCTCCACACCCCGGTCAGCATCGCGCTGCCGCCGCTGCGCTGCTCGCGCCAGTCGCGACCGCCGTTCGCGGTCGCCAGCACGGTTCCCGCCTGGCCCACGGCATAGCCCTTGCCGTCGGCGTTCATGTGCAGCCCGAACAGCGCCTGCTCGCCCCGGCGGGCCAGACGCCACTCGCGCCCGTCCTCCGAGTGCAGCACCATCCCGAACTCCCCGACCACCGTGACCTGCCCCGCTTCGCTCACATGTACGTCGTAGAGGTGCGGCTCGGCCCCTTCCGCATCGAAGCGTGCCCAGTCGATCGGCACCGGCTGCCAGTTGTGTCCGCCATCGGCCGAATGCAGCACGGTGCCGAAGGCCCCGACGGCGACGGCCCGGCCCCGCGCGTTCAGGCTCACCGCCATCAGCCGGGCATCGGTGAGCGGCGCCACCGGCTGCCACCGTGCGCAGTCGTCGGCCACCAGGATCGCCCCCATTTGCCCCACCGCCAGGCAACGCCCGGCCCGGACCGCGACGCCGAGCAGCGCGGGGGTCGCAGGCGGCGACGCCTGCCCCTGCCACGTCGCCCCGCCGTCGGCGCTCGCGAGCAGGGTGCCGAAGCCGCCCGCCGCGACCCCGCGCGCACCGTCGAATGCCAGGTCGAACAGAAACTCGTGGGCCGAGCCGTGACGGATCACGCGCACGCCGTCCGCGGCAGGGGTGCCCGAGGCCACCGCGACGGCGCTCATCGCACCGAGCGACAGGACCGCCGTGGCCACCGACCGCAACGCCGTCGAGCGGGTTCTTGCGCGCGCCACGATCACGCCCCCAGGCGCTGGATGGCCTGCTCGGTCAGATACCGCTCGTACAAACTGTCCTGGTTGTAGCCCGAGGACATACCGCCGGCGACCGACTTGGCCTGGACGAAGCGGGTCATCCGATTGGACTGGATGTCGTGGCAGTGCACCGCGGTCCACGACCAGGCCGTGTGCTTGCCATCCATGAAGCGCGCATTGCCCTTCTCGTACAGCGCGTACTGGGGCTCGAAGCTCTTCCAGATGTCGCCGCGGCGGTCGTAGGTCACATAGCCGACGTACATCATGTTGCGCACGTCGATCCACACCCGCTTCTTCGACACCGGCGCACGCGAATAACCCACCGGTTCGGCCTCGACGATCAGCACTTCGGGGCACAGTTCCATGTCGGTATCGAAGAAGGTCTGCCCCTTCGGCCCGCCATGCACCGGCCGCTCCCAGTTCGGATGATCGCCGTGCCAGCCGCCCGACACCGCGCCGAGGAAGGGGCCGCGGCCGACGACCTTGTAGTTGCCCCAGGTCAGCATCGGGTCGCCCGCGGCCCAGGCGTCCGACAGGTAGAGCGCCATGCCCGCCACCAGCGGCTCGAAACGCTGGTTGGTCGGGAACTTGCGCACCCGTTTGAATGCCGGCAGGTAGCCGACGAGGTCGGGAAACTTGCGCTGGTCGTAGTACCAGGTGTTGAGGTAGGACGTGCCCTTGACGTCGGATGGTGCGGTAAAGAACACCGACTGCAGCCTCAGCTTGTCCTCCATCCCCGCAAGGTAGGGCCCGCCCGCCCCCACCCGGGCGGCCACGTTCTCCTCGACCCAGACGAAGTCGTACTGGTAGGAGACATCCCCGTCGGGCCCGATCTCCCAGTCGCGCACCGCATACACCGAGTTGTCGTGCCGTCCCCAGGACAGGGTCAGGTTGGCGAAGGCCTCCTGCGCGGTGGTGGCCTCGGGGAAGGGGTTGCCCCCAAGCCAGCGCTTGCCGTCCGCCGTGACCACGTTGCCGTCCGCATCCAGGCGCGCCTTGCCCTTGTTGCGCAGGGTGGCTTCGAGGTATTCGGCCGGGTACATGCGCGACACGTCGCGCGTCGAGGCGACGACCCGGATCCGCCGTCCCATCTCCCTGACCTGCTTGTTGGCCACCGGATCGAGCAACTCCTTGACCAACTCGACATTGTCCGCGGTGATCATGTCGCCGGTCTTGATCTTGCCCTTCGTGTAGCCCTCGATCGACAGCAGCTCGTCCGGATAGGCCTTGGTGATATCAGCGGCCTGCGCCACCAGCGGCCACATCGGCGTCAGCACCCCGGCGGTCAGGATGCCCTTGGCCGTCTTCTCGAGGAAATGGCGCCGGCTGAAATCGAAGTCGAATTTACGGATATGCATGTCTCACTCCTTTGTTGGACCGGGCGTCCGCCCGGCGTGATCACAGCGTGGCCGCCGACACCCTGACCCCGGGCATGCCCGGTTCCACGATCGACTCGGAAAGCACGGAGATATCGGTCTCGAGGCAGCGCGGCCGGAACAGGTAGACCAGCAGTGGGACGAGCAGCAGCGCCAACACCATGTTGATCAGCATCACCGCCACCAGCATCAGCCCCATGTCGGACAGGAACTTGAGTTCGGACAGGAAGTACCAGGGCGCGATGCCCAGGGTCATCAGGCTTGCGGTGAAGAAAATCGCCTTGCCGCAGGTAGTCAGCGCGGTGTTGATTGCGCGCGGCAGATCGCGGCCGGCGAACTGGTATTCCTCGCAGATGCGGGTCAGCAGGTAGATGCCGTAGTCGATCCCGACCCCGATCCCGATCGACAGGATGGGCAGCGAATTGACATCGAGCCCGAGCCCGCCCAAGGACATCGCCGCGGTCAGGAACACGTTGGCCAGATTCACCGGCACCAGCAGCAGCAAGCCGGCCCCGATGGAGCGGTAGGCCACCGCGCAACCGACCAGGATCACCAGGTTCAGCGCGCCGAGGATGTACCACTGGTACAGATCGACGGTGTCGTTGATCGACTGCTGCAGCGCGATCGAACCGGCCCCGAGGCGGATACGGAAATTGGCATGCTCCGGCCCGACCTCGTCGACGCACTGGCGCGCCTGCTTCAGGGCCGCATCCACGGTCTCCTGCCGGTTGTTCGGGTACCACAGCGAGACCGTGCCGTTCTTCTGCTCGAAGTCGGTCACATGCAGGTAGGCCTTGGCATTGGTGCCCACCATCAGGGCGCCGGCCGCCGCGGCGGCCGATGCGTCGTCATGGTCGAGCGGCGCCCACTTCGGGTTGCCGCCGTTGAACACGCGGTTGGCTTCGAGCGTGTAGTCGGCGAACGACAGCGTGGCGGTGGGCGCATTGGGCCCGCTCTCCAGGCAGTGCTGCAGCGCCTGCATCGTGGCCAGGGTGTCGGCCTGGCGGACGATGCGCCCCTGCGTGCCCTCGAAGATCACCTCCAGCGTCATCAGGCCGGGAAAGTTGCGGTTGATCTCGCGCACCGCGGTGTTGAACTGCGAGTCCTCACGCAGCAGGTTGCTGCCTTCCACCGGATTGCCGACCTGGATCCGGAACATCTCGACCAGCGCGAGCGCGCCGAGCACGACGAAAGCAGCGGCGGTATAGCGCGCGCGGCGGCCGGTGGCCAGCGCGCCCAGGGCCAGCAGCAGGCGCTGCATCCCGTGCTGCAGCATGCCGCCCTTGCCCGACTGGGCAAGCAGGTGGTCCAGATTACGCGGGCGCGGCAGCAGGCTCAGCATCACCGGGGTCAGGAACACTGCGGTCGGAATCAGGTTGAGCGCCCACAGCCCGGTGAACAATGCGAAGCGCTCGAGGGCGGGAATCGGCGCGATCGCGATCAGCAGCAACCCGACCACGTCGGTGAAGATGCCCAGGGTGCCCGGCCACATCAGCGATACCAGCGACTGCTCGGCGGCCCGGTGCTTGTCGCCCGACAGACTGAGCAACTCGTAGTAGCGCTCGGTCGCCTGCACGCAGTGGCTGAAGCAGCGTGCGACCAGCAGCAGGGGCACGACCATCAGCAATGGCTCCACCGGGTGGCCGATCCAGCCGACCAGGCCGAAACCCCAAACCGCCGAAACCGCACTCACGACCAGCGGGGGGACGATCCCGGCCATGTTGCGCATGTGCAGTGCCAGCAACACGAACATCAGCGCCAGAGTCACGCCGAAGATCTTGGCCGTGTCCGATCCGAAGTAATAGACCCAGCCGGTCAGCATCGGGAAGCCGGCCACGTAGATTCCGTGCTCCGCATCGCCCGCTTTTTCGGCGAGCGCGCTGACGTAGCCGAACAACTCGCCGTAGTCGACCAGATGCTCGATGAAGGTGGCGTTGATCACCGCTGCGCTGCCGTCGTCCGCGACCAGGAAGGTGCGCGCACCGGGCGACTCGTTTACCCGGCGGCGCACCTCCGCGAGCTCCGCCACCGTTTCCGGCGGCTGGTCGTCCATGATCGGGCTGGAGTAGATGCCGTCGGCCGTGACGACCGTGAACCGCGCCTTCTCGGTCGCGATCGACAGGATCTGGTCGTGGTCCACGCCGGGGGCGAGGTCGATCTCGCGCGACAAGTCCCAGATCTTGCGCAGGGTGTTGGCCTGGTAGATATCCTGGCCGTCCTTGCGCTTGACCATCAGGGTGACCGTCAGCGGGTTGCCGAAATTGGGGTGGTCCCGGTAGGCCTCGACGAAGGGATGATTCTTCGGGAACAGGTCCGAGAAGATCGTGCGCACCTCGATGCGCGACAGGCCGGCGGCAAAAAACGCCGTCAGCAATGCCAGTGCCAGCAGCACCATGAACCGGTGGCGCAGTGCAAACCCCGCCAGCCGATGGCGCAAAGCCCGTGTCTCCATTTCTGCCTCACTTCTCGTTGTTTACCGGCACTGCCCGCGATGCCGCGGGTCCGTCCTTTTCGGCCTCAACGTCCGAGGATGGTCACGCACGCAACCGCCTCTTCAACGCCGTACAGGCCGCCGCCGTTCTCGGCCAGGGCCAGGCGGGCGCCCTCGACCTGGCGCTGGCCGGCTTCGCCGCGCAATTGGGTGACCAGCTCGAAGATCTGGCCCAGGCCGGTGGCGCCGATCGGGTGCCCCTTCGATTCCAGTCCGCCCGAGGGATTGATCGGGATCCGTCCGCCGATCCGCGTCTCGCCGCGCTCGGCGCTGAAGCCGCCGCTGCCCGGTGCGCACAGGCCGAGCACTTCGGACTGGATGATTTCGCCGATCGCGGTCGCGTCATGGACCTCGGCCACCGAGATATCCTCCGGTCCGACGCCGGCCTGCTCGTAGGCACGCCGCGCCGCCAGCCGTACCAGGTGCCGGTCCAGGGACTCTGCCGGGCGGTCCGACCCACCCTGCAGCGCCCAGCCGAGCACGCGGATGGCCCGCGCGCGATTGCCCGCAAGCCGTGCCAGCCCCGCCTCGCTGCACACGATCGCGGCGGCCGCGCCGTCGCTCACCGGCGAGCACATTGGCAGGGTCAGCGGATAGGTGATCGGCGGCGCGGCGAGGATCTCCTCCACCGTGTAGGCCTGGCGGTACTGGGCGAGCGCGTTGTGCGCCGAGTGCTGGTGATTCTTGGCCGATACCGCGGCGAACTGGCGCTGGGTGCTGCCGTACTCGCGCATGTGCATGCGGCCGAACGCGGCGTAGATGTCCATGAACACGCTGTAGGGCTTGGCCGACACCGTACCCGGCGGCGGCTCGACCCCTAAGCCCATGCGCAGCAGGCGCTCGCGTCCGCCGGCCACCTCATGCACGTCCCAGGCACCGTCGAAGACGCCGAAAGTGCGCGCCTTGTCTGCCGAGAACATCTTCTCCGCGCCAACCGCGAGCACCACGTCGGCCCCGCCACCGCCGACCATGCCGGCCGCCAGCTGGAAGGCGGTGCTGGCGCTCGCGCAGGCGTTCTCCACATTGACCACCGGCAGGCCTTCGAAGCCCATGGACCTGAGCGCGATCTGGCCACGGACCATGTCCTGTCCTTCCATATGGCCCTGCGCCGCGTTGGCGAAAAAGGCCATCTGGATATCGCCCCGGGAGCACCCTGCGTCGGCCATGGCTTGCTCGACCGCGCTGCAGGTGAGTTGCTTGATGCTGGTATCGAGGTGCTTGCCGAAGGGCGTCATGCCGACGCCCACTACATAGACTCGCTGGTTCATTTCGCTCTCTCGGTGGAATTCAGGGTTGGGGCCGGACTGCCGGCGCTCAGGCGCTGTGCACCTGCCAGGCGAGGCAGCCTTCCTCGGCCAGGGCGCCGAGCAGGTTGCGCGCGCCGAAGGCCTTTGCCGGCGACACGAAGCCGACCGCCTGGAGCTGGCCGCGCAGCACGCGCCGCGCCGCTTCGGCACCGAGCACGCCGGTCTGGACGTAGGGCGAGTTGCCGCGCAGCACGACATTCACCGAGGCGGTCTTGCCGCGGCCGTAGCACGACAGCACGCAGCGATTGACCTCCGGGTCCTCGCGCGGGGGCTCGACCGAAGTGACTTCGCTCCCCCACTGGTTGGTGATGCGCTCCTGCTCGTCGAGCGGCAGGTCGCGACACTCCTTCTCGAAGCGCTCGAGAATGCCCAGCACCACCTTGAACATGGCCTGGTTGCGGAAGGACACCAGTACGCGGCAGTTGCGCACGCGCGCGTCGCCCTGGTACCACACCGGCTCGCCGCCGCCGCTCCAGGGCAGTGCGCTGAACAGCTCGTGTTCGCCCGGAACGGTCACGGTATAGTCGGCGGCATAGGGCCAGACGACCGGCATCCGGTCCTTGATGTAGTACTGCGGCTTCGTGCACATCCGCAGGAAGGACTTGGTCGAGGCGACGCTGGTCTGCGAGTCCGCGAGATAGACCAGGTCGACCGAGTCGATGCCCGGGGTCTCGAGCGCGATCTCGGCGGCGAGCACCCCTTCGGCCCACATGTAGGAGTTGGCCGGACACAGGGCGAGGCCGGCGTCGGCGAAACGCCTGCCGTATTCGTTCTTGAGCAGCGACATCCAGTCGGCCTCGCCGGTGGTGTCGAAGTAGTGGCAGCCGGCCGCGAGGCAGGCCTGCACCACCGGCTCGCCCAGTTGCATGAAGGGGCCGGTGACGTTGATGACCACCTTCTTGCCGCGGAACAGTTCGGTCATCGACGCGACACCGTGGGTCACCGCCACGCAGCGATAGTCGTGCCCCGCCAGTTCGGGCACCCGCGCCATCTCCTCTTCCAGCCGTTGCAGGTTGCGGCCCGCGGCGATGAAGGGGATGCGGCGCTCCGCCAGCTTCCAGGCGATCAGCTTGCCGGTGTAGCCGCTGGCGCCGTACACCACCACTTCGTAGTTCGTTTCCATTGCATTCTCCTTTGCTGTTCGGGTTCGGTGCCTAGCCGGCCACCGCGTTGCTGCGGCGCTCTTCGTGGATCCCGGCGCCGGGGGCCTTGAAGGCCTCTTTCAGGAAGCGCTCCTGGGGTTTTTCCGAAACGGTCTTCGGGATCTCGTCCACCACCTGCAGGTAGCTCGGCACGCTGCTGCTCTCGAGCTGCTCGCGGCACAGCCGGAACAAGGCCTGCGGATCGAACTCGACACCGGGCTCGGGCACGATCGCCGCCACCACGTCCTTCTCGCCGGGAGCGCCGGAGGCGGCGTCGATGCCGTAGATGAAGACGTCGGACACCATCGGGCTCTCGGCAAGCACCTTCTCGATCGCGGCCGGATTCACGAAATCGCCGTTGTGACGGATCGCGCCACCCATGCGGAAGTCGAAGAACAGCCAGCCGTCCTCGTCCACATGCCCGATGTCGCCCATGCGCAGCCAGCCAGCGCGAGTCTTGGCGGTCGAAGCTTCGGGGTTGTGCAGATAGTCGACCACCGGTGCGGCGCCGTCGGCGGGGCGGAAGATGATCTCGCCGCGCTGCCCGGTCTCGACGTCCTGGCCGTACTCGTCGACGATGCGCATGTTCAGCGTGGCCGGTGGCTTGCCGACGCTGCCGATCGGGCCTTCGCCAACCGGCTTGAGCGTCAACCCGCCCTCCACCGCGGCGTAGAACTCGAGGATCTCGACCCCGAAACGGCGCTCGAATGCCTTCCAGATCGCCGCCGGCATCCCCGCGCTGATGACGAAGCGCACCGGGTTGTCGCGGTCGTTCGGCCGCTCGGGCTCGCTGTAGATGGCGGTGGTCATGCCGCCGAGCAGGGTGAAGGTGGTGCAGCCGTGCTTGCGTGCCACATCCCACAGGCGCGACTTCGAGAACCTGCGGCTGATGACCGCCCGCATCCCCAGCTTCAGGGTGCAGGACAGCGTGACCAGCTGGGCGTTGCCATGGGTCAGCGACAATCCTGTGTACGGACGATCGTCCTGCGCATAGCTGAGCAGGCCGTACCAGTTCCCCACCGCGGCGAAACGCGCGTGGCGAATCACGACCCCCTTGGGGTCACCGGTGGTACCCGAGGTATACATGATCTCCATTGCGCCCGCCGGATCGTTCGACACAATCTCGACCTCGGGCACCGGGCCGGCAAGGATCCCGTCCAGTCGCTGAACTCCGGCGTACTGGTCGAGCGGACGCGCGGTGGCGGCGCCGCTGTCGAGCACCCAGATCCATTCGAGTTCGGGCAGGCGGTCGCGGATGGCCTCGACCTGGTCGAGCACATAGTCTGCGCAGATCACCCCGCGACACCCCGAGTGACGCAACATATAGACGAGCTTTTCGCCCCGCGTGCGGGGATCGATCGGAACGAAGACCGCTCCGCTGATCGACGCGCCGACCATCGCATCCACGAACTCGGGATGGTTCTGCATCAGCAGCGCGAAATGCCCGCCCTGCCCGACCCGGCCCTTGTTCAGCGCCGCCGCGATTCGGCGCCCGTTGTCCCACAGCTGGCGGTAGGTGCGGACCTCGTCCGCACAACCGGGATGCTCGAAGGTCAGCACGTCGAGATCGGGCTGGCTCTCGGCACGGTTGGCGATGAGATTCGCGAGAATCTGTTCGTCTCTTGCGGTCATGGGGCCGACCTCTCCTTGTCTCTTGGCGGGACCAAAGGCCGTTACAGGCGATCCGGGTCGATCAGGGCATAGCCGCCCTTGATCGCCAGGACCTCGTTGCAGCCGTCCTCGATCAGCGACGCCCGCGCATCGCGCAGCAGCTTTTCCACCGGGTATTCGCGGGTCAGCCCGTTGCCACCGAAGATCTGCAGCGCATCGCTCGCCACCTCGAACGAGGTTTGCGTGCCGGTGACCTTGGCGGTCATCGCCGCGTGCAGCGAGGGGTTGGGCGAGATGAAGTTGTAATGAACGACACGGTTGGTCAGCGCCCGCGCGGCCTCGACCTTGCGGAACATGTGGAACAGACGCTGTGCCACCGACTGGTGACGGATGATCGGCACCCCGCCCTGCTTGCGCTCATGGGCGTAGTCCAGCGCATGTTCGTAGGCTGCCCGCGCCACCCCGGTGAAGGTGGCGCCCATCAGACCGTTGGCGGCGGTGTGGATGATGCGCACCGCGGTCTGGAAGTCGTCCGGGCCCGCCAGCAGATGACCGCGCGGTACCCGCACGTTGTCGAAATAGATTTCGCCCTGGTTCAGCGCGCGCTGGCCGAGCTTGTCCAGCGCCTTGCCGCGCGAGACGCCGGGCGCATCCATCGGCACGATCACCACGCAGCCGTGCTGCGCGTCGAAGCCGGAGCCGGTATCGGTGGCGCAATACAGGATGCAGACCTCGGCGATGGTGCCGTTGGACACCCAGGCCGACTTCTGGCCGCTGATGATCACCTCGTCGCCGGCGATACGCGCGACGCAGTTGGGGCGGCCGTACTGACCCTGCGGATGGAAGATCGCGCGGCTTGGATCGAGCGTATCGGAGCCATGATCGGGCTCGGTAATGCCCCAGCAGCCGAGCACCGCATCCGGATACAGCCTGAACAGATCCTCGCGTCCGAGCAGCGCGCACATGTATTGCGGCAACATGCCGGCGCCGAAGGAGATGGCCAGACCGGAATCGCCCCAGCCGAGGGTCTCGAACAGCAGGCACATCATCTTGCCGCGCTCCTCGGGTTCGAAACCGAGCAGGGCCTCGACCCCGAAACCCAGTTCGACGAACTTGCGCCGCGCCTCCCAGTAGGGTGAACCGGGCGCGATCACCTCGTCGGGCGTCATCCGGTCGAGCGCCGCGCCGACGGGTCGCATCACTTCGGTGGCGTAGCGCGCGAGGCTCTCGAGTATCATCGCAGCCGTCTCCGACAGCGGCGGCTCGGCGCCCAGCGACCCCAGTTTCGCCGTGAGGGGCATCTGACTCCGGTCGTTCATGTGCATTTCTCCGTAGGTGGGACCTAAGGCCGAAACGGCTTCGGCATGGAGAAATTCTCGATGACCCCATAAACTGGCTCAATCGCGTAAACCCGCGAGCCTTGTCGCGGAACGCCGTACCGGGAATCCGTGACAAGTGCTGCACCGCACGATTTCTCCCACCTCCGATGAAGCCGGAAATGTTCGCGGCACTGCACAATGCCGCCGCGCTAGAAGCGAGTAGTGGTGCGGCTTACGGGCCGACGAGGGAAGTCCGGCGTGGAGCCCGCGCCGCTGTTTCCTTTGCGAGTTTTTGTCTTCATACTGAAAAAATCCGCATCTCTCCTCCAGGCCCTTTCACGTCCGCTACATGCTCAAGCAAACGATCAAGCTCACAGGCGTTCGCATCAATGCGCGCAAGTTGCAACCCTCGTACGATGCGTCGGGGAAGGTGGAGCGAAGCGGAATCTCGAGCCTCGTGGCGCGGTCGACGGCCAACCTGGTGCTCGTGACCGCACCTGCCGGATACGGCAAGACGACCACGCTGGGTCAGCTCTACTGCCAGATGGAGGAGGCGGGCATGACGACCGGCTGGCTCACCGTCGATGCCTCGGACAACGATCTCGGACGCTTCACCTTCTACCTGTGGGCGGCACTCGGCAGCGTCCTTGCCGATCTGGGGGCGCCACCGATGCCGAGCGGCGGGCTCGATAGCGTGGCGGCCTCGTCGAGCGCGCGCGTGCATCAGCTGCTCGAACTGATCAATCTCTCCGACGCCCCGTTCGTGCTGTTCGTCGACGAATTCGAGGAGATTGCGTCGGGCAAGGTGATGGAGGTGATCAACGAAATCGTCAGCTCGCTCTCACCGGGGCAGCGCCTTGTCCTCGGATCACGCCAGAAGCCCGAGTTGCCGCTCGGTCGCCTGCGCGTGAGCGGGCGACTGCTCGAGATCGATGCGGATCACCTCAAGTTCAACAAAGAGGAATCGCGGCGTTACATCTCCGAACGGCTGTCATGTTCGCTCAACGACCAGGATCTGGAGACGCTCCAGCAGCGCACCGACGGCTGGCCGGCGGCTCTCCAGCTCGCCGCCGCGGCGCTTACCGGGCGGGCGGATACCGCGGCTCTGCTCGAACGCCTGGCCGATTCGTCGCGCAGCATCTCCGACTACCTCGCCGAAGACGTGCTCGCCCGCCTGCCGGCCCGGCAATGCGGCTTCTTGCTCGAGACCAGCCTGTTCGAAGCGTTTTCTCCGCCGATGTGCGATTCAGCCCTTGGCGTCGCAGACAGCCGCGAACTCCTGCTGCAGACCGAACGCGACAATCTGTTCCTGCAACGCATCGACAACGACGGTCCCTGGTATCGCTACCATCCGATCTTTCGCGACTTTTTGCAGGGCCAGCACCGGCTGTCCGGCGTCGCACCGGAACGCATTGGGGCGCTTCAACTGAATGCGGCGCGCTGGCTTGCCGATCATGACAAACCCTTCCCCGCCATCCCCTATGCCCTGGCTGCCGGCGACCATCGCCTCGCGGCGCGGATCATGGCGACCCGGGCGACGGACCTGGTGTGGATCGGCCAGTTCGACACGGTTGCGAAATGGGTTACCGCGATTCCGGACGAAATCCTCGTCGACCAGGCCGGCCTGCTCATTGCCGGCGCCTACGCGACCACCTTCCTGCACCGCTACAGCGATGCGAACCGGCTGGTCGACCTCCTGCCCGATGCGGCCCTGACCGACGAGGCGATTTCCGCCGAACTGGTGGCCCTCAGAATCATGTTGTGCGCTTGGTCGGACCAGCTGGCCCAGGCCTTCGCCATCGCCGAGTCGGCGCGAACGAACCTCGCCAGCAGACCCCCCTACGTCGCCGGCCTGACCCACAATACTTTGGCGTACCGGCACATGACCCAGGGGCACGACGTCCTCGCCCAGCAGGAAATCGCCTCGGCGAAACACTACCTGGAGCCAATCGGCGCGATCCACGCGCTCCACTACAGCCTCAGTTTCGAAGGCGCGATCGCGCTGTTGCAAGGCCAGGCCAATGCCGCGCGCATCCGCTTCGACGACGCGCTCGAGAGCATGATCTCGGGCGGTCATCGCTACACTACGTCCACCGCGATCGTGGTCGCTCACCTTGCCGAAGCCCTCTACGAAATCGACGAGATCGACGCCGCCGAAACCCTGCTGATCGACTACCTGCCGGTGATCCGCGAAGGCTGCCTGCCCGACCACATCATCGTCGCCTACCGGGTGCTCGCCCGCATCCAGGCACAACGGGGGCAGTACAGCAAGGCCCTCGGCACCCTGGATTCGCTCCTCGACCTCGGCGATGTCCGCTCCATCCCGCGGATCGCGGCCGCTTCCCGTCTCGACAAGCACAGGCTAGCACTGCTCGCCGGCGATACCGCCGCGGCGCACCGCCTGATGCCCCTGGTCCGGGACGAAGCGATCTGGGCACGCTTCCCGGGCTTGTCGACCTACTCGGAGGATCTCGACGACCTCCTCGTCGCCGAAGCCCGGCTCGCCATCGCCGAAGGCTCCCTGCGCGCCATCATTCCCAGCCTGCAGGACGCGATCTGCGACGCCAACGCCCGCAACCGCCAGCGCCGGGTCGCCCGGCTGCAGTGCCTGCTGGCCCAGGCCTTCGAAGTGTCACGCCGCCGCCCGCAAGCGCTCGAAACGCTGGAAAGGTCACTCCTGAACGCACAGGCCGGCGGAATGATCCGGGTGTTCGCGGACGAGCCCTGGCATCTCCACGAGCTGCTCAACGCGCTCGCGACGCGCAAGACCGGCGTCTCGCCGGCCTATCTCCAGCGCATCCTCAAGGCGGCAACGAAGACCGGCCCCTTGCCGTCCAGGCCCGCACCGGCCGAAGGCGACCAGCGTCTAAGCCAGCGCGAAGGCCAGATCTTGCGGCTGCTGGCCGAGGGGCACTCGAACAAGGAACTCGCGCGCAAGCTTTTCGTGACCGAGAACACCGTCGAGACGCATCTCCGCCGAATCTACGGAAAACTCGGCATTCGCAGCCGTACGCAGGCCGTGGCGCGCGCAATGGAGATCGGCCTGATCTAGACTGTATGTAGGTGCGCACCAAATAAAAAACCCCGCCGGAGCGAGGTTTCAAGACATCCTGGAACTTCCATGGATGTCCAATCTGGTTTTGGTGGGTGCTGACGGGGTCGAACCGCCGACATTCGCCTTGTAAGGGCGACGCTCTACCAACTGAGCTAAGCACCCGTACTTGAACAGTGAAGGTGCTATCTGTGCAAGAAAGTCGGTCAGTTTACTGCATCTTTCAGGCCTTTTCCAGCCCTGAATTTGGGCACCTTGGCCGCCTTGATCTTGATGTTCTTTCCGGTACGCGGATTGCGACCCGTCCGCGCGGCGCGATCTCCGACATAGAAGGTTCCAAACCCGACGAGGGTTACAGTGTCCTCTTGTTTGAGCGCGAGCTTGACGGATTCGACGGTTGCATCGAGCGCCTTTCCGGCAGCGGCCTTGGAGATATCGGCCTGCTTCGCAATGGCATCGATCAGTTCGGATTTGTTCACTTCTATCCCCTTCTGGTATGGATCGCAATAGAAATAACCCGGCCAAACCCAGAAACAGCGCGGTCTTCCGGGCTATCTCTGTCGTCCTGCATAAACCGTGGTCTTTATAGCTCGCGGAAATCCTGGGTGTCAAGGCGCACTGCAGCGTGCTTTCGCACACTTGCAGTGGCTTTTGTACACCTTACCAATGTAAAGCGGGGGTTCAGTGCGCGCGCAGGCTCTTGGGCGAGGGCGCACCTTCTTCGGCAGGAGCAGCAGCGGCAGCGACCGTCTGGACCGCGTCGGGAAGCGGAGCCGGCTTACGTTCCAGTGCAAGATCAAGGACCTGGTCGATCCACTTCACCGGAATGATCTCGATCGCATTCTTGATGTTATCGGGAATCTCGGCCAGATCCTTGACGTTCTCCTCGGGGATCAGCGCGCGCGCGATACCGCCCCGAACCGCCGCAAGGAGTTTTTCCTTCAGGCCGCCGATCGGCAGAATCTCACCGCGCAGGGTGATTTCCCCGGTCATCGCCACGTCGCAACACACCGGGATACCGGTCAACACCGATACCAATGCAGTCGTGATCGCGCCACCCGCCGAAGGGCCGTCTTTGGGAATCGCCCCCTCGGGCAGGTGAATGTGGATGTCGCTCTTCTGGTAGAAATCGTCCTCGATACCCAGGGAGCGGGCACGCTTGCGCACCACCGACAGGGCTGCCTGGATGGACTCCTGCATCACCTCGCCGAGCTTTCCGGTCGTCATGATCTTGCCCTTGCCGGGCAACACGACCGCTTCGACGGTCAGCAACTCCCCTCCGACCTCGGTCCATGCCAGCCCGGTCACCTGACCGACCTGATTCTGCTTCTCGGCAATACCGAAGCTGTACTTGCGCACGCCGAGGTATTTGTCGAGATTCTTGGCATTGACCACGATCTTGCTGTTGCGCGCCTTGAGCACCAGTGACTTGACCACCTTGCGGCAGATCTTGGAGATCTCGCGTTCCATGCTGCGCACGCCGGCTTCACGGGTAAAGTAGCGGCATACATCGCGCAGTGCGTCTTCGGTAACGGAGAGTTCTTCCGGCTTGAGGCCATTGTTTTTCATCTGCTTGGGCAGCAGGTAGCGCAGCGCGATGTTCACCTTCTCGTCTTCGGTATAACCCGACAGACGAATCACTTCCATGCGGTCGAGCAACGCAGCAGGGATGTTGAGCGTGTTCGCGGTGGCGACAAACATGACGTCGGACAGGTCGAAATCGACCTCGACGTAATGATCCTGGAAGGTGTGGTTCTGCTCGGGATCGAGCACTTCGAGCAGCGCCGACGACGGGTCACCACGGAAATCCATGCCCAGTTTGTCGACCTCGTCGAGCAGGAAGAGCGGGTTCTTGACCCCGACCTTGCTCATGTTCTGCAGGATCTTGCCCGGCATCGATCCGATGTAAGTGCGACGGTGACCGCGAATCTCGGCCTCGTCCCGGACGCCACCGAGCGCCATGCGCACGAACTTGCGGTTAGTTGCCTTGGCGATCGACTGCCCGAGCGAGGTCTTGCCCACACCCGGAGGGCCGACCAGGCACAGAATAGGCGCCTTCACCTTGTCCACGCGCTGTTGCACGGCAAGATACTCGAGGATGCGTTCCTTGACCCGTTCCAGGCCATAGTGGTCCTTGTCCAGCACCACCTCGGCTTCCGCGAGGTCCTTGCTGACACGGGATTTCTTCTTCCACGGCAGACCGAGCAGGATGTCGATGTAGTTGCGCACCACGGTGGCTTCGGCCGACATCGGCGACATCAGGCGCAGCTTCTTGAACTCCGCCTGGGCCTTCGCCAGCGCCTCCTTGGGCATGCCGGCGGACTTGATCTTTTTGTCCATCTCCTCGAGATCGGCACCTTCCTCGCCTTCCCCGAGCTCTTTCTGGATCGCCTTGACCTGCTCGTTCAGGTAGTACTCGCGCTGGCTCTTCTCCATCTGGCGCTTGACGCGGCCACGGATGCGCTTTTCAACCTGCAGGATGTCGAGTTCGGTCTCGAGCTGGGAGAGCAGCTTGTCCAGACGTTCGTTCACGTCGAACATCTCCAGCACTTCCTGCTTCTGTTCGAGTTTGAGCGGCAGGTGGGCGGCAATGGTGTCGGCCAGGCGACCCGGCTCCTCGATGCCGGCCAGCGAGGTGAGAATCTCGGGCGGAATCTTCTTGTTCAGTTTCACGTACTGGTCGAACTGGGCGATGATCGCCCGGCGCATGGCCTCGACCTCGGTGTTGTCGACATCCGCCAAGGGTACCGGCGTGGCCTTGGCCACGAACAGATGACGCAGATCGTCGACGGAGTCGATGCGCGCACGCTGCACGCCTTCGACCAGGACCTTGATCGTCCCGTCGGGCAGCTTCAGCATCTGCAGGATGTTGGCGACGCACCCGATGTCGTACAGATCTTCGATCGAAGGCTCATCCTTGGCGGCCGACTTCTGCGCGACAAGCAGGATGCTCTTGCCGGCTTCCATCGCGTTTTCAAGCGCCTTGATCGACTTGGGCCGACCCACGAAGAGCGGGATGACCATATGCGGAAAAACCACTACATCGCGCAGTGGCAGTAGTGGCAGTTCCATTTGCTCGTTGGGGAGGTCAACAGGGCCCGACATGTTCTTTTTCCTTCCAATAAGGGTCACACCCATATGCGGGCATGACCCAGGAATTCAAGTGGCGGGTGAAGCGGCTCAGTTGGAGCCGGAAACCTTCTGCTGATCTGCATAGATCAGCAAGGGTCTGGCGCCCTCCTCGATGGTATTCTCATCGATCACAACCTTGGAGACGCCTTCCATCGTCGGCAAGTCGTACATGATGTCGAGCAATGCCGCCTCGAGTATCGAGCGCAGACCGCGCGCCCCCGTCTTGCGTTTGATCGCCTTGCGCGCGACCGAACGCAAGGCGGCCGCACGAATTTCGAGTTCGACGCCTTCCATCGAGAAGAGTTTCTGGTATTGCTTGACCAGTGCGTTCTTGGGCTCGACAAGGATCTGGATCAGCGCCTCTTCGTCCAGTTCCTGCAGGGTGGCGACCACCGGCAGTCGACCGATCAATTCGGGAATCAGACCGAACTTGATCAGATCTTCCGGTTCAACCTGGCGGAAGGTTTCGGTCAGGCTCTTGCTTTCGCGACTCTTGACCTCGGCACCAAAGCCGATCCCGACTTTCTCGGTACGATTGCGGATCACCTTGTCGAGGCCGTCGAAGGCCCCGCCGCAGATGAACAGCACATTGGTGGTGTCGACCTGGATGAAATCCTGGTTGGGGTGCTTGCGCCCGCCTTGCGGCGGAATCGACGCGATCGTGCCTTCCACCAGCTTCAGCAGCGCCTGCTGCACGCCCTCGCCCGACACGTCACGGGTGATCGAGGGGTTGTCGGCCTTGCGCGAGATCTTGTCGATCTCGTCGATGTAGACGATGCCGTGCTGAGCCTTCTCGACGTCATAGTCGCATTTTTGCAGCAGCTTCTGGATGATGTTCTCGACGTCCTCACCGACGTAACCGGCTTCGGTCAGCGTCGTTGCGTCGGCCATCACGAAGGGCACGTTGAGCAAACGCGCCAGGGTCTGGGCAAGCAGCGTCTTGCCCGAACCGGTCGGGCCAATCAGCAGGATATTGCTCTTGGAAAGCTCGACCTCGTCCTTGGTGTCGCTCAGATGGCGCAGGCGCTTGTAGTGGTTGTACACCGCGACCGACAGGTTGCGTTTGGCCTTGGACTGCCCGATCACGTATTGATCGAGGATGTCACAGATTTCCTGCGGCGTCGGCAGCTGGCCCTTGACGCTTTCCGAACCGGCGTCACCCGCGATCTCCTCACGGATGATGTCGTTGCACAGCTCGATGCATTCGTCGCAAATGAAGACGGACGGACCGGCAATGAGCTTGCGCACTTCATGCTGACTCTTGCCACAAAACGAGCAGTAAAGCAGCTTGTCGCCGCCCGTCTTCTTTTCCGGCATGTTTGGTTCTCCTGGTTCAGGTGTCGGCGCGGCTGGTCAGCACCTTGTCAACGATGCCGTACTCCACGGCCGCGGTTGCGGACAGGAAGTTGTCGCGATCGGTGTCCTTCTCGATCCGCTCGATCGTTTGACCGGTGTGCTTGGCCAACATTTCGTTGAGACGGGCGCGCAGGAAAAGAATCTCGCGCGCATGGATTTCGATATCCGATGCCTGCCCCTGGAAGCCGCCGAGCGGCTGGTGAATCATCACCCGCGAATTGGGTAGCGTGAAGCGCTTGCCCTTTTCGCCCGCGGCCAGCAGGAATGCGCCCATGCTCGCCGCCTGGCCGATGCACAGGGTGCTGATGTTCGGTTTGACGAACTGCATGGTGTCGTAAATCGCCATGCCGGCCGTCACCGACCCACCCGGAGAATTGATATAGAAGTAAATATCCTTGTCCGGATTTTCCGACTCGAGGAACAGCATCTGCGCCACAATCAGATTGGCGGTGATGTCATTGACCGGGCCGACGAGGAACACCACCCGCTCCTTCAGGAGGCGCGAATAGATGTCATAGGCGCGTTCGCCGCGTCCACTCTGCTCGACTACCATCGGAACCAGACCGAGGCCGACCGGGTTCCATTCTCCGCCTTGCGGGGGCATTCCGTTCATCATTGTCCGTTCTCTAGCGACCTCAGGCCGCGTTACCCATCAGTTCGTCAAAAGCGACCGTTTTGTCGGTGATACGGGCCTGGGAAACCACCCATTCCACTACGTTGTCCTCGATCACCACGGCTTCGGCTTGCGCCAGCCGCTCGGGCTGCGCGTAATACCAGCGTACCAGTTCGGAAGGATCTTCGTAACTCTGGGCCATCTCCTCGACCAGGGTGCGGATCTGCTCCGGCTTGGCATGGAGCTCCTTCGCCTTGACCAGTTCGGCCATGATCAGCCCCAGTTTGACCCGGCGCACGGCCTGGTCGGCAAACCAGGCCGGCTCGACCGGAATGTCCTTGGTCTGCATGCCGCGCGTTTCAAGATCGCGCTTTGCATTCTCGGCGAGCTGGCGCGATTCCGCCTCGACCAGCGCCTTGGGCACCTCGATCGGGGTCACGGCGAGCAGCGCCTCCATGACCTGCTCCTTGATCTTGGCCTGGATGCGGCGCTTCACTTCGCGCGTCAGATTGGCCTTGACCTCCTCGCGCAGCTTGTCGACGTCGCCATCGGCCACACCCAGCGCCTTGGCGAAATCGCCATCCACCGCCGGCAGCACCGGCCCTTCGACCTTTTTCACCGTCACTTCGAACTGAACCGTCTGCCCGGCCAGATGCTGGGCGTGGTAATCGGCCGGAAAAGTCATGTCGAAGGTCTTCGCCTCGCCCGCCTTCAGACCGGTCACCGCGGCCTCGAAGTCCTTGAGCATGGAGCCCGCACCGATGACGAACGGAAAATCCTCGGCCTGACCACCTTCGAACAGCTCGCCATCCTTACGCCCGGCGAAGTCGATCGACACGCGATCGCCCTCGGCCGCTGCTCGGTCTGCGGGCTCGAACGAGGTGCGCTGCTTGCGCAGCACTTCGAGCGTCTTGTCGACCTCGGCTTCACCCACTTCCAGCGCCGGACGCTCGATCGCCTGATCCGACAGATCGCCCGAAACGACTTCCGGATAAACCTCGAACACTGCGCTGAACTCCAGCACTTCTGCGTTGGAGGCTTCCTTGGGCTCGATACGGGGATAGCCGGCCACGCGCAGATTCTGCTCGCGCACCGCATTGCCGAATGCCTTCTCGACCGCGGCGCCGATTGCCTCGGAGCGAGCTTGCGGCGCATAGGTCTGGGCGACGATCTTCATCGGCACCTTACCCGGGCGGAAACCCGGCATCTTGACCGTGCGGGCCATCTTCTTGAGACGGGCATCAACTTCCTTGTTGATCTCCGCCATCGCGACGGACATGTCGATGCGGCGCTCCAGTGCGCTCGGGTTTTCCTGGTTGGTCTGCATTCAATCGATCCTGAGAAGTCAAAAATACCGCCGGCAGGGATTATTACTCACGAGCCTTCCACGCGGAAAGCCACGGAGCCAGCCAGCCTGTGCGAATTAAACCTTGATTCTAGCACAGGGACAGGGCCTTCCCTCCAGCGCCACTGTGGGAGGAAAATGCGACGCGAAGGGTGAAAAAATGCACATCTCCGGGTGGAACTCGCGGACTGCGGGCGCCTCTCAGGGAGAGAATGAAGCACGCCGCCGCCCCCCGCCCGGGGAACAGGTGGTGCGCCAAAGCGACAGACGAAGCTGAACCGGGCCCTCAGTGGCTCAAGTGACCAGGAGACGTCGAGATGAGCATATTCAACGCTTACCAGGCCCGGTATGAAGCGGCCCGTGAAGACGAAATGTCGATCCAGGATTACCTGGCACTGTGCGGCCGCGAACGGGCCGCTTACGCGACCGCAGCAGAGCGCATGTTGATGGCGATCGGCGACCCCGAACTGGTCGACACCCGGCTCGACCCGCGCCTGTCGCGCATCTTCTCAAACAAGGTGGTCAAGCTCTACCCTGCTTTCCGCGATTTCTACGGCATGGAAGAGGTCATCGAGCATATCGTTTCCTACTTTCGCCACGCTGCCCAGGGGCTGGAGGAAAAGAAGCAGATCCTCTACCTGCTGGGCCCGGTCGGTGGCGGAAAGTCCTCGCTGGCCGAGATGCTCAAGAGCCTGATCGAGCACGTACCGTTCTATGCGATCAAGGGCTCGCCGGTGAACGAGTCGCCGCTCGGACTCTTCAACGCCCTCGAGGATGGTCACATTCTCGAGGACGACTACGGCATCGCGCGCCGCTATCTCGGCGGCATCATGAGCCCGTGGGCGGTCAAGCGCCTGCACGAGTTCGGTGGCGACATCACCAAATTCCGGGTGGTCAAGCTCAACCCTTCGGTGCTGCGTCAGGTGGCAGTGGCCAAGACCGAACCCGGCGACGAGAACAACCAGGACATTTCGTCCCTGGTCGGCAAGATCGACATTCGCAAGCTCGAGCAGTACTCGCAGAACGACCCCGATGCCTACAGCTATTCGGGCGGTCTGTGCCTCGCGAACCGCGGCCTGCTCGAGTTCGTCGAGATGTTCAAGGCGCCGATCAAGGTCCTCCACCCCCTGCTGACCGCAACCCAGGAAGGGAACTACAAGGGCACCGAAGGCTTCGGCGCGATCCCGTTCGACGGCATCGTGATGGCCCACTCGAATGAATCCGAGTGGGTGGCGTTCAAGAACAACAAGAACAATGAGGCCTTCCTCGACCGCATCTACACGGTCAAGGTGCCCTACTGTCTGCGCATGTCCGACGAGATCCGGATCTACGAGAAGCTGCTGACCAACAGCTCTCTCTCGGAAGCGCCGTGCGCGCCGGACACGCTGAAGATGCTGGCCCAGTTCACGGTGCTGTCGCGCCTGAAGGAGCCGGAGAACTCCAGCATCTTTTCCAAGATGCGGGTCTATGACGGCGAGAACCTGAAGGACACCGACCCCAAGGCCAAGAGTTATCAGGAGTATCGCGACTATGCGGGTGTCGATGAGGGCATGGTCGGCCTGTCAACCCGCTTCGCGTTCAAGGTGTTGTCGAGGGTATTCAACTTCGATCACCGCGAAGTCGCGGCCAACCCGGTGCACCTGATGTACGTGCTCGAGCAGCAGATTGCGCAGGAGCAGTACCCGCCCGAGGCCGAAGCGCGATACCTCGGTTTCATCAAGGAGTACCTCGCTCCACGCTACGCCGAGTTCATCGGCAAGGAGATCCAGACCGCCTACCTCGAGAGCTACTCGGAATATGGCCAGAACATCTTCGACCGTTACGTGATCTACGCCGACTTCTGGATTCAGGATCAGGAGTTCCGTGACCCCAACACCGGCGAAATCCTCGACCGCTCGGCGCTCAACGAAGAGCTGGAGAAGATCGAGAAGCCGGCCGGCATCAGCAACCCGAAGGACTTCCGCAACGAGGTGGTGAATTTCGTGCTGCGCGCCCGGGCGAAGAACGAGGGCCGGAACCCGAGCTGGACTTCCTACGAGAAATTGCGCGCCGTCATCGAGAAGAAGATGTTCTCCAACACCGAAGACCTGCTGCCGGTGATCAGCTTCAATGCGAAGGCCAGCGGCGACGAGCAGAAGAAGCATCAGAACTTCGTCAATCGCATGATCGAGAAGGGCTACACCGAGAAGCAGGTGCGCCTGCTTTGCGAGTGGTATCTGCGCGTACGCAAGTCGTCCTGAACGCCTGAACGCTCTGCGGCGGGGTGCGCAGCCGGTTTCGACCGTCCGCGCCGCCGCAGATCACCATGGAGGAAGGCATGATCCGCATCATCGATCGGCGCTTCGACAGCAAGAACAAGAGTGCGGTTAACCGGCAGCGCTTCGTGCGCCGGTTCAAGCATCAGATCCGCCGTGCGGTATCGGATGCCATCCAGGGCCGTTCGATCCGCGATCTTGACAATGGCGAGCACATCTCGATTCCCGCCAAGGACCTGTCCGAACCTCATTTCCAGCATGGCAAGGGCGGGATCTGGGAACAGGTCTTTCCCGGCAACGACCAGTTCTCGAGCGGGGACCAGATCAAGCGTCCGCAAGGCGGAGGGGCCGGCGGTCCGGGTTCGGGCAAGGTGGGCAAGGATGGCGAGAGCGAGGACGATTTCGTCTTTCAACTTTCGCGCGAAGAGTTCCTCGACATCTTCTTCGACGACCTCGCGTTGCCCAACCTGATCCGCACCCAGCTCGCCCGTGTCACCGACTACAAGACCCACCGCGCCGGGTTCACCTCGTCCGGCGTCCCTGCCAACATCAACATCATCCGTTCGATGCGCGGCGCGCTGGGTCGCCGGCTGGCGCTGGGATCGCCCTACAGTGTCCGCCTGCACGAACTGAAGGAGGAGCTCGAAGAGGCCGTCGCGCAATACGGTGTCGACAGCGACGAAGCGTGCGCGCTGCGCGACGAGATCGGCCGGCTGCGGGCGAAGATCGAGGCCATCCCCTTCATCGACAGTTTCGACCTGCGCTACAACAACCGGGTCAAGATCCCGCAGCCCACGACGCAAGCGGTCATGTTTTGCGTGATGGACGTGTCCGGATCGATGGACGAAGAAAAAAAAGCCACTGCCAAGCGCTTCTTCATGCTGCTCTACCTGTTCCTGAACCGGACCTATGAGCACATCGAGGTGGTTTTCATCCGCCACCATACCGTGGCCAAGGAAACCGACGAGGACGAATTCTTCCATTCGCGCGAGTCGGGTGGCACCGTGGTATCGAGCGCACTCGAACTGATGCGCGACATCATTCGCGAACGTTATGCCGGGGGCCAGTGGAACGTGTATGGCGCCCAGGCTTCCGACGGCGACAACTGGGACAACGATTCGCCCATCTGCCGCGAGCTGCTGTCCAAGGAAATCCTGCCGTGGTGCCAGTATTTCGCCTACATCGAAATCACTCCCGGCGAACCGCAGAATCTGTGGCGCGAGTACGAAAAGATCCGTGGCGGCAGCAGCAACTTTGCGATGCAGCGCATCGAATCGCCGGCTGATATCTACCCGGTTTTCCGCGAACTGTTCAAAAAGAGCCTCGCATGAAGCGTGCCCTGAAGAAGCAGCAGCCCCTGCCGGGCGGGTCGGAGTGGTCGTTCGAGAGCATCGACCGCTATCACACCGAGATCGCCCGAGTCGCCGCCGCCTATGGCCTCGACACCTACCCGGTGCAGATCGAGATCATCACCGCCGAACAGATGATGGACGCCTACGCCTCGGTGGGGATGCCGGTGAACTACCACCACTGGTCGTTCGGCAAGCAGTTCCTGTCGACCGAGAAGGGCTATCGCCGTGGGCAGATGGGGCTGGCCTACGAGATCGTGATCAACTCCAATCCCTGCATCGCCTATCTGATGGAGGAAAACACGCTGCCCATGCAGGGCCTGGTGATTGCCCACGCTGCCTACGGACACAACAGTTTCTTCAAGGGCAACTACATGTTCCGCACCTGGACCAATGCGGACGCGATCATCGACTACCTGGTCTTCGCCCGGAACTACATTGCGCATTGCGAAGAGCGCTATGGCGTGGAGGAGATCGAACTGCTGCTCGATTCGTGCCACGCGCTGATGAACCTCGGCGTGGACCGTTACAAGCGTCCGCCCAAGCTGTCGATGGCCAAGGAAAAACTGCGCCAGGAGGAGCGCGAGGACTATCTGCAGACCCAGGTAAACGACATATGGCGCACCCTGCCGGTACACGAGTCGCGCGCCGACGGCAGGCGGGAGCGGCGCTTTCCCGAGGAGCCGGAAGAGAACCTGCTCTACTTCATCGAGAAGAACGCGCCCCTGCTCGAGCCCTGGCAGCGCGAGATTGTGCGTATCGTGCGCAAGATCGCGCAGTATTTCTTCCCCCAGCGCCAGACCCAGGTGATGAACGAAGGCTGGGCCACGTTCTGGCACTACACCCTGCTCAACACGCTCTACGATGAAGGTCTGCTCAGCGACAGCTTCATGCTCGAATTCCTGCAGTCGCACACCAATGTGGTCTACCAGCCGCCCTACAACGTGCGCTGGTACAACGGCATCAACCCCTATGCGCTGGGTTTCGCGATGTGGACTGACATCCGCCGCATGTGCGAGCACCCGACGGAAGAAGACCGCCGGTGGTTCCCGGAAATTGCGGGCAGCAACTGGCTCGAGACCTTCGACTTCGCGATGCGCAATTTCAAGGACGAGAGTTTCGTCGCCCAGTATCTGTCCCCCAAGGTGATGCGCGATTTCCGCCTGTTTGCCATTCTCGACGACGAACGCGAAAGCAATCTCAAAGTCTCGGCAATTCACGACGACAGCGGATTCCGCCGGGTGCGCGAGATCCTGTCCGAGCACTACAACCTGGGCAGTCGGGAACCCAACATCCAGGTGTGGAACGTGGACCTGCGCGGCGACCGCTCGCTCACCCTGCGCCACCAGAGCTGGCGTCACCGCCCGCTCGCCGGCAGTAGCGAAGAGGTGGTCAAGCATATTGCCCGTCTGTGGGGCTTCGCCGTGCGCCTGGAGTCGGTCGATGACGACGGGGCGGTCGAACTGGTCTACGAAACCCGGCTCGAGAAGCGCAAGGCGCGCAATTAGCGCTTGGCCGGACGCCGGTATCGTCACCCACGTCGGCAACACGCGCGGACAAATTCAGCGCGCATTTGCGCGTGTGCTCGTAGAATCGGGGCTTCCCACGCTCAAAGGCGCCCATGTTCGCACCTGCCCAACCCATCTATCCTGTTTCCGGCATCCGCGAGATCGAACGCAAGCTGATCCCCAGCGCTCGCCCGCCACTGATGGAACGTGCCGGTCGCGCGGCGGCGGAGGACGCGGTGCGCCTGATCATGGACCGCCCCGGTCCGATTCTGGTCGTGTGCGGGCCGGGCAACAACGGCGGCGACGGATTCGTCATGGCGCGCCAGTTGCGGCAAGCCGGACGCGAAGTCATCGTTGCCTTTGGCGACCATCCCGACGTGCTGCCGGCCGAGGCCGCCAAGGCCCACGCCGATTTCTTGCAGGCGGGTGGCGGGACCGTGTCCGACCTCCCCGCGGCGCCGGCCAAGGGCTGGGCCCTGGTGGTGGATGCGATTTTCGGCATCGGCCTGAAACGTCCGATCGAGGGTCGCTACGCCACCTGGATCAACACCCTCAATGCCCAGCGCGTGCCACGCATGGCACTCGACGTCCCGAGCGGGCTCGATGCCGATACCGGCCGTCCGCTCGGCCCCTGCTTCTGCGCCACCCATACCACCACCTTCATTGCCCTCAAGCCCGGCCTGCTGACGCTCGACGGCCCCGACCACTGCGGCGAGATCTCGGTGCAGCGGATCGAGATCGACGCCCCCGCCTGGGTTCCGGCGATGGGTTACGGGATTCGCCCCAGCCTGTTTCGCGAGTGGCTCACGCCTCGTCCACGCAACACCCACAAGGGCCTGCATGGCGACGCCGGCGTACTCGGCGGCGACAGCGGAATGGCGGGCGCCGCGCTGCTCGCCGGGCGGGCTGCGCTGTGGCTCGGCGCCGGACGGGTGTTCGTGGGTCTGCTCGACCCCGCTGCACCTTCGGTCGACAACCGCCATCCCGAACTCATGTTGCGCCGCGCCGCCCGACTGCCCGAGAAGCTGACCGCCCTGGCAGTCGGCCCCGGCCTGGGCATCAGCAGCGCGGCAGCACAGCTGCTGGCCGCTGCCTGCGCGCGCGACATCCCCCTGCTGCTCGATGCCGACGCGCTCAACATCCTGGCCGGCGACGGTACCCTGCAGCAGGCCCTGGCCGCCCGCACCGCCCCGACCCTGCTCACCCCCCACCCGGCCGAGGCCGGACGGCTGTTGCGCATCAGCACCGGCGAGGTCCAGAACGACCGCCTTGCGGCCAGCCTCAAGCTCGCAAAATCGTTCAATGCGCTGGTGGTGCTCAAAGGCTGCGGCAGTCTGATCGCGACCCCGGACGGACGCTGGTTCATCAACAACAGCGGCCATCCGGGCATGGCCACTGCGGGCATGGGCGACGTCCTCAGCGGGCTGATCCTGAGCCTGCTCGCCCAGGGCTGGAAAGCCGAGTCCGCGCTGATCGCCGCGGTCAACCTGCACGGCGCCGCGGCCGATCGCCTCGCACGTGAAGGCATCGGCCCGATCGGCCTGACCGCGGGCGAAGTCATCGATGCCGCACGAGGCGTATTCAATGGCTGGATGATCGAAGCCGTGCGCCCCTGAGCGCGATCGACATGATCCGCTCACCCGCGCCCATTTCACCGCCATAGCTGCCCCCCGATGCCCGATCCCCGCCCTGCTCTCGGCCGCAGCATCGTGCTGCTGCTGGGCGCGCTTTTCCTCTTCGTGCTGCTCGATGCGACCGCGAAGCGCCTCGGCCAGACCTATCCGGTACCCATGCTGGTGTGGGCGCGATACGCCGGGCATTTCCTGCTGATGATGATCTTTCTCGCCCCGACGATGCGGCTGCGCCTGGTCACCACCACCCGGCCCGCACGCCAGATCGTGCGTGCGATCTGCCTGCTCGGCACCACCTTTTTCGGCATGGCGGCACTGGCACGCATGCCGCTGGCCGAAACCACCGCCATCGTGTTCGCCGCCCCGCTCATCGTCACCCTGCTCGCCCGGCCGGTGCTCGGCGAACAGATCGGCGCCCTGCGCTGGGCCGCGGTCATCGTCGGCTTCGTCGGCGTCCTGCTGATCGCGCGCCCGGGCAGCGGCCTGGTGACCGAGGGCATCGCGCTCGCGCTCGCAGGCGCGCTGTCCTATGCGATCTACCAGATCCTCACCCGTCAGCTGTCACCGACCGAGAATCCGGTGACCATGCTGTTCTACACGGCCTTGATCGGCACCGTGGCGATGACCCTGATCCTGCCCTGGATCTGGGGCGGGCCGGTCCCCGGGGTGGTCGATGCGCTGATGATCGTCTCGCTGGGCGTGTATGGCGGGCTCGGCCACTTCCTGCTGATCCGCGCCTTCCGTGAGGCGCCGGCCTCGGTGCTGTCGCCCATCCTCTACGTCCAGCTGATCTGGGCCACGCTGATGGGCTGGATTGCATTCGGCCACCTGCCCGACGGCTTCGCGCTCGCCGGCATCCTGACCATTGCCGGCGCCGGGGCGATGATTGCGGTCGACAGCCGGCGCAGCCACATCAGCAGCCGGCACAAGGCCTGACCCGCCGCTCGGCCCGCCGTCAGGTCCGGCGCGGCTTGAGGCGCAGGCTGTCCACCACGCCGGTCGCGAGCCCGGTGCCGAGCAGGATCACCGCGCAGCCGGCGATCATTCGCGCGCTGATGGTTTCGTCGAGGAACAGCGCACCCCACAGCATGCCGAACAGCGGGATCAGAAACGTCACCGTCACCGCCCGGGTCGGCCCCACGCGCGCCAGCAGGCGGAAGAACAGCACATAGGCCAGACCGCTGCACGCCACCGCGAGCAGTGCCGCTGCGGCCCATACCGACCCCGACGGCGACTGCTGCGGCCAGTATGCAACCGCCAGCGGCATCAACACGATCGCGGCATACAGCTGACTGCCGGTCGCGGTCACCATCGGCGGAACTCCGCTCAAATAGCGCTTGGTCATGCTGCCGGCGACGCCGTAGGACAGGGTCGCGCCGAGGCAGGCGGCCACTGCCCAGCCCGAACCTCCGGCACGGAACGAGACCGTGCCCCACACCAGGATCACCACCCCGAGGATGCCGACCAGCATGCCCGCCATCGCGGCCGGCGTGAGTTTGTCCTTCAGCCAGGCCCACGCCACGAGGGCGGTGAACATGGGTGTGGTCGCATTCACGATCGAGGCGAACCCGGCGGTAACCGACAGCGTCGCCCACGCGTAGAGCACGAAGGGCAGCGCCGAGGCCGTCAATCCGACTGCGGTCAGTGCCGCCCATCGACGCCACAGCTGGTGCAGCCCGCCTTGCATGCCGAGGATGGGAAGCAATACCAGCGCCGCCAGGCCGACCCGCAGTTCGATCAGCGCAATCGGACCGAACGCCGGCGCGGCGATCCGCATCAACAGAAAGGAACCACCCCACAGGGCGGCAAGCAACAGGAGTTCAGCCAGATCGCGGGATTTCAAGTGAGGCCTGTCGGGAAAAGGCGGCGCGAGGCCGTCGGAGCGCAATGATAGAATCTCGATCCAGCTTACTCAAACCGGTTTCTTATCATGCTCTCCGAACAGATCCGCGTCGAAATCCAGCGTAACGTCGCCGCTTCGCTGGCGGAAGACATCGGTACCGGCGATCTCACCGCACGCCTTGTTCCCGAGCAATCCGAAGCGCGCGGCCGGGTCATCACCCGCGAGGCCGCCGTCATCTGCGGTACCGCCTGGTTCGATGCGGCCTTCGCCGCGCTCAGTCCGGCAGCCAGGGTGGTGTGGCACGTCAAGGACGGCGACCGGGTCGAGGCCGGACAGGAGTTGTGCGAGGTACTCGCCCGCGCCCGCGTGCTGCTCACCGCCGAACGAACCGCACTGAACTTCCTGCAGTTGCTGTCAGGCACCGCGACCGTGACCCGCAGTTTCGTCGATGCGGTGGCCGGCACCGGCGCAAAGATCGTCGATACCCGCAAGACCCTGCCCGGCCTGCGCCTTGCGCAGAAGTATGCAGTTGCGGTGGGGGGCGGGGTAAACCATCGCATCGGTCTGTACGACGGCATCCTGGTGAAGGAGAACCACATCATCGCCGCCGGCGGCATCCGCGAGGTGGTCGAACAGGCCCGTACCATCGCTCCGTCCAACGTCTTCATCGAAGTCGAGGTGGAAAGCCTCGAGGAGCTGCACGAAGCGCTCGACGCCGGTGTCGGCATGATCCTGCTCGACAACATGAGCCTCGACGAGATGCGCGAAGCGGTGCGGATCAACAATGGCCGCGCCGAGCTCGAAGCTTCGGGTGGGGTGAACCTCGAACGGGTGCGGGCGATCGCCGAAACCGGCGTCGACCGGATCTCGATCGGCAGCCTCACCAAGGACGTGCGCGCGCTCGACCTGTCACTGCGTCACATCGAGGCCTGAACGCCCCACGCCTGGTTCCGCCGCGCGCGCATCACCGGCACGGACGATGTTTGCGCCCGTGGTCGGGTGAGCAAGGATATCCACCAGCAGCGCGGTCAGCTCGTGCATGTCGCCGAGCGTCGGCGCATCCATTCCCATCCCGGGCTGAAACCCCGCGGCCTGGAAGCGCGCGAGCAGGGCCGGATCGGCGCTGAACACATGCACCGGCACCTCCCACGAAGCGTCGCGCCCGCTTACGCCGCCGACCGGCTGATGATCGCCGATCACGATCAGCAGCAGATCCGGCGCGGCAAGCTCGGCGAGGTAGCCGGCCAGCCACGCGAAGGTATGGCGCATCGAGTGCAGATAGGCCGGTCGCGGGTCGGTCCACGAAACCGGCGCTTCCAGTGCGGCGGCGACTTGTCCGGAGCTATAGGCATTGTCTCGCAGCAGGCGGCTCCAGTCGCTCAGATAGGGCGCGACCGGCGCGAACGGCGCATGGGAACTCACCGTGGGGAACACGACGAAACGGGGCGCCCGGCCCCCCGCCCGCCCGCGCGCCGGCAGGTCGGCCGTGTATCCCGGCGCGAGCTCCTGGGCGTGGAGCAATGCGAGCGATGCCTGATCGGGGATGCGCCAGAAACCGAACCCCGGCCCGGAATAGCCGATATCGTCGGCGTCCGCGTAGCGATCGAAAGCGTAGAAACGCCCCTCTGGCCACGGTCGCTGCAAACCCGGCATCCACGCCACCGTGCGATAGCCGTGGCGGGAAAAGTGGCTGACCAGCGTCGGCCGGTCGGTGGTGAGAAGCAGCTCGTAATCGCCCGGATCGCGGGTATCGACGCCGGACAGCAAGGCTGCATGTGCGAGCCAGGAGCCGCCGCCGAAGGTTGGCGAGCGCACCCGTGCCGACATCACGCCCCGCCCGCTGCCCCGTGCCGCACGCTGCAACTGCGCGCGCGACTCGGCGAGGCCGGCCGCGATCGCCACATCGTCGATGCTCACCGCGCCATAGGCCTCGGCAAAGATCAGCAACACATCGGCGCCGCGCAAGGCCGCGATCGCCCCGGAAAACTCGGGACCCGGCGACAGCCGCTCGACTTCACGGGGCGAAAGCGCATCGTGCAGTTGAACGCCGGCGCGCACGATGGCGGCACTGACCGGGGTCGCGAACACCGACCGCAGCTCCGGCCACGGCGGCGCGAGGTGGATCAGCACCGCGCCGAAGCCCGCCGCCAGCAACCACCTGCGCCCGGCACAGACATCAAGGCCCTGCACCAGCATGCCGAGCATCCACCGTACGAAGCCGAAAAGCAGTGCGCACCCCGCCACCAGCACCAGGCCGGCGCCGCCGATTCGCCATGGACCAAGCTCGGTCGTCGCCATCCGCAACACCTGCCACGCATGACGTCCGTCCCAGTACAGATTGACCGGACGCCCGAGAACGGCCGGCACCGTCACCTCGATGTAGCGTGCGAGCATCAGCAGGACAAGGACGGAGGCAAGTGCCGCCAGCGCCCGCGCCGACGGTTGGCCACGGCAGCTCACCCAGGCGCACAACACGCTGGCGCCGAGGCAGAGTTCCACCGACAGCTGCAGATCGAAGCGGATACCCACGCCCGGCCAGGCATTGCCGAAGCTCAGCAGCGTATTGAGCGCCAGCAGCGCCACCAGTACACGCAGCAGCGCGCCGCGTTTCGCTTCGCCCCACGCCGGCCGGTCGAACAGCTGTACGCTATTCATCGGCACCCGCCGGAACTCGCGGATCAAACCTGCTTCCAACGCCCATCAACCGCTCCCGCCCCCAAGACATCGACATGCCTTTCTCCCTTCATCCGCTGTGGCAGGACCTGACTCCCGCCGAGATCGGCGCGCTGGCCGAGCAGGACGCGGTCGCCGTGCTGCCGCTGGCGGCGATCGAACAGCACGGGCCGCACCTTCCACTGTCCACCGACCTCGATATCGGCCTGGGACTTGCCGGCGCAGCATTCGCCCGCCTTCCCGCCACCACGCCCGCCTGTCTGTTGCCCCCACTGGCGATCGGACTCAGTCTGGAACACCGCGACCATGCCGGCACCCTGAGCCTGTCGCCGGAGACCGCGCTGGCCGCACTGACCGAGATCGGCGCCAGTGTGGCACGGGCCGGATTCCGCCGTCTGGTGCTGTTCAACAGTCATGGCGGCAACAAGGCGGTGCTCGATCTGGCGGCGCTCCGCCTGCGCGCCACCCATCGCATGCTGGTGGTGCGCGCAAACTACTTCCGCTTCGCCCCGCCGCCCGAGGCCCTGCCCGCGGCCGAACTGCGCCACGGCCTTCATGGGGGCGCGATGGAAACCGCGATGATGATGCATCTGGCACCGCACAAGGTCCGTCACCATGCCATCGCCAATTGGCCCTCGCTCGGCCTCGAGATGGCCGCGGCAGGCAGCCTGCTCGGCCCCGAAGGCGAGGCCGGGTTTGCCTGGATGGCCGCCGACCTCAATCCGGCCGGCGTCACCGGCAATGCCTGCCTCGCGAGCGCCGAACTGGGCGCGAGACTGGTCGAGCATTTCGCCGACGCACTTTCCCGCATCATTGCCGATGCGCACGGCTTCGATCTCGGCCGCCTGGCGGACGGCGCTTGACCCGCCACCGCATTACAGACCACCAACCATGTCCGGAGGTTCTCTGATGGCGCCAGCGGAACTGGACGTCGACGGGGCGTGGCGCCTGATTCTTGCCGCCCGCCGGCACGACTGGGCGGGCACGCGGGTGGCGACACTGACCGACGGGGCGTTCCGGCTCGACATCGAAAGCGGCGGCCGGTGGTCGTCCGACTGCCCTCCCGGGCGCGAAGCCGAGGAGTTGCTGTCGATCTTCCTGCCCCTGGCGGCACGTCCCGGCGCCTTCGTCGTCGGTCAGCTCGGGCAGAGCCTGGATGGGCGCATCGCCACCGAATCGGGCGGCTCGTTCTACATCAACGGCGCGTCGGCACGCACCCATCTGCACCGCTTGCGGGCCCTGGTGGATGCGGTGGTGGTCGGCGTCGGCACGGTCAATGCCGATGACCCGCAGCTCACCGTCCGTCATGCCGCCGGCCCCAATCCGGTCCGCGTGGTGCTCGACCCGCGGGGCCGGGCGCGCATGGACGCACGCCTGTTCCTCGACCGCCAGGCGCCCACCCTTCACTTGTCGAACGCTGCACCGGTGGCCCGTGATGTTCCCACCTTCGCGATCGCGAACGGCGCCGACGGCGTGGATCCGGCCGCCGTCCTCGCCCTGCTAGCCAGCCGCGGGCTACACCGGATCCTGATCGAGGGCGGCGGATTCACCGTCTCGCGCTTTCTGCAGGCGGGTCAGCTCCACCAGTTGCACCTGCTGGTCGCGCCGATGGTGATCGGCTCGGGCCGCCAGGGCCTGAGCCTGCCCCCGATCGACACACTGGACAGCGCGCTGCGCCCTCGCAGCCGTCGTTTCGCCTGCGGCGAGGACACCCTGTTCGAGCTGACCCTGCGCTGAGCGCGCGGCGGGTGGCGCACTCAGGGCGCCGCGCCTCGGCCGCTGCGGGAATGACCGCGGGCGCTGCCGATCAGCACCACCGCCCCCGGCAGGCTGGAGACGAACACCACCAGCCCATAGAGCATCGAGATCGCCACGCCCTGGGCCGGTGGCCAGCCCGCGAGCAGCCACACCAGCGCCGCCGCCCCCTCACGCACGGCCCACCCTGCCACCGACAGCGGCAACGCCATCGCCAGCAGGACGGGCGGGATGAGCGGCAGCAAGTCCGCCGCCGGCAGCAACACCCCGAGCGCTCGCGCACAGCAAAAATAGACCGTGACGTAGCTCGCAACCAGGATCAGTGATCCGAGCAGTTGCAAGGGCAGGACGCCACGTGCGAACAAGGCCTGGCGTGCATCCCGTCCCAGCACCGCCAACGCCGGACGCAAACGGGGGGTGACCAGCATGCCGATCGCCAAGCTGCCGATCAGCCACACCCCCGACGGCAGCGCGAGCGCGGCCAGGCCATCGGTCGCCGCGGTTCGCAGCGCAGGCGACAGCGTCAGCGCCGACCCGGCAACCAGTGCCAGGGCGAGTTGTCCCGATGCGCGCTCGATCAGCACCGCATGCCACGGCGCCCGTCCGCGGCCGCCCGCACCCGCATGGCGCCAGGCCCGGGTGAGGTCGCCCGCGATCCCGCCGGGCAATACCTGATTGAGGAAGCTCGCCAGGTAGTACTCCCGAAACGCCAGCCGCGGCGGCAGCGCAAGGCCTAGACGCGCCGCGGTCAGCCGCCAGCGCCACGCCGACAGCCACACCTGCGGCACCCCGAGCGCCAGCGCCGGCAACAGCCAGCCCGGCGACAGCGGGCCCGGTGCGGCAAGCGCCTCATTGGGCTCCAGCCACCACCACAGCAGTGCCAGCATCCCGGCGCTGAGCGCAAACTGAAGCAGCACGCGCAGCCGCCGGCGCAAGCGGCGCACCCCGGCTTCCGGAAAAGGGGGTTGCATCATTGCCCCCGGGACGGGTCGAACCCGCCGCCCGGAAGGGCAAGGAGGTCGACATGACCGACTTCCACCACCGTATCGGGCCCGAGCAGGGACTCGCGCCGCCGCCGGTACCAGGCCGCGACCCGCGCCGCGGCCGCGGGACACTGGGCTTGCGCCGCGTCGCGCCAGCCCGCGAGCAGTGCCATCGCCAGCCCCTGGTCGGCTGCGACGGACATGCGCAAGCGCCACGGACTGGGTGCAAGCCATACCTGATACCCGTGCGTCGTCAGCGCGTCGGCCAGATGCCGCGCCGCGTCCGGCCCGAGCGCCGCGCCCACGCCCTTTGCCCGCCGTTGATGAGCATTGAAAGCGGCGCGCACGAAGACATCGTCGGCGTCCTCCTCCACTCCGGTCAGACCCCAGCCTCCATCCACGCTGAGGGTGATCAGCACCGCGCAAGCCGCCCGCCCGCATCCACGCGCAAGCCGCTCGATCCAGTCTGCGCCGACCAGATCGATCAGGGCCGAGGCCGTGACCAGATCGAATCCGGACAACTCCTCGGCCTGCCACCGGGCTAGATCGTCGCAGACCGTCTCCACCCGGACCGGCGTCCCCTCCATGTCGCGCCAGGCCGCACCCTGCGCCGCCGCACGCGCGAGCAGTGCGGGATCATGATCGAACAGCGTCCACGCCTGCGGTCCCGGCAGCCGTCCGGCAAGAAAGCGGGGATTGGCGCCGCAACCGGCGCCGAGATCGAGCAGCCGCAGCAGCCCGTCGTCGCGCTGCTGCCGGCGCACCTCGAGCCACTGCTGCGCACGCACGGTCAGGCCGGCATCGCGGGCCCGTGCATCGGCGCCGGCGCGCAAGGCGAGCCAGTCGGCACTGAATCCGGCCTCGGGGTGAAGGCCGTCGGATGGCGCGCCCTGAGCGGAAATCGAATCTGCCATCGAGCCTTCTCCCGACCGTGTCATCCGGACCACGCATTGTTCGAGGGGCGCCTTGCGCGAAGAGAGCGTGCCATCACGGTCCGCCTACGATCCGCCCTGCGCGGCGCCGTCCACCACGCGTTCGAAAGATGAAGCCGCCGCCGGCCAGCCCCGCAGCAGGGTTCTAGCCCTTCTCGCCCCGTCGCGCAACGCCTGGCGCAGGCCGGGTTGTTCGCACACGCGACGCAAGGCGGCACCCAGCGCGGCGGCATCGCCCGGCGGCACCTGCAGGCCGGCCCCGGGGGGAAGCGTCGCGGCCAGCGCACCACCGGTGGTGGTGACCACCGGCAGGCCGCGAGCGATCGCCTCGCTGATCACCATGCCATAGCCCTCGTAATGCGACGCCAGCACGAACAGGTCCGCATCGGCATAGGAACGCGGCAGGACGTCCGTGCCCTGTTCGCCGCACAGCCGGATACGTGCGTCGAGGCGATGGCTGTGTATCAGCGCCCTCACCCGTGCCACATGGTCGGGATCGCGGCTCAGGCTACCCACGCAATCGCAGCTCCAGCGCAGATCGCCCAGCCCGGCGAGCGCCTCCACCAGCACGTCATGACCCTTGCGCGGAATCACGCTGGCCACGCACAGCAGGCGCGGGGGCTGACCCTCGGCCGGTGCGAGCGCTGCGCCATCGACACCGGGCTCCACCACGTCGATCGGGATCGCAGGCAGGCCGAAGTCGGCAAGCCGGCGGGCGGTGAAGGCGCTGGTCGCGACGATGCGGTCGACCTGTGCGAGCGCCGCCGCCTCGCTGCGCAGAAACGCCGCACGCTGCTCCGTATCCAGACCGCTTTCGTCGGCCAGCGGATGATGCACCAGCGCGATCATGCGCAGGCGGCCGCGGTGCGCCGCAACCACCTCCGGCAGCCCCCCGGTCACCAATCCGTCGACCACTACCAGCGCGCCCGCGGGCAGCGCCGCCAGCGCCGCGGCAAACGCCGCGCGCGCGATCGCGTCGGGCGCCGGAAACCGCCCGTTCAGGCCGATCACCGCGACCGTCCATCCGCGCGTGCGCAATCCGTCGACGATGCGTGCATCGTAGACATAACCGCCCGTCAGTTGTGCCGGATCGCCGGCCACGATGAAGGTGCAGTGCCGGCTTGCCGGCGCCCCGCTCACAGGCTTCCCTCGTAGGCGGCCCAGGCGATATGCGACTCGTGCAGCGTGACCTTGAGCGCGGCGAGCCCGCGTCCGCCCTCACCCAGCTGGCCGGCACGCGCCGCCTGCGCAATGCGCTCGAAGATCACCCGCGCCATGAACTCGGTGGTGGTGTTGCGCCCCTTGAATGCGGCCTCGTCATCGAGGTTGCGGAAGTTCAGCTCGGCCAGCAGCGCATGCAGGACGGTACTGGCGAGGCCGATGTCGACCACCAGGCCGTCATCGTCGAGTTCGACGCGCTGAAAGCACACGTCGATCACATAGGTCGCGCCGTGGGTGCGCTGCGCGGGGCCGAAGATCTCGCCCCGAAAACTGTGGGCAATCATGATGTGGTCGCGGACGGTCAGGCTGTACATAGGGGTTCCTCAAGGTGGGACGCAGGTGGTGGACACTGCACAACTGGGGGAAGGCAAACGGATTTTCAGGCTGACGGATAACGGACGCGGTGGCACAGGGTTGCGCCCGGCTCGCCCAGCAGGTGCGGCATGAGTGCGGGCAATTCGAAGAAGTCGCTCTCGCCGTTGATCAGCGCATCGAGGCGCCCATCGGCGAGCAGGGACAGGGCCAGCGCCATGCGCTGCCGGTACGTCCAGCGCGGCGCCCGGATTGGTGGAACGTGGCCGACCTGGCTCGAACGCAGCGTGAGCCGACGGGCGTGAAAGGCGGCGCCGAGCGGCAGGCTTACCTCCTGACGCCCGAACCAGCTCATCTCGATCACCGTCGCCTCCTGGCCGGCGAGGTCCAGCGCCTGGCGCAGTCCGGCCGGGTTACCGCTGGCGTGAAAGACGAGGTCGCAGTCGGGCGTGGCCGCGGCGGGCAGACGAAAGTCCACGCCGAGCGCATTCGCGAGCGCCGCGCGTGCCGGATTGATGTCGATCAGCTCGACCCGCGTGCCCGGCATCCGACTGCACAGCCAGGCCACCAGACTGCCGACCACGCCGCCGCCGATCACCGCGATCCGGTCTCCCACCGCAGGGCCGGCATCCCACAAGGCATTGACCGCCGTCTCCAGGTTGGCGGCCAGCACCGCGCGTGCCGCAGGCACGCCGTCGGGCAGCGGCACGACCGCCGCGACCGGCACCACGTAGTGGCACTGATGCGGAAAAAGGCAGAACACCGGGCGGCCGATCAGCATCCGATCGGCATCGTCGTGCGCCGCTTCGACCACGCCCACATTGGCATAGCCATATTTGACCGGTGCGGGGAAGTCGCCCTCCTGGAACGGTGCGCGCATGCGGCCGAACTCGCTCTCGGGAACGTTGCCGCTGAACACCAGGCTTTCGGTACCCCGGCTGATGGCGCTGAACAGGGCCCGGACCTTCACTTCACCCGCCCGCGGCGGGGCCAGCTCGAGCGCGCGAATCTCGCCACGGCCGGGCGCCGCCGTCCAGAATGCATGAGTAAGCATCAGGCGCTGAACTCCATATCGAAAATCGGGACCAAGAACTGCATTGACCGTACAGTATGCCGAAACGGATGGGAGGAGGCGCATGCAGCGAGGCTCGGAGTCGTCATGCCGACGCCAGGTTCCGGTCGCGATCCTGGAGTTGGCGGCCGGGCTTGCGATTGCGGGTGCGCTCAGTGCGACCGCGGCGGCACTGCTGCCCTTGCCGCACGCACTGCCCCTTGCCGCGGTGCTGGTCTATGTCGGGATGGCGATGCTCGTTGCGTGGCACTGGCCCTCGCTGCGCCAGTCGCTCGGCGCAGCCAATCGGGTCACCGTGGTGCGCGGCGCCCTGGTTTCGGTCGTGGCCGCCACCCTGCCGTTCCCCGCCGTCCTCCGGCACGATGCCCTGTCGATCGCGGTACTGTGCGCCATCGCGCTGCTGCTCGACGGGGTGGATGGCTGGGTTGCGCGCCGTACTGGCAACGCGAGCGCATTCGGCGCACGTTTCGACATGGAGCTCGACGCCTTCTTCATCCTCGTGCTGTGTGTAATGGTGGTGATGCTCGACAAGGCCGGTCCGTGGGTGCTGGCGATCGGCGCCATGCGCTACCTGTTCGTGCTGGCGATGCGCTTCCTGCCCTGGCTGGCCGCCAGCTTGCCCGCCAGCTTCCGGCGCAAGCTGGTGTGCGTGGTACAGGTCGCCAGTCTGCTGCTGTGTCTGCTGCCCTTCGTCACCACGCCGCTCAGCACCTCGATGCTGGCGCTGGCGCTGGCGCTGCTGACGCTTTCGTTCGCACAGGATGTGCGCTGGCTCTTCCTTCACGCCGCCGGACAGCCCGCCCGGCCCCCATGCACCCAAGGAGTCCGACCATGAACCCCGTCCGCCTCAAGCCATCGGCCGCCCCGGCACTGCTCGTCGCCCTGTGGATGTCTTCCGGCTTCGGCCAGCAGGCGCTCGCCGCGCCCCAGACTTACCAGATCGACCCCGAGCATTTCTCGATCGGCTTCCAGGTCGCGCACGTGGGCTATGCCAAGACCATCGGGCTGTTCCTGAAGGGTAGCGGACAGTTCGTGTACGACGAGGAGACCCGCCAGCTCTCCTCCGGCCGCGTGGTGGTTGCCGCCGACAGCGTGTTCACCAACCACCAGAAACGCGACGGCCACCTGCGCGACCGCGATTTCCTGCAGGTCAGGCGCCATCCGGAGATCGTCTTCGAAGCCACCCGCTACACCCCGGGCGCCGACAACTCCGGCAAGCTCGACGGCATGCTCACGATCCTCGGTCAGACTCATCCGGTGACGCTCGACATCACCCTGAACAAGGCTGCGCCCTACCCCTTCGGCCATCGCAAGCACACGCTCGGCGCGTCGGCGACCACGACCCTGCAGCGCAGCAAGTGGGGCATGACCTATGCGGTCCAGGACAACCTGGTGGGCGACGATGTCGAGCTGATGCTGGAATTCGAGGCGCTCCTCCAATAGCTCAGTACAGCATGCGGCAGCGTATCGTGCCCTCGATCGTGCACAGCTGGTCGAAGGCGACCTGGCTCGCCGCGGCATCGACGTCGATCACGACATAGCCGACGTGCTGGTTGGTCTGCAGATACTGCCCGGCGATATTGATTCCGGCCGCGGAGAAGCGCTCGTTGATGCGCGCCAGCATGCCGGGAATGTTGTGGTGGATATGCAGCACGCGGCACATGCCGGCATGCTCGGGCAGCGACACCTCGGGAAAATTCACCGCCGAGATCGTCGATCCGTTGTTGCTGTAGCGCACCAGCTTGGCCGCAACCTCGCGCCCGATGTTGGCCTGCGCCTCGGCGGTCGAGCCGCCGATGTGCGGGGTCAGGATCACGTTGTCGAAGCGGGCCAGCGGCGACACGAAAGGATCGTCGTTGCCGCGGGGCTCGGCCGGAAAGACGTCGATCGCCGCCCCGAGCAGGTGTTTGGCGTCGAGTGCGGCGACCAGCGCGTCGATATCGACCACCGTGCCGCGCGAGGCGTTGATCAGGAAGCTTCCTGCCTTCATCGCCGCGAGGGCCGCGGTGTCGATCATGTTCTTCGTCGCCGGGGTTTCCGGTACGTGCAGGGTGACCACATCGGCCGCCCCCAGCAGGGCCTCGAGCGATGCCGCCTGGCGGGCGTTGCCCAGCGGCAGACGCGGCTCGATGTCGTGAAATACCACCGCCATGCCGAGCTGTTCGGCGAGCACGCCGATCTGGGTGCCGATGTGACCATAGCCGACCACGCCGAGCGTCTTGCCGCGCACCTCCCACGAACTGGCCGCGCTCTTCATCCAGCCGCCACGGTGCTGCAGCGCGTTCTTCTGCGGAATCCCGCGCATCAGCATGATGATCTCGGCCAGCACCAGTTCGGCCACGCTGCGCGTGTTCGAGAACGGCGCATTGAACACCGGAATGCCGAGCCGGGCCGCGTTATCCAGATCGACCTGGTTGGAGCCGATGCAGAAGCAGCCGATCGCCGCGAGCCGGGACGTTTGCCCCAGCACTTCGCCGGTGAGCCGGGTGGTCGAGCGGATGCCGACGAAATGGGCATCGCCGATCGCCGCGATCAACTCGTCCCCGGCCAGCGCGCGCGGAAAGGTCACGATCTGCGTATACCCGTCCGCCACCAGCACATCGACCGCGGAGCGGTGAATGCCCTCGAGCAGGACGAACTTGAGTTTGTCCTTCTGTAACGAAAGCCTTGCCTGCATTGATCAACCCTCCGTGATTCCATCATCTGACCGGAACAACCGGCCGCGGTTTCGGTGCCATCCGCGCAAGCTCCCTGCGCTTCATCTGCAGGTAGTCGTCGCGTTCGAGTTCGTGCAATTGCTGCGGGTGGCGTTCGATCGCGGCAAACCACTCGCGCAGACGTCGCTCCGGCCGCTCCGCCGGCGCCACGGCCTGGGCAGCGAGGTAGGCCTCGATCGCGAGGTAGTAGCGCATCGTGTTGCGCTCGACCACGCCGCGTTCCCCGTCAATGTAGACCGGTGTACCCTCGGGCGTTCGCGAAACGATGGTGAAGCCTACCTTGTTCCGCCCGATGGTCCCGAGGTAGGCCTTCATCGCAAGCTGCGCCGCGCCGCCGTAGCCATAGGAGTAGGCCATGTGAACGAGACTGCGCCGCGCATCGAGCGGCGCGGCTTCGAGCACGATACGATAGTTGGTCGTGCCCAGCGGCCCGGTGTCGGCGTCGAGCAGCACCTGCAGGTAGTCCGGGCCACGGGCGGCGACACGGTAGCCGAAGTCCACCTGGTAGGCGTCCGCCAGCGGCTGATCGAACTTGCGCCCGACAAAGACGCTCAGGACGTCCGCTGCACCCGAGCGCTGCGTGCGGCAGCCCTTGACGTTGAGGTGCACGATCAGAATGTCGCACCAGTGCCCGATTGCCGACAGGGCGCTGCCCACGACGCGGTAGGGGTGGTCGACGATGGCATGGATGCTGCCCTCGAGCGCGCCCTCGGTCTGCATCGATTCGAGCACCAGGGGGCGCCCGAACGGGCTGCTGGCGAACTGGTCGTGAAGCGCGGCATGGCGCTCGCGCAAGCTTGCCGCATCCTGCGCGTGGGCAGCGGACAAGTGCAGCGCCAAGCCCAGCATCAGCAGCCTGCCTGCGGTCAGACAGCAGCCGATGCACGCTGCGCCCGGATTCACCCAGAGCCTCCGGCGTGCGGCTGCGGGGCCGATTACAGGTCCGAAGCGTCGTGCCATACCTACAACCAGTACTGCCACAGCCGACTGAAGATCTCCATTACCCGCAGGTCGATCGAACGTCGTTTCCATTGTTCAAGTGTGATCTGTTCGGATTGGCTCACATCGCGCTCGAATGCAGCACGCATTTGCTCGCCGACCTCCATACCGAGTACGACCGCGTTCACCTCCTCGTTGTGCAGGAAGCTGCGCCAGTCGAGATTGGTCGAGCCCACTGTCGACCACACGCCGTCGATGAGTGCAGTCTTCGAATGCATCAGCGCATGGCGCCGCTCGAAAATCTTGATCCCGGCACGCAGCAACTCGTCGTAGTAAGACCGCCCGGCGTGGAACACCAGCGCCGAATCGGTCGTGCCCGGCAGCATCAGGCGAACATCGACGCCGCGGGCCACCGCCGCCTTGAGTGCGTCCAGCAGTTGCGGATCGGGAACAAAGTAGGCGTTGGTCAGCATGATCTCGGTTTCCGCGCTGTTGATCGCGGACAGCAGGGTCACGTAGATCACGCTGAACGCATCATCGGGCGAACTGCCGATGGCACGCACGACCTCCCTGCCCTGTGGCTGCAACTGCGGAAAGAACTCCCGCGGCGCCAGCGGCTCGCCTTTCTGCCTCTGCCACGTATCGAGGAACAGCTTCTGAAACTCCGCGACCACCGGACCATCGATCTGCAGATGGGTGTCCCGCCACGGCAATGCCCCGCCCGGACGTACCTTCGAGTGGCGGCTGAACGAGCCGCCCGAGTACACACTGCTGATGTTGACACCGCCAAGGAAGGCCGAACGCCCGTCGACAATCAGCAGCTTGCGGTGGTCGCGCTGGTTGACCGTCCATCCGGTCTTTGCCGTCAGTGGATTGACCGGATTGAACTCGAGCGTGCGGATGCCGCTATCGCGCAGACCCTGGAGAAACTCTACCGGCGTGCCGAGCGTGCCCACGCTGTCGTAGATCAGGTTCACCGCCACCCCCTGGCGCTGCTTCCCGATCAGCGCATCGGCGAAGCGTCGGCCGACTTCGTCGTCCTCGAGGATGTAGGTTTCCATGTTGATGTGGTCGCGCGCCGTCTCTATCGCGGCGAACATTGCGCGGTAGGTGTCCGGGCCGTCCTCAAGCAGGCGCACCCGATTGCCACCCAGCAGCGGACTGTCGGAGACGACCTGTTCGAGTGCGAGATGGCGATCGAAGATATTGCTGGCTGCACTGTCTTGCTGCAGCCGCGCAAGGATTTCGCGGCTACGCGCGGCCGACAGCGGTCCGTGGGCCCCGTCGATCTGCACCGGCGAGGCTGCGGGCGCCATGTCGGGCACGATGATCGGCAAGGTGCTGCAGACGCTCAGAACCATCACCAGACTCAGAGGCACGACCCACTTCGCCCACCGCAACGGTCGTATCGTCACGACGCCTCCCGTGGACGCGCTGCCCCGACCCGGAGCGCCGGCCTGTGGCGGGTCTGACACGATCGATTGATGCTGCGCTTGTGGCTCACGGGACAGTGAAGCGATGAAGGAGTCGTGCACGAATGATGTCGCAACACGCCCGGACCTTCTGTTCGTCAGCGTACAGACCATCCTTGCCGCTTGTGCAAATTTGAGCACTGGCGGGGCATCGTGTCCGGCCATCGACGTTTCCACCGTTTCGGAGGCAGCATGCCGCAAGCACCGCGACTGCGTGCAGGTCAGGCGCCTGCAAAGCTCGGACGGACCGAGTTCCATGAGCAGTTCTCAGGCTCTTATGTTGGCCCCGCTTTCGATGAAGTCCGCGATGCACTCGCCAAAGTCGAGGAAGTGGCGTGGGACAACTACAACAAGGGCAACAAGGCGCCGGTAACGCGCAAGGCCGGGCCCGGATTCGCAGACCCCGACTACGCGTTGTCGGTGGACTGGATTGCCACCCGCGATCGCCTGCTGGCGGCGGAAAGGACGCAGAAGGATCGCGCCACCCGGTCGCGGGTGCTGCTCGTCTGCGGCTCGGCACGCAACGACGGCAGCTGCCCGAGCGAGATCTCCAAGACCTTCCGCATGACCCAATGGGCGCGCGAGATACTCGATGCCGAGGGGGTCGAGGTCGACCTGCTCGACCTCAGCCTGCTGACCTCGAGCTACGGCCTGCACATCCATCCGTGCAAGGGCTGCGTATCGACGGCGATGCCGCTGTGCCACTGGCCATGCAGCTGCTACCCGAATCACGGCGCGCGGCAGACCAACGACTGGATGGCGGAGATCTACGAAAAATGGGTCGCGGCCCACGCGGTCATCATCTTCACCCCGGTGTACTGGTATCAGACCCCGAGCGTGCTCAAACTGATGATGGACCGGCTGGTCTGCGCCGATGGCGGCAACCCCGACCCCACCACTACCCACGGCAAGAAGGCCGAGGAGGCGAAGGCGCTCGAACTCGCCGGCTGGGACTATCCCAAGCATCTGGCCGGACGCGCCTACGGCGTGGTGGTGCACGGCGACGTGGCCGGCATCGAGGGCGTGCGCAGAGGTCTGTGTGACTGGCTCGACTGGATGGGCCTGATCGATGCAGGCCCGCTGTCGCACCTGGATCGTTATATCGGCTATTACCAGCCCTATGCCGAAAGCCACGAGGCGCTCGATCGCGACGACGCGGTACAGGAAGAGGTCCGCAATGTCGCCAGGGCGGTGGCGAAAGCGGTGGTGATGCTGCGCGCAGGCGAGCTGACCGGGGCCGATGCGAATCTGCGTCAACCGCGCCCGAAGTAGCCGCGCCACCCGGTCCGTTCAGGCGCCTGCAGCGACGCTCGAACTTCGTAGGACGCCGCATCGGCGACGCATGGCGGTGTTATCCGTTGGCGAGCCGCCGGCCATTTTCCACCGCCCGCAGATGGATCGGCCTGAGCCCGCTGTGGGCAAGGCGGGCGACGGAGCTGGAGAAGTGCGAGGCCGTGTCGGCGGACTGGGTCATGGTGTGGGCCAGCGTCGCCTGCCTTTCGACCGACTCGCTGACGCTGCGGCTCGCAGCCAGGGACACCATGCCGGTCGCGCCGGCGAGCATCAGCCCGAATGCCCGCGTCCACAGGTGCAGGTTGATCGTCATCATCTGCGCAGCCATGGCCTCGGCCGACTCGATGGCTGCGTCGAATTTTTCCTGTCCCATCAGGGCGAACTCGCTGCAGTCCTGCGAGCTCGGGTTGGGACCGACCGCCGCCATGCGAGTCGTGCGGTGGCCGATCACCTGTGCCGACGCCATCATCATCTCGCCCGTTCTCATCACCAAGTCGGTCCACTCCTGGACTGGATTGGCGAACACCCCAAAGGGCTGGTTTGATCTCATACAGGTTTGCTCCATTCGGGTTGAAGGGGTGGGGATCCGTGTTCCGACTCACTCGTCACGGCGACCGCTATCCGGTCGCTCGATCGGGCCTGCAGCGCGAACTGCTGGTTCGAAGCGGAGGTAACGGCATTCAGTATGGGGCCAGCGCGACGCATCGTCCGTGCGATGTCGTACAGACGTCGGCAGGGGGCGACCGACTTGTCGCCCAGCGTGCGTTGCCGAACAGACCACGCGTCGTTGTCCATGCACGCTTTCGACACGGGGCAATGCAGCATCCTTCGGGATCGATCGCCCCCGGGTAGGAAGCTGTTTCAACCGGAGATGAAAATGAACGACGACGATCGCGACACCACTTACAACGACCGCAATGCCACCGCCGAACGCGTCGAACCCGACCTGACGCCGGGCCCCGGCCCCCGGCTGATGAGTGCAGGCACCCTCATCGGCGATGATGTGTACAACACCAATGGCGACGATCTGGGGAAGGTCAAGGAGATCATGCTGGACGTGAGCCGCGGCCGCGTCGCGTACGCGGTGCTGTCCTACGGCGGCGTCCTGGGCATGGGCGAAAAACTGTTTGCCGTGCCGTGGAACGCATTGATGCTCGACACGATGAACAAGCGTTTTCTGCTCAACATCGACCCGGCCCGCCTCAAGGACGCACCCGGATTCGACAAGGACGCGTGGCCGGATATGGCCAGTCAGGCCTGGAGCGACGAGCTCCACGCCTTCTACGGAACCAAGCCGTATGCGGACGAACTGCGGCCATGAAGGTCGTCCGCAAGGCGACACGGAGGTCATCATGAACAGTCAGTCAAACCAGGGCGCGAACAAAACAGCGGCAGCCAGCCGCCCTACCCCGGCACCCAATCCGGCAGTTAGCGGGCCCGAGCTCGAGACCTGGCCCCACCGGGTGTCCGCGGTCTATCCAAGCCTGACCGAGGCCGAAGGACTGCGTCGGGAGCTGATCGAGCTCGGCTTTGCCGACAGCGCGATCGAAGTCAGGCATGCACCCGAACCGACGACTGCCGACGCCGACAGCGACGAGGTGCTCAAGGCGGTGCTGGTGGACGGCGCGGTGGGCACCGCCGTGGGTACCGGTGTGGGTGCCATCGGCACCGTGGCACTGGTCGCGGCCAACGTGACCCTTTTTGTCGCCAGCCCGGTGCTCGCGCCGCTGGCGATGCTGGGCTGGTTCGCCGGCCTCGGCGGCGTCGTCGGTGCCGCGGTCGGCGCGACCGCCGGTGCCGCCCGCAAGGAAGGCAAGTTCTCCGATCTGGTTGCGGATGCGATCAAGGCCGGACATACGGTGCTGGTCGTCCGGACCGATAACGAAGCCGAGCGCGACCTGGCCAGGAGAGTCATCACCGAATCGCTCAAGGGTCGTGACGAATCCCCGGTGGAATCCACCTGAACACCCGTCCGTCGTCGCCCCCGCACGGCCGCCACCGCACACCGTTGCGGTGAGCGGTCCGATCGCGGACCCGGCGGGCGGCTAGTGCCTGCTCTGGATTTCCTCGATGTAGCCGAGCATGCCGGTGCGGATGTTCGCCGCATTGCCTTCGTCGGTGTCGATGTGCATCGCCAGCCGATAGGCCGGATTCACCCGCACCACCACATCGCCGAAGATCAGTTCGCGATCGCCCTGGACGCGCACCCGCACCACGTAGTTGTCGCGCACGCGGAAACGCAGGGCGTCTTCCGGCGCCATGTGGATGTGGCGCTGGGCGCAGATCACTCCGCGCTCGATGGTGGTGCTGCCGTAGGGGCCCTCGAGGGTGATCCCCGGGGTGTTGGCGAGGTCACCGGACTGGCGGATCGGGGGCTGAATGCCGACCTTGAACTGTTCGGTCATCGCGATCTCGACCTGGGTCTCCTTGCGTGCCGGCCCGAGCACGCGGACGTTGGCAATCCGCCCCTTGGGGCCGACCAGGTGCACCTTTTCGGCGCACGCAAACTGCCCGGGCTGGGAAAGCTCGTGCTCCGGCGTCAGCTGGTGTCCGGGGCCGAACAGCTTTTCCACATCGGCTTGCGCCAGATGCACGTGGTGGGCCGAAATCTCGATCGGAATCGGCGCGTCCGTCTGATCTTCCTTCATCGCCACGATCAGGTCGTTGCGCTCGATCGCGCGCAGCGTTTCCCAGGCCACCAGACGCTCGTCGTCATTGGCGATCACGAGGATGGTGACCGGGGAATCGTCGGCCGAGATGATCTTGCACGAACTCACCGTGCCGAGATTGCGGTTCTTTTCCTCGTCGAGCTTGATGCCCATGTAGCCCAGTCCCTGACAGGCCAGGCTGCGTACGGCGGCGCTGGTTTCGCCGATGTCGCCGGTGAAGGTCAGCACGTCGATCCCGCCCATCGCCGCAACGTAGGCGCCGATATTCTTGCGCACTTGATAGCAGAACGCCTTGTGCGCCAGCAGGGCGCGATGATGGCCCTCGCTGGCGGCGGCCTCGATCTCGTGTATATCGCTGGAGATTCCGGAGATGCCCTTCATGCCGCTCTCGGTGTTGATCAGGTTCGAGAACTGCTCCGGCGACATGCCGTGGTTCTGCAGCAGATGAATCATCACGGCCGGATCGATGCTCCCCGAGCGGCTGGGCATGATCAGGCCGTCGGTAGGGGTCATGCCCATTGTCGTATCGACCGAGCGCCCATGGTCGATCGCGCACAGCGAGGCGCCGATGCCGAGGTGGCAGGACACGATCTCCAGTTCGCCGAGCGGACGCTTGAGCACCTCGGCGGCCTTCAGCGACACGTAGCGGTGCGAGGTGCCGTGAAAGCCATAGCGGCGGATACCGTCCTGCTTGTACAGATAGTAGGGCAGCCCGTACAGATAGGCGTAGGGCGGCAGGGTCTGGTGGAAGGCAGTGTCGAACACGGCGACATGCGGCACCGCAGGCAGCTGCTTCATTGCCTCGCGGATCCCTTCGACGTTTACCGGGTTGTGCAGCGGGGCGAAGATCGACAGCGCCTCGATGTCGGCGATGACCGTCGGGGTGATGACCACCGAACTGGAGAACTTGTTGCCGCCATGCACCACGCGATGGCCGACCGCGGTGACCTCGTGCAGGTGGAAGATGAACGCTTCGCCGAGCAGGCGGGTCGATTCCTGCATCACCGCCAACAGCTCGGAGAGCGGAAACGGCGGACGCTCCATGGTCCGGACCTGCGGACCGACGGCCACGCTGATACGGGCAACGCTGTCGTCGGCGTTGTCGATGATGCCGTGGATGTCGGAGCCGAGATCGTGGGTGTCGTAGATGCCGAAATGGATCTGGCTGATGCCGACGTTGAGCACCACGACCTTGCCCGCGGCGTTGGTGCCGAGCGACAGCGCGTAGGGATCGTTGGACCGCGCCATCGCGCGACTCTGGGCGGTGGCGAGATCCACCGACATCGCCCGGGTACGTTCGGCGAGCAGTCGCGAAAGGTAGGCGACCGCTTTCGGATTGCTCAGGATAAAGGCCTGGAAGACCTCCTGCGGGATCATCAGCACGTAGCAGCGGTTGCCGGCAATGACATCGGCAATGATGCGGTCACCGGTGAGCAGCGACATCACCCCGAACACATCGCCCGCGCCGAGCTGGCTGATCACCGAACGGGTGCCGGTGTTGTCGGAGACCGAGATCTCGGCGTGGCCGCTGATCACCACCCCGATGAAGTGCCCTTCGTCGCCGGTTTCCAGGATGGCCTCGTTGCCCTCGTAGGTCGCCAGGCGGGACCTGGCAACGATCTCCTCGACCTTGTCGGCCGGGAAATGTTCGAACAGGCGCACTTGCTCAAGAAAGAACCGTTTCAGATCTGTTTCACTCATATCGTCTCACGCTCGAATGCCGTATTCCGTAAGGGGAGAGACTATCATTGTGCTGCATCGCACCAAAGCATTCTTTGCTGTCCGTCGGCCTGCGGCGGTCAAGCGCCGTCGGGTGTAAGATTATTCAGGCGCCCCGGCACGGACGCGCCGGCGGCAAACAGCCACCGCATGGCGGCTCCCATTCCCAGGATGTATTGCGATGCGCTCTAGTTCGGCCCGACCATTGCGACCGGAACGCGAGCAGTTGATCCGGTCCCTGTTCGAGGACTACATCGAGATGTATGCCTCGCGCGACCCACGCCTGACCACGCGCTTCAGCGCGAATTTCAGCGGCTATGCCGGCAGCAGCGATGTACTGGTCACCGACCGCGAACAGTGGATCGCGATCACGCGCCAGGATTTCTCACAGGTGCCCGGCCGCATCAATATCGAGATGCAGGACCTGGCGCTGCAGGATCTCGCCGACGACGTGGTCGCCGTGACTGCCTTCGTTCACATCCAACTCCCAATTCCCGAGCACATCCTGGCCCGGGAGACCGCCCGGCTGACACTGATTTTCCGGCTCGAGGGCGCGGAGTGGAAGATCGCCCATAGCGGCATTTCGGTCCCCTTCGGTCTGGCCGGGGACGGCGAGATCTACCCGATGGCGAGTTTGAGCGAGCGCAACCGCGAGTTGGAGGTCCTGCTCGAGCAGCGCACCCGGGCACTGGAAGACGCCACCCGAAAGCTCGAGGCGCTGAGCGACATCGACGGCCTGACCGGCATCGCCAACCGCCGCAGCTTCGATCGGGCCCTCGTCCGGGAATGGGATCGGGGGCAGCGCGCCGGATCGCTGCTGGCGCTGATCTTGCTCGACGTCGACCTGTTCAAACACTTCAACGATCGATACGGACACCTGGCCGGTGACAACTGCCTGCAGGCGCTCGCCCGCGTCCTCGCGCAGTCGGGGCGGCGTGCAGGCGAACTGGTGGCACGCTACGGCGGAGAGAAGTTCATCATGCTGCTACCCGATATCGGCGCGGAAGATGCGGCCAGGATCGCGTCCGGGCTGCGGGACGACATCCGCGCGCTGGCACTGCCCCACGCAGGCGCGCCCGCCGGCATCGTCACCGTCAGCCTCGGCGTGGTCAGCCTGGTGCCGTCCCGGCACTACCTGCCCGAGTACCTGGTGGAACAGGCCGACCGCGCGCTCTACCTCGCCAAGCAGGCGGGGCGCGATTGCGTACACTCGGCAACCGATCCGTTCCCGGACTGAGGCACGCCCCGCCCCGAGGCCCGGCCGCAGCGGGGTTGGGTGCGCTGCCGTACATACAGAACAGGGCTCATGAGCTAGACTTTTAACGCGGATGGCATTCTGCCGTCGGCACTCGACGGGTGAAGTCCGCATCTCGCAAGGAAAGTGCAATGCCCCCCGAACCGCAGCATACCCCGCGACAGAACCGAATCCTGGCCGCCCTGCCCGACGCGGAGTACATGCGGCTGGTGGACGATCTCGAGTTGGTCGCACTCCATCTGGGTCAGGTGCTGTATGAGTCGGGCGACCCCCTGGACTACCTGTATTTCCCGACGACCTGCATCGTCTCGCTGGTTTACACCACCGAGAACGGCTCGTCGGCCGAACTGGCGATGACAGGCAATGACGGTCTGGTGGGGATTCCGCTGGTGCTCGGTGGCGAAACCACGACCCACAAGGTGGTGGTGCAGAGCGAGGGCGGCGCCTACCGTCTGCGCGCCGAGATCGTAATCTGGGAACTCGATCAGCACGGCAGCCTGCTCCACCTTGCCCTGCGTTACGCGCAGGCGCTGATGACGCAGATGGCCCAGAGCGTGGTGTGCAATCGCCACCACACGGTAGACCAGCAACTCTGTCGCTGGCTCCTGCTCAGCCTCGACCAGTTGCCCGGCAACCAGCTCAACATGACGCAGGAACTGATCGCCAACATGCTGGGCGTGCGCCGCGAAGGCGTCACCGAGGCGGCTGGAAAACTGCAGGCTGCGGGCCTGATCCATTACAGCCGCGGCCATATCACGGTCACTGACCGGCCGGGCCTGGAACGTCGGGTATGTGAGTGCTACAGCGTCGTCAGGTCGGAGTATGACCGGCTGTTTCAACTGGCGCCGACGAACGAGTCGCGCCATCGGGTACGACCCAATCCGGCCACCTTGCGCCGGCGTGCGGAGACGCGCTTGAAGCAGGCTCAGCCCGTCGAGCCGAACACCTCATGGGATACCGCGCGTCTGATGCACGAACTTCAGGTGCACCAGATCGAACTCGAGATGCACAACGACGAACTCCGCCACGCCTACGACGAGGCCGATGCCCTTCGCGCCAGATATGCCGACATCTACGACTTCGCGCCGGTGGCCTATATCACCCTGGACGCCCAGGGCGTGGTGCTGCAGCTCAACCTTGCCGCGGCAATCCTGCTCGGCATCAAGCGTTCGCAAAAGAGCCGCTACCGGTTTGCCGCATCGGTCAAGGAAGCGTTCCGGGCCCCGTTCAACGAATTCCTCGCCGCAGTGCTGGAAGGCGAGGGCAGAGAACACCTCGAGATCGCGCTGGAGGCATCCCCCCATCGTCCGGAGACGATGGTCAGACTCGAGGCGGTGCGCGATGAAGACGGTCGTGAATGCCGCATGGTGGCGATCGACATCGGCGCCGACAGAATGAGCCGGACAACGGAGACTCCGCAGCCGCACGATCAGCCCGCCGCGCCTTTCCCCACAAGCCCGCCCTGAGCGTGGCGTCGCGCCGGGCGTCGATCAGTTTCGGGCGGCCTCGTCGAGCTGATCGGCAAAAGCGTGATTGACGTCGCGGTGCCCGGCTTCGTCGGCGCGCACGGCGACGATCACGTCCGACAGCCGCGCATCGGGCGGCAGCTTCCAGTAGTCGATCGCGCGCGCCGGCGCCGGCAGGTTTTCGTGGCGTCCGGCCTCGACCTCGGCCAGATACTCGGTGTAGCTGACCACTGCCTCCTCTTCGAAGTAGCCCACCACCCGGTGGGCCGTACGCGCCGAGATCAGGTACAGCAGGAAATAGGCATTGAAGAAAACGCCCTGCGCCAGAATGATCACCCAGCGTTCGACGACGCTCGGCTTCGCGATCTCGATGAAGGTCAGCAGATGCATGCGCTCGTTCTCGGCCTCGTCCATCAACACCCTGATCCAGCCGTGATCGTCGGACATGCGGCGCAGCGAGCGCAGATGCTGCAGCGCGGAACCCACCATGCCGGGCACGGCGGCAACGGTTTCCAGGACGACCGCGCGGTGGCCGTAGCGCCGGGCGAAAAACGCATCGGCGAACAGGCGCATGAACTTGGTGAAAATGCGGGCGAAGCGATCGGAAAACCCGCTTGCCACATGCGTTCGCTCGATATCGACAGATCGATTCATGCTTGATTCCCGCCTCGTCGGCCGTGGCCCTAAGTTGAACGACAACAAAGCCTTGCAGAAAGATGGCGGTCATGTCTGTTCGACAGCACACAGAACCTCCATCGAGCGAACCGGTTCCCCCGCTCATGCGGATTACCCCGCCTTGAAACGCTTCCGATCCCACAAAAGATCCGCTGCCACGGGCTGTCCCTGCACCGTGGGTGCATACTGTCCGGAACACCAACCCTGCCCGAGGAGAGGCTTGCTGCTTCGCAGCAATCCCCACACCATGATCCGCATCGAACTGAACGTCGAACTGAAATACGAGATTGACTCCCAGGGCGCCGACTTTGTGTTCAACATCCACGCCGCGCACACGGCGAGTCAGGTCGTGGCCGCCGAAAGCCTGGTGCTGAGCCAGCCGATCGAACAGCAGATGCATGTCGACCCGGTTACCGGCAATCGCTACCTGCGCGTTCGCGCGATGCCCGGCGAACTGGTCCTGTCCTACATCGCCTCGGTCGAACTCACCCATCACTTCGCCGATCCCGCACAGATCCCCGAGGTGCCGGTGCGCAATCTTCCGCCCGAGGTGATGGGCTACATCTATCCCAGCCGCTACTGTCAATCGGACCGGCTCCTCAAACTCGCGAACAACGAATTCGGACAGCTGTGGCAGGGATACTGCCGGGTACAGGCAATCAGGGACTGGGTGCTCAAGCACGTCGCATTCACCTCGAACACCTCGAACTCGACCACCTCGGCAGTCGATACGCTGATCGAGCAGGTCGGGGTCTGCCGCGACTTCGCCCACCTGATGATTGCGCTGTGCCGCGCGGTCAATATCCCTGCACGGTTTACCACCGGTACCGACTATGGTGCCGACCCGGTGCTCGGCCCGCCCGACTTCCACGCCTATGTCGAGGTGTACCTCGGCGACCGCTGGTACATCTTCGATCCGTCCGGCACCGCGATGCCGATGGGCCTGGTCCGCTTCGGCACCGGGCGCGACGCGGCGGACGTGGCCTTCGCATCGATCTTCGGCAACGTCATGTCGGCCGCGCCGGTGATTCGTGCGGTGGCGGTGGAAGATGCATCGCGCGGCATCGTGCTTCCGCATCACTGCCGGGACGCGCTGTCGACCGATAGCGGCCCGCGCCCCGGCTGAGCCACCGGGCGTGCCACGGGCCGCGGCGGCGCACCGGCGCGAACGGTGGTGTGGCCGACGGCGGCCTCAACAGAGAGCGGACTGACCCTCGGCCTACGAGGCGGCCGCCTTTGGCTTGCGGCCCGCCAGTTCGATCAACCAGTCGCGCAGGATCCCGGTGACATGCTCGGGCTGTTCCAGCGGCAGCAGATGACCGCACTCGTCGATGATCTCCAGCCGCGCACCGGGGATCGCGGCAGCCAGTTCATGCTGCACTTCGAGCGGGATGAGTGCATCCTGCCGCCCGCACATCACCAGCGTCGGGCATTTGATCCCCGCCAGGGTGGGGCGACTGTCCACACGGCCCATGATTGCCCGTTGCTGGCGCTCGAATATCTCGTTGCCCAGACCGGTCGCCATGGACTGGAACACACTGCCCACCTCGGGCGTATTCGCATGATCGGGATGCGCCATCCGTGCCAACAGGGTCTCGATGACCGCGGGAAAATCGGTTGCCGACTGCGCGATGAGCTTTTCGCGGGTCGCGATCGCCTCGCGCGTATCCGGCCGCGCACTGGTACTCATGAGCACCAGCGCCCGCACCCGTCCGGGCGCCCGGCGCATGATCTCGAATGCCACATAGCCGCCCATCGACATGCCGACCACCACCACCGGCCCCTCGGGGGCTTGCGCCAGCGCATCGGTCGCGAGCGCCGCCATCGAGTCCGACCCGGTCAGATCCACCACCGTGATGCCGCCGACGTCGGTCAGTGCGTCTGCCTGCTGCTGAAAGACGCTCGCATCGCACAGCAGCCCGGGGAGCAGCACCAGATTGATATCTTTCATGACGATTCACCTCCTGAAGCCATCGACGGCGCGTTTGCACACCCATGTCTGCAAACCATGTGCCAGCCTGATCCCGAGCGCATACCCGGTCGGTACGCTGTCGCACATACGCCCGAAGCCGGCGGTATCAGGTCCCCGGATAAGTGCGCTTTCGTACAGACCACACCCGGGCGCACGTTCATGCTTGATTGACCGTGCACTTGAGATGCAGGGACTTGCCGGACGTATTGCGGTACGGCGCTCCGGTCGATCGTCGCAACGAATTTCGAGGAGACCCATCATGAATAAAGATCAAGCGAAGGGCCGGGTCAAGGAAGCTGCGGGCAAGGTCAAGGAAGTGACCGGAAAGCTCGTCGGCAATGAGCGGCTGGAACAGAAGGGCAAGGTCGAGCAGGCCGTCGGCAAGGTTCAGTCCGGTTACGGTGACCTGAAAAACGACATCCAGAAAGACTGAAGCGCCTTTCAATCCTCAGGAGATGAACATGAACTACGAAGATCGCGATACCTACGGTATGTACAAGGCGGTCCCCGGCCCCGGACCCGACACCCGGCATGGCCCCGGCCCGCACCTGATGGGGGCCGACACCCTCAACGGCAACGACGTGTGCAACGAAAATGGCGACAAGCTCGGCAACATCAAGGAGATCATGCTGGACATGCGCAGTGGCCGGGTTGCCTACGCGGTGCTGTCATTCGGCGGTTTCCTCGGCATGGGTGAAAAACTGTTCGCGGTGCCATGGGACGCGCTGACCCTCGACACCGTCAACAAGCAATTCCTGCTCAAGGTCGAGCAGGAGCGCCTCGAGGATGCGCCGGGCTTCGACAAGGACCATTGGCCCGACATGGCCGACCCGTCCTGGGTCCAATCCATCCATTCCTACTACGGGACCAAGCCGTATGTGGAAGATCCCCGGGTCTGAGCGCCCGCATTGATTCGCCCCGCTTCAGGTGGCCGGCTCGACCACCGGAGCGGGCTCGCATCGATCCGAAGCCTGCGAACCCCGCATCGAATGTCGTTGGCGTGAGGGTTCTCCGCTTCGGAACTTGCGCACGAGACCCACCAGTGCCGTGCCTTGCAGGTCGGTTGCCGGGGAGTTCCGTGCCTGAATGGAAACGGCCATGGACAAGCAGGTATGCGCGCCTCCGGCGCCATCCGCATCAGCGCAAGCGCCTTCTCCCGACGGACCGGCCTTTCCGATCGTCGGCATCGGTGCGTCGGCCGGCGGTCTGGACGCACTGGAGCAATTCCTGTCCAGGGTGCCGTCGGGCAGCGGCATGGCCTATGTCATCGTTCAGCACCTCGATCCGACCCGCAAGGGCATGATGCCCGAGTTGCTGCAGCGCGCCACCAGCCTGCCGGTCGTGCAGGTAAAGAATCGTCTCGCGGTCGCGCCGAACCACATCTACATGATCCCGCCCAACCGCGACATGGCGATCGAACACGGCATGCTCTATCTGTTCGAGCCTGCCGCGCCGCGCGGCCAGCGCCTGCCGATCGACTTTTTCCTCACGTCGCTGGCCAAAGACCGTCGCCAACAGGCGATCGCGGTGATCCTGTCCGGCATGGGTGCCGACGGCACCAAGGGCGTACACGCGATCAAGGAAGATGGCGGTATCGCAGCGGCCCAGGACCCTTCGTCGAGCGCCTTCCCCTCGATGCCGCAGAGCGCACTCAACACCGGCCAGGTGGACATCGTCGCCGCGGCCAGCGACCTGCCTGCCCGCATCATCGACTATCTGCGCCACGGCCCCACTGCCGCCGCGCCCGACGCCGTGATCGACAGCCAACAGCAAAGCGGGCTGGAGAAAGTCCTGATGCTGCTGCGCGCTCACAACCGCCAGGATTTTTCGCACTACAAGAAGAGCACGCTCTACCGCCGCATCGAGCGCCGCATGGAAGTGCACCGGATCGACCGGATCGCGAGCTATGTGCACTTCCTGCGGCAAAACCCGCAGGAACTCGATCTCCTGTTCCGTGAATTCCTGATCGGCGTGACCAGCTTCTTCCGCGACCCGCCGGTGTGGGACACGCTGCGCGACAGCGCGCTGCCGCCGCTCTTCGCGCGCAGCCCGGCGGGCCGCCCGCTGCGCGCCTGGGTCGCGGGCTGCTCGACCGGTGAAGAAGCCTATTCGCTGGCGATTGCGTTCCGCGAGGCACAGGAGCGGAATCCGGCCGCCGGCCGCTTCTCATTGCAGATCTTCGCCACCGATCTCGACGACGATGCCATCGATCGCGCACGGCTGGGCCGCTATCCGGCCAGCATCGCCGCCGATGTGTCGGCCGAGCGCCTGGCGCGCTTCTTCATCGCCTCCGAGGACGGCTACCAGGTATGCAAGGAGATCCGCGAGATGGTCATCTTCGCACGGCAGAACATGATTCAGGATCCGCCCTTCACCAAACTCGACCTGCTGATGTGCCGCAACGTGTTGATCTATTTCGGCCTCGAACTGCAGCGCAAGCTGCTGTCCCTGTTCCACTACAGCCTGGCCCCGGGTGGCATGTTGGTGCTGGGCACGTCCGAAACCATCGGTGCCGAGGCCGACCTGTTCGCGCCGGTCGACGCCAGGGCGCGCATCTTCCGCCGCGTCGGCATTGCAACGCCGGCCACCGACATCGACTTTCCGGTCCATTCGAGCGCAAGCGCGAACTCCACGGGCGGGACCGGCTCCGCCCCGCCGGCTGCCAACCTGCAGACCCTGGCCGACCAGTTGCTGCTGCAGCAGTTCGCACCCGCCGCCGTGCTGGTCAACGACCGCGGCGACATCCTCTACATCCACGGCCGCACCGGGCGCTACCTGGAGCCCGCCGCCGGCAAGGCCAACTGGAATATCCACGCGATGGCGCGCGAAGGCCTGCGCCGCGAGCTCGGCAGCGCACTCCATCAGGTCACGCGCAATCGCGGACGGATCGAACGCTCGAACATCGGTACTGGAGACGCCGGAAAACCGCGCCTGGTCGACCTCGCCGTGCACATGATCGAGGAACCCGAGCCCTTGCGCGGCATGGTGATGATCGTGTTTTCCGAACCCCGGCCGCATCCCGATCCCACTCGCCACGACACGACAACGCGCGGCGCGAAGCCTGACGAACTGACGCTCCGGCTGCAGCAGGCGCACGACGAAATCGACACGCTGCGCGAGGAAATGCAGACCTCCCGGGAAGCGCTCAAGTCGGCCAACGAAGAGCTTCAATCGACCAACGAAGAGTTGCAGTCGACCAACGAGGAACTCACCACGTCGAAGGAAGAGATGCAGTCGCTGAACGAGGAATTGCAGACCGTCAACGTCGAACTCGAATCCAGGGTGGACGACCTGTCGCAGCTCAACAACGACATGCAGAACCTGCTCAACAGCACCGAAATCGCCACCGTGTTCCTCGACCGCCAACTGCATGTCCGGCGTTTCACCCCGCCCGCGGCGCGCATCATCAAGCTCATCCCCACCGATACCGGACGGCCGCTGTCCGATCTCGCAAGCGACCTGGACTATCCGGGACTGGAAGACGATGCCCGCGAGGTGCTGCGCACCCTGCGGTTCTCGGAGAAGGAAACCTCGGCAGGCGGCGGTCGCTGGTTTACCGTGCGCATCATGCCCTACCGCATCAGTGACGACGTGATCGATGGCGTCGTCATCACCTTCATCGACATCAGCGTGGCCAAGCGACTCGAGGCGCAGCTGCGCGCGACGGTGGCACGCCACGGTGGAACCCGCGCCGGCAAGCAGCGCGGGGCCACGTGAGCGGACGGGAAGCCGCGCTTACGACCGGCCATCAGGCCATGCGCGCGCGCACGAAATCGATGATCTGCTCCGGCGGCAGCGGACGGCTGATCAGATAGCCCTGCAGCTCGTTGCACCTGAAGCCACGCAGGGCGCTTGCCTGACCCTCCTCCTCCACCCCTTCGGCGATGACCTTGAGGTCCAGCGAGTGGGCCAGCGAAATGATGGTCGACACGATGGTCAGGCTCTCCCTGGCCGCCGCCATGGTGGCGACGAAGGAACGGTCGATCTTCAGCGCATTGACCGGCAGTCTGGCCAGGTAGCCGAGCGACGAATAGCCGGTGCCGAAATCGTCGATGGCGATCTCGATGCCCATGGTCCGGATCTCGGCCAGCCGTGCGACGTTGGCGTCGACATTGGTCATGATCATGCTCTCGGTGATCTCCAGATCGAGCTCGACCGGGTGGTCTCCAAACCCCTCCACCACCTGCCGCAGCGAGTCGACGAAGTCGGGCTGCTGCAGCTGCAGCGGCGACACGTTGACCGCGACCCGCAGCGGGGCGAGCCCGGCTTCCCGCCAGGCGCGCATGTCGGCAAGCGCCTTACGGATCGCCCACAGGCCGACCTGAACGATCATCCCGGTTTCCTCGAGGATCGGAATGAAGTCGACGGGCTGGATCAGGCCGTTCGCGGGATCGTTCCAGCGCAGCAGCGCCTCGAGTCCGGTCACCGCGCCGCTGGCCCCGCAGATCTTCGGTTGGTAATAAAGCACGAACTCGTCGCGCTCGAGCGCCTGGCGCAGCCTGTTCTCGCGCAGCAGGGTGTCGGCGATCAGGGCATTCATTTCCGGCCCGTAGAACAGGTAGCCGACGCCCGAGCCCTTGGCCTTGCGCAGCGCGGCCTCGGCGTTCCCGAGCAGGGCGTCGGCATCGTCGTCCGGGCTGGCGCTGACCGCGATGCCGGCCGAAACGGTGATTCGCAGTTCATGCTCGTTTGCCACCACGGGCTTGTCGAGCGCACTGACGGCGGCGTTCTCGATCAGATGGGCGATATCGGTCAGCTCGTACGCGCCGCTGATGACGCCCGCAAACTGATCCACGGTGATCCGCGCCACCGTGCCTTCGTCCGGCCAGACCTCCTTGAACCGACGCGCCAGCTCGCGCAACACGTTGTCGCCGACCTGGCGCCCGAACGTATCGTTGATGTTGCGAAAGCGATTCACGTCCCACAGCACCACCGCCACCCGCTCGCCCGCATGATGGCGGACGGTCTGCAGCGCCGCGCCCAGGCGATCGAGCAGATGGGCGCGATTGGGCAGGCCGGTGAGCACGTCGTGATAGGCCAAGTAGGCCAGCATGTCCTGTCTGGCGATGTATTCGAGCGCGAAGGAAAGGTCGTTTGCCAGTTCCTTCAGCAAGGCCTGCTCTTCGGTGGTAAAGAAATCGGCCTCGAGCGCGTGCAGCACCAGGACGCCGACCACCCGCGTATCCACAATCAGCGGCAGCGCGATCAGCGATCGATAGCCGCGGCGCCGGGCCTCCATCCGTCTCCGCCCGACCGCGTCGACACCGCCCAGATCGTTGACCACGCACAGCGTCCCGCTGCGCACCGCCCGCGCCACCGCCCCCGGGCCGCCCCCCAGATCGCCGTGCAGCGACAGCCGCTCGGCACCGATATCGTCCTCGACCCCCTCCCACGCCAGCGGCACGACTTCGTCGGTTTCGGGATCGATCTCGCCGATCCACGCAATGCCGAACCCGCCCTCGTCCACCGCCACCCGGCAGGCCTCACGAAACAGCTGGAGGCGGTCATGAATGCGCACGATCGCCGAGTTGATGCCGCTCAGTACCGCGTACACCCGGGTCAGTCGCCGCGCGACGCTGTACTGCGACGCCAGATGGTGCTGGGTGCGTTCGCGCTCGCCGATCTCGGCTTCGAGTTCGTGCGCGTATTGCTGCAGCTTCGCGTACAGGCTGCCGTTCTCGTAGATTCGTCCGGCCTGGGCGGCAACGATCCTGAGCACCTCGGCATCCTCGGCGGTGAATCCGTCACCGCCCTGCTTGTTGGCGAGGCAGATCCAGCCATAGGTCGTCGACAAGGATTTGACCGGTGCGGCCAGCAGATTCCTCACTGCGGGATAGCCGGCCGGGAGCCCGGTATCCATGGTGCCGTCCATCGGCACGTCGCGGTTCAATACCGCCGCTTCGCGATACACGCGACCAAGCTCGCCACCATCGATCCGCACCGCGGCGATGCGGGCCATCGTGACCGGATCGAGCCCGCAGTGACCGACATGCGCGAGTACCTCGCCGTCGGTCCGGCGCACCGCCACGGTGCCACACTCGGCCCCGAGCAATGCGCGCGCCCCCTGGCACACATGGGCGAGGAGGCGTTCCTTGTCGCGCTCGGACGCCAGTTGCAGGTTGAGCTCGATCAGCGCCGCGAGCTTGTCGTTGGCCCCCTGCAGCTCCGCCACCTTCTCCGACAGCTTGCCGCTGAGCAGGTGAAGATGCTGGCGATCGAACTCGGTGCCGGGCAATGGCTCCGGGATCCGGGCTGTCCGCCCCTGCTCGAGGATGGATTGCACGACGTCGATGATCTGCTGCGGGTCGACCGGCTTGGTCAGCACCCTGCTCACCCCGCAGACTTCGGCCAGCTGCTGCGCCTCCAGTTCCATGAAGTGGGCGGAACAGAAGACCACCGGGATGGCAGCGATGTCCGGATCGGCACGCAGGCAGCGCACGAACTCGTAGCCATCCATCTCCGGCATCAGGATGTCGCAGATGATCAGGTCGGGCCGTTCCCTGTGCACCAGTGCGAGCGCGCCAACCCCGTCGCCGGCCTCGGTGACGCGATGCCCGAGCGGCTTGAGTATGGTCGCCAACAGCTCCCGATTGACTGCAACATCGTCGATCACGGTAATTCGGGCCATGCACTACGCTCCTGTGTGCCCCGCGCTGCGCGGTCGGGCGCGCATCGGGGGAGGAAGGTGTTGTTCGAGTTCGGAGACGAAGCGCTCGGGCTCGATCGGCTTCGAGAAATAGCCGTTGAAACCCGCGGCGAGCACATTCTCGCGGTCGCCCAGCATCGAAAACGCGGTGACCGCAATAACCGGAATGTGCTGCAGACGGTCGTCCAGTCTGAGCCGGCGAACGACCTCATAACCATTGAGCTTCGGCATCTGCAGGTCGCAGATGATCAGGTCGGGCAGCGTCTGCGCGCTCACTGCGAGGGCGGCCTCGCCGTCGGCTGCCGTCACCACGGCGTAACCATGGGCGCTCAGCAGATAGCGCATCAGCTCCAGGCTGTCGACGTGATCTTCGGCAATCAATATGCGCGCAACCATGACCTACACCTCCTCGAGGACCAGCACGAAGCGGCTGCCCTCGCCCACGGTGCTCTGACAGAACAGGTCTCCACCGAGCAACTCGGCCAGCTTGCGACTCAGATGGAGGCCCAGGCCGGTGCCCTCGCGCCCCTTGGCGCGTGCCGCCTGCCCCTGCACGAAGGCGCCGAACAGCGCGGACTGCTCCTCCACGCTGATCCCCGGACCGGTGTCCTCGACCACGAACTCGATTCTCCGGCGCGCTTCGGAATCGAGCGCCCTCAGCTTCAGGCATACCCGACCGACATCGGTAAACTTGATCGCATTGGTCGCCAGATTGAGCATGATCTGGTTCAGGGCGCGCCGATCCGTCCTGAACACCACGGCCTGTTCCGGAATGTCTATCTGCAGCTGCAGGCCCTTGGCGAGCGCCATCGGCTGCAGCGAGGCCGCGGTCTCGCGCACCAGGGTGCCGCACTCGGTGGGTTCGGGGTCCAGCTCGACCTTGCCGGCCTCGATCTTGGCCAGGTTCAGCAAGTCGTTGATCAGGGCCAGCAGATGCCTGGCGTTGCTGCGCACGATGTCGAGCTGGTGTTTCTGTTCGGCATTCAATTCGCCCGGCAGCCCCATCAACAAGGTGCCGGTAAACCCGATGACGGCATTGAGCGGGGTGCGAAGCTCGTGGCTCATGCTGGCCAGGAAACGGTCCTTGGCCCGGTTTGCCTGTTCGAGCTCGAGGTTCTTTTCCTGCAGTGCCTTCTCGAAGCGCTTGCGCTCGCTGACGTCGCGAATGGCGCTCATGACCAGCGGGGTGTCCTCGGTTTTCAGCGGACTCAGGCTGATCTCGACCGGAAACTCCGAGCCATCCTTGCGCAAGCCGTACAGTTCGAGCCCCGCCCCCATCGCCCGTGTCCGCGGCTGGGCGAAATAGTGCGAGCGGTGTCCCTTGTGCAAAGGCCGGAAGCGCTCCGGGAGCAGCCGTTCCACCAGCGACGAGCGCATCTCGCCCGGCCCGTAGCCGAACAGACGCTCGGCCTGCGAGTTGGCGATCAGGATGTGGCCGGTCGGATTGACGATCACGATGCCGTCGGGAGTCGACTCGAGCAGTTCGCGATAGCGCGATTCCAGCGTCTTGCTGTCGCGCTGAACCTTGAGCGAGGTCACGTCCTTTTCGGAGAACAGCAGCGCCGGCTCCGCATCGTCGGCCCCGCAGTACAGCACATGTCCGGAAATATCGACGTAGATCAGGGTCCCGTCCTTCCTGCGGCGCAAGGTCTCGAAGGTGCCTTGCCCATGGCGCAGGGTCTCGGCCATGAGATAGCGCTGTTCGTCGCCACGATCCGGGATCACCACCAGCGCATCGATCGGCGCACCCACGGCTTCGTCGCGCGGGTAGCCGAACATCTGCTCCGCGCCGGCACTCCAGCGCCGCACCCGGCCTTGCTGGTCGAGCAACATCAGTGCATCGGGGAGATTGGTATTCCACAGATCGGCATGGTCTTCAAACATCGGACGGTCTCCTTGCTACATCGGTCGCGAAGCGCCGGCCGATGATTCGGGCATGCCATTCTACCGTCTATTACCCGAGTAGTTCACTTGGTTTCTAGCCCCGACCGTGATCCTCCTCACATGCATGGAGGCTAGACGGCAAATCCAACCCGGGTAGTGGAAAACGGGTTCGACAGCACACCCCGCAGGCACCGCTGCCACCATACCGGCCGCATGCCATCGCGCTCCCGGCGCCATCGGCAGGAGCGGCATGGGACCACGATCCGTACCCGGTCCGCAGCGCTGGCCGCACTCCGGTATCCCTTCCGATCGAACCGGTAGCGGTCGGCTTGCCTATACAGTACCGATTAGGTACTATTTAACCAAGACAACGCGGAGAGCAGGATCATCATGCTGCGCATCAGCAAAATCACCGACTACGGCACCCTGATCATGACCCACATGGCCGGGCAGCCAGAACACCTGTACAGCGCCGCCGAGCTGGCCGACAAGCTCGGGCTGGCACTGCCCACGGTGAGCAAGGTGCTCAAGGCGCTCGGTCGGCACCGACTGGTCACCAGCCTGCGCGGCGCGCATGGCGGCTACAACCTGGCACGGGCGGCGCAGGCGATCACCGTGGCCGACATCATCGACGCACTGGAAGAGCAGCCGTTCGGGCTCACCGAATGCAGCGCCACTTCCGGGGTGTGTGGACTGGAGAGCGGCTGCCGCATCCGGGTGAACTGGATGCACATCAACACCGTGGTGCGCCGTGCGCTGGAGGACGTCAGCCTCGCCGACATGGTCGAGCCCGCACCGGTTGCCGTCAGCAGCGGGTCGGCAACGTTCGCGGCCAAGGTGCACCCCGTTCACGGACCGGACAGCCGGGCCAAGCACCCTATCTCATGACCTGGAGACCCACACCATGAACGCCATCACCCGTCCCGACCCGATCGGCAACTTCCTCGAGCAGGACTACCCCGCCGGCTTCATCACCACGCTGGAAACCGACACCGTGCCCAAGGGCCTGTCGGAAGACGTGATTCGTCTGATCTCGGCGCGCAAGGGCGAGCCCGCCTTCCTGCTCGAATGGCGCCTCGCGGCCTATCGCAACTGGCTGACGATGACGTCCCCGCAGTGGGCGCAGGTGAGCTTCCCGGAGATCGACTACCAGGACATCGTCTATTACTCCGCACCGAAGTCGAAGAAGGACGGGCCGCAGAGCCTGGACGATGTCGACCCCGAACTGCTGCGTACCTTCGAGAAGCTCGGCGTGCCGCTGCACGAGCGCGCCCGCCTTGCCGGGGTGGCGGTGGATGCGGTATTCGACTCGGTCTCGGTCGGCACCACCTTCAAGAAGGAACTCGGCGAGCACGGCATCATCTTCTGTTCGTTCTCGGAGGCGGTGAAGGACCATCCCGAACTGGTCAAGCAATATCTCGGCACCGTAGTCCCGCCGGGCGACAACTTCTATGCCGCGCTCAACTCCGCGGTGTTCTCCGACGGCTCCTTCGTGTTCATCCCCAAGGGGGTGAAGTGCCCGATGGAGCTGTCCACCTATTTCCGCATCAACGCGCGCGACACCGGCCAGTTCGAACGCACCCTGATCATCGCCGAGGAAGGCGCCTCGGTGAGCTACCTCGAAGGCTGTACCGCGCCGATGCGCGACGAGAACCAGTTGCATGCCGCAGTGGTGGAACTGATCGCGCTCGACGACGCCAAGATCAAGTACTCCACGGTGCAGAACTGGTACCCCGGCGACAAGGACGGCAAGGGCGGCATCTACAACTTCGTCACCAAACGCGGCGACTGTCGCGGCGCGCGCTCGCACATCTCCTGGACCCAGGTCGAGACCGGCTCGGCGATCACCTGGAAGTACCCGAGCGTGATCCTGCGCGGCGACGATTCGGTGGGCGACTTCCACTCGGTGGCGCTCTCCAACCATCGCCAGCAGGCCGACACCGGCACCAAGATGATCCACATGGGGCGCAACACGCGCAGCACCATCCTTTCCAAGGGCATCTCCGCCGGGCGCGGCAGCAACACCTTCCGCGGTCTGGTTCGGGTCGGCCCCAAGGCCGAGGGCGCACGCAACTACACCCAGTGCGACTCGCTGCTGATCGGCGACCGCTGCGCCGCCCACACCTTCCCCACCGTCGAGGTGCGCAACCCCTCGGCGCGGGTCGAACACGAGGCCACGACTTCGCGCATCGGCGAGGACCAGTTGTTCTACGCGATGCAGCGCGGGATCAGTGCCGAGGACGCGGTATCGATGATCGTCAATGGTTTCTGTCGCGAAGTGTTCAAGGAATTACCCATGGAATTTGCCGTCGAGGCGCAGAAGCTGCTCGGCGTCAGTCTCGAAGGCAGCATCGGCTAAGGAGAATCACATATGCTCGAAATCAGTAATCTGCAGGCTTCGGTCGAAGGCAAGTCCATCCTCAAGGGGCTCGACCTCAAGGTGAAGGACGGCGAGGTGCACGCGATCATGGGCCCGAACGGCTCGGGCAAGAGCACGCTCGCCCAGGTGCTGGCGGGGCGCGATGCGTTCCAGGTCGAGGGCGGCAGCGTGAGCTGGGACGGCCAGGACCTGCTCGCGATGCCGGCCGAGGAGCGCGCGCGCGCCGGCCTCTTCCTCGCCTTCCAGTACCCGGTGGAAATCCCCGGCGTGTCCAACGCCTATTTCCTCAAGGCCGCGGTCAACGCCATTCGCCGCCATCGCCAGCTGCCCGAGTTCGACGCGATGGACTTCCTGGTCCGGGTCAAGGCCGAGATGAAGGCGGTGGGGATGAGCGAGGAATTCCTCTACCGCTCGGTGAATGAAGGCTTCTCCGGCGGCGAGAAGAAGCGCAACGAGATGCTGCAGATGTCGCTGCTCGAACCGAAGCTGGCGATCCTCGACGAGACCGATTCGGGGCTCGACATCGACGCACTGAAGATCGTCGCCGAGGGGGTCAACCGGCTGCGCTCGCCCGAGCGCTCGCTGATCGTGATCACCCACTACCAGCGCCTGCTCGACTACATCGTGCCGGACCAGGTGCATGTGCTGTCCAAGGGCCGCATCGTGCGCTCGGGCGGGCGCGAACTGGCACTGGAACTCGAAGAGCACGGCTACGGCTGGATCGGCGATACGGGCGAAGTGCCAAGGGCACCGGCGGGAGCCGCGTCATGAGTGCGATCGACACCTGGGTGCGGGATTTCCACGCCCGTGCCGCGCAGCTGCCGGGGGCGCAACTGCCCTGGCTCACCGGACTTCGCCAGCGCGCCATCGAGCGTTTTGCCGACGAAGGCTGGCCCACGCGGCGGCGCGAGAACTGGCATCACACCTCGCTCGCGTTCATGGAAGGGGAAACGTTCGCGGCTGCGAGCGCGAGCGCCGACACCATGAGCGAGCACCCGGCCGCCATCCTGGCCCGCCTGCGCGACGACAATGCCGAACCCGGCCACTGGCTGGTGTTCGTCGGCGGCCGTCACGCCCCGACGCTGTCGGCCATCGGCGCGCTGCCCGCCGGCGCCACACTGACCAGCCTGGCCGATGCGCTCGCGCAAAAGGCCGAAGGCACTGCCAGCGTGGTCGAACAAGCCTTCGGCAGCAGCGCCGACGGCGACAGCCCGACCGCACTCAATACCGCCTTTGCGACCGACGGCGCCTATCTGCGCCTTGCCCGCGGGGTCGCGGTGGAGGAGCCGATTCACCTCGTGTTCATCGCCGACGGCAGCGAGGCCACCCGCCACCTGCGTAACCTGGTGATCGCCGAGGCCGGCGCCCAGGCCACCGTGGTCGAACACTACCCGGATGGCGGCGCGACCGCGGGTGCCACACTGACCACCGCGGTGACCCGGATCGAGGCCGGCGCCGACGCCCGCATCACCCATCTCAAGCTCCAGCAGGAGGCCGAACAGGCGATCCACCTCGCCACCATCGCCGTGCGTCAGGCCCGCGGTTCGGTGTTCGCCTCGCATTCGCTGTCGTTCGGCGCGCGTCTGACACGCAACGACATTCGCACCCGTTTCGACGGCGAAGGCGGCGAGGTGCTGCTCAACGGCCTGTATCACGTCGATGGTCGTCGCCATGTCGACCATCACACCCTGATCGACCATGCGCAGCCGCGCTGCAGCAGCCGCGAATACTATCGCGGCCTGGTCGACGGCAGTGCCCGCGGCGTGTTCGCCGGGCGCATCGTGGTGGCGCAGGACGCGCAGCGCAGCGACGCCATGCAGCGTTGCGACAACCTGCTGCTGTCGAAGCAGGCGGAAGCCGACGCGCGCCCGGAACTGGAGATCTACGCCGACGACGTAAAGTGCGCGCACGGCGCCACCGTGGGCCAGATCGACGACGACAGCCTGTTCTACCTGCGTTCGCGCGGGCTCGACGAAATTCATGCGCGCCACCTGCTGACCTACGCCTTTGCCGCCGAGGCGCTGGCACGCATCGAGCTGCCGCCGCTGCGCCGTCGCGCCCGCGCCGCCCTGCTCGCCCGCCTGCCGGGTGCCGCCGCGCTGGGCGAATTGCTGGAGGAAGTCCTGTGAACGCGATCGCTCATGCCGTCCTTGTTCCGGAAGCCCTGCAGGTCGCTGCAGACTTTCCGATTCTCGCGCGCCCGACGCACGGTCGCCGCCTGGCGTATCTGGACAACGGCGCCACCACCCAAAAGCCCGACGCGGTGATCGACGCCGAAGCGCGCTTCTACCGCGAATCCAATGCCAACATCCATCGCGGCGTGTACTGGCTTTCGCAGCACGCCACCGACCTGTACGAGGCGGCGCGGAGCACGGTGCAGCGCTTCATCAATGCCCCGCGGGTCGACGAGATCGTGTTCACCCGCGGCACCACCGAGGCCATCAACCTCATGGCCAACAGCTGGGGGCGCGCCGAACTGCGGGCCGGCGACGAGATCCTGATCACCACCATGGAACACCACTCCAACATCGTACCGTGGCAGATGCTGTGTGCGCAGACCGGCGCGGTGCTCAAGGTGGTTCCGATCAGCGACGCCGGCGAGCTCGATCTCGATGCTTTCGACGCGCTGCTCAACGAACGTACCCGGCTGCTGGCGATCACCCACATCTCGAACGCGCTCGGCACCGTCAATCCGGTCGCGGCGCTGACCGCCAGCGCCCATGCGGTGGGTGCGATCGTGCTGGTCGACGGCGCCCAGGCGGTGGCCCACCAGAAGGTCGACGTGCAGGCACTGGGCTGCGATTTCTATGCGTTTTCCGGACACAAGCTCTACGGCCCCACCGGCATCGGTGTGCTGTGGGGCCGCGCCGAGCTGCTCGCGGCGATGCCGCCGTGGCAGGGCGGCGGCGACATGATCCGCACCGTGAGCTTCGAGCGCACCACCTACGCCGACGCGCCGCAGCGCTTCGAGGCCGGCACCCCCAATATCGCCGGCACCATCGGCCTGGCAGCCGCGATCGACTATGTGAGCGCGATCGGCATCGAGCGCATCGCCGCCCACGAACACGCCCTGCTCGTCCATGGCACCGCGGCGCTGACCGACATTCCCGGCGTGCGCCTGATCGGCACCGCCGCGCACAAGGCCGGCATCCTGTCGTTCATGGTCGAGGGCATCCACCCGCACGACCTCGGCACCATCCTCGATGCCGAAGGGGTGGCGATCCGCGCCGGCCACCATTGCGCGATGCCGCTGATGACCCGCTTCGGCATCCCCGGCACCGCGCGTGCGTCGCTGGCGATGTACAACACCGACGCCGATATCGCCGCGCTGGTGGCGGCCATCCACAAGGCCCAGGACCTGTTCGGCACGCGGAGACCGGCGCCATGAGCAAGATCGACAGCAACCTCCGCGAGCTGTATCAGGAAGTGATCTTCGATCACAACCGCAAGCCGCGTAACTTCCATCCCATGCCCGACGCCGACCACCACGCCGACGGCCACAACCCGCTGTGCGGCGACCAGCTCACGGTGTATCTGCGCCTCGAGAACGACGTGGTCGCCGACGCCAGCTTCGTCGGCCACGGCTGTGCGATCTCCACCGCGTCGGCCTCACTGATGACCGAGGCGATCAAGGGCAAGCCGGTGGCCGAGGTCGAAGCGCTGTTCCGCGACTTTCACGCCATGCTCACCGAAGCGCCGGACGCCACCGACGACGAACCCGACCTGGGCAAGCTCGCGGTGTTCGCCGGCGTGCGCGAATTCCCCGCGCGGGTGAAATGCGCCACCCTCGCCTGGCACACGCTGCACAACGCCATCATCGGGGCACAAGCCCCGGCCCGCACCGAATAAGGAGACTTCCATGGGCGACCGCTACGGCGAAACCGATTCCCGCATCCTCAGCCGCGACTGCGCAGTGGTCAGCGTACCCTGGGGCAAGCCGGACACCCTCGAAGAAGGCAGCTACGCGCTGATCACCCAGCGCCTGGGCGGTTCGATCACGGTGATGAGCGGCGGCAACCTGTACCGCATCGACGAACGCAACGCCGACGCGCTCGGCCTCGAACCGCAACTGCCCGACATCGCCCAGCCCGCTGCCGATGGCGCGGTCGACGCCGAGTCGATCGAACGCATGGCATGGACCCACCTGGGCACCTGCTACGACCCGGAACTGCCGATCGATATCGTCAATCTCGGCCTGGTCTATGCCTGCACCGCCGAGCCGCTGGCCGACGGCAGTTTTCGCCTCGCGGTCAAGATGACGCTGACCGCGCCCGGCTGCGGCATGGGCACCCTGATCGCCGACGAGGCGCAGGAGAAGCTGAGCACGATCCCCGGGGTCAGCGACGCCATCGTCGATCTGGTATGGGATCCGCCGTGGAGCCGCGAGATGATGAGCGAGGCGGCACGGCTGGAAATGGGCATGTTCTAGCCCGCGTTGTTGCGCCGCCCCGCCGCCGAAACAATCTCTTTCATCCTGCGGCCCCGGTTTGAAGCGTTTTGTTGGCAAGCGCACAGATCGGCGTCCCGAAGTGGGCCAAATTGGACTCGCAGCAAGGTCCGGCCGAAAGCGGATTTCCGCCTCAGGCGAACCTGTCATTCAAAGCTGACACACGAGGAGACCGATATGACCACCACACTACGCAGGACGTTGATGAGCGGCGCAATCGCGGTGCTGATTGCCGCACCTGCATGGGCTGCCACCGACACCGACGAGCTGAAGACCCAGAGCGGGCAACCCGCCGCGGAACATCCGGCCATCGAAAAATCGACCGATTCGCAGCGTGCGGGTGACAAATCGCAGGCCGCGACCACGACAACACCGTCAGGCGCCAAGGCGATCTACTCCCGCAGCGCCGACGATCTGGACGGGATGGAAGTCGTCGATCGCACGGGCGACAAGATCGGCAAGGTCAAGCAGATCGTGCTCGCCCCCGACCGCAAGAGCGCCCATGCGATCATCGCCGAGGGCGGTGTCGTCGGCATCGGTGCGCGCGAAGTCATGGTGTCGCTCGATCAGCTCACGCCGATGGGCGATGACAAATTGCAGGTGAGCACCGACAAGAAACAGTTCGAAACGCTCACGACAGCACCTTCCGAGCAATACGTCGCCCTCGAAGGCGACGCCCCGATCAGTGGTTCCATCGTCGAATTCTCGGCGTTCGAGCCGGAGGGCGACACCGGAAAGGCAGCGCCAGCACCCATGGCACCGAACGCCGACCATCCGGCTGTGACGCCCCAAAAGCCGAGCACACCTCAATAAGGCGTGCCGGTTGGCGGGCATACGACACATACGGGCGATGACCCGGTCAGCGCAGTCCCGACCGCGTTCCAAGGTCGGGATTGCGCCCTATTCGTGCCCCACGGCGGGTGCGAGCGCCAGATTGTCGGCCCCCCGGTCGCAGTGGCTCAGCACCAGACGGGGCGGCTCGAACGAGAAAATGAACGGTGCGGCCCGTTGCAGCGCATTGAGGCCTAGAATCGGACGCGTACTCCCGGGAAACACGGCGACTTCGACGTTACGCAACCAGCATGCATCGCCAATACTGAGTGCGTCGAGCGAATAGACCGGCACGTCGAGTTCGCTGCCATTGGCAAGGCGGCCACGCATACGCTTGACGAAACGTACCCGACCGTTCTCCTGCAGCGCCGCGAGCATGTCTTCATTGATCGTCATGTAACCGGACCCGGTATCGACCATCCACTGGACGGTCCCGAACCCCGCGATACGACCGGAAACATATAGCGTCGCGCCGACCTTCGCCCGCATTTCAACGGACGTATCGAACTCGGCCCCGATGGCGTTCGGACTCGTGCCCACAAGGAGCATCAACAGCAGGCAGGCGATTCTGTGCATGGACGACTTTACCCGGTGCGACATGAGACGGCTGAACAGACCCGGCAAGGCGAATGCCGGCAAAGACACTGCAGCGTGATCCGGGCCAAGAAGCCATTCAATCCGGAACAGACGGCGACGGTGAGCACACCGAATGCAACTCACCGCGTGCGAGTATCGTAGGCCGACGACCACTGGTCAAGCACCGCCAACACATCGCCGGCTCATTCGCGTCGAGACCGCGGCCGAGCGCCCATCACCGAAACCAGAAGCCCGTAACGGTCCGGAGCCGACGCATTCTCCGCGCTCAGTCACCTCTCCAACACGCTGGCGTCTGCACCTGATTCCTCGATGCCGGCGGTCCTGGCAAGGAATATGCAGTCACAAATCGCGCGTCCGATGCGTGCACAGCGGAGCACAAGTGTTTGCTATAGTTGCAGCTGGCCACCAGCCGACTCACATCAACGCCCATAAGGCAAGGGAAAAATGGCAAGAACCGGACTCCTTTTCGGTGCACTCATCTGGCGCGCAGTCCGGTATCAACAAGGCTGTTGGCAGCGTGTCCGCTTATTCACGGCGGTGGCGTCCGTCCTGCTGATGACCCATCCGGCCGGGGCACACACCCGCAGTATCGATCGTACCAGCCCGGTCACGATACGCATCCCTCCCGGCGACTGGGGCAACACGCCGATCAACGATCTCCAGATGGTGCTCGATGCGGTCGCCAGCAGGCTCGGGGCGCATTTTGGCGATCGCTCGATCGGCACCATCGACGTCGTACCCGGCACGAACGGCCCCCTGGTCCTCTACGAACGCAATGCCGACGGCGCGTACGTCGTCCAGCTCAGTGCCCGCAATGGCCGTTGGTACCAGTTCGTGTACCAGTTCTCGCATGAGCTTTGCCACATTTACTCGAACTTCGACAACAAGGATTCGCCCGACGCCGCACGCGGCAATCAGTGGTTCGAGGAAAGCATCTGCGAGGCCGCGGCCCTGTTCACCCTGCGCCAACTCGCGGCGCAGTGGGCGCTCCACCCGCCGGCGGAGGAATGGCGCGAGCACGCGGCCGATCTGCAGGCCTATGCCGAGTATTTTCTGCATGAACCGCATCGCCGCCTGCCCGCGACGAAATCATTTGCGACCTGGTTTCGGGCCAATCAGCCCGACCTGCACGCCAATCCCTACTTCCGTGACAAGAATGAACTGGTGTCGAACCTGTTGCTGCCCTTGTTCGAGCAGAATCCGGACGACTGGGGTGCCATCGGCTTTCTGAATCACCGCCGGGACCTCGGCGACAAGAGCTTCCCCGAGTTTCTGGAGGCGTGGTACACCGCCTGCCCGGAGTCGTATCACAAGGTGGTCGGGGAAATCATGACCATGTTCGGCAGCGTCCCGCTCGGAACGCGCCTTGCGGCGTCGGAGCAAACCGTGCTCGCCGCTTCCCGCTGAGGCCAGCCGGCCGCAGCCGACGATCCACCGGAGCATGGCCTTCCGCCAGCACCCCGGTCGATCGTCACCGCGCGGAGCCTTACCCGCTTTTCGCGGGGCCACGCCCCGAGGGAGTCAATCAGGGCCTCTCGGCCTGGTGCTCGCGCGCGATGTCGGCCGCGCTGTGACGCACTTCGGTCGGGATCGCAAGTGCTTCCTGTTCCGCCCTCGTCAGCGGCAGGCTTTCCGGCCCGCTGCGACCCGCCTGCCCGGACTCGTGCATGGACCCCATCATGCCGGGACTCATGGCCAACTGCTCCGTCAGATCGTAGGCGCTATATTGCGTTTCCGTTACCGCTGCACCGGCACCGCCCGCTACTCCCAACAGCACACCAATGACCAAGCTTCGCGTAGGCGTTTTCATGACATTTCTCCTTGCTTGTTCGTTTGAGTGCGATCCGCAGGTCGTGACCTGCGGATAAACTTAGGCTCGGTGCGTCCGACTCCGGTTTCATTCGGCATGTTACAGCCTGTTTCATCTGTGCAAGTCGCACCGGGTTATCGGTTCAAGCCAGCTGGCTGCCGCCGGTGATCCAGGCCTTGCAGATATGAAACGTCCGGTTACAGAGCCCGGATTTTCCCCGCCCTCTCCTGTGGATCGGAATTCCTGTCCCGCGCCGCGACCGACGCCCGCTCAGGCTCGAAGCGCAGCGTTCCGCCATCCCGTTCGCATCGTCCGGATTCCGGCCGCCGCGCAGTCCGGCGCAGTGGCGAAATGACCGTGATCCGGATCCAGGAACTCGCGTCGAGGCTCAGTGTCTCTTGGCTCAGTGGCAGCACATCATGCCCCCGCCTTACCGACGCCGACGCGGGTAAAGCGAGGCACTGCGTGTTGCTTTCGGAGCGCGTTTCGGGCCCGTAGCCGTGCCCGGATCGAAGGGGGCGAAGCCGATGCACCAATCCGGACACAGGCAATGAAGCGGCCACCTTTGTACAGCCGCTCTGAGCGCACGAGGGCAAGGGGGATGCTGTCGTCCCCGGACGTGGATCATGTGATACCCATGGACGCTCCGGCGGGCGCGGCAGAAGGGGATCTCCGCCGACGCATTCGGCGCTTTGCACGGCGCCACGAGCGCCGCCTGTGGGCACTGGCATTGCTGCTTGCCGTTTCGGCATTCTGGTGGCGTGGCTCGCCACCAGCCAGTACACCGCTGAGCTTCGTACAGATCGATCACCTGATGCGCAAATCGATCGAAGAAAAGCCGCTGACCGCACCCGCAACCCGCGCGTACGAGAGGATGCTTCCGTCGATCGTCCGGGTGGTCGGCTTGGGCGACCCTGTTGCGACGGAGCCTCCGGCCGCGGCCGCGAAACCCGGCGCGAAGCCTGCACCGGCCGCGGCCGCCGAGCAAGCCGCCCCTCCGGAGCCGGTCGAGCATGGCGTGGGCACGGGTGTCGTGATCGTCGATAACGGGACCATCCTGACCAATCTGCACGTGGTGATGGGGGCGCGCAGGATCAAGGTGACCTTTGCCGACGGACTGGAGTCCGACGCCGAGATCGTCAATGTGATGTTCGAGCACGACCTTGCGGTGCTGCGCGCCAGGACGATACCCGACGATCTGCCCGCCGCCACCATGCGCAGCATCGGCAGCCTGGCCCCGGGCGATCCGGTGCTGGCGATCGGTTTCCCTTTCGGCATCGGTCCCTCGGCCTCCGCCGGCGTGGTATCCGGCCTGCAGCGCGAATTCCGCTCGCCCGACGGCGGGCGTGTGCTGACCAATCTGATCCAGTTCGATGCCGCGGCCAATCCGGGCAACTCCGGCGGACCGCTGGTCACCATGGAAGGCGAGGTGGTGGGGATCGTCACCGCCATTCTCAATCCGACCGAGCAGCGCGTATTCGTGGGCATCGGCTTTGCGGTACCGATCGAAAATGCCGCCGCCGGTGCCGGCCTCTCCCCATTCTGACGAAAAGATCCGCTCGCTATCCCTGCACGCCGATCTCGACGTGATGATCCACCCCGTCGTCGACCAGTGCAATCGCACGGTCGGCGCGAACCGCCCCATCGACGCTCACCCGCTGCACGCCTGCCTGCCCACCCTCCCCCCCTGGCGTCTGCACGACCGTGATGTGGTACATCGTGCCCCGATAACGGTAGTGCATCCGGAACCCCGGCCAGTTCGCCGGCAGGCAGGGAGTGACATGCAGGGTCTGCCCGGCGAGCCGCAGACCCAGCAGCGACTCCGTCATCAGGCGGTACATCCAGCCGGCCGAGCCGGTGTACCAGCTCCAGCCGCCACGACCGATATGGGGCGCGACTGCATAGACGTCGGCCGCGACCACATAGGGTTCGGCCTTGTAGGTCGCGACGCCCCCGGCGGACAAGGCATGGTTGGCCGGGTTGATCATGGTCATCAACATCCATGCGCGCTCGCGCTCGCCGAGCGCGGCAAAGGCCATTGCCGCCCAGACCGCGGCATGGGTGTATTGGCCGCCGTTTTCGCGCACGCCCGGTACATAGCCGCGGATGTAGCCGGGATCGAGGCTCGACCTGTCGAAGGGCGGGTCGAGCAATTGCATCAGGCCATCGTCCGGACGCACCAGGCGTTCGGCGACCGCATTCATCGCCCGCCGCACACGCCCTGCATCGCCCACCCCGGATAGCACCGCCCAGCTCTGCGAGATGGAATCGATGCGGCACTCCTCACCCGCAGCCGTACCCAGCGGGGTGCCGTCGTCGAAGTAGGCACGCCGGTACCAGTCGCCGTCCCAACCGTGCTGTTCGAGGTTCGTGCCGAGACGGTCCGCCTCCTCCACGCAGGTGTCGGCGAAGCTGGCGTCGCCGTGCGCCCGCGCCACGCCTCCGAACTGGCGCAACACCTCGCACAGGAAGAAGCCGAGCCAGATGCTCTCGCCTCTGCCCTCGATGCCGACCAGGTTCATGCCGTCATTCCAGTCGCCGGAACCCATCAGGGGCAGTCCGTGCTCGCCGAAGCGCATGCAGTGGCCGATGGCACGCACGCAGTGCTGATACAGGCTGGCGGTGTCGTCGGAGCGGCCGGGCAGGTCATAGTAGGAGTCGTCCTCCGCGGCGACCGGCCGGCCCTCGAGAAAGTGCGCCGCCTCGTCGAGCACCCCGGTGTCCCCGGTCGCACTCACGTAGCGGCACACCGCCAACGGCAACCACAGGTAGTCGTCCGAGCAGTGGGTACGCACGCCGCGCCCCGAGGGTGGATGCCACCAGTGCTGCACGTCGCCCTCCCGGAACTGGCGCCCGGCGCACAACAGCAGGTGCGCGCGCACCCGCACCGGCTCGGCGTGGATCAGGGCCATGACGTCCTGCAACTGGTCGCGGAAACCGAACGCTCCGCCGGACTGGTAATAGCCACTGCGTGCCCACACCCGGCAGGCCAGGGTCTGATACACCAGCCAGCCGTTGGCGAGCACGTCGAAGGCCGGATCGGGCGTCTCCACCTGCACCGCAGCGAGGGTCCGGTTCCAGTGCGCATGCACCGCATCGAGTGCACCGCGCGCCGCCAGACTGCCGCGGAAGCGCTGCACCAGTGCGGTCGCATCGTCGCTGTCACGCCCGACGCCGAGGCGGAACACGAGTTCGTGCCCATCGCCGTCGGCCAGATCAAAGACCACCTGGATGGCGGCACACGGATCGAGCGCGGCCCCCACCTTGCCCGACAGGCGCATGCGCCGCAGGGCCGCCGGGTTGGCGAGGGTCCCGTTGCGCCCGAGAAACTCGTTACGGTCGCCGCTCACGTTGCGGGTCGGACCATCGACGTCGAAGAACGCCACCCGGTCGGAGAACTCGGTGCTGTACGGGTTGCGGGCGAACAGCGCGCCGCTGCGGGGGTCGATCTCGGTGTTCAGGTGCATGGCCGTTTTCGCCGGCAGATCGCCCAGCACCCACTCGACGTAGCCGGTGGCCGAGAGCCGGCGCGGACGGCCGGATTCGTTGCGCACCTTCAGTACCGAGAACTTGATCGCGGCGTCGATCGCGACATAGATCCAAAGTTCGCTATGGATGCCGTCGCAACGGGTTTCGAACACGCTGTAGCCGAAGCCGTGGCGAACCCGATGGCGCCGCACGCTGCGCACCGGCAGTGGCGTGGGCGTCCATACCAGGCCGCTTTCTTCGTCGCGCAGGTAGATCGCCTCACCACCGGCGTCGCTCACCGGGTCGTTGTGCCACGGGGTCAGGCGGAACTCGTGCGCGTTCTCGCTCCAGGAATAGGCGACGCCACTCTCGGAGATCACCGTGCCGAAGGACGGATTGGCCAGCACGTTGGACCACGGCGCGGGCGTCACCGCACCGGGCGCGAGTCCAATCACGTATTCGCGCCCGTCGGGGGTGAATCCGCCGAGGCCGTTGGCCAGGATCAGGGTCTGCGGGTCGGGCCCGGGGTCTGCGGCCGGCTCGCCCGGCGTCGGGCGGCTCGCCACGAATTGCGCCGGGCGGGGTTCCGCAAGCCGGCGGTGATCGAGTTGCTCCTCCAGGGTGCCGCGCCCATCGGTGATCACGATCCGTGCGACCGACTGCAACAGGATGCGGTCCTCGCTCGGGATCTGCTCGGCCGGGCGCACGAAGATTCCGCCCGGGCGGTCGATCACACCGGCTTCGATGCCCGAGGTGATCATGCCCATGATCTGGTCCTGCAGGCGCTGGCGATAGCCGGCGTGATCCTCGTTCCAGATCACCAGGTCCACGGCCAGCCCCTTCAGGCGCCAGTAGGCATGGGCCTGCACCAGTTGGCGCACGAGGTCGATGTTGGCGGCATTGGCGATCTGCACCAGCACAATCGGCAGGTCGCCCGAGATCGCGTAGCCCCACAGGCCGGACTGGCTGCGGCGATTGCGGAGCAACAGCGCGGGATCCGGGCGCAGCGAGGCATTGGCATGGATCACCGAGCTGGCCAGCCGCGCGTAGAGCCGGGCGTCGGTCTCGGTCGCGTTGAGCTGGCGCAGCATCACCTGGCCGTGAGTCCAGGCGAGATCGAACACGCGATCGGCCAGATGGCGGTCCTGGTACTTGTCGATCAGGCACAGCGCCACGTCGCGGCTCTCGGCGATGCCCGACACGATGTCGATGGTGACCGACTGCTCCGGGTCGAGGCTGACCGGACAGCGGATCGCGACGATCGGATCGAGCACCGGCCCCGCGCTGCCCGACAGCGCCCCGGCCTGATCCATGGCCGCGGGTGCGGCCACGCTGCGGGTACGGCCGACGAAACGCGCGCGATCGGTCTCGTACGACATCGAGCCCGCCTCGACACCATGCACCGCCATAAGGTGCAGCATCCACGGCGAACGCTCACCGGCCGAGCGCGGCCTGCGCATGCACAGGATGGCACGCCGCGCGGGCAGGATCTCGGTCTGCACGAACAGGTTGCTGAATGCCGGGTGCAGCGCATCCGCATCCGCCGGTGCGATCACGACTTCGGCGTAGCTGGTGAGCTCGATCTCCCGGCGTTGCCCCGAGCGATTGGTGATGCGGACCCGGCGCAACTCGATGTCGTCCTCGGGCGACACGACGATCTCGGTGTAGGTCTCGATCAGGCCGGCGCCCCCACCGGAGCCGATCGCGTCGCGGCGGCGAAACTCGGCGCGGCCCTCGGAGAAGATCGCTTCATAGACCTGCGCGCGCCGCAGGGTCGGCTGATGCGCGGTCGACCAGTACGCCCCGCTGTGCAGGTCACGCACGTAGCAGAAGGTACCGCGGTTGTCGCAGGTGCCGTCCTCTCGCCAGCGCGTGAGCGCGAGATCGCGCCAGCGGCTGTAGCCCCCGCCGGCATTGGTGAGCATCACGTTATAGCGGCCGTTGGACAGCAGCTGCACCTCCGGGGTTGCGGTGTCGGGGCTGTCGAAGACCCGGATCAGCGTTTCCGCGGTTTCGCCGGTCGAGTGCTCGGCGAAGCGCTGGACGGTCTGCGAGAACAAGGCACTGGCCTTGGGAATGCGCTCCTGCAGCAGCAGCATGACCGCCTGGAAGCGCCGGTCCGCCTCGAACCGCGCCTGCATCGGACGATCGAGGATCAGATAGGCGAGCGCAAGCAGGCTCATGCCCTGGTGGTGGGCCATGAAGGAGCGCACCACCACCCGCGTCTGGTCGCGGCGCTGGCGCGCCGGGGTGTAGTCGATGGCCTCGTAGAAGCCGAAGCGGCCCACGAAGCCTTCGCCAGCAAGGCGCTGAAGGTTGCGGCAGGCCTCTTCCGGGGCCACCATCAGCGCCATCACCGAGGCATAGGGGGCGATCACCAGATCGTCGGCGAGGCCGCGCTTGAGCCCCAGGCCCGGCACCCCGAAGGCCCGATACTGGTAGTTGAGATGCACGTCCACGGTGTTGTAGCCGGACTCGGAGATCCCCCATGGCACGCCGCGCTGCCTGCCGTACTCGATCTGCCGCGCGACCGCCGCCCTGCAGGTCTGGTCGAGCAGGGTATTGTCGTAGGTCGGCATCACCAGCAGGGGCATCAGGTACTCGAACATCGAGCCGCTCCACGACAGCAGGGCGGGCTCGCCACCGACGCGGGTCAACAGACGCCCGAGCGCGAACCAGTTCTCCTGCGGCACCTGCCCCTGGGCGATGGCGACGAAGCTGCTCATACGCGCTTCGGACGCGAGCAGGTCGTAATAGCTCGCATCGGCGCGCCCCTCGGACACGTTGTAGCCGATGACCAGCAGATGACGGGCCTGGTCGTACAGGAAGTCATACTCCATGCGGGACAGCTCGCACGCGCGCAGCGCCAATGCCTCGATTTCCGCGATCCGCGCCCGCGCGCGCGCGCTCCCGACGGCGAGCTGAACGCGAAAGCCGGCGAGCCCGTCGCGCTGCGCATCGCTTGCCGCCGCGTCGAGCCGACGCCCGATCTCCGGTGCCAGCGCCACATCCAGCGTCGCCAGCGTGCGCAGCGACGGACAGCCGACGAGCGCCTCCAGTTCGACCGGCAGCGCCGAGGACACGAGCCAGGGCGCCAGAAGTTCGAGCTCGGCCAGCATGTCGTGGCACTGGCGCGTCAGTGCCTCGGCCCAGAAGCTTGCGTCGCTCTCGGGCGCCGTCTCGTCCCGGGTCAGGTGTCTCTCCGCGACCCTGGGCATCGCCGCCGCACCGGCCGCGAGGCGCTGCAGGGTCGAATGCACTGCCGCGAGCGTTGCCGGCGGCATCACCAATGCCGCCTCGAGCTCGCTGCGGAATACCGGCAGCACATCGGCCGCCACGCCATCGGACGCCAGCGCGTCGTCCACCACGTCGAGGGTGTCGGCAAAACCCTGGAACAGCCGCGGCGACACGACCGCGTCGTCGGCCAGCGCGAGCAGACCCGCGCCGAGCGTCAGCAGGTGGCCGGCAAGGTTGCCGCTGTCCACCGTCGACACATACAGCGGCGGCAGCGCATCGAGGGTCTCGGTGTCGTACCAGTTGTAGAAGTGCCCGTGGTGGCGCTCCAGCGCTTCCATCGTGCCCAGCGTATTCGCGGTGCGGGCGAGCAACACGCCGCCGCCGATGTAGCCAAAGTCATAGGCGGCCAGGTTGGCCAGCAACGCCATGCCGATGTTGGTCGGCGAGGTGCGGTGGGCGACCGAGACAACCCGATAGGCCTGGCAGTTGTCGGGCGGCAGCCAGTGATCCGCGGCGCCGACATAGGTCTCGAAAAAGCCCCAGGTACGCCGTGCAAGGCGGCGCAGGAAGCGCGTCTGCACCGGCGTCAGATGCGCCGCGCGGCGGGGCAGCGGACGGCTGATCCACCATGCGATCAGCGGCGAGCCCAGCCACAACAGCAGGATCGGCGCCGCCACCGTCAGGGTCGAGGGGCTCGCCAGCACCAGATGGACGGCGACCACGATGGCGGTGGCCGGCCCCACCCACATCGACCGCAGCGCGGCGGCCAGGTCGCTGCGCCGGGCCAGGTCACGCTCGATTTCGGACGATGGGCTCCATTCGAGCAGGCGCCGGTGACTGATCCCCATTCGCCACACGGTGCGCGCGATCGCGTCCAGACTGACAAAGGCCTCATGGGGCAGGCACCCAAGTTCGAATGCGAGCCGTGCCAGGCGGCGTAACACCGAGCGCCCGACGGCGACAAGGTGTTGCATCGGCGAGACCTCGTCGGGCTTGCGAACGAGCTCGAGCATCGCTGCGCACAGCGCGGGCAACAGCAGGATGGCGATTATCATCAGCGTCCACAACCACGGCTGCCCCAGTACGGTCCATCCGAGCACCAGCAACAGCGTCAGCGCCGCGGGCACGAGGCTGCGCCGCAGATTGTCGATCAGCTTCCATTGCGACAGCGCCGACAGCGGATTCAACAGCCGGTGCTCGCGCTTGGCGCCTGTCGTCGGGCCGCAACCGCACGGTACCCGCGGCAGGATCCAGCCGGCGAGCTGCCAGTCGCCTCGCATCCAGCGCTGGCGTCGGCTGACGTCGGCGCTGTAGCGCGCCGGATAGTCCTCGAACAGCTGCACGTCGCTGAGCAGGCCCGAGCGGGCGAAGCAGCCCTCGATCAGGTCGTGGCTGAGAATCCGGTTCTCGGGGAAACGCTCGCCCAGCGCCATCTCGAAGGCGTCCACGTCGTAGATGCCCTTGCCGATGAAGGAGCCCTCGCCGAACACATCCTGGTAGACATCCGAGACCGTGCGCGTGTACGGATCGATGCCCGCGTCGCCGCCGTACAGGCGGGCATAGCGCGAGCGATTGCTCCCCGGCAGGCTCACCGCCACCCGCGGTTGCAGGATGCCGTAACCCTCCACCACGCACAGCCTGGCCTCGTCGTAGCGCGGACGATTCAAGGGGTGCGCCATCGCACCGACGAACTGGCGCGCCACGTCGCGCGGCAGTTGGGTGTCGGTATCGAGCGTGATCACATACTTCACGTTGGACAGAATCGAGGTGTCGCCGACCACCAGCGCGAAGCCCCTGCCACCGTTCTCCGGCGCCCTGCCGCGCAGCAGTGCGTTCAGAGCCGCCAGCTTGCCGCGCTTGCGCTCGTAGCCCATCCACACCCGTTCCTGCGGGCTCCAGCTGCGGGCACGGTGAAACAGGAAGAAAATATCGCCATCGCCATTCGCGTATTTGCGGTTCAGCGCCTCGATCCGCGTCCGGGCAAGATGTTCGAGTGCTGCGTCCTCCGGCAGCGTAGCCTGCGCGGCATCGAGAAAATCGGTGAGCAGACCGAAGTGCAGGCTCTGGTCCCGGTTGGCCAGGAACCGGACCTCGAGCGCCTCGACCAGACGCTCGATGTCATCCGCCCCGGTGAACATGGTCGGCACCACCACCAGGGTGCGCAGCTGGGTGGGGATGCCCATGGAGAAATCCATCCGGGGCAAGGGATGCGGCCTCACCAGCACGGTCGCCAGCCAGTTCACCAGCGCCACCGCGAGCTCGCTCGCCGCCAGCAGCGCGATGCCCGAGATCAGAATGCCCGCCGGCAGCATGACCCAGCCGGGCGTGGCGGCCGGCCAGCTGACCGGTTCGCTCCAGGCCAGCAGGCTGACGCCGATGATGGACATGATCAGTGCAATCGCGCCCAGGTACACGGGCAAGGCGTAACGCGCCGCCGCACTGCGCACTGAATCCAGCGCGGATCGATGGGGATGGGCGACGCGCTCGAGTTGGGACTGGCCCTTGTCGATCAGGTAATAGCCGACGTGGCCCGCGCGCGTGTCGGCATCACTGCCGGCTGCGGCCGCGGCGCCGGCCTGTGCCAATGCCACCACGTGGCGCGCCACCTCGCCTTCACTGAGACGGCTGCGGCGCGCAATTGCTTCGGTTGCATGGCGATAACGGTCGCGGGTCGCAAAATCCATCCGTCCATAGACGCCACCCGGGTCGCCGCGCAGCGTCTGCTCGACTTCGCTCATGGTTTCGACGAACTCGCGCCAGTCCATCGCACCGAGCACCCGAAGGCTGCCGATGCTGTTGCTGATCGAAACCTGGTCGGCCGCCTGCTGCTGGTTCTCCAGCAATACCAGCTGCTCTATGGTCTGCCCCGATTCGGACAAGCGCTGCTCGATCCAGGTCAGCGGCAAGGCCAACGCCGAGCCCCGCCCCTGCAGCCTGCGGGCGAGTTCAGCCACGAAGGCACTGCTCATCGGCGGGCCGGATCGCGCCATGTCGGCGACGACCAGGATCAGACTCTTCGGATCGGTTTCGGCGACCGCGGTCATCTGGTCCGCCCACTGACCGGCCAGCGTATGCTCGACCCAGCCGTCCGAGATGCGCACGCTGACCCGGCGAAGGTTCTCGATCACCGCCAGCCGGAGCATGATCGGAATCGCCCACAGCTCGCCCAGTTTCAGGCTGGAAACACTCTGGTAGGCCGCGACGAAGCGGCTGAGACTTTCGGTATCCACGCGGCCATCGCCATGGGCGATGGTCTCGAGCGCGATGTCGTACACCCGCGGGCGTCCTGCCGAAGGCCCACGCTCCAGGCCCGGAAGTTCGCGACTGTAGCCACTGGGCAGGTGTCGCTTGGCGGTACGGATCTGTTCGTCGATGAGGTAGAAATTGTCGAGCAGCCACTCGCCCGCCGGCGTGATGCGTCGCCCTTCGGCGACCGCAACGGTAAGCAGCCGGCACACGCCGACCAGGGTGTTCTCATTCTCGGACAAGCGGGCGAGGAGCCGATCCGGCGCGCCTGCGGGGCTCAGTCGATGTGCCGCCGCAAGCGCCTTGCCGTGCAGCGCCATCTGATCGGCATTGAACAGCTCGGCTCGCAGCGGCGCGTCATCGGCTCGACCCGGCCGCGGGCTCCCGCCCCGACCGAAGCGCGACCTCAATGCGTGCAGGAGGCCGCTCAAACCCGTATTCCTGGTCAATTCAGCACATCACCCGACTCACTTGAAGCGAGCCGTCATCTTTTCCATCGCCTTGCCCATTTCGGCCCAGACTTTTTCCGTGCTGTCCTTCATGTCTTCCCACGCGCTCTCGCTGCGCTTGCCCAGCTCCTCGAGCGACCTGTGGGCCTCTTCGCGCTTGACCTTCATCTTCTCGAGCTCGTTCTCGAAGCTGACCCGGGCGTCAGCGGTCGCCTTGCTGGCCTTCGCCCGCACCAGGGCGAGGTTTGCGTCCCACTCCTTGAGTTGCGCTTCGAGCTTTTGCTGATATGCCGCTTTGCTGGCCATGATTGCTCCTTGAATGTTCGATTCGGGGATGAGCCGGAGTCATTGCGCGAACAGGGATTCGCACAACGACTCCGGCACGGATGCGGCTTACTTGATCCGCATGTCGTTCTTGACCGACTTCACCCCGGCAACGCTGCGCGCCACTTCAACCGCCTTGTTCGCAGCGGCCTGCGAGCTGACGAAGCCACTGAGCTGAACCACGCCCTTGAAGGTCTCGACGTTGATCTCGGCCACCTTCAGCGCGGGATCGTCAAAGATCAGCGCCTTGACCTTGGCGGTGATGACGCTGTCGTCCACATACTGGCCCGTCCCTTCCTGCTTCGAGGTGGCGGCACAGCCCACCATGGCGGTCAGCGCAAAGGCCAGCATCAGCGCAGAAAAATACTTTCCGAGTTTGTTCATGATTGTTATCTCCAGATGCAATAGAACCGGACTCCCGACCCGGCTCCGGTCAACGCATCGTTGACCGGAGCCGGGTCATCCACCTGCCCTCATCCGGCACGAGGAGGCGGGGTTGCGATCAGCCTCAGCGAGCGCCGTATCGAAACCTCATTGACATCATGATTGTCCGGCGCCCGGGGGTCGGTACGCTGGCACACATAGCCCCGGGCCGAAGCAGGCTGCAAGACAAGGAGCAAGACCCGCTCGGCTCGCTACGATCGCTCAAGGCCGACCGCCTCCTGGCGCCCGCGATCGAACCGGTGCACGAGTTCTTCCGGAGGCAGCGGGTGACTGAACAGGAAGCCCTGCCCCTCGTCACATAGCCGGGTACGCAGAAAGGCGAGCTGCTCGTGCGTTTCGACCCCCTCGGCAATGACCCGCTGCTTGAGGTTGATCCCCATGGCGATGACCGCGCTGACGATGGTCGCATCGTCGGACTCGGCACCGATGTCGTGCACGAAGGTCTGGTCGATCTTCAGGGTATCGATCGGGAAGCGCTTCAGGTAGCTCAGGCTCGAATAGCCGGTACCGAAATCGTCGATCGCAAGCTGCACCCCCATGGCCTTCAGCGCCTTCAGCACCGACACCGACGATTCGGCGTCATGCATCAGGATGCCCTCGGTCAGTTCGAGTTCCAGATAGCCCGGCTCGAGCCCGGTCTCCGCCAGGATGAGTGCAACGCTGGCGAGGAAATCCTTGTGCCGGAACTCCACCGCCGAGACATTGACCGCAACCGGCACCGCGCGCAAACCCGCCGACTGCCACCCCCGCACCTGACGACAGGCCTCGCGCAGCACCCAGCGCCCGATCGGCACGATCAGGCCGCAATGTTCCGCGATGCCTATGAAGTGGCGCGGATAGACCATCCCGAGCTCCGGATCCCGCCAGCGCAGCAGGGCCTCGACACCGGTCATCGCACCGGTGGCCAGATCGATCTGGGGCTGGTAGTGCAGCAGGAACTCGCCCTGCTTCAGTGCGCGCCGCAGGCTGCCTTCGACCGACAGGCGGTGCACGGCGCGGGTGTTCATGTCGGCATGGAAGAACAGGTAGTTGTCGCGCCCATTCTCCTTGGCGTGATACATCGCGGTGTCCGCGTTCTGCATCACCGCATCGGCGTCGGCCCCGTCGTCCGGATACACGCTGATGCCGATGCTCAGGGTGACATGCAGGTCGTGCGCGTCGATCCGATGGGGTTCGACGAATGCGCGCAGCAGTTTGTCGGCGACATGCGCGGCGTCCTGGGCATCCTCGATTTCGGCCAGCAGGATCACGAATTCGTCGCCGCCCTGACGGCACACGGTATCGGTGGTCCGCACGCCCCCCTCCAGCCGCCTGGCCACCGACTGCAAAAGGCGGTCGCCGACCGCATGCCCTAGGGAGTCGTTGATGTGCTTGAAGAAATCCAGATCGAGGAACAGCAGTGCGACCTGCTTGCGGTGGCGCTCGGCCTGGCCGATCGCACGGGTCAGGCGCTCGGTCAGCAACACGCGATTTGGCAGACCGGTCAGGAAATCGTGCTGGGCCAGGTGGGCCATCTTGTGTGCCATGGCCTGTGACTTGCTCACGTCGTGAAACACGATCACCGCCCCGGAAACACGGCCGTCACGGTCGTGGATGGGCGCGGCCGAATCCTCGATCGCGGACTCGGACCCGTCGCGACGGACCAGTATGGCGTTGGCTGCGAGCTCCACCGTCCGGTCTTCCGTGATCGCCTGTTCCGCGGGATTCGCGGCCGGTTGTCGCGTTCTGCCGTTGATGATGGTGAACACCTGGGCAAGCGGCAGACCGTGTGCATCCTCCCGCGACCAGCCGGTCATGACTTCCGCTACCGGATTCATGTAGGTCACCCTGCTCTGCAGGTCGGTGGTCACGACGCCATCGCCGATGGACTTCAGCGTGACCTGGGCACGCTCCTTTTCCTCGAACAGTGCCTGCTCGGCAACGCGCAGCACTTCCTCCGCGGCCTTGCGCCCGGTAATGTCCTCGACGATCTGCACCCGTCCGGGCGACCGTTTTCCACCCTCGTGGATTGCCCCCGCATTCAGCCGGGTCCATACCAGGCTTCCGTCCTCGCGCACGAAGCGGGCCTCGGACTGAAACGGCTCATCGTCCTGCACGGCGTCGTGCCATTCGGCCAACACCCGGTCACGGTCCTCGGGGTGGACTGCCATGCTCCACTTCGTGCCCAGGGTCTGTTCGAGGCTCAGCCCGGAGATCTCCTGGTACGCCCGGTTGGTATAGACGCAGGCGCCGGCCGCATCGGACACGAAGATGCCCAGCGGCGACGCATCGCTCATCGCGCGAAAACGAATTTCGCTGCCTTGCAGGGCGTCGCGGGTGGTCTTGCGCTCGATCACGTACAATAGGGCACGCGGCAGCCAGTGCGCATCGATGTGGCCTTTGGCCAGATAGTCACTCGCCCCGTTGAGCATGGCCTCGCGCACCGCTTCATCATCGCTGGCGGCACTCAGGACCAGGATCAGCGCATTCGGCGCCGCCTTGAGGATCCGGTTGAAAGCGTCGAGTCCCTTGCCGTCGGGCAGCGTGAGGTCGAGCAGGACGACCTCGAATTCGCCCTTGCCCAGGCGATCGAGCGCATCGGCGAGATGCCTCACCCACTCGACCACGAACGGCCGCGTCCCCGAACCGGTGAGGGCCTCGAGGATCACTCTGGCGTCTTCGGGCGCATCCTCGACAAGAAGTACGGCGATCGGGACGTCGTTCATGGTCTGCTCCTTCCGATCATGCCGAAGGCCGCGACGGTGCCGGACAAGGCTCCGGTGAGGAGTTCGGTTATCCGCGTCTCCTTGCGGGCACAGGCCATTCCATGATCTCTGTTTGACTGGGTAGAAGATGATCCTTGCTGGAGCGCGCGCGTCGACACAGGCCGGATCACAGCGCAGCTTCTATTGCAACGCAATATGTCATCGCCGTGAGCGCCCGTCTGTACGCCATCGAACACAGACCGGCGGCCGCGGAAAACGAAACAGACGCGTCGTGTACGCTGGCGTACAGACAGCCGGGCGCACCCGAGTAGCATTAACTGCAGGTTCACGCCGTCCAGCATCGGGATCGGCCGTCCCCGTCAGGCCGCTGCAAACAGGGGCCGCGCGGCGAAGGCCTGTACGGTCCCGGCGCTGCGACCATTCAACAAAAAGGAGAAACGAGATGAGCCTGGGCACAATTCTGTTGATCGTGCTGGTACTGATGCTGCTCGGTGCGATTCCAAGCTGGCCCCACAGCCGGAACTGGGGTTACGGTCCCAGCGGGCTTTTCGGGCTGATTCTGATCGTGGTCGTCATCCTGCTGCTGACCGGCCGGCTCTAGGAGGCGGTCGGACTCGAGGCTGATCTACTGCGCCAGTGGGAGAAGCGGTCCATATCCGCCCGTTCTTTCGTTGCATAGAATGACTATGCGCCTCAAAACCGGCCGAATCTGTCCTCACTTTCCCACTCGGCTCGCAACGATCGCTCAAGTCCGGCCGCCTCCCAGGCGGCGGTCGGAGGACCGGCGTTTCTTCACTCCATGCCCCGACCGGGGTCCGGCGCGGATGACGGGCGCACGGCCGCAAACGAGGCCGCCGCAGGAATGACCGCCCGCATCGGGCCGGGCCATTCCTGCGGCGGCCTCGTCCGCTTTCCGGATGGAGCTTGCCGTTTCCAGTTGCCGCGACCTTACTTTTTGTCGCCGTCCACCGAATCCTTGATGCTCTCACCCGCCTTCTCGACGCTGTCACCCGCCTTCTCGATCGTCTCGTCGACCGATTTTCCCGCTTTTTCCGCGGGCCCTTCCTTCTGGCAACCCGCGACTGCCACCAGCAACGCGCTCATCACCATCACTGCACTGAAGCCTTTGCCGAATTTCATGCTTGCTTTCTCCTGAAGTCAAAAAGACGCCGGCTCTGACATGTCCGTCACCGGCCTACGAACCCTACCCCGGCCCGATGCACCCCGCCCGATCTTTCGACGACGGGCTCGGGCGCATCGAACTCGCGCACATCATATTCGGACCGGCGCTCAGGGTTTGCTGACTTCGTGCCCGATGACGCCGCCCACGGCTGCGCCGCCCACCGTCCCGACCGCGCTGCCGCCGGTCAGAATGGCACCGCCAACCGCCCCCGCACCCGCACCGATCACGGTACTCTTGTCCTGTGACGACATCCCGGCACACGCGCCCAGTGCGAACAGGATCGCCACGGTGCTTGCACCAAGTGCAAATCGCTGTATCGTTTTCATTGAATTGCCTCTTCATCGTGTTTGAGCTTGCAGTGATGCACGGACACACCGGATCGTGCATGCGGTGCACCATCAGGAGCGGCACCCTGGTGCGCATTGCCGCGCAACGAACAGCGACCAGCGAACCCAAGCGGACTCCGACAGATCCATCGTATGGAAAGGCACGCACGCTGTCGGTGGGCTGGCGCACTTAGGGAGCAGAGCCTCCGGACAGGAACTCACGCCCGGGCTCGGTGTCTTCAAACTTGTTGGCGGTACGCTGTTGCAGTACGCCGCCGCTGCAGTACGCTTACGGTACGCAAACGGCAGCACATCATGGCCCTGCTCTGCTGGCGCCCGACGCAAGTGGAGAAGCGGATCGGCGTGCTGCTTTCGGAACGCGTTTCGGGCCGGGTGCCTTGCCCGGATCGAAGGGGGCGAATGCGATGCACCGATCCGGATGCAGCCGATGAAAAGGCCACCGTTGTACAGCCACTCGCCCCGCGCGGGGGCCGGAGGGGCGTCGTCGACTGCGCTCACCGACCGGGCGGCCGCGTCGGCACTCGGGGCGCACCCGGCAGCGGATTCAGCGCCGGGTTCTTACCCGATGCTCCGGCACCGGGCCCATTGTCACGACAGGCGTCTGTGGCGACTCGTGCCGGTGCCCGGCGCCGCGGCATTCCGGTGGCACACCGCGGCGCTGGTCGGCGGGCACGTGCCAACCGATCTGATCCCGTTCGATACCGCGACCAATCCGGGCAACTCCGACGGACCGCTCGCCGCCATGGACGGCGAGGTGGCGGGCATCGTCACCGCCATTCTCAATCCGACCGAGCAGCGCGTATTCGTGGGCATCGGCTTTGCGGTACCAATCGAAAACGCGCCGGCCGGCCCCGGCCTGTCCCCCTCCTGAGGAATCCCATGGACCCGACCTACACTTCAGCCAACGGTGCCGCGCCCCTCATGGAGCGCATCCTGTACGAGGTCAAGCGCGTGGTGGTGGGCCAGGACCACTTCCTCGAGCGGGTGATGGTGGCGATCCTGTCCAATGGACATCTGCTGGTCGAGGGCGTACCGGGGCTGGCCAAGACGCTCACCGTGAGGACACTTGCGCAGACCTTGCGCGGCAGCTTCAAGCGTATCCAGTTCACCCCCGATCTGGTGCCTGCAGACCTCGTCGGCACGCGAATCTACAGCCCCAAGACCGGTGAATTCGATACCGCGCTCGGTCCCGTATTCACCAATCTGCTGCTGGCCGACGAGATCAACCGTGCGCCGGCCAAGGTTCAGAGCGCACTGCTCGAAGTGATGCAGGAGCGCCAGGTCACCATTGCCGGCACCTCGCACCGGGTGCCCGAGCCCTTTCTGGTGATGGCCACGCAGAACCCGATCGAAACCGAGGGCACCTATCCGCTGCCCGAGGCTCAGGTCGACCGCTTCATGATGAAGGTGCTGGTCGATTACCCGAGCGAGGAAGAGGAGTTCGTGATCGCCGAGCGCGTCACCGGCGTCACCGTCACGGTTGCCGCGGTGGCGAGCATGGCTCAGCTTGCCGAACTGCAGCAGGCATGCCGCAAGGTCTATGTCGACCCGTCGCTGATGCAGTACGCGGTGAAACTGGTCAGTGCAACCCGTCGCCCCGCACAGTACGAGCTCCCCGACGTCGCCCGCTACCTCACCTACGGCGCCAGCCCGCGCGCCACCATCGGCCTGATCGAAGGCGCCCGCGCGCTGGCCTACATGCGTGGGCGCAGCTACGCACTGCCCGAGGACATGACCGGTCTGGTCGGCGACGTGATGCGCCACCGCCTGGTCCTCAGCTACGAGGCGCTGGCTGAGGGCCTGGACGCCGACCAGGTGATCCGCCAGGTCATGCACAAGATTCCGGAACCCGACAAACCGCTTGCCCCCCATGAACACGCCGCCGCCAAAATCTGAAGCCAGCATCGCCGGCACCCACGCGCTCCTGCTCAAGCTGGAGTGGACGGTCATACGTCGGCTCGACGGCCTGCTGCAGGGCGACTATCGCACGCTGTGGCGCGGCGCCGGGCTCGATCTCGCGGACCTGCGCGAGTACCAGCACCACGACGACGTGCGCCATATCGACTGGAACGTCACCGCGCGGCTGCAGCAACCCTATGTGCGCCAGTTCGCCGAGGAACGCGAGTTGTCGGCCTGGTTCCTGGTCGACCTGAGCGCCAGTGTCGATTTCGGCTCCGATACGCGCACCAAACGCAGCGTCGCGCGCGAATTCGTCGGCGTACTGGCGCGCCTGCTGACGCGCCACGGCAACCGCGTCGGCGCGCTGTTCTACGGCACCGAGGTGGACACCGTGATCCCCCCGCGCGCCGGCCGTCTGCAAGTGCTGCACCTGATGCAGCGCATGGCCCGGCGCCCCGCCGAAGCCGCCCCCGGTGTCACCCGGCTGGACGAGTTGCTGACGGCGGCACAACGCATCATCAAGCGGCGCTGCACCGTATTCGTGGTCTCCGACTTCATCTGCACCACCGACTGGGAAGTGGTGCTGGCACAGTTGTCGCGCCGTCACGAGGTGACTGCGGTGCGCCTGTACGATCCGCTCGAAATGGACCTCCCCGACCTCGGTCTGGTGACGCTGCACGACGCCGAAAGCGGTGAGCAACTCGTTGTCGACACGCGCGACGCCGGCTTTCGCGCGCGCTTCGCCGCCGCTGCGACGAGCCGCGAGACGGCCTTGCGTGCTGCTCTGGCAACGGCGGGCGTGGATACGCTCGAACTGGCCACCGACGACGACCTGCTCGACGCCATCCTGCGCTTCGCCGACCTGCGCCGCTCGCTTGCGACCATGAGCAGACGGGGTGGGCACGGCCGCGGCATGCCCACCCATCTGGGCGAACCGAAGGTGGCCGAACGATGAACTCGCTCCCGCTCAACGTCATCTGGCCGGAGATGCTGTGGTTGCTGCTCCTGCTGCCAGTGCTGATCGTCCTGTACCTGTGGCTGCTGCATCGGCGCAAGAAGACCTCCCTGCGCTATGCCGATCTGGCGCTGGTCAGACAGGCGCTCGGGCGCAGCGCAACATGGCGCCGTCACCTGCCGCCGACGCTGATGCTGCTGGCGATCGCCGCCCTGCTGCTGGCCACGGCGCGCCCGACCGCTATCGTCAGCCTGCCGTCGCAGCAGGAAACCATCATGCTGGCGATGGACGTGTCGGGCAGCATGCGCGCGAGCGATGTGGAGCCCAATCGCCTGGTGGCGGCGCAGGAAGCGGCCAAGGCCTTCATTGCCGAGTTGCCGCGCCACGTGCGGGTGGGCGTGGTGCAGTTCGCCGGCACGGCCGCGGTGGTGCAACCGCCCACCCATAGTCGCGAAGACGTCGTTGCCGCGATCGACCGTTTCCAGTTGCAGCGCGGCACGGCCACCGGGAGCGGTATCGTGCTGTCGCTGGCCACGCTGTTTCCCGACGCCGGCATCGATCTGTCGCAGATCACCGGCCAGCGCGCGATGCCGCCAGGACCGAACGACCCTCCCAAACCGGAGTTCACCCCGGTGGAGCCGGGTTCATACTCTTCGGCCGCGATCATCATGCTCACCGACGGCCAGCAGACCACCGGCCCGGACCCGCTGGAGGCGGCCAAAATGGCCGCCGACCGTGGCATCCGTGTGTATACCGTGGGCATCGGTACCCGCGAGGGCGACACCATCGGCTTCGAGGGCTGGTCGATGCGGGTGCAGCTCGACGAGGAAGCGCTGGAGGCAGTCGCCAGCATCACCCGCGCCGACTACTTCTATGCCGGAACCGCCGAAGACCTGAAAACGGTATACCAGAGCCTGTCCACGCGCATCGCGGTGGAGAAAAAGGAAACCGAGATCAGCGCGCTGCTCGCCGCGCTGGGCGTCGTGCTGGTGATCATCGCCGCCAGTCTGTCGGTGCTGTGGTTCGGTCGGGTGGCCTGACCGGACCCGTCCCCAACGAGCAGCCCCGATCGTCGATCGCCGCGGAGCGGACGCGCCGGGACGTCGGCCTCAATTTCGCCTGTCGGGCACGCGAACGCCTCCTATACTGCAAGCAAAAACCCAAGAAAATCACTGGAGGCAAGCGTTATGTCAGATCATGTTTACAAGATCGTCGAACTCGTCGGCTCGTCAACCGTGAGTTCCGATGACGCCATCCGCAATGCGATCGCGCTGGCGAGCAAGACCATCCGCCACATGGACTGGTTCGAAGCGGCCGAGATCCGCGGCCATCTTGCCGATGGCAAGATCGCCCACTTCCAGGTCAGCGTGAAGGTGGGGTTCCGGCTGGAAACATGATCCGCATGGAACGTCGATGAGGACAGTGCGGCAAAGCGCGGCCGGCAGCAACGCCGGGCGCTCCAGACTGCGACTTTCGGTCCCGCCCGCGCCCTTACCGTGATCGCCGATGACAAGCGCCTCTGTTCACGAAGTGGTCAGGACGTCACCATGCGCGACCCGGTGTAGCACCCCATACGGCGACAGCGGCTGCACGGCCGGGGGCAGATTGTCGACGATGAGTTCGGCCAACGCGTGCAGTGTTTGCTCGCGCGGGTAGCGCCGCCGCCACACCATGCCGACGCTGCGGAAGGCGTCCGGTGCGGCGAAAGGGCGGATCTCAACCATGCCCGGCGTCACCGAACCGACACCGGCCGCCGCCGCCAGCGCCGGCAACAGGGTACAGCCCTCCCCGGCAGCAACCATCTGACGGAGCGTCTCGAGACTGGTCGCCTTCAATTCTTCCCGTTCGGGTGATGGCTTCGAGCCGCAGATCGCCAGCGCGTGGTCACGCAGGCAATGGCCTTCCTCGAGCAGCATCACGGTCTCGCCCTCAAGGTCGGCCAGCGCGATGCTTTTCTTGCGCGTGAGCGCATGCCCTGCCGGCAGCGCCACCACGAAGGGCTCGCGAAACAGCTCCAGCGTTTCGAGGTCCTCCCCGCGCAGCGGCAGTGCCAGCAGCAGGGCATCGAGACGGCACTGGTGCAGCCGCTCCAGCAGATTCGCGGTGAGGTCCTCACGCAGGAACAGGTGCAACTCGGGGAAGCGCTCGCGCAGCGGAGGCAGCAGGTGCGGAATCAGGTAAGGGCCGAGGGTCGGGATCACGCCCAGGCGCAAGGGGCCGTTCATCGGGCCCTGCTCTTCGCGCGCCAACATCCGGATCTGTTCCACCACATCGAGCGCAATGCGCGCGCGCTCGATGATCTTTTCGCCGATCGCGGTCGGCACGAGATGGTGCTTGTTGCGCTCGAAAAGCGTGACCCCGAGATAGTCCTCGAGCTTCTTCAGCTGCGTGCTCAGGGTCGGTTGCCCGACGTGGCAGGCTTCCGCCGCGCGCACGACCTGGCCCATATCGGCAAGCGCCACGATGTAGCGCAATTCCTGCAGCGTCATGGTCTGTCTCCTCCCCGTGTTGCTGGAGTCTAGTAAACAAGATGCCGCGGTGAAAGAATCGCGGACGATGCCACCGGGCATCGTCTGTATCGATCGCCGACACGCCGCGCTCACGCCGATATCGATATGAAAGATCGACACAATCAATTTTGCCCGCCGCCCGGAGCCTGCTTAAATCGAAACGAAAGACAGCGCGTTCGGCTGTTCGTGGCGCCCCGGAATCTGCGACGCCAGAGGAGCCGAACCTTGCCGAAGCGAGAAGGTCAGGAGGAGCGAGGCATGATCAAGCCGGCCATTGCGATCGCGGGTGTACTGCTGATCACCCTGTCGAGCCAGCCCGTACGGGCCTATGACGTCGTCGATGTCAGTGGCGGTGGCAAGCTTGAGGGCACGGTCGTCTTCAACGGCAGCGTTCCAATGCGGAAGATCATCCCCACCAAGGACAGCGAGATCTGCGGCAAACCACGCGATGAGCCCCAGGTGCGCGTCGGCCCTGGCAAGGGCGTACAGGACGCGGTCGTCTACCTGAAGGAGGTGCCGCGGGGCAAGGCCTGGGGCGCGAGCGACCAGGTACCCGTGCTCGATCAGGAAAAGTGCATCTTCAGACCGGCCGTGCAGGTCGTGCGTGCGGGCAATCTCGATGTCCTCAACTCCGATCCGGTATTGCACAACACCCACGGCTTCTATGGCCGGCGCACCGCATTCAACCTGGCTTTGCCCGACAAGGGTGCAAAGGTCCGCGTGGACCTGCCGCGCGCGGGGCTGGTCCGGGTCGAGTGCGACGCCCACGGCTGGATGCTCGCGCACATCTACGTCGCCGACAGTCCCTATTACGCGCTCACCGGCGAGAACGGCAGCTTCAGCATCACCGACATCCCGCCCGGGGACTACACCCTGGTGGTCACGCAAAACCATACCGGCGCAACGGAGATGCCGGTGACGGTCAAGAGTGGAGAGACGCTCACTCTGCCGATCGAGTTGAAGAAGAAATAGCGTCGATCCTGCCAGGACGCCGGAAGCATCGTCCGCAAGGAGGGTAATGACATGAGCCAGAGACAAGGATGGCACCCGAGCCCGACGGGCACACCGCGGCCAGAGCGGGCGCACCCCGATCCCGACACCCACATCACGCGGCGCACCTTCCTGCACAAGTCCCTGCTCTACGGTGCGGCGGGGGCGGCGAGTTACGGGCTGTTCCCTATCCTCAACACGATCGACATGGCCTTCGCCCAGACCGGCCAGGCCTTCAAGTTCGCTTGGGTATCGGATACCCACCTCTATCCGCGCGACGTCAACACCCGCTTCGTCGAGAAGGCGGTGCGTGCCTTCCAGGAAGTGCAGGCGATGAGTCCCCCGGCCGATTTCATGGTCTTCGGCGGCGACCTCGCCCAGCTCGGCGATCCGGTGGAATTGCAGCTTGGCGCCGAACTGCTCAAGGAGGTCAAGATCCGCACGGTATTTATCCCCGGCGAGCACGACTGGTATCTCGACATGGGCGCGACCTGGAACAAGATGTTCGGCAAGTCGCCATGGACCTTCGATCACAAGGGCGTGCGCTTCGTCGGGCTGGACACGGTCAGCCGCGCCCCCGACTTCTGGACCCCGCGCAAGATGAGCGCCAAGGAACGCATGGGCCACATGGCCACGCTCGACGGCACCCTGGGCGGAGCGTGGGCGGCGGTCGGCGACGAGCAGCTGAAGTGGCTCGACAGCACGCTTGCCAACTGGGCCAAGGACAAACCGGTGGTGATCTTCACCCACAACCCGCTGTACGAGTACTACCCGCCGTGGAACTTCTGGGTACGCGACTGGTTGCCGGTGCAGGAAATCCTCAAGCCCTTCGGCAACGTCACCAACATTCACGGCCACACCCACCAGGTGCTGTACAACGAGATCGGCACGATGCGCTCGATCGGCATGCTGGCAACCTCGTGGCCGTGGCCCTATGCGCCTGAAGGCGTGCCGGTGCTGACCCAGCCGATGATCCGCGCCGATCCCGGCGACCACTTCGACGGCGTCGGCTGGGGTGCGCTCGACATGAGCGCCGCCGGGCGGATCGAGCACGAATACAAGATGTGGCGCAAGGATGTGTACGCGGTCGCGCCGGACGACTCCGGCATCGACGACAACCGCAACCAGGTGCTGACGCCGCGCATTGCCGACCGGCTCTGAGTCCCACAACCCATCGAAGGAGGGACGACCATGACAGACAGGAAATCACGCTACCCGATGGTCGCGGCTGCCTTGCTGACCGTGGCGGTGATCGGTACGGGTGCGGAGTGGGCTTTCGCCCACAAGGAGAAGCACACGGCGGCGCAACTGCAGGCCTTTCAGGATGCCTTCATCGAGCAGGTGAAGGTCGGCGACCAGCTCTTTCACGGTGACGCGGAAACGGAGAAACGCCTCGGGGTGAAACTGTCGGAGACCGGCATGGCCTGTGCGATGTGCCATCCGTACACGTCCGACACCCACCCGCACGAGTTTCCGAAGTTCCAGGAACAGATGAACGAGTTCGCCACCTTGCGCGACATGATCAACTGGTGCATCGAGAAACCCAACGAGGGTCAGAAGATCGACCCCGACAGCCCGGCGATGAAGGCGCTGGAGACCTACATCTACTGGTCGAACAAGAATTCCAAGCTGGATCCCGGCAGGCACTGAAAACACATTGGGCGGTGGCGCCACGCCGGGCCGGCCACCGCCGCGTTCGTGAGCGGGCGCACGGTCTCGACCGCGCGGCCGCCGAGTGCGGGGGAGCGACATGACAGAGGCGAGCACAGCCCAGGCTGAATTCCCGGATCTCGATGCCCTGGTCGACCGCGAGCTCGTGCTCAAGTGGCTGTACTGGGGCCTGTTCTGGCTGATGTTCACACCCAGCATCGGGGTCACGATCTCGAGCCTGTTCAACTATCCGGACTATCTCGGCACCTCCGAATACCTCACCTTCGGACGGCTACGCCCGATGCACGTGAACGGCGTGATCTTCGGCGCGTTCTCGACCCTGTTCATCGGCCTGTGCTACTACGTGCTTCCGCGCCTGTGCGGGGTACGGATCTGGAAAGGACATTGGGGGCACTGGCTGGTTTGGGTGTGGAACCTCGGGCTCGTCGCCGGCATGGCCTCGCTCGCGCTGGGCTACAACCAGGGGCTGGAGGCGGGTGAATTTCCGCTGCCGGTCGATGCGGTGATCTTCGTCGTGATCACCATCACCACCGTACAGTTTCTGGTCACCATCGCCCAGCGGCGCGAGCCACAGTTGTACGTCGCGGTGTGGTACCTCATCGGCGCCTTCGTGTGGACGGTGATGAATCTGATCCTGGGCAGTTTCATCCTGCCGTACTACATCACCGGCATCAACAGCGCCGCCTTCCATGGGTTGTTCATCCACTACATCGTCGGTCTGTGGATCACCCCGGCCGGCTACGTGCTGATCTACTACTTCCTGCCGGCGAGCGTGAAGAACCCGATCTACAGCCACAAGCTCTCGCTGGTGGGGTTCTGGTCACTGGCGCTGTTCTACCCCTTCGTCGGCATCCACCATTACCTGTACAGCCCGATCGCGGACTGGGCCGAAACCCTGGCCATCATCACCTCGATGCTGCTGATCGTGCCGGTGTGGACCGTGCTGCAGAACTTCTTCGGCACCATGATCGGGCGTTGGCACAGCTTCGGCGAGAACCTCACCGCCAAGTTCCTGATCATGGGCTCGCTGATGTACCTGGTGGGCTGTTTCCAGGGCTCGACCGAAGCGCTGCGTTCGATCCAGGAGCCGACCCATTTCAGCGACTTCGTCATCTCCCACTCCCACCTCACCGTGTTCGGCACCTTCGTGGTGTGGGCGATCGCCGGCACCGTGTATACCCTGCCCAAGCTGGTCGGCCGTCCGCTGTGGTCGTTCACGCTCGGCAACTGGTCGTTCTGGCTGATCACCTTCGGCATCGGCCTGATGGGCCTCGACCTGACCCTGGCCGGGCTGCAACAGGGCTACATGTTGATGGCCGGAGTCGAGTGGCTCGATTCGCTGGTGGCGATCCGGCCCTACTGGCTGGTGCGCACCGCGGCCGGAATCTCGATGGACATCGGCATGTCGTTGCTGGTCTATAACCTGATGCGCACCGTGCTCGCGGCACGTGCGGTGGCGCCGGCCACACGCGCCACGCCGGGAGCCCCCGCCGCCCAGGGGGTGTCGCCGTGAGCCGCGACGGCCGCTACGGACTGCGCTTCTACGCCCTCGCGGGCGGCTTCGGTTGCCTGTCGCTGGCCGCTTTCGTGCAGGGTGTGCTGCCGATGGTCGAGCCGCAGTCACGCACCGACAAGGTCACCACCGTGGTCCGCACCGACCTCGGCGAACTCAAGTGGATGGAATACCGCGCCAGCGCCTACACCCCGCTCGAACAGCGCGGACGCCAGGTCTATACCCGCGAGGGCTGCTGGTACTGCCATTCGCAGTATGTGCGCCCGGTCGCCGGCGAAACCCGGCGCTGGGGACCGATCACCCAGGCCGGCGAATACGCCCACGACCTGCCCCATCTCTTCTCCACCCGACGCATCGGCCCCGACCTGTCGCGGGTCGGGCTCAAGTTCAGCGACGCCTGGCACCTCGCCCACTTCTGGAACCCGCGCATGCTGTCGCCGGACTCGATCATGCCGCGCTTCACCGCGCTGTTCGAGGGTCCGTACCGGGCGAAGATCGTCAGTGATGCCGAGGGCGAACGCAGTCTGGAGCGCACGCCCGAGACCGAGCGTCTGTTCGACTTCGACAGCAAGGAGACGATCGTCCTCACGCCCAATGCCGAAGGCCTGGTGTATGTGCCCGAGCGCGGCAAACATCCGCTGATCTTCACTCCCAACGACGAATACACCGGCGAGGAGGTAGAGCTGCTTGCCGCGAGCGAGGACCTGCAGGGGCTGGTCGCCTACCTGCAAAAGCTCGGCACCAACCGCGGCAAGTGGCGCGACCGTTTCGAACCGCAGCGTATGGATGCATCGCAGGTCACCGTACCACGCTCGGAAGAATGGATCGCCTACGGCAAGAACGTGTACGAGCGCCGCTGCCTCGGCTGCCACGGCGAAAGCGGCAACGGCAACGGCCCGGCGGCCGCCTTCATGCAGATCGACCGGCCGCGCGACTTCACCCTGGGCGTGTTCAAGTTCCGCCTGACCCCGTCGGGCTCGATGCCCGACGACGGCGACCTGCTGCGCACCATCACCCGCGGCGTGCGCGGCACCGCGATGCCGTCGTGGCACGAATTGCAGATGAAGGACCGGCTCGCGGTGATCCAGTACATCAAGTACGTGCTCGCCGCCGACCGCGAGGATCCGTCCAAGCCCTACTTCTACTTCATCGAGGAGCCGGCCAAGGCACCGCTGTTCATCCCCGAACCACCGACCCCGTCGGCTGCGCTCGTGGCCCGCGGCAAGGAGGTGTGGCAGGCGGCGAAGTGCTGGGAATGCCACGGCGAGAGCGGCATCGGCGACGGCGAGAAGGCCGAGGGGCTGGAGGACGACTTCGGCTTTCCGATTCCGCCGGCCAATCTCACCACCGGCCAGTTCAAGTCCGGCCCCGACGTGAAGGACATCTTCCGCACCATCACCACCGGGCTCAACGGCACGCCGATGCCGTCCTTCGGCGACACCGTCTCCGACGACGACCGCTGGGCACTCGCCTACTACGTGCTGGCCCTGTCGGCGTTCAAGGATCCGCTCACCGGCGCGCCGCTGGACATTCCGGAGGCCGACCGCGCCGCGCTCAACGACCCCGCCCTGCGGGCGGACGAATCGCGCCTTGCCTACAAGTCGATCACCGATATCGAGCCCACCCGCTACGCCGGCGAGGCCTGGGCGACCAAGCACGGCTTCGATTTCAATGCGGTGCGCGGAGCGCGCGCCGAGGCCGGCGGCAGACAGTGAGGTATCGACATGCTCGAGCTGACCCTGATCCAGTTCCTCGTCGCCCTGTGCATGAGCCTGGGGGCGGTGTTCATCTTCGTGTGGGCGGTGCTGTCGGGGCTGTTCAACGATGTCGAAGCGGTCAAGTACCGGGCCTACCGCGCGGAGGTCGATGATGACGAATGAATCGGACAAGACAGCCGGAGGAGCCCGCGCCGCGGAACCCCACCACCGGCAGACCGAGAAGTATGGCGGCGGCCACATCGAGGCGCGCCACGGCCGCATCAACCGCTGGCTGCTCGTGGTGTACCTGGTGCTGTTCGCGTGGGCGCTGTACTACGGCTACACCTACTGGGGCGGGCTCGGCCCCGGGCTGGATCTCACCCTTTGAGGACGTCGCCATGGCACCGAGAATTCTGCTGGGCGTGGCCATCCTCAACCTGATCTTTCTGTTCGGCAAGCTCGCGCTGAACGTGCTCGGCGTCGGTCTGCTGTAGGGCCGTGCGCGGCGACCGGTGGCGAGCGGATGGAGTGGAGGTGGAACGATGACCGTGGCCGAAAGCATCGCATTCTGGATTTTCGTCGTCATGACCGTCGGCTTCTTCGCGTGGGTCGCCTGGCTCGCGCTGAAGAAGTAGGCCCCCGGCCGGCAGGCGCGCCATGGTCGAGATTGCGCTGATCTTTCTCGCCGGCATGGCCGGCAGCATGCACTGTCTGGGCATGTGCGGCGGCTTCGCCTGTGCGCTCGGCGCCGATCCGAGCGGCGCCGGCGCCACCCTGCGCCGCCACCTGTTGTACAACCTCGGGCGGGTCACCACCTACTGCTTCTTCGGCGCACTGGCGGGCCACCTCGGCGTGCTGCTGGTCGGCCACGGCGACGAAGCGAGCGGAGTGGGCCTCGCCCAGCGCAGCCTCGCGCTGGTCTCCGGCGTTTTCATGGTGATCGTCGGCCTGCAGTTTCTCGGCCAGCTCGGACGGCTGTCGCTGCCGCCGCTGGAGGCACTGGCGCAGCGGCTCGTCGGCGCGCTGCGCACCCTGCTGGGCGCGTCCGGCAACGCTGCGCCGCTCGCGCTCGGGGTGGTCAACGGCCTGCTCCCGTGCCCGCTGGTCTATGCGTTTGCCGCCCAGGCCGCCGCAAGCGGCGGCGCCCTGCCCGGCCTGTCGACCATGGCCGCGTTCGGCCTCGGCACTTTCCCGATGATGCTGCTGGCCGGCGGCGTCGGCCTGCGCCTGTGGTCGGCGCGTACCGGCGCACTGCCGGTGGCGACCGCCGGCCACACCGTGCACTTTCACGCCATGCCCGGGCCGGGCGCGGCGATCGGCCTCGATCGTCGCGCGCTCGGGGTCCGGCTCGCCGGTGCCTTCCTGCTGATCCTCGGCCTCGTCACCTGCGCGCGCGGCCTGTTGCCGATGGCGGCTCATCTTCACGGTCCATGACCATGGCGACCACCTGTAGCCATTGCGATCTGCCAGTGCGCAGCCTCGGCATGCAGCGCGAGGTGGCGGGCGAGTTGCGCCACTTCTGCTGCTACGGCTGCTGCCTGGCCTGGCAGGTGCACCATGGCGAGCGCGAGGAACCGGAAGCGGCGGCCTTCCTGATCCGGCTGGGGGTCGGCGCGTTCCTGGCGATGTTCATCATGCTGTTCAGCCTGCTGCAGTATTCGGGCACCTTCGCCGCGACCGACGCCTGGATCGCGCGCCTCGTCGACCTCGTACTGTGGCTGCTGGCGACGCCGCTGCTCGCGATCCTCGGCCAGCCCTTCTTCGCCGGCGCATGGACGGCGGCACGCAGCGGCCGTCTCAACGCCGACGCGCTGGTGAGCATCGGCACGCTCGCCGCTTACGGGTTCTCTGCATGGCAGGTGGTGCGCGGCAGTGGGTTGGTCTATTTCGACACCGTGGCGATGGTGCTGATGTTGTTCACCCTGGGACGCTACCTCGAGGCGCAGGGCCGGGTGCGCGCGGCACGCAGCCTGGCGCCGATGCTTGCCGCCGAACGGACGCCGGTCCGCGTCCTCGACAGCGGGCATGAGACCGTGCTGCCCGCGGCTGCGGTGCAGCCGGGCGACATCGTGCGCGTACTGCCGGGCGAGCGGCTGGCGATCGATGGCACCGTCACCGAAGGGCTTTCGCGCTGCGACGAATCGATTCTGACCGGTCAGCCCGACCCCCGCCCAAAGGCGGCGGGCGACACGGTGCATGCGGGCAGCGTCAACGGCCGCGGTCAGCTCCTGGTGCGCGCGAGTGTCGCCGGCACTGCCACCGCATGGGCCCACAGCGGGCGCCTGGTACGTGAGGCGCTGGCACGCAAGTCGATGCTGGGCGACACCATCGACCGGGTGGCGGCCGCTTTCATTCCGCTGGTGCTGCTGCTCGCCGCGGGAACCGCCTGGTACTGGGGAAGCCGCGCCGGCGTCGACGCCGCGCTGCTTGCCGCACTGTCGGTACTGGTGGTGGCCTGTCCCTGTTCGCTCGGGCTGGCCGCACCCCTGGCGATGACGCTCGGCATCGGCCAGGCGGCACAACGCGGCATCCTGATCCGCGGCGGCGCGGTGCTGGAGAAGCTCTCCCGGTTGCGCGCAGTGGCCTTCGACAAGACCGGCACCCTGACCCGCGGCGAACTGCAGGCGCTGACCCTTGCGCTCGATGGCGCCTCCGCCCGTCAGGTCCTGCGCCACGCGCGCGCACTCGCGGCCACGTCCGATCACCCGACGGCACGTGCCCTGCTGGCGCGGGCACGCCGCCCCGCCCGCATCGTCCCCGCGCGCAAGGTGCAGGCGGATCCGGGCGCGGGGGTCGCGGGCGAGATCGCCGGCACACCGTGCGCGATGGGATCGCACGCGTTCATGACCGCACTCGGCTGGCACATCCCCGCCGCGCTGGCGCCGTCCGCATCGCCGCAGACGTACACCCGCGTCTATATCGGCTGGAACGGCCGCGTTCATGGCCTGGCCTCCTTCGCCGATCCCCCGCTCGCCGAGGCCGCCACGGTGGTGGCAGCGCTGCGCCGCCGGGGTCTGCGCTGCATGCTGCTGTCCGGTGACGGCGCAGCGAGTGTCGCGCGTTTCGGCGCCACGCTCGGCACGGACGAGGCGCGCGGCGCACTGCTGCCCGCGGCCAAGGTCGCCGCACTGCGCGAGTGGAGGCGGCACTACGGAATGATCGCGATGGTCGGCGACGGCCTCAACGACGGCCCGGTACTCGCCGCTGCGGATGTCGGCATTGCGGTCGGCGGCGCCACCGACCTCGCCCGCGAAAGCGCCGACCTCATCCTGCCCCGCAACGGCCTCGCGCAGCTACCGTGGACGCTTGCGCTTGCACACGCGGTGCGCCGCTCGGTGCGCGCCAACCTGCTATGGGCGTTCGGCTACAACGCGGTCGCGCTGACACTGGCCGCGGCCGGCATGCTGCAACCGGTGCTGGCCGCTGCGCTCATGGCCGGCTCCAGCGTCCTGGTGGTTGCACGCACGCTGCGGGCGCAGTACGGCATCGCGGACCCTGCCGCAAGCGCCGTGCAAGCGCCCGGACCACGTCCGGCGACTTTCCCGACAACGGAGGTGGTGCGATGAAATCGGCGCGGTATCCGGATCTGTTCCTGTGCCTGATCTTCGCCGCGTTCGTCGGCACGGTGCCGATCGCGGCCGCCGATGAAGTGCCGCCGCAGCATATCGACGACAGCCTCGCCGGCTGGCCGCTGGCGGCCCTGACGCTCCTCGACCAGCACGGCGCGCCATTCACCAACGAGCGCCTGCAGGGCAAGTGGACCTTCGTGCTGATCGGCGATACCCAGTGTGGCACACCTTGCACGACGGCACTGGAGGCGCTCGCCGGGCTCAGCGCGCGCATCGCCGGTACCGCCAAGATTCCGCAGGTGCTGTTCATCTCGCTCGCCCCCGAGCGCGACACCCCACCCGTGCTCGCCGCCCATCTGAGGCCTTACGATCCGCACTTCATCGGCACCAGCGGCGCGCCCGCGACCCTTGCCCCGCTGCTCGAAGACCTGCATCCCGAACTTGCCTCCGCGCACGCGACCGGCGTCCGCCCCGACACGCCAGGCTACCGCGGCTCGCTCTTCCTGGTGGGGCCCGACGGCGCATTGCGCGGAGAGTTCCACCCGCCGTTCGACGTGCCGCGGTTCACCGCGACCTATCTCAAGCTGAGACTGCGCGGCTGAGCCCTACCTTCAGCGGCGTCGCCGGGCTTGGTGGGGAGGCACCGCCCGGCTGCCAGTTGCGTCGACGAACGGGTCGAAGGAACGGCACGCCCACGCCAGCGAGATGCCGAACACGACGTGGGTGACAATGGTCACCCAGCCGCGCGCCACCGTGAACCACGGGAAGAGCGCAGTGAAGCCGTGCAAATTGACGCCATAGATCGCCAGACCGTAGACCGCGCCGGCGACAAGGGCGGCGCTTGCGCCCAGGGATCGGAGCAGGGGCAGCGCGATGGCGGCATAGATCAGCGACAGCGCGAAGTGAATCAGCGTGGCGGCAAGCAGCACGTCCCAGTGCCATGCGGGCGCGGCCGCGAGGACGGCGCTGCCCATGACGATGGCAGCGGTGAGGCGGGCGTCGCGCAGCAGGGTGTCGAACACCGGCGTCGCGTCCGCCCACCACAGCAGCATCTGGGCGGCGGTCGCGACCGTGCCGGCAAAAACACCGGCGACACCAACGGCAAGTGCGGCGCGCCCCTGCGCCGACCGGAGGCGGCGGAACAGCGCGCGCGCGGAGCGCATCATCGGTCCCGGCATGGGCGGGGAGCCACCACGGTTGCGGCTGTGCTGCGCATGGCGCCTCCCTTTTCAGGGGGTGAAGAAGCGGTCCGGGAACGCGACGTCGAGTTCGGCATCGCTCATGTCGACGGTCTCGATCAGCTCGCCGTCCGTGTCGAAACTCTGCACCTTGAGTGGAAACCGCGTGTCCTGCGCGAGCCACACCCGATAGCGATGCACGCCGGCGACGCTGACGTCGGCGCCACCACCGACCTCGATGACGGTTGCAGGGCGTCCGCCGAGCTCGGCGTCTGCCGGCGTGCCCATGTTGCCGCGGGCACGCAGTTCGGCGACGTTGGCGAGCAGTGTACCGACATCGGAGTGGTCAACGGTATGGCCGCGCGGGCTGCGGATCAGCCGGTTGTCGGGCGCGAGCCTGAGCGTCGGCAAATGCTCGGGACCGAAGGGAAACAGCCGCACGCGGCGGGCGTCGGGATCGTAGATCATCACCGTGCCGCCGTGCGGGTCGACGAAATCCATGCGGATCCACCCCGGCCTGCGCCATGCGTAGCGGATCACCTGCCGTTCGCCATCGGCGGCGACAGTGCGCAGCGTGACGCGGTAGCTCTCCAGCGTGCGGAATCGGTTTTCGGCGTCGTCGAGTGGATCGGCCGCCATGAGCTCACCCGTGATCAGGACGAAGACGAGGAGCCACCATGGCACGCGCTACTCCCGCACTTCGAGCACGCCGGACATGCCGCGCTGACGATGGCTCTTGAACATCAGCAGGCGGTTCGGGCACTGGAAGACGTAGTCGCCGGCGGCCAGCTCGACGCGAACGGCCTTAGGCTCCTCGGTGAGCTCGACGTCGGCCAGGGGCTTGCCGTCGGCGCCCTCGAGCAGGAAACGGTGCGGGACGATGCCCTGCTCCATGCTGACCAGCAACTCCAGCGGCCGACCGGCTTTCGCCACGATGCGTTCGGGTTTGAAAAAGTAGCTGCCACCGACGATGGTGACGCGCTGCACGCCGTCGGCGTCGATGGGTACCTGGTAGGGCTGGGCGTCCTGTGCGACGGCGGGCGACACGAAGGCCATTGCCGCCACGGTGCAGCAATGGATGAGCGCCGATCGCGCCAACGCCATTGTCCACGCGCCGACCCCTGCGGCCTTGCGCGGCCGTTCATGGCGAACCCCGCCGGGAAGCTCGTGATCGCGCGCAGAATCAGGCAGTGCATGGGTCATCGCAAGAGTCGTCCCGTGACGGTTGTTCGCGCAACGCCGACCGCCGCGGTCGGGCGCCTGATCGTGTCGCCGGCGTCGTGAGCGAAACAGCTTCGGCAGGCCGACCATGCCACTCCGGTCTGTTCCAGGCTGCCACTGCTGCAGGCGAATCACGCAACACGGTGCCCTGCGGCCCACGGCTCCGGCTGTCTCGTTGACTCCGGCGGCAGGGAAAATATCCCGGAGGGTGAACTTGTCTTCGAGTCCCGGGGAGGGCGCGGTGAATCCGCGCGCACTCGATTCCATGTGTTGTGTGCGCGCGGACAGGGGCAGGAAATGTGTTTGCCGGCGCCCACCAGCTGGCGCCGTCGCGCCCTGCCCGGGCATGCACCATTCTTCGAACAAATTTATAAATATGTTTATTTTCAATAAGATAAAAAATCAACGGGGCGACATCGAGGTTCTGGCACGGTCTCTGCAATAGGTCTGGCGAGCCCCGACAGTGCTCGAAGCAAAACCCAACCAGGCTGTAATCGACCCTTTAGGAGAACTACCATGAAAACCCTCACCATCAACGACCTTCCCCTGACCGAAGTACTGGACCGCAGCGCAATGGCCGAAGTGCGCGGCGGCATGATGTACGCTGCCCCCTACTACTGGGGTGGCTACGTCGATGCCTCCAGCAAGGACTTCTCGTTCAACGCCGTGCAGCAGATCAATCAGGGCCAGAGCGTAGCGACCAACGTCGGCAACAACGTCGCCGTGCTGGGCGGCTTCGCCTCGCCGTCGGTGCCGGTCACTGCCACGCAAAACGCCGACATCAACAACCACGTCCATTTCTGAGCGTGACCCGATCGGGTGGAGGCCTCCGGGCCTCCGCCGATTCCAACCAAAATGAGGAGTAGCACCATGTCGTCGATCATGATTCGCGATCTGGCCCTGAGCAAGGAACTCGACAGCGGCGCAATGTCGGCCGTCCGAGGAGGCGCACTGGGCCCCGTCGCAAACCTTCCGTTCGCAAACGTCGAAGTCAACGTCGGTGTCGGCGTCAACCAGACGATCGCCCAGTTTCAAAGCATCCAGGTCAATGCCCTCAACAATGTGGGCGTGATCGGGGCCGATTTCGGATTCAAGCTCGACCTGAAGCCGACCCAATCGGTAACCGCCGGAATCTCGGTCTAGGGCAACGGAGGCCCGCGGCCTCCGTTGTGATGGCGGAAACGCCAACCGGGACATGCAGTCCCGGTGACCTATACTGAGCGATAGAGCAGTCCGTCGTATGCATCCAGAGGAGCTAGCCATGGCCACCATCGTTATCAAGGACTTGCCGGAGAACATGGACCTCGATCGCCAGGCAATGCTGGCGATAACCGGCGGCGCGCGCTTGCGCGGGCGGGCTGCGGCGATGCGTCCACTGGCGCGCAGCCCCCGGATCATCGACCCGCCGCGCACCGGAGCGCAGGACGCCAGACGGCGCCCACTGAAGAGCACGCTGTTCATTTAGACATCGGGCGTCGCGCCAACACCGCAACCATGTCGTCCACGACATCACGGTGGCGCACGCAGACCACGGTTTCATGCAGACCCGCACCGTTCCGCCACTGAATCAGGGAGATACATCATGCCCGCGATCGCCATCCACGACCTCAGCATGAATCGCATTCTGGACAACAAGGCCCTCGCCTCCATCAAGGGTGGCGGGGCGCCGTGGGTATTCGGCTGGATACGCCCCCATGTGGCGGCGCAGCCCAGCTTCGGCCAGACGATCAATTTCTACCAGGTCAACAACACCTTCCAGGCCGAGCAGATGGTCAATCAGTTCCAGATCATCGACGTCTCGAATTCCGCAGCCAACTCGACGGTCAGCGTCGGGGTGGGCGCAGGCGCCGAGGTCCTGAAGCAGCAGTAGGCCGCGGCGCAACGTATCAACGCTGTGCCGACGGCAACCGAGCAATCGCGAAGGCGACACGCCTGTGACCTGTGAAAGCCAAATCCACTGGACCTCGGCCGCACGCTGCCATGTCGGGCTGGTGCGCAAGGTCAATGAGGACGCCTTCCTGAACCGGCCGGAGCGCGCGTTGTGGGCGGTGGCGGACGGCATGGGCGGGCACGACGCGGGCGACCTGGCGAGCGGCATGGTGGTCGCGGCGCTGGATGGACTGGCGCCATGCACGGGCCTCGCGAACTTCGTCACCGAGGCGCGAGACCAACTGCAGACCGTGAACCGACGGCTTCGGGCGGAGGCGGCCATGCGCGATGTCGGGCTCATCGGCAGCACGATCGTCGCGCTGCTCGCCTGCGAACGTTACTGCGTCTACCTGTGGGCGGGCGACAGCCGGATCTACCTCTACCGCAACGGCAAGCTCGAACAGCTCAGTCGCGATCACAGCCCGCTCGAGGAACTCAGGGCGCGCGGCTATCCGGTCGGCCAGGAGGCGCGTGCGCCGGGTCATAATCTGATCACGCGCGCAGTCGGCGGCCTCGATACGCTCGAACTCGATCAGGGCGCCATCCCGGTCGGCGATGGCGACATCTTCCTGCTGTGCAGCGACGGGCTGACCAATTACGTGAGCGAGGACGACATCGCGGCTACGCTCGTGGCCGGCGACTGCCGTCACGCGTCGGACACGCTGGTCGATCTGGCGCTCAAGGGCGGCGGGCGCGACAACATCACCGCGGTGGTCATCCGCGCCGACGATCCCGACACCTCCGACATGACCTTGCTCAATCCGGCACTCTGACGCCCTCACCTTGACGCGCTTGCACCGCGCACGTTGTCGATCAGCCGCGATGCTCGCCAGGTGAGCCATTCTGCTTGCGAAAGTCCTTCGACCGGATGCCGTGCTTCTTGAGCAGCGTCTGCAGATGCGAGCGGTTCATGTCGCAGCGGCGGGCAAGCTCGGCCACGGTTCCACCCACCTCCTCCAGCCCGCGCTCGAGGAACATTTTCTCGGCCTCGTCGCTGGCGGCGCGTTTCGCGTCGCCGAGCGAGGCGGCCGCTGCGCCCTCCCCGGCGGTCGCCGGGTTGGCGGCCGGCACTGCCGACGCAGGCCGGATGTCGGGCGGCAGATGCTCCAGGTCGGCGGTATCGCCCGCCAGGCAGGAGATACGGTAGATGAGGTTGCGCAGTTCCCGGATGTTGCCCGGATAGCGATAGCGCAACAGGAATTCGCGCAGCCCCGGGCTCATCCTGATCGGACGCCGTTTGAGCGCTTCCGCGGCCTCGTCGCCGAAGTAGGCGAACAGCAGCGGGATCTCGTCGCGGCGCTCGCGCAGCGGTGGCAGGGTCAGATGAATGACGCTGAGGCGGTAGAACAGATCCTCGCGGAACGTCCCCTCCTCGCTGAGGCGGCGCAGGTTGCGGTTGGTCGCGGCGACGATGCGGGTGTCCACCGCGATCGGTTCGTCCGAGCCGACGCGCTGGATCTCGTGCGATTCGAGCACCCGCAGCAGCTTCACCTGTCCGGACAGCGGCAGCTCGCCGATCTCGTCGAGGAAGATGGTACCGGTGTGCGCACTCTCGAACTTGCCCTTGCGGTCGCTGACGGCGCCGGTGAACGCGCCCTTGCGGTGCCCGAACAGCTCGGATTCGAGCAGGTTGTCCGGGATCGCCCCGCAGTTGACCGAGATGTAGGGCTTGTCGGGACGCGCGCCGTTGGCGTGGATGACTTTGGCCATCAGCTCCTTGCCGGTTCCGCTCTCGCCGTCGATGAGAACGGGCAGGTCGGTCGGCGCCGCCTTCTCCGCGATCTCCAGCGCTTCCAGCAACTGCGGGTTGTCGCCGAACGCGCCCTCGAACACGAAGCTGCGATCGAGCAGCGCGCGGCGCCGTGCCCCGGGGGCCTGATCGACCGGCGCCGCTTCCGCGGCGGCGGCCTGGACGAAGCGCTCCTTGTGCGACAGCTGCATCACCTCGTCGCGCAGCGTGTTGGCCTGGCGCAGCAGCTTCTCGATCTCGGGCCGGGCGAGGGTCGACGCCCAGCGCAGCGTCGAGCGCAGGATCTCGATCTTTTCCAGCAGTGCGGCATAGGAGATCGCCGAACTGCCGCGCGCACCCGGAGGAAGGATCTTCATGCCGCCGCCAGCTGTTTCTGCACCAGTTGGTAATACATGCCGCGCCGCTCGACGAGCTCGTCGTGGCGCCCCTGCTCGACGATCGCGCCCTCGTACAGCACCAGGATCTTGTCGGCGCGCATGATCGTGGACAGCCGGTGGGCGATGATGACCGCAGTGCGCCCCTCGAGGATGTCGTGCATGTTGCCGATGATGTTGCTCTCGGACTGGGTGTCCAGCGCCGAAGTCGCCTCGTCGAACACCAGCAGGCGCGGGTCGTGGTACAGCGCGCGGGCGATGCACAGGCGCTGGATCTGGCCACCGGACAGGCCCACGCCGCGCTCGCCGACGATCTGCTCGTAGCCCAGCGGCATCTTGCGGATGAAGGCGTGGGCATCGGCCATCTTCGCCACTTCCTCGATCCGCCGCCGGTCCGGGGTCTCGTCGCCGCTGGCGATGTTCTCGGCGATGGTCCCCGAGAACAGCAGATTGCTCTGCATCACGTAACCGACCTGGGCACGGTAGTATTCCTTGTCGATCACGCTCATGTCATAGCCGTCCACCATCAGGCGGCCCTCGGTCGGCGGGTAGAAGCCGACCAGCAGTTTCGCCAGCGTCGTCTTGCCCGAGCCGCTGCGGCCGACGATCGCGACCAGTTCCCCGGGCTTGATCTCGAAGCTGATGTTCTCGAGCACATACGGCGTCTCGCCACCGTCGTAGCGGAAATACACCCCATCGAGGCTGATCGCGCCCTGCAGGTCGGGCAGCACGACGCGCGAGGCGACTTCCTCGGGGCGTTGCTCGGGCTCCATGTCGAGCACGTCGCCGAGGCGCTCCATCGCCACCCCGGCGTCGTGAACCTGGCTCCACAGCGCGACCAGTCCCATCAGCGGCGCCAGCACGCTGCCCATCAGCGCGTTGAACGCCATCAGCTGGCCGATGGTGAGCTGGTGCGCCAGCACCTGGCTGGCGCCGACCCACAGGATGGCGATCGTGGTCGCCGCATTGAGCAGCTGACTGACGAAGCCGACGCCGACGTTGAACATCTGCGCCCGGTACTGCACCGCGAGCGCCTTGGCGTATTTCTTCTCCCACTTCAGCCGCACCGGGCGTTCGATCCCCATACCCTTGATCGTCTCCACCCCGCCCAGGGCCTCCATCAGAAAGGCCTTGGCGTCGGTCGAGGTGGTGAACACCTCGCGCGCGTAATTCTTGATCTTCGGCGTCACCACCACGGTCAGCACCATGATCGGGATGACGAAGGCGATCAGCAGCAGCGTCATCTGCACGTTGTACAGGAACAGGATGGTGAAGTAGATGAATACCATCAGCAGGTTGAGCACGGTGGTGACGGTGGATTCGGTGAGGAAGGCGCGGATCGTCTGGTTTTCCTGAAAGCGCGCGAAGATGTCACCGGTCTTGCGTTTGGCAAAGAACGAGAACGGCAGCGACAGCGTGTGCTTGAAGAAATGCGACATCATCGCGAAGTCCATGTTGCGCACCATGAAGTTCGCGAGGAAGGCGCGGATCGTCGACATCACGTGCGTCGACACGCTGGTGATGATCAGCCCGGTGATCAGCAGATGCAGCAGGCTCACGTTCTCGTGCACGATCACGCCGTCCAGAATGTTCTGAATGATCAGCGGCGGCACCACCCCCAGCACCTGGATCACGAAGGTCGCCATCACGAGGTGGAGCAGGATCTTGCGGTAGGGCTGCAGGTAGCTGACGAAGCGCACCCATGGCGAACGCGACGCCGACATCTGCGCGAGATTCTGCCCCGGGGTGAACAGCAGGCAGGTGCCGCTCCAGCCGCGCTCGAACTCTTCGATGCCGATCTGGCGGAAGCCCAGCGCCGGGTCCGCGACCCATACCTGCCGCTTCGACACCCCGTACACCACGACATAGTGGTAGCCCTCCCAGTGCACGATGAAGGGCAGCTCGAAGCCGAGCAGCGCGTCGAAGGTGCATTGCACGCCGCGCGTCGTGAACCCGAGCGATTCGCCCGCACGGGCAAGGCTGTCGAGGGTCGCGCCCTGGGTGGTGACGTTGGCGAGTTCGCGCAGCTTGCCGAGCGTCATCGGGATGTCGTAGTGGCGGCAGATCATCGCCAGACAGGCGGCGCCGCAATCCATCTCTTCGGCCTGCTCGACCAGCGGGAAGCGCCGCACGACGCGCTCGCCCATCTCCGGCTTCGATTTCAGGTCGAGCGTGACCCGCAGCTTGCGCCGCTGCGCGAGCTTCTTCTGGCGCTCGAACTCCTTCTCGACGAAGCGGATCCGGTCCTCGAGCACTTCGCGCAGCTTCGGGTTGCGCTCCAGGATCTGGTGAACGGACTTCTCGGGAATGACCAGCAGCGTGGTGTCGACGGTGGCGATCACCGATGCCATCTGTTCCTGCCGCATCAGGCAGGCCTTTTCGCCGAAGATCTCGCCCTGGCGCAGGGTCGCGATCACGTACTCGCTGCCCTGCTCGCTGCGCACCAAGCGCACTTCGCCCTGGCGCACCACATACAGCCGGCGGTCTTCGCGCCCGTCCTGCTTCAGGATCTCCCTGCCCGCCGCGACGCGCTTGACGCCGACGCTGCGCACGAGTTCCTCGAGTTCGCCCTTGTCGACCTTGCCGCGCAGATCGAACAGGCGGGCGACCACGCCACCCGCGGAGCCGATCGCGACATAGCTGGTGACGAAGGCGAGCGCGGCGGGATTGCGCGCGATGATCGGTTCGACCACCTTGCGCGGGATGAGCAGCACCTCGGTCTTGGCCGAGGCGCGCGCCGAGAACTCGTGGCGGTAGTCGCGCAGCATCGCCATCTCGGCCACCACTTCGCCCGTCTTGCGCACCCCGAGGCTGATTTCCTTGCCCTGTTCGTCGGCAAAGACGCGCACCGAGCCGGAGCGGATCACGAACACGCCCTCAGCCGCCTCCCCCGCGGTGCACACCGTTTCGCCGAAGGCGAGGAAGCGCGACTGACACTGCTCGGCCAGCCGTTCGAGCTCGTCGCGCGTGAACGGCGACAGCAGCTCGACGGAGGACAGGAAGTCGGCGAGGGAGTCCAGTTTCGGCGGCGCATCCATGGCGGGCGATCCTTTGGCCGTGCTAACGCACTTCGATGATGTGTTCGTGCGCCCGCGCGGCCAGCCAGCTCTCCCGCAGCAGGCGCCGCACCTCGGCCGCGGTGTCCTCGTCGAGCCGCGCCGGGTTCTTCGCATTCACCTGAAAGATCTCATAGAACGAGCGGTCGCCGGCGGCAAACGGCCCGAGCAGGTCGCCGACCGCGGCGTTGAAGACCTTGGCCTCGACCTCGGTCTTCAGCGACCCGCGCAGCACCTTGCCGATGAAGCCCCCCTGCTCGCGGGTGTCGGCAATCGAATGCTCGCGCGCCAGGTCGGCGAAGCTGTCGGGCTCGTCGCCCAGCAGGGACATCATCTCCTTCGCCTGGCCCTCGGTGTCGAGCACGATATGGCTCACCTCGATGCTGTCGAAGCGCGGCGAGTTGAGCTGAAAGTACTCTTCCACCGCGCGCTCGCTGCATACCCGCTCCATCATCTTCTCCTGGTACAAGCCGTCGATGATGAAGGCCTCGAACTCGTCCAGGCTCACGCCCAGCGAGTCGAGGTAGTGATTCATGTCGGCCGCCCGGTGCAGCCCCAGGACGCGGCGAAACTGGTCGGCGCGTTCCTGGATATCCCCGGCCGCCAGCGGAATCCCCTGCTTCTTCGCCGCATGGACGGTGAGCCGGTCGCGGACGATCTCGTCGACGAGGCTCTCGAAGCGTCCCGTTAGCTTGAGGATGCGGACGAACTCCTCGGTGCCGATGGTCTCATCGTCGATTCGCACTATCGCCGTCATGTCATATGCTCCTTGGTGTATACGCCTGTTGACTCAGCCGCTGATCTGGCGGAACGGATCCAGCGCGAGGTCGATCACGCGGCGCTCGCGCACGACGATCTCCGCGGTTGCCGTCATTCCGTAGCGCACCGGGTACCGGGTGTCCTCCACCAGGTAGTGGTCGCGTTCGAGGGTCACGTGGCCCTCGTAGACCGGCTCCTTGCTTTGCGCCCCGGGCTCGGTCGCCGGTGAGATGAACTCGAGCGTGCCGTTGATCAGGCCGTAGCGCTGGTACGGAAAGGCGTTGAACTTCAGCTTGACCGCCAGCCCTTCGCGTAGGAAGGCGCGATCGCGCTCGGCGATCTCCATCTTGATCACCGCGCGCGCGTCCTTCGGCGCGATGCCGCCGAGCGGCGTGTTGGCCTGAATCTTGTCGCCGGCCTGGGTGGCACTGACGTCGGTGATGACTCCCGAGACCGGGGCGAGGATCAGCAGGAAGTTGTCCTTGTCGATATTCTCGAAGCGGATCCTTTCGGCGGCGTTGGCCGCGAGGCGCGCGGTCTGCAGTTGCAGGCGCAGCTTGTCCTCTTCGTTGGTCACGTCGCGGGTGGCGGCGTCGTACTCGATCCGGAGCCGGGTCAGTTCCTGGTCGCCGGTCTCGAGCTCGGCGCTCGCCCGTGCGGTCTCCTGGCTCAGCCGAAAATCGAGCTCGCCGAGTTTGGCCTGCGCCACGCGAAAGGCATTTTCCGCCGCCAGATAGGCGGTCTTCTTCGCCTCGACCTGCAGCTCGGCTACCCCCCCGCCGCCCGGCAGCGCAAGCAGGCGCTGGTACCGGTCCAGCTCCGATCTGGCCGCATCGCGCGCCCGGCGCGTGTTATCGAGATCGCTGCGGGCCTGCTGCAACTGGGCGCGCTGGCCCTCGGCGAGCTTGGTCGTGCCTTCCGCCACGCGCTTCTCATGCACGCTCAGGGCGGCCTCGATCTGCTGTTTCAATGCCGCCACCTTGCGTTCGAGCAGCGCCTTGCGTTCGGGGAACTGCTTCCATTCGCGCTCGGCATCCTCGAGTTTGAGCTGTGCCTCGAGCGCATGGGTCGCGGCCTCGACCGCTCCGCGCGCGTTGAGCCGGGCGATCACGTCGCCCTTCGACACCGGTTGCCCGGCCTCCATGTAGATATTCGCCAGCTCGCCATCGATCGGCGCATAGACGCGCCGGACTTCCGATTCGGGGGCAAGCACGCCATGCGCCGTGACGATCACGTCGGCGCGCCCGACAAAGGACCAGATCAGGGCCGCCACCACCAGGCCCAGCATGGCGACGACCAGCGCCAGGCTGAAGCGCCCGGGTTCGGCGGTGAGGATGTCGATGCCTTCGGCACTGTGATCCTCGAGGGCCTCGGTCAGCGGTCTAAGGTGACTTTCGTTCTTCATTGCTCCGCCCTCCGATCAGCGCCAGCTTGGCCTTGAGCAGGCCGGGTTCCAGCACCAAGTGCAGTTCCTGCAGCGAGCGTCGTTGCAGCTCGGCTTCAGCCGTGATCTCGTCCTCGACCGTGGTCCATTGTGCGGCCACGTCCGCATTGAGCAGCCGGTAGATCCGCATGCCCTGCTCGACCTCGGCCTCGGCGTCGGAGAGCAGACGCGCCTGCGCGCGGAACGCACCCGAGATCCCAGATTCGAGCCGATGCTCGCCGCCGATCCCGCCGCGGTCCCGATACTGGCGCCACATCGCCTGGGCCCGGTTCACCAGCTCGTGCGCGCGCGCCAGCGCCTTTTCGCGCGAGGCGCGGACATCGCTCTCGGTGGCGCGGACGAACCACACATCCTCGTCCGCATCGAGCCCGGCGTAGAACGCGAGCAGGCGCTCCTCGTAGCCCTTGCCGCCGCGCGCCTGCTGCAGCGCCTTGAACTGCTGCAGCACGGCCTGCTTGCGCTCGAGTTCGCCCGCGGCCACCTCCGCCCACGGTGCGGTGGCGATCCCCTGCAGACCCGCGAACGCCTGCTCCGCATTGCCTTCGCGCCAGGCCCGCGCGGCGCTCCGATAGCGGTCGACGATCTCCGCGGATGGCAGCCGCGTTGCGCCGAGCTCGTCGAACTGTTGCTGAAAGGGTGGCGTGGTCAGGCGGACCTCGTCCAGTGCCGCGATCAGCGGGCCCAGTTCGCGCGCACGCAGGGCCTGGTCGAGCGCAAGGTACTGGCGCAGGTCCTCGCGCACGCGCTCCAGACCGGCGAGCCGCGGGTACTTTCCGGCATAGTCGTTCAGCACCGCATCCAGCGTTTCGGGCTGGTCCTTGTCCAGCTCGGTCGCGATGTTTGCATTCAGGCGCTCGATCGCCGCCAGATAGACCGACTCGTCGCTCTCCAGTTTGCGCAGGTCGCTGAGCGCCTCGGCGTACACGTCCCTGAACTCGGGCACCTGGGCCGCGACCAGCGCGAGCGCGCGCTGGTGTCCCTTGGCGTCGTCGTTCCAGCGCCGCAACAGCGCTTTGATCCGGTCCTCGTCGGCGTAGATACGGATGGGCGCAACAGCGCCTGTGCGGGCGTGCATGAACTGCTCGAGCTCGCCGACCCATTCGAGTTCGCTCAGCAGCGCCTGGGCGTCGGCGTTGTGGCTGCCCTGCGTTTTCATTTCGGCGAGGACCGCCGCGGCGCGCTCGAAATCGCCCGCTTTCAGGCTCTCCAGCCACTCGGGGAGCCTCGCCTTGAGCAAGGCCTCGGTACCGAGGGCCTTCACGCTCGCTTCGTCCGGGTCGCGCGCGAGGTATTCGTCCGCCACCGTCGTCGCCCGCGCGTAGTCACCGTCGGCAACCAGCTGCTCCAGTTCGCGCTCGGCGGAGCCTGCGAAATAGACGCCGGCGGCGATCGCCACCAGCAGCGCGACGAGCGGCAGGCCCCAGCGCAGCATGTGTCGTGCCGCGCGGCGATCGCTTCCCGCAAAGGCCTTGCCCAGTTCGCGGAGGAAGAGCACCCGCCGGCGCGGCTCGCGCGAACCCGCCGCTCGCGGCTCATCCTCGCCGCCTGGTGCGGCCTCGTGGTTGAGCTCGTCCTGCACCGGCGCGGGGTCGATGCAGAAGATGTCGAGGAAGGAATCGGCCGCGGCAACGAAGGTCGTCCGGTCCGCACTTCCCGTATCCTCCTGCGCGCGCTCGCCGTGTGCGCTCAACTTGGTCAGCGTGGGGTCGACCTCGGCTTCACGCTGCACGCTGACCGTGTACACGAAATGGGTTCCGGCGAACGCGAGCACGTCGCCGTCGCGCAGCTCGACGGCGTGCTCGTCGAGCCGCACCCCGCCGACGAAGGTGCCGTTGGTGCTGCCCAGATCCTCGACGAAGGGTGCGCCGCCTTTCAGAAAGATATGGGCATGGCGCCGCGACACGTAGTTCACCTGGTGCGGACACTGCTCCTTGTAGCGCGCAAACACGTCGTCGGCCTTGCTGACCAGGAACGGAAACCGGGCGATGACGATCGGCTGCAGTCCGAGGTCATCGCGCTCCGGGGTCAGGGTCAGGCTCAACAGCGCCCCGCCACGCCGCGGCTTCGCGGGGCGCACCGCAATCTGCACGCCATAGGCCAGGGTGCCGCCCAGGCACAGCTCGTCACGGTCGTACAGCCTGCACGGCTTGTCGTGCACGGCGACCCCGTTGACCATGGTGCCGTTGGTGCTGCCCAGATCCGCGACGTAAAGGGCGCCGCCCTCCCAGAACACGCGCGCGTGCCGACGCGACAGTTCGGCGACGATCTCGCGGTCATAGGTCCCGAATGGCGGCTCATTGCGCCCGATCGGGAACAGGCTCTCGTCGATGAGGATCTCGCCCAGTTCCGGATGGGACTTGGGCTTGAGACGAACGACGAACTCCTGTTCCGCCAGGGGCTGCACCTCGGCGGAAAGGGCTTCGTCAGCGTTCATGTTCCGACACCACGCTCATTGTGACGCCTCGTTTGCGAGCCGCGCTTACGCGTCCCGGTTGCATGCCTCGGTTACCTGCCTCGGTTACCTGCCTCGGTTACCTGCCTCGGTTACCTGCCTCGGTTACCTGCCTCGGTTACGTCGCCCGGTGATGCGCCTCAGTTGCGTGCATTGACGACCTCCACCGTCGGCCAGCCGCCGCCGAGCGCCTTGTACAGGATCACGGTGTCGGACAGGATCTGCTGGTGATTGGCGAGCAGGGCAAGTTGAGCCTCCAGCAGCGAGCGTTCGGTCTCGAACACTTCCAGCTGGGACACGAGGCCCTCCCTGAGCTGGGCTTCGGTCTGCGCCGAAACGATCTCCAACTGCTCGATCTGCTGCTGCAGCTCCGTTCTCTGCCGCTTGTGCGCGTCGAGATTCACCAGCGCGTTCTCCACTTCCTCGAAGGCGCCGATGACGATGCGCTGGTAGTCGTGCTCGACCACCTTGATCTGGGCCTCGCTGGTCTTCACCCGCGCCTTGACGCTCGGGTCGAACGCGGGGATGTTGATGCTGGGCAGAAAGCCGAAGGTGAAGGATTTCAGCAGATCGCCGAGGGCGAAGCTGGAACTGCCGCCGCGTGCGGTCAGGCTGATCGAGGGCAGCTGCGCGAGCTTGGCCTGACCGACCAGATTGTGGGCTTCGAGCACGCGAAACTCGGCGGCGACGATGTCGGGTCGGCGCGCGAGCAGTAGCGAAGGCAGGCCGCCCGGCACCGTCGGCAACTGGACCCGTTCCTGCAGGCGCCCGACCGGTACGGTGAACTCACCGGCAGGCACGCCCAGCAAGGTGGCGAGCGCATTGCCGGCCAGATCGCGCGAGCGGCGCAGTTCGAGCAGGTCGCGGGTCAGCCGGTTGATCTCGGCGCGCTGGCGCAGCACCTGGGTGTTGGGCACCAGGCCAAGGGTGTGCATGCCCTCGAAGGTGACGAGGATCTGCCGGTTCTTGTCCAGCGCGCGTTGCTGCTGCTCGATCTGCTCGTCGAGCTGCAGAATCTGGAAATAGGTGGTCGAAACATCGGACACGAGGGTCAGATATCCGGCCCGCCAGTCGGCCTCGGACGCGCGATACCCGGCCGTCTGCGCCTGAACGCCCTTCTCGACCTTGCCCCAGATGTCGATCTCCCAGTTGAGCTGGCTTCCGAGGTTGTACTGGGTGACCGATCGCTGGCCGGTGCTCTTCTCGACGCTCGCACCTGCACCGATGTCGAGCGTCGGCAGCGCCCCGGCACGCGCCTCGCCGATCTGGGCATTGGCGACCTGAATGCGCGCGGCAAGGATCTTGACGTCGAAGTTTCCGGCGATCGCCGTATTGACCAGCTCGTCCAGGTAGGGGTCGCGAAACTCGCGCCACCAGTCGGGGGCGATCGTATCGGCGGCCGAGACCGTCGGCTGTGACCACTCGGCCTTGAGCGGTGTTTCCGGACGCTGGAATTCGGTGAGGCGCACATCGGCACACCCGCCCACAAGCAGCACGCAAATGCAGACAAACAGCGCCTGCACGAGTACGGAATGGGACTCGGGCTCGAAAGATGGTGCGCCCAAGTTCATCGGTTTCATTACGCCTCCTCCCGCCGCCCGCAAAGCCAATCTGGTCAATGACGACGGATCGTCCATGTTCGCAGGCACACGGCCTAGGCCGTGGCCCACACCTTTGCATCGACAAACACCCTGAACAACCGCGTATCGAGGTGTCCCGCCCGACACTCCGCATCCAGCAGATCCAGTGCATCGACCACCGGCACGGCCTTCTTGTACGGGCGGTCACCGGCGGTCAGCGCATCGTAGATGTCGCAGATCGTCAGGATGCGGGTCTGAACGCTGATCTGGCCGCCGCTCAGCCCCATCGGATAGCCCGAGCCATCCAGCTTTTCGTGGTGTCCGTGGGCGATGGCGGGCACTCCGGCCAGGTCATGCGTCCACGGAATCAGGATCAGGAACGAATACGTATCCGCGACATGCGATTCGATCTGCTTGCGCTCTTCGGCGGTCAGGCACCCTTTCGCGATCCCGAGCGCCAGGTGCTCGTGATGCTGCAGCAAGGGCACCGCAACGCCGTCCCGCTCCATGTAGGTATAGTCGAGAATTGCGTCGAGCTCGCGCGGGGCTTCGGTGTACGAGATCGCGGGCTCGTTGGCGCGGCGGATGGCCGAGAGGAATTCGTCCAGACGCGCGAACTCCTCATGCAGCTCCTGCTCCAGCCGCCGCTTCTCGTCGCGGAATGCGGTGATGCCCAGTTCGCGCTCGCACTGGCGCTCGACCAGTTGCCGATAGGCGTGTTGCTCCAGGCAGGTGCAGGCATATTTGAAGCGCTGCTCGAGCAGGCGCATGTCGGCATGGTGGAGTTTCTTTTCCTTGCGCAGGACGTGCTCGCGCACACCGACCTTGCCGAAGTCGTGCAGCAAGGCGGCATAGCGAATCTCGCGCAGCTGAGCCTTGGTGAACGCGATGCTGCGCAGTTCGTGTCCATCCGCACGGTCAACCGCCCGGGCGAGGTTTTCCGCGTAATGTGCGACGCGGAAGGAGTGTCCGGCGGTCGCCGGATCGCGCTCCTCGATCGCCTGCACCGAAGCGCAGACGAAGCCTTCCAGCAGACGCTCGATATCCGAATACAACTGGAAGTTCTTCAGCGCGACCGCCATTTCCGCGCACACGCCGGTGAGCATTTCGAGGTCCTGCGCCTTGAACGCGTAGGGATCCGAAGACGTGTCGACCTGAATCAATCCCAACACCTCGCCTTCCAGCAACAGCGGAACACACATGACGCTCCGGATGGCCTGGCCGATAATCGATTCCTGCGACCCGAAGTGGCGATCCGCCAAGGTGTCGACCGAAAGAATCGACAGCTTCTTCTTTAGCACCTCATCGACGATAGTGCGAGAAATTCGCAGCTGTTCCGCGTCCTCGATGGTGCCGTCACGACGCCGCGCCGCCACCGGCACCGGCGCCTCGCCGCGGTTCTTGGTCAACAGGATGAAGGCGCGCTCGGCGAGCGGAAACAAGTCGAAGATCAGGTTCATGATCTTCTCGATCAAGGTCTCGCTGTTGGTCACCGCGCCCACCGCAATTCCCACCTGCGCCATCGCATGGAGCTTGCGGATGGTGAGCTGCACGTCGCCGTGCGCTGCGTCGGGCGCAAGTCCGAGCACGCTGGCGTACTGGGTCGCATCGACCATTTGCTTGATCACGGTCGGCCGGCTCTCGCGATCCGGCACGAGCAGCGAGTGGAACACGATGAGCGCGGACGCGACCGACAACTCGTCGCCATCGTGTAGCGGGTGCCAGGCGCCTGCCAGCAGGCGCTGCCCGCTCAGGAAGGTGCCGTTGAACGAGTGCAGATCCTCGACGAAATAGGTTCCGCCGCGCAGCCGGATGCGTGCATGACGCCGACTGACGGTGTGTTGGGGGATACACAGGAAACGGTCGGAGGCCAGCGAGTCCTGGGGATCCCGCCCGATGACAACCTCGCCGTGCAGGGGAAACACCGCCCCCGTGGTGCTCACTTCCAGATAGGCGGTCACCGGACTGGCGGACTCGGGAACAATCGTTATGTTTTGCATTCCCCCTCCTCCCCATGCGCCGGACGCATGATTCTGTCGATATTCGACATTTCATCAGAAGACCGGTTCCAGCCCGGATGTGGCTTGCGTGCTGACGCTGCGAGCGGCCTGACTCGGGCGCTGCACGGAGGCCGTCGGCCTCCGTGCAGGCGAGGGCACATCAGAAACTGACGTCGTTGCTGATGTTGGCGTGCTGCGTGGCCGTGACCGGCACCGACGGCGAGGCGAAACCGCCCAGCACCGCGACGTTGTTGCCGACATTGGTCACCACGCTCTGGCCCTGGTTGATCTGCTGCAGGGCGCTGAACGAAGCGTCCTTGCTGGAGGCGTCGTAGCCGCCCCAGTAGTAGGGGGCGAAGGGCATCCCGTACTTCATGCCGCCGCGCACTTCGGCCATCGACTTGCGGTCCAGTTCTTCGGTCAGGGGGAGGTCGTTGATGGTGAGGGTTTTCATGGTCGTTCTCCTAAGATCTCGATTACAGCTCGGGGTTGGTGGCGCGGAGGACATCCCTCCGCGCCGGCACGGAATGTTCAGAAATTCACGTGGTTGCTGATGTTGGCGTTCTGCGTGGCGGTGACCGGCACCGACGGCGAGGCGAAGCCGCCCAGCACGGCGACGTTGTTACCGACGTTGGTCACCACGCTCTGGCCCTGGTTGATCTGCTGCACGGCATTGAACGAGAAGTCCTTGCTGGAGGCATCGACGTAGCCACCCCAGTAGTAGGGGGCAGCGTACATCATGCCGCCGCGCACTTCGGCCATCGCGCTGCGGTCCAGTTCTTCGGTCAGGGGGAGGTCGTTGATGGTGAGGGTTTTCATGGTCGTTCTCCTAAGGTCTCGATTACAGCTCGGGGTTGGTGGCGCGGAGGACATCCCTCCGCGCCGGCACGGAATGTTCAGAAATTCACGTGGTTGCTGATGTTGGCGTTCTGCGTGGCGGTGACCGGCACCGACGGCGAGGCGAAGCCGCCCAGCACGGCGACGTTGTTGCCGACGTTGGTCACCACGCTCTGGCCCTGGTTGATCTGCTGCACGGCATTGAACGAGAAGTCTTCGCTGGAGGCATCGACGTAGCCCCCCCAGTGGTAGGGCGCAAACGGGGCACCGTACTTGATGCCGCCGCGCACTTCGCCCATCGCCTTGCGGTCCAGTTCTTCGGTAAGGGGGAGGTCGTTGATGGTGAGGGTTTTCATGGTCGTTCTCCTAAAGGGTCGATTACAGCTTGGTTGGGTCTTGCTTCGAGCACTTTTCTCGGGCTCGACGAACCTATCGCAGGGACCGTGCCAGAACCACTCGCAGCGTGAAAATATTCTTCAATACATTGAAATTATTAAACTTTTTATTAAACATCAGGCAATCTGTCACACCTGCTCGCGGCCGGCCGGCGCCAACTGGTTGGTGCCAGCAAACAGATCGCCGGCACACTGTTTGCCGGATGGCAACACCTTGGCGCCCGCGCATTTCGCGCCATCCGGAAACGACCGCAATCCCACGCTGCGCGGCGGGCCAAGGCCATGGATATGGGCTATATTTTCGTTGGAGACTCAGATTGAGGAATTGGCGCAGGGGACGCCGTCGGCGCGGCTCCTGACCGACCGGAGCGCCCGATGCGCATTCATCGATCAACCCGTACCATCGCCCGGTTCACCCTCGCATGCGCGATCGGAACAGAACGTGGGCACCGAAGACTCGTGGCAAACCGAGGGGAGCCGCATGGCTAGTCTTTCGCACGCGATTCACGCCTTTCGGGACGGAGGCCTGTCTCCTAACGAGTTCTTCGCGCAGATCGACCGTGTACTGGAGACGGAAAAAACCGACTACACGCAACTCCTCGAAGTGCTCAGCGAAGAGAACACCAAGTTCCCGCTGCCGCCGGAGGTGTACGACGAGGTGCATCGTCGGATCGAACACCTCGCGGAGCCGGAACCGGACGCGGGGGTCGATCACACCCGCATGCTGATCACGCCCGGGGCCGGTGCGCCGCCGGCGGGTGGCGCATCGCAGCCCGCCCCGGCCGGTGTCGAACCGGACCGCATCAAAGGGCTCGGCGATACGGTGAATGGTCGCTTCCGGCTGGAGGAGTGCCTTGGTTTCGGCGGCATGGGCACGGTGTACAAGGCGCTCGACCTGCGCAAGCTCGAGGCATCGGACCGCAATCCGTACATCGCCATCAAGGTGCTGAACGTCCAGTTCCGCGGCCACCCGAAATCGCTGATCGCGTTGCAGCGCGAAGCCAAGAAGGCGCAGACGCTGGCCCATCCGAACATCGTCACGGTGTATGACTTCGATCGCGACGGGCAGATGGTGTACCTGACCATGGAGTATCTGTCGGGAAGACCGCTGAGTCGCCTGCTGCGTACGCCGGATTTCCACGGCTTGCCCTATCCGGAAGCGCTGCGCATCATCACCGGCATGTCGAACGCACTGTCCTATGCCCACGAGCGCGGCTTCGTGCACTGCGACTTCAAACCGGCCAATGTTTTTCTGACCGACAACGGACAGGTCAAGATCATCGATTTCGGCATCGCACGCGTCTTCCGCCGCTCGGAGGAGGAAGCGGAAGCTACGGTGTTCGATGCGGGAAGTCTGGGCGGCCTGACCCCGGCGTATGCGAGCCCGGAAATTCTCGAGCACCGCGAACCCGATCCGCGCGACGACATCTACGCCCTCGCCTGCATCTCCTACGAATTGCTGACCGGCACCCATCCGTTCGGACGGGTGCCGGCGAACCAGGCGCGCAGTGCCGGCCTGCGGCCGCAACGTCCCAAAAAGCTGCCGGCCACGCAGTGGCGCGCCCTGCGTGCCGCACTGTCGCTGGATCGCGAAACACGAACCGGCAGCGTCGCCCAATTCCTGGTCGCGATGAGAGGCGAACGCCAGATCACGATACCGATCGCGGTCGGCCTCGCGAGCGTCGCGACCGCAGCGTTGCTGGCTGCCGTGCTCAGCTATTTTTGGGAACCGTGGCAGAATTCCGGGTCTTCGGTGACGCCGCAGCAAACGGCGACGGCCCCCGTCGTCGATGCGCCGCCTGACGACCCTCCCGCCCCTGTCGTGGAACCAGCGCCGCCACCGCTTCCCGCACCACCCTCCATTCCCGCGTTGTCACTGGCAGCGGTCACGCCCGTGCTGGCGCAGGTGCCGTGCGCCGTGTTCACCGCCGCGGTCAGCGAGCAGTCGCTCCGGGTGCAGGGTTACCTGCCGGAGCGCTACGGCGTCGCGCGGCTGAAGGACGAGCTGACAGCAATCCCCGGCGTGACGAGCCTGACCACCGACGTGCAGCAGGTGAGCGATGACAAATGCATTGTGATCGAGTCGTTCGCACCCCACTGGAGCAGGAACCACGAGAGCGGACGGGCGGCATCGATCCGGATGCGCGCGGCCAACGCGGAGCTGGTCGAGGGCGACGCGTTGATTGCCGACATCACGACGCCGGGGCACGAATCCTACGTCCACGTCGATTATCACGTGCTCGATGGCAGCGTCGTCCATCTCGTGCCGAGCCGGCGATCCAGGGCCCACCAGGCACCGCCCAACTACAGCGCCACGATCGGAACGCTGACCGGGTGGACGATTTCGAAGCCGTTCGGCACCGAGCTGATCGTGCTGCTCACCACCCCGGTACCCCTGTTCGACAAACTGCGTCCGGAAGCCGAATCCCGGGCGGACTATCTGCGCGCGGTGGATCAGCGATTGCGCGAGATCACGGCGAAATACGGACAGGAGCGGGTCGCCGCGGATTTCGTCCAGATCACGACCCGCGCGCGCGAACGCTAAGGCATCCGGGCGCTACTTCAGGTCGCGGGCAACACGGAATCCGTTCTGGAAATGGCGCACGCTCGCGTCGTACTTGAAGCGGGTCGAAGACAGCATGTAGTCCGCGCCATCGCGCCATGACCCGCCGCGTATCACCCGCGTCCGGCAGTTGGGCTCGTCCCACGAACGGCCGTCGTCCGGCGCCCCCTTGAAGGAGTTGTGCCAGCAATCGCTGACCCACTCCCACACGCTGCCGTTCACGTCGTACAGCCCGTACGGGTTGGCGGCAAAGGAGCCGGCATTGGCCGGGGCATCCTGCTGCCAGGGGTCACCGCAGACCTTGCAGTTCGCCATGCCGGTGCGCATCTGGGCGCCCCACCAATGGCGCGTCGAAGTGCCGCCGCGCGCCGCATATTCCCACTCCGCCTCCGTCGGCAGCCGATAGGATTTGCCGCTGACCTTGCTCAACCACTGCAGATACTTGTGCGCGTCGTTCCAACTCAGATCGCGCACCGGCGCATTCTTCGCGGCATTCGGGTCAGCGCTCAAACGTGGGCAGCCGCCGGCATCGACACAGGCGGCCCACTGCTCGTTGGTCACTTCGTACTTGCCGATCGCGAACGGCTGGCCGATCGCTACGCGGTGCGCCGGCCGTTCGCTCGGATCGTCGGTGTTGCTGCCCATGACGAACTCACCCCGCGGCAGCTCGATCACGACCGGACAGGCGGGACAATCCTGGACCTCGGTGGGCGCGGTTACGGCAGCGCGCGCGGCGGCTGCCGGTGGCGCCGGAGCCGCCGGCGCAGGGCGCGCCCGCTCCGGCGCGGGAGTCGCCGGCGCGGGAGTCGCCGGCGCCGGCCGCGCCCGCTCGGGAGCGGGTGCCGGACGCGGCCGCTCGGGTACCGGCTGCGCGCTTGGCGGTGGCGTCACGGTCTTGGGGGCCGCCGCGCGCAGGCGCTCGACGCGCGCCCGCGCGAGGGCCGCAAAGCGGCCATTCGGGTAGGTCTTCAGGTAAGCCTCGTAATCGCTGGCGTACTCACTGTCCTTGATGGAGTCCCAGAACGTGAGTTCGTACTGCTCGGCGCTGTCCTTCGGAAGGACCCCGGCTTGAACCGACGCGCCAGCGCACGCCCCCAACATTCCCATGATGAGCAGTTTTCGCCACATGTCCGTACCCCGTTTGCTAGGCAGTTGAGCTTGCAGCCTCCGTCTGAAACGCAACTCTCCGGCGTCATGGGGCCATTCACCCCTTCGGGAAGCCGCGCGGAGCAAGACATGGCCGAATCCGGCGGGATTCGCTTGCTGTTCTGGCTGTCGAAGTCGCGCCATATCTCAGTTCATTATATGTATCTTTCTGTGAAGTTCCGTCCTAATCTGAATTCGTGATCAGCATGAGCGGACCGGCCGGGTGACGCCGCCCGGTGCTTGCGTCAGACATTTCTCGCGGAGGATGCGCAAAATGTTGAGGGAAATCACTCTTGCCGCACTGACGACTGCAGCCTTGGCAATTGCGCCCGCGTTTGCGGCGGGAACGCCAGCACCGGCGAATGCCGAAGCCTATATCCTCTGGCCGCCGGATGGTGCCGTCATTTCCGGCGGCAAGCTATGGGTAAGGATGGGCTTGCGCAACATGGGCGTTGCCCCGAAAGGCGTCGAAATTCCCAACGTCGGTCACCATCACCTCCTCATCGACACCGAATTGCCGACCGGCGGCGAGATTCCGTCCGACCGGAACCACCTCCATTTCGGCGCCGGCGAGACCGAGGCGCGCATCGAGTTGCCGCCGGGCAAGCACACCTTGCAGCTGCTGCTGGGAGATCACAACCACGTACCACACGATCCACCCGTGCATTCGAAGAAGATCACGATCACCGTGCCCTGAGCGACCGGGTCGCGGGCGTCCGCGGTTTCAATTTCATCTTGATGTCGGGAAAAAACTGGGAGCGGATCCATGTACAAGCCATTCGTTGCCGCCATCGTGGCCCTGGTGCTCGCGGATTTCACCTTCGCCGGCCCCACCCCGGCCCCGGCGAACGCCTATCTCTACATCGGCTGGCCCCAGGACGGCCAGGTCATGCCGGCCGGAAGGCCGTTCCGGGTCTGGTTCGGACTACGCAACATGGGGGTCGCGCCGAAGGGGGTCGATCTCGCGAATACGGGCCACCATCACCTCCTGATCGATACGGAACTGCCGCCGGCCGACGTGGCAATCCCTTCGGACAGGAACCACCTGCATTTCGGCGCGGGTGAATCGGAGGCGATGGTGGATCTGGCGCCGGGCAGGCACACGCTGCAGTTGCTGATGGGCGACCACAACCACATCCCCCATAACCCGCCGATCAAGTCGAAGAAGATCACGATCACGGTCAGGTGAGGCGCGCCCGCGGCATCGGCGACGATCGCCGCGCGGCCCAGCCCCCCTTCGGAGCTGCGTCCCCGGCTACCGCTGTTGCGCACGTTCCGTGACCCATGACTGGACAAGCCTTGGCCCATCCGTTGCGCCGTCATGACCTGGCGGCGCGCTTGCGCAAGTGACTCCAGGGATTATCGAGATGACCGCCATCACCGACAATATGCGCAGGTATTCCTCCCAGGTGGTGGACGGTATCGAGGCCGCCCCGGCGCGTGCCATGCTGCGTGCCGTCGGCTTCACCGACGACGATTTCAACAAGCCGCAGATCGGCATCGCCTCGACCTGGGCCAATGTCACGCCGTGCAACATGCATATCGACAAGCTCGCGGAAGAGGCCGAGAAGGGTGCCAACGCGGCGGGTGGCAAGGCGGTTATCTTCAACACCATTACCATCTCCGACGGCATCGCCAACGGCACCGAGGGCATGAAGTATTCACTGGTGTCGCGCGAAGTCATCGCCGACTCCATCGAGACCGTGGCCGGCTGCGAAGGCTTCGATGGCCTCATCGCCATTGGCGGTTGCGACAAGAACATGCCCGGTTGCCTCATCGGCATCGCACGCCTGAACCGCCCCGCGATCTTCGTCTACGGCGGCACCATCAGGCCCGGTGCCGGCCACACCGACATCATCTCGGTGTTCGAGGCCGTCGGCCGCCACGCCGCAGGCGAGCTCAGCCTGCGCCAGGTCAAGCAAATCGAGGACACCGCCATCCCGGGCCCGGGCTCGTGCGGCGGCATGTACACCGCCAACACCATGGCCTCGGCCATCGAAGCCCTGGGCATGTCGCTGCCGGGTTCCTCGGCGCAGGACGCGATCTCGACCGCCAAGACCTCGGACTGCTTCCGCGCCGGTCAGCAGGTGCTGGACCTGCTGGCACGCGACATCAAGCCACGTGACATCATGACCCGCAAGGCCTTCGAGAACGCGATCCGGGTGATCATCGTGCTCGCCGGCTCGACCAATGGCGTGCTGCATCTGCTCGCCATGGCCCACGCCGTGGGGGTGAAGCTGACGCTGGACGACTTCATCGAACTCGGCAAGACCACGCCGGTGCTCGCCGACCTGCGTCCGAGCGGCAAGTACATGATGTCCGAACTGGTCGCCATCGGCGGCATCCAGCCGCTGATGAAGCGCATGCTCGATGCCGGTCTGCTGCACGGCGACGTGCTCACGGTCACCGGCAAGACGCTCGCGGAGAACCTCGCCGATGTCGCCGACTATCCGGCCGGCCAGGACATCATTCGTCCCTTCGACAACCCGATCAAGAAGGACTCGCACCTGGTCATCCTGCACGGCAACCTGTCGCCAACCGGCGCGGTCGCCAAGATCACCGGCAAGGAAGGCCTGCGCTTCGCCGGCCGTGCGCGCGTCTATCATGGCGAGGAAGCGGCGCTGGCCGGCATCCTCAACGGCGAAGTGGTCGCCGGCGATGTCATCGTGATCCGCTACGAGGGGCCGAAGGGCGGTCCGGGCATGCGCGAAATGCTGTCGCCGACCTCGGCCGTGATGGGAAAGGGCCTCGGCAAGGACGTCGCCCTCATCACCGATGGCCGCTTCTCCGGCGGCTCGCACGGCTTCGTGGTCGGTCACATTACGCCGGAAGCCTTCGATGGCGGCCCGATTGCACTGGTCGAGAACGGCGATGTCATCACCATCGATGCGGAAACCCGCGAGATCAGCCTGGGTGTGTCGGACACCGTGCTCGCCGAGCGCCGCGCGCGCTGGACGCAACCGAAGCCGCTGTACACGCGAGGCGTGCTGGCCAAGTACGCAAAGCTGGTCTCCAGCGCGTCGGAAGGCGCCGTCACCGACAAATAAGCAGGGGTGCTCACGAAACGGAAGCTGTTTCTTCGTGACAATCCCGTTCCAGCGACCCGTTGCACACGCATGTGCTTGCCGCTACGTGCTATACGCATGCTACCCACCAAACCCCGAGGCGAGACTCATGGGACATCGGTTCGTTGCGCTGCGGAAAGACGGCAAGAAGACGTTCCTGTACGACGCCGCGCGCAAGAAGGTTCGCGAGGTGATCTGGGGCGACTACCTGAAGGTCAAGCGCGAACTCGATGACGGCTGGCTGGAGATCGACTGGGCGGCACGCTCGCCGACCAAGCGCAGGACGCTGTACATCCCGAAGGAGAACACGATCGTACGGCGGCCGCTCGAGATCATCTTCGTCGACGTGGGCCAGGGGGATGGCGCCGTGCTGCTCTCTCCCGAGACCGGCGCCGAAGAGCGCATCATCGTCATCGACGCCGGCGAGAGCGGTAACATGCGCGCCTTCCTGGCTGCCAGATTCCAGACGTACCGTGGCTTCAATTTCTCGGCTGCGGTGATGACTCATCCGGACAGCGACCACTATCTCGGTTTCCGGGACCTCTTCGCGGACCCCAAGATAGGGTTCAAGACCGTCTACCACAATGGCATCGTGGAACGGCCGGTGGCTGGCACCTGGGCCAAGCTCGGGGAGTTGGAAGCGGACCCCGAAACCGGCGTGTCCTACCTCACCGGGCTGGCGACGGACCGCGCGACGGTGGAGCAGCTCCTCGGAAACGGCCCGGGCGATCAGCGTTTCCTGTTCCCCAGCGTGATGCGGGCCGCACTCGGGAACCCCAGGATCAAAGATATCCGCATGCTATCCATGGTGCATGCCCAGCAGGAGGAGGCTTCCGCCTGGATGCCGGGCTTCGGGCCCTCCGACCGGCGCGGCTATACCATCCAGGTGCTGGGACCGGTCGTCGAAATGGGGCCTGGAGAAAAGCCGCGCCTGCGGAAACTGAACACCTACGGCGAGACGAAGAATGGACACTCCGTGCTCCTTCGGTTGAAGTATGGTCATTTCAGTGTCCTGTTTGGCGGTGATCTCAATGCGCCGGCGGAAAAGTTCCTGCTGCAACACTACACGGGCCTGAGGACATTTCCCAAGCAGGGAACGCGGGCCTATGAAGACATGGTGGCCGCCGCGCAGAAAACCTTCCGCTCGGACGTCATGAAGTCCTGCCACCACGGCTCTGAAAAGGTGACCGACGCCTTCCTGGCCGCAGTGAATCCGGCGGCCTTCATCATCTCCTCCGGAGACCAGGAGGGCCACGTCCATCCGCGCCCGGACTTGCTGGGGCGGTTGGGCGGATTCGGCCGCGGCGGGGCGCCGGTGATCCTGTCCACGGAGCTCCAGCGCTCGTCCCGTGCGATCGAGGACAAGAAGCTGGTCAACAAACTGCTGGCGGAAATCGACACGCTGGCTACCGATGCCTCACCGGCAAAGCGCGAAGGGCTCAAGGCGGACGTCATCAAGCTGGCGCGCAACAATGTCGAGGTCTACGGGGCGATCTACCTGAAAACCGACGGGGAGCGGCTGATTACGGCCTTCCGGATCGAGTCCGGGTCGGAGACGAAGAAGTGGTTCTGTTTCCGCTACGCCTTCAACGAAGCGGGCGAGCTGATCAGGACCGATTGAACGCCCCGGAGCGACGGTGGCAGCGTGGGACATGAATGGCTATCTATTCGCAGACCGACCGTTGGCCGAAGAGGATGCTCTTGTCGCCGTCCACGAGCTTCGACCCGCACGCGGTTTCGCCAACGTCGCGGCGAGCTCCGCGAGATGGTTTCAGTGCGCGCCTGGGCGCCGGGCGGTGGTCGGCCGGCCCGCTTCCTAGCTGGGCGCTCGGTCCAAGCCCGTGTCCGCGCCGAGCGCGTTCAGGCCCTGGCTGCTCAAGCCGGGCTGCCTTTCGTGCGCGAGTATGTGTTCGAGCGCTACGTCGTGCTCTATGCCCATTCAGCAAACGAGGTGGTGCTACTGGCACTCAAGCACCAGCGGCAGCTGGGCTATTCCGTTTCCTGACGTCGCTGCAGCCCTGAACCCCATAGGGTAGTCGTGATCGCGGCGAGATGTTCGTTGCGACGGCCATCAATGTGGTCCAGCGAACGGAAACTTTGGCGGCCACTATTTAGAATGGCCACCGATGTGCAGGTGTGCCGCACGAGGCATGTCGGGCCATCGCCGGTCACCGTTTCCACCAGGAGTACATCATCAGGTCGAAGGGCGCGCCGACATAGTAAAGGCCATTTGATGGTGCTCCCGCTGGGCGCTGCAATAAATAACCTGTTTAAAGACATAGACCTTCGCAGGGTATCGGTGCAGCAATTCGTGCCAGTGTGAGCCTGATGCCCTGGTGCTTCAAACGCTCGGCGAGGAGGCCAGCTGGCGAGAGAACGCCGAACTCGTGTTCGAGCTAGATCAGGGCCTGCGCGTCGGCTACCGCGGCTTCTACAAGTGCGGCATCGGGGGACAATCGAACGAGCGGGCAGAAATCCCTGAACGGAGGCCCCATGGTTATGAATCAGCGCGGCAAGACCGCGACCCTCTACCGGATGGTCATGCCCGACCATCTTTGCCCATTTGGGCTCAAGTCGAAGGATCTGCTCGAGCGGCAGGGCTTCGCCGTCGAGGATCACCCGCTTACGACGCGGGACGAGACCGAAGCGTTCAAGAAGGAGCATGCCGTCGAGACGACCCCGCAGACCTTCATTGATGGAGATCGGATCGGCGGCTATGACGATCTTCGCGCCCATTTCGGCAAGGAGGTCAAGGGCGCGGACGAGACCAGCTACAAGCCGGTCATCGCGATCTTCTCGGTCGCCTTCCTGATGGCCCTGTCGGTCAGCTGGTACACGTTCGGCACCGTGTTCAGCATCAGGGCCGTGGAATGGTTCATCGCGATTAGCATGTGCATCCTCGCCATCCAGAAGCTCCAGGATATCGAGAGCTTCTCGACGATGTTCCTGAATTACGATCTGCTGGCGCAACGCTGGGTCCGCTACGGGTACGTGTATCCCTTCGGCGAGGCACTGGCCGGTGTCCTGATGATCGCAGGCGAGCTGATCTGGATCGCGGCTCCCGTCGCGCTGTTCATCGGAACCGTCGGCGCGGCCTCGGTCTTCAAGGCAGTCTACATCGACAAGCGCGAGCTCAAGTGCGCCTGCGTCGGCGGATCGAGCAACGTACCGCTCGGCTTCGTCTCCCTGACCGAGAACATGATGATGATCGCCATGGCAATCTGGATGCCGATCCGAATGCTTTGGCTGGGGTCGTCCTGACTGCGGCACCGGCAGGTCTACGATTGGCAGCCGCTCCGTACGGCAGAAAACCGGAAGGCTTAGATGATGAACTGGAACGAAATGGGCACTGGAATGGGTTTTGGAATGGGCTTTGGCTGGCTGATCGGCCTGCTGATCCTTGTGCTGCTGGTTTTGGCGATAGCCGCACTGATCAAATATCTTCGGAAATGAGTGAAAGGAGTTCTCAATGACTTACACAATCAATCGAGTGATTTCCGGCGCGGGTATCGATGACGTCGACGCCCGCACCCGTACGGCGCTGGCTGACCATGGCTTCGGCGTGCTGACCGAGATCGACGTCAAGGCGACGATGAAAAAGAAGCTTGATGTCGAGATGCCGGCCTACCGCATTCTTGGCGCTTGCAATCCGAAGATGGCGCATCAGGCGATCGGCATCGAGCCTCGCGTTGGCGCGATGCTGCCCTGCAACGTCATCCTGCGCGAAGTCGAGGCCGGTGTGGAGGTCAGCGCCATCGACCCGGTGGCATCGATGCAGGCGATCGAAAACGCCGAATTGACTGCCCTGGCGGGCGATGTCCGCGACCTTCTGGCGGAGGCTGTCAAGGCGATCTGAGGACACTGACCGGCATCGTTCTGGCGAGCTTCCTGCTCGCCCATTTCGGTGGCGAGGCGGTCAGCGGAGACCTCGGCCGGACCCTATGGGCGATGCTCGGACTCGGGCGCGTGACGGGATTGCCGCTGCTCTGGTGGCGATACGCCGTAAGCCTGAGAAGGAAAATCGATGCCGAACGATTACGTGAAGAACAGCATCACACTGCCGGGCGCGGTGGCGATGGGCACCGGCGTGATGATCGGTGCGGGCATTTTCGCGCTGACCGGCCAGATCGCCGAACTCGCAGGACCGCTCTTTCCGCTCTCGTTCATCGTGGGCGCTGTCGTGACCGCGTTCAGCGCCTATACCTCCTGTTCGTGCGGGTTTTCCTCGCGCGCAATCCGGTCAGGGAAGGCGCTGACGACCACCATTGAGGATAGCTTGAGCTTCCATGTCGCAAGCGCGGGTCTGGCAAGGCTCGTTGGCTACCGCACGACCTTGACCGGTTGCCCCGGCCGCGGCTCAGTACCGCCGGCGTAGCTGCTGTTGAGAAGCCGCAACTGCGCTTCGGCCTGCGGTCCCAGTGGTGACGAACGCGCCAACTCGGCGAAGCCGCCGTGCGGGTAGGGCTTCGTCTTCAGCACCCACGGTCGCGCAGCGGCGCGCTCGGATGCATTGAGCGGCCGGAAGGATCCCTGGGCCTCGGCAAGACCGACTGCTGCGCGCTGCAGCGCAGCAGTGTCGCGGGCGCCGTAGTTCAGCAGGTAGTTCCGATTGCCTGGCCCGCTCACCAGCAGTACGCGCACGGCCTCGGTCTGGCCCCGGTCGTTGCGCCGCGCGCCACTGAACTGCGTCGTCGCCAGGCCTTGTAGCGTACCCCGCTCGACGCGCCCCTCTGTCGGCCTGATGAGCTTGCGTATGATCTCATCGTGGGTGTTGCCCGCTTGGGGTGGCACCAGCCGCACGATCAGGCCTGCGTCGCCGGCCCCATTCACGACGGCGATCGCTTCGGATGTGTTCCGGATCCGCCAGCCCGGCGGCGCGGTGAGCGCGATGCCCAGCTCTTCGTGGAAGAAGTTTCGCCCGCGCGTCACGCCCTGCGTGCGGCCTTCGCCGAAGCTCATGCCGTCGATCGCCTGCAGGTAGCGGGTGCGGCCATCGTCGCCGTAGTCGCCCTGGTAACCGGCGGCGAAGCGTCGGATGTCGGCCAGGCGCTGGTCGTTGCTGGGGTGCGACGACAGCCAGGTGGCGCCTGCGGGCGGCGCACGCCCCTCGGCCCGGGCCACATCCGCGGCGAAGCGTTCCTGGTCCTTCAGCGCGCCGATGACGGCGACCATGTTGTCCGGGTCGTAGCGGTTGCGCATCAGGTACTCCGCGCCCAGCTGGTCGGCCTGCAGTTCCTGTTCGCGGCTGTAGCTTGCCAGCCAGCCCGCGGCGACGCCCTGCGACATCTGGCCGGCCGCGCTGGCGGCGCCCCCGACGCCCTGGCTCTCGAGCACCGCACCGAGCACCGTAGCCGCCAGCACTCCGAGCCCGGCGTCCTGCTGGCGGGTGGCCCGCTGTGCACCATGGCGCGCAGTGACGTGGCCGATCTCGTGGCCAACGACAGCGGCCAGTTCGGCCTCGTTGTCGAGGTAGGCCATGAGTCCGCGCGTGATGTAGACATAACCGCCAGGCAGCGCGAAGGCATTGATCTCCGGGCTGTCGACAACGGTGAAGGTCCAGGGCAATCCGCCGCGGTGAGACAGTCGCGCGAGATTCTGCCCGACCCTGTCGACATACGCCTGTAACCGAGGATCCGCGTAGGCGCCGTACTCGGCCAGGACCTGCTGGTGCGCTTTCCTGCCTTCGGCGATCTCGGTGGCTTCGTCCATGACCGTGCGCTCTGCGCGCCCCGTCACCGGGTTGACGACTGTCGTGCCGCAGCCGACCAGCAGCAAGGCGCTCAGCAAAGCCGAGGACAGGGCACGGGACCAACTGTGGGTGTGCATGAAGCATGCTCCCTGGCGTCGAATGTCGGAAAAGACCCCGGTGCGGCTGCTCCGCACCCGTGCCGGAATGTCGTTGGTCGAGGCACCGGTCACAAGTACGTCGAGTGCCAACTCTGGTCGCCATCGTGGCGGGTGTCTGTGCGCCAGTGCACATCGGCAGGCGGTCGCCCCGGCAAGGAATCTGGCGTGTTCATTACCTGTCGGGTAGCGATCCATCGTGCTTGACGGCAGACGTCAAGGCAGATGTGGATTGCTATAGAGCGCGTGCGAAACCGCCTTTTCGCACAAACAGAGCGTTGAGAGCCCTCTCTGCCTCGTTTTTGTGCAGCTTACGACGAATCTGGGTTTCAGGTGCCCCTCGCCTCTCGCACGAATCGCTGTAACCCTCGCCAGTACTGGCGTTTCGCGCAGAAAAGACAAAGCCCGGAGCGAGTCCGGGCTTCGAGGGTGTTGGTGGACCGAATGAGGATCGAACTCACGACCTCCGCATTGCGAAGGTAAAAACAGAGCCAAGCTACAAAGGCTATCTAGCGTCATATTGGGTTATTTGCCACAATCCTGCCACACTCAGCATAAGCAGGCATTGAAGTATGGCAACGTTCCGCAAGCGCGGCCCCTACCAATGGGAAGCGCAGATTCGCAGGCGAGGCTACCCGGCACAGAGCAAGACCTTCAACACGAAGGCCGAAGCTGACGCCTGGGCCAACATGATCGAGTCCGAAATGGCTCGTGGGATCTGGGTAAGCCGGGGCGAAGCCGAGACAACGACGCTGTATGAGGCACTGACGCGGTACGAGGAAGAGATCTCGCGGACTAAGAAGGGTGCGGCGCAGGAATCCTCCGTTATCCGCATCTGCAAGGCGCTCGAACTCGCCCGGCGCCCCCTCGCCTCGATCCGCAGCACCGACCTCGCAAAGCTCCGCGATGAATGGTTGAAGCTCTATCAGCCAGCGACGGTGCTACGTCGTCTCTCCGTGCTGTCGCACGTTTTCAGCGTCGGTCGCAAGGAATGGGGCATGGAGAGCCTATCCAATCCCGTGGAGCTGGTCCGCAAGCCTCAACCTAACAACGCACGTTCCCGACGCATTGCCTCCTCCGAGTCCACAGAGGCCGTTGGCCCCGAATACAGTGAGTCGAACCGGCGGGCCGAGCAAGGCGAACTGGAACGAGTCGTCGCGGCGAGCGGTTCTACCCTCCTCCCCTCAATAATCTGGCTGGCAGTCGAGACTGCGATGCGTCGTGGCGAAATCGTCGGCCTCCGCTGGGAGCATGTCGACCTCACAAGGCGCGTAGCGCACCTTCCCTCCACGAAGAACGGCACAGCCCGGAATGTGCCGCTATCCTCCAAGGCAGTCGCGGTCCTCCAAGGTCTGAGAGACGCCAGAGGCGGTGAGTCCGCAGTCCATGGCGGACGAGTTTTCAGTATCCGTAGCGACGCTGTCACGAGGGCATTCGAGCGTGCGGTCGCCCGCGCCAGAAAACTCTACCTGGATGAATGCGAAGAAACGAAGCAGCGACCGGACGAGCGATTCCTCATCGACCTCCGTTTCCATGACTTGCGGCACGAGGCAACATCGCGTCTGGCGGCGATATTCCCGATGCACGATCTGACGAAGATCACAGGACACAAAGACCCACGAATGCTAATGCGGTACTACCATCCCCGCGCAGAGGACCTCGCCAAGCGTTTAGCGTGATGGTGATCTCCACCAAAGCAGTGGCGGGGTCGACCGCGATATCCGATCGTCCTGGGCTGATACGACCCGTCTGAGCCGAGACTGTGCCGGCGCCGACCTCCTTGCCTGTCTTGCGGCGAGTTTTCGGCGCCCGCAGCGTGTAATCGAGCGCGGTGGCTGTCCAAAACGGGTTTCCTGCAAGTTACACAGCGCAGCTGCGCAAATCAGGTGGGGTCGGAATAATGACCAAGTAATAATCATAATAATTTTATTATGATTATTATGTGATTGACCCAAGTCACGCAACGAAGCGCTCGAAAGCAAGGCGGCGAAACGGCGGCGATCGCCGAAACCAAACTCCAGAAGCTGCGCGACGAGCTCACCCAGGTACGCGGCGATCAGCCGGCAGGTCCGTGCCTGGCTGGGGGCCAATGCGCTGACCCTCGACACCGAAACCACCGGACTCGACGAGCACGCGGAGATCGTCGAGCTCGCGGTGATCGAGATCCACGGCATCACTGATGAAATGGTGGCTGCGGCGCCGATCTGGGCCGATGTAAAGGCCTACGCGAACCGTACCCCGAGATTCGTCACAAGGCTTGTGACGAATTGAGCGAGCTTGACTAGGCCAGCGAGCTGGCAGACATCTCTGCCGCGCTGGAGGCCGTAGAAGCGCTCAAGGGCTCCTCGCCGAATCTGAGTTGGTCACACTACCGCAGCCTGAGCATGATCGAGCACCGTGCCGAGCGATTGTTCTACGAGATCGAGGCCGAGCGCTGCAACTAGAGCCAGCAGGTATTGGCACGACCGATTCACAGCCAACTGCTTGCGCGCCTGCTGAAAAGCCGGGACAAGGCCGGCATGCTGAAGCGGGCCAGTGTGGGGCAGACCGTCGAGCGCCCGATGGATGTCATCAAGCATCCGTATGTGCTCGATTTTCTCGACCTTCGCGAGGCAGCCCAGTCGCATGAGTCGGAGCTGGAAGCGGCCATCATCAAGAAGTTGCAGCCCTTCTTGGTCGAGCAGGGAAAAGGTTTTGCCGCCCAGTCTGCGATAATCCGGCGCACATCATGACATCGGACCTTCGTCTTGCAGCATTCAACGATTACGCTCGCCCAGCTTGAATCCCATCTTTGGGAATCGGCAAACATCCTGCGCGGCCCGGTGGATGCCGCAGACTTCAAGACCTATATCTTCCCGCTGCTGTTTTTCAAGCGCATCTGCGACGTCTGGGACGAGGAATACCAGGAGATCGTCGACGAGACCGGCGACGAGCAACTGGCCTGGTTCCCGGAATCACATCGCTTCCAGATTCCTGAGGACTGCCACTGGAACGACGTGCGCACCAAGGCGAGCAATGTCGGTGCAGCGCTCCAGCGGGCGATGCGCGAGATCGAGAAGGCCAACCCGGAAACCCTGTATGGCGTGTTCGGTGACGCGCAGTGGTCGAACAAGGACCGGCTATCGGATGCCCTGCTCAAGGATCTGATCGAGCACTTCTCCAAGTTGCCGTTTGGCAACAAGAACGTCGATTCGGACCTGGTCGGTGATGCCTACGAATACCTGATCAAGAAGTTCGCCGACGCAACCAACAAAAAGGCAGGCGAGTTCTACACCCCACGCAGCGTGGTGCGGCTGATGATCGACATGCTCGATCCGAAGGAAGCCGAAACCATTTACGACCCGGCCTGCGGTACCGGCGGCATGTTGCTGGCCGCCGTGCAGCACGTCAAAGAGATGCACGGCGACGTCAAGCGTCTGTGGGGCAAGGTGTACGGACAGGAAAAGAACCTCACCACCTCTTCAATCGCGCGGATGAACCTGTTCCTGCACGGCATCGAGGATTTTCAGGTGGTGCGGGGGGATACCCTGCGCAACCCCGCTTTCTTCGACGTCGACCGCCTGGCCGTTTTCGATTGCGTGATCGCCAACCCGCCGTTCTCGCTGGAAAAGTGGGGCGAAGACCTTTGGCTGAATGATCCCTTCGGCCGCAACTTTGCCGGGCTGCCGCCGTCATCGAGCGGCGACTTTGCCTGGGTGCAGCACATGGTCAAGTCGATGGCTGACGTAACCGGCCGGATGGCCGTGGTGCTACCCCAAGGGGCACTGTTCCGCAAAGGCGTGGAAGGCAGCATCCGCCAGAAACTGCTGGAGATGGATCTGGTCGAGGCCGTGATCGGGCTCGCGCCCAATCTGTTTTACGGCACTGGCCTTGCCGCGTGCATCCTGGTCCTGCGCAAGCGCAAACCGGCCACGCGCAAGAAAAAAGTCCTGATCGCCGATGCCTCACGACTGTTCCGCCGGGGCCGCGCGCAAAACTATCTGGAGCCCGAGCACGCCGCCGACATCCTCGGCTGGTATCGTGGTTTCACCGGTGTGCAGGACGCGGTCCGCGTGGTCACCCTCGACGAGATCAAAGCCGAAGACTGGACGCTGAACATCTCGCGCTACGTCCTCCCGCCGCTGCAAGAAGACATCCCGCCCCTGCCCGAAGCCATCGCAGCATTCAAGGATGCGCTCACCCGCTGTCGCGAGGCCGAAGTTCGGCTTGCACAGGTTATGACTGAAGGGGGATGGCTGCAATGAGGCACCCAAGCAGACGCATCAGCCAGCAAGAGCTGGAAAGCTACCTCTGGGGCGCCGCTGTGCTGCTGCGCGGCCTCATCGACGCCGGTGACTACAAGCAGTTCATCTTCCCGTTGCTGTTCTACAAGCGCGTATCGGATGTATGGGAAGAGGAATACCAGGCGGCGCTGGCCAACTCAAACGGCGATCTCTCCTATGCCCAGTTCGCCGAAAACCACCGCTTCCAGATCCCCGACGGTGGGCACTGGAACGATGTGCGCCAGGCTCCAAAAAACGTCGGCGCCGCCATCCAAAAAGCCATGCGCACGATCGAGACAGCCAACCCCGATCTGCTCGACGGCATCTTCGGCGACGCCCCGTGGACTAACCGCGAGCGCCTGCCCGACGAAACGCTGAAAAACCTCATTGAGCACTTCTCCACCCAGACGCTGTCGGTGGCCAGCGTGCCCGAGGATGAGCTGGGCAACGCCTACGAATACCTGATCAAGAAGTTCGCGGACGATTCAGGGCACACGGCGGCCGAGTTCTACACCAACCGCACCGTCGTCCACCTGATGACGCAGCTGCTGGCCCCGCAGGCCGGAGAGTCGATCTACGACCCCACCTGCGGCACCGGCGGTATGCTGATCTCGGCGCTGGACGAAGTGAAGCGCTCCGGCGGTGAGTACCGCACGCTCAAGCTGTACGGACAGGAACGCAATCTCATCACTTCGTCCATCGCCCGCATGAACCTGTTCCTCCACGGCGTGGAGGACTTCGAAATCATCCGCGGCGACACCCTGGCCGACCCCAGGCACATCGAGGGCGACCGCCTGCGCCAGTTCGACGTAATCCTGGCCAACCCGCCGTACTCCATCAAGCAATGGGACCGCGAAGCCTGGGCTCAGGACAAATGGGGCCGCAATCATCTGGGCACGCCGCCACAGGGCCGCGCCGACTACGCCTTCCAGCAACACATCTTGACCAGCCTAACATCCAAGGGCCGCTGTGCTGTGCTGTGGCCTCATGGCGTGCTGTTCCGCAATGAAGAACAAGCCATGCGCGCCAGAATGATCGAGCAGGACTGGGTGGAGGCCGTGATCGGTCTCGGCCCCAACCTGTTTTACAACTCGCCGATGGAGTCGTGCATCGTCATCTGCAACCGCAAGAAAGCGGCTGCGCGAAAAAACAAAGTGGTCTTCATTGACGCGGTGAACGAAGTAGCCCGCGAACGAGCACAAAGCTTCCTCAAACCCGAACACCAGCAGCGCATTCTCGGCGCTTTCAAAGCCTTCGCCGATGAACCGGGCTTCGCCAGGGTAACAACGCTCGCCGAGCTTCAGAAGAACGCCGGAAACCTCTCGATTCCGCTCTACGTGAAACGAAGGCCAGCCGGCGCCTCAAGAGCTGACGATGGCGCACATCCCGGTGGCCTTGCCGAAGCATGGGCCGCATGGGAAGAGCATGGGCGAGACTTCTGGCAGCAGATGGATTCCCTGGTCGAGACGCTGAACGCGCTCGAACAACCGGGTAGCGAGCCTGAAGGGAATCTCTCTCGCGCTTCGACCATTTCCTGAGGCCCCGGTCGTGCTGGAAGAGGCCGTATTACGCTATTACGAGTACGCCTCAGGCAGGAAGCGGATTCCGTTTCTTGCTGAACAGACCGGCATCACTGCGAGGGGGTTGGGCAAGGCCCTGGAGAAAGGTCTTCGGGAATCGACCATTTCACGCGCCCGACGCCACTCCGAAGAGCGCGCCCGGGATCAGTTGCGGCAGTGTCAATTCAGTGAGGACGAGATCAGCGCCTGGATCACCGGCCACCCCGGAACGCTGACCGCAGGCATGATCTATGAGACCGAGATGCAAGGAACGATCGAGTATCCGCTGACAATGGCTCTCGCCAGGCGCATTGACGAACTGGGCATCACGCTGATCAGTGCTCGCGAGAGCGGTGATTTTGCAAAGGCAAAAATTACGCTGCTCGACACCGAGTGGCTCGACTCCCGGCATTTCTTGAGCAATCACGACGAAGCACCCAACGCCAGCCCCGAGTTGCTGCAAGGCGCACAGTCGGCAAAAGTATGGTCTGAGCTTGAGAAGCCGGCTTCTGGCGTTGCAGCCAACCTGCTGTTCTCGCTGCTTGCCCAATGGGACATCGAACTTCAATCGCATCATTTTCCCCAGATGCAGCGTCGCCCGGTGTTCAGTCTGCTGTTACCACTCGCCGATATTGAGCGCGTCCAGGCCAATCCGCGTGGTCGTGAACCCATGCGCTTTCCGGTTTCGCGGCTGATAGACCTGCTCTACGCGATGCACCATCGCCATAGGTACTGCAGGTGGCCCGACACGCGCCCGGGGCTCAGGGACCTCGTGCCCGTGTGCAACGAGTCCGAAAGCAACCTCGTCAACTGGCGGGATGGCACCAAGCACCTGTCGTTGAAGAACTTCGAACAACTCCGGCATGCGTTTTTCGTGTCACCTAAAGACGGCTGCCCGCCGCCCATCACGCCACTTTACGTCGCGACTGCCCTGTTTCAGGTGTTACTGGTGAAGGTCAATACCGCCAAGAGGGGCAAGCAAGTTCTCTTGCACGACGCGGAGTACCTTTACTGGTGGAACGAACATTTGCAACGCATGAAGCAGGCCGGTGGGGTTGCCAGCGGTGACACCCCATGGCCTGCCTGGCTCAGTGAACCTTAGTCGTTGCCATCCGGCAGTAAAGCGTCGGTTTCGACTCTGTCCTCCCAGTCATCCGGGCGTTCGTCCCAACCGCGGGACTCCCAGTATGTATCATTGTTCGGGTTCAACTGATCCGCATGATTGTCGAGATCGTCTTTGCGTGACATGGTCATTCTCCTGCAGAATGTCGGGGATTCATTGGTCGTTGGAATCGATGGCGTTTCGCTCGGCCACTTTCTGCATGCGACCCACGTAACTTCCCTTGGGCACTCGTCCGTCGTTTTTTTTCGCGACCGCCGACTGTATGCGGGCCAAGTCGGTCTTGTTGATCGGCTTGCGGTTGGTGTTGTTCGGTTTCGGTTTGCTCATCTTCATCTCCTTGGCGAGGCAAGAGTTAGTGGACTCCCGACGCATCGGGAGTGCTTAGTGTTGCCGCTCGCGCTCGTCAGGCTGTTCCAAAAAACGGAACTTCAGACACCGAACATCCGGATAGTCGTTCGTAAAACCACAATTTAATCTTTACCTAACAGGTAAAGATGAATATCATTCGGAGTGGCGGTTGGAGATTCGATACCAGGATAAGAAGCTCCGCGAGCTGTGCGAAAAGCAGGCCGTCGCCGAGAAGAAACTCGGAGCGGCCTGCTCGCGCAAACTGCGCAACCGCCTGAGCGATCTGGATTCCGCAAGCCGGGTGAGCGAGCTGGTTGCTGGCAACCCTCACCCACTCAAGGGTGACCGTGCGGGGCAGTTCGCGCTCGATCTGACCGGCGGCTGGCGTCTGGTGTTCGCCCCAGCCCACGATCCATGTCCAACCCGTCCGGACGGCGGGATCGACTGGTCCCGGGTCACCATCGTCTGCATCGAATACATAGGGGATTACCATGACTGAACTGAGTGCTCCCTTTGCGCCAGACTGGGTCTCCCCACCTGGCGAATCCATCCTCGACATCGCCGAGGAACGCGGCTGGACCCAAGCCGAACTGGCCCAGCGCCTGGGCTACAGCGAAAAACACATCAGCCAGCTCATCAACGGCAAGGTCCCGGTGACGGTAGATGCGGCCCAGCGTCTGGAACGTGTGCTCGGCAGCACCATGGACTTCTGGCTCACGCGCGAGGCCAACTACCAGAAACACAAGGCGCGCCTGGAAGCGGCCGAGCGCCATGCCGGATGGGTGCCATGGCTGGACGAATTGCCGCTCAAGGACATCATGAGCAGTGGCGCCATTGCCAAACAGCGTGTGGATGCCAGGAACAAGCCCGGCTTGGTCGAAGCCTGCCTGCGCTTCTTTGGCGTGGCGTCCCCCGACGACTGGCGCGCCCACTATGGCAGCATGCAGATGGCTTTTCGCCGCAGCCGCGCCGAGCAATGCGATGTGGGCGCCATCTCGGCCTGGTTGCGCCTGGGTGAGCAGCAAGCCGAAAAGCTGGACGGCCCGAAATACGACAAAGGCCGTTTCGAGAATGCCCTGAACGCCATTCGCGGCCTGACCTGCGAGGCGCCCGACGTCTTTGAGCCTCAAGTGCGCAAGCTCTTGCACGAAGCCGGCGTTCTTCTGGTACTCGTGCCGGCCATTCCCCGCGCCCATGTCAGCGGCGTGGCGCGCTGGCTGGGGCCGACACGCCCGCTGATCCAGCTCTCGCTGTACGGCAAGACCAACGACAAGTTCTGGTTCGCCTTCTTCCACGAGGCGGCCCACATCCTGTTGCACGCCAACAGCCATGCCGACAAGAAATCCATTTTTCTCGACGACCCCAATGCCGCGCATACGGATGACCCGCAGGAGCACGAAGCCAACCAGTGGGCCGGCAACCGCCTGATTCCAGCGCAATGTGCGCATTTGCTGCCCGGCCTGCGCAGCAAGGCAGCGGTGATCGAGTTTGCCCTGCAGATCGGCGTCCATCCCGGCATCGTGGTCGGGCGCCTGCAGCATGACGGGCTGATCGATCCTTCATGGATGAATGATCTGAAGCAAAGCTTCCGCTTTAAAGTGGCGAGCGATGCGTAACACCGCCAGTCGCGATCTCTGCGGACTGGACACGCTCGCAGCCAGCCTGGTGCTGCGCCGCCTGCGCGACCGGGGCCTGCTGGAAAAACAGGGCGCCGGCAGTCGCACCGACTACACGCTGAAGTGGGCGGACCGCCCCGAGGCGCGTAACGCGACCCAGCGGGAACTGCCGCTTGAAATCCCCACAAGCCCGGCCGGCGCAGCAGGGGATTCTGGTAATCCCCACAAGCCGGATAAACAATCCCCACAAGCACTTGTGGGGATTCCGGAGGCATCGCGTCAGCGCATCCAGGCCGCCGGCAAGAAACCGCGTCAAGCCACAGTGCGCGCGCTGATGCGCGATCTGTGCGCGCTGCGCGCCTACACCGCGCAGGAGCTGCGCCAGCTGCTCGGCCGCAGCGACGCCCGCGAACTGGCCCGGCTGCACCTCAAGCCCATGCGCGAAGCCGGCGTGTTGACCTTGCGGTACCCGGAAAGTGAAAAGCACCCCCACCGGGCCTACCACACCGTGGGCGCAGAAGACGAAAACGAGAAGGAGCAAGGCGGCGATGCCTGAACAGACCGCGAATCTCAAACCTGGCTGGCGTCGAGTGAAGTTTGGCGATGTGGTGCGGCTCTCCAAGGCGCGCAGTCCGGATCCGCTGGCCGCTGGATTTGAGCGCTACATCGGCCTCGAACATCTGGAGCCCAACGATTTGCGCATCCGCAGCTGGGGCAGTGTCGCCGACGGCGTGACCTTTACCAGCGTGTTTCAGCCCGGACAGGTGCTGTTCGGCAAGCGCCGCGCCTACCAGCGCAAGGTTGCGGTGGCGGAATTCGCCGGTGTGTGCTCCGGCGACATCTATGTGCTGGAGACCAAGGACGCGCAGGCTCTACTGCCGGGATTGCTCCCATTCATTTGCCAGACTGATGCCTTCTTCGATCACGCGGTGGGTACATCGGCCGGTTCGCTGAGTCCGCGAACAAGCTGGTCTAGCTTGGCGGACTTTGAGTTTGGATTGCCGTCAATGGAGGAACAGGCCCGAATTCTGCTGCTGTTGGATGCCTGGTACAAATCCTCGGATTCGCTCTTTCAAGCGATTACAGATGCGGAGCGAATGCGACGTGCAGCTTTTACTCAGTTCTTTGAACAAGGGGCCCGTGGGGACGAGCGCACGATCACACAAATTGGCTCGCTGCCTAAGACATGGGCGCTAATTCCTCTGGGAGAGAGGTATCAGGTTCAATTGGGTAAGATGATGTCCGAGACAGCGAGATCCGCTCCCAGCCAGACTCCCTACCTCCGCAACGCAAACGTTCAGTGGAATAAGCTGGAGCTCGACGATGTCGCTGAAATGGCATTCAGTCCCAGAGAAAAGGAAAAATTTGGACTGCGCTACGGAGACATTCTTGCATGCGAGGGGCGGCATGTCGGCAAGTCCGCCATGTGGAAAGGCGAGATTCCAGGTGCCTGCTACCAAAAGGCACTTCACAGGCTTCGACGTCTTTCCGATAAAGATGAGCCTCGGTACTTACTTCACTGCCTTCAGTACTACTCCTGGACCGGCAAGTTCGTAGCTGTGACGGGGGAAACCACGATCCCCCATCTGTCTGCAGAACGCTTCAGGGCGATGCTCTTTCCATTTCCGCCGCTGGACGAGCAAGTCGAGATCGCCAATGCGATCAACCAGATTGACGTGACGATTGATGCTTTGAAAGAGCGGCAACGTTCCGCGTCCCTTGGACTTTCTTTAGTTCTCGGCGAGAGCATTGGGAGAAGCATTGTTTAACGAGTCCAACACTGTCGAAGCCTACGTCCGCGACTTGCTTGCTGGTCCGAGCAAAGCCCCACCGGCCAACACCGCTCAGGAGCCGCTCGCCAGTTATGGCCCCAGCCCCAAAGGCATCGGCTGGCGCTACGCGGCGGCGTCGGCGGTACCACGCCAGATCCAGGAAGTGCTGGTCGAGCCCTGGCTGCGCGACGCGCTCATCCGCCTGAACCCCGCAATCGCAGCCCAGCCCGACCTTGCCGACGAAGTACTCTACAAGCTGCGCGCCATTGTGCTGTCGGTGCGCTCAGATGGGCTGATCCGCGCCAATGAGGAAATGACCGCCTGGATGCGCGGCGAGCGCTCCATGCCCTTCGGCCCGAACAACGAGCATGTGCCGGTGCGGCTGATCGACCTCGACGATCTGTCGCAGAACCGGTACATCGTCACCCAGCAATTCACCTACCGTGCCGGCCCCACCGAGCGCCGCGCCGATCTGGTGTTGCTGGTGAATGGCCTGCCGCTGGTGCTGATCGAGGCCAAGACCCCGGTCAAGAAGTGCATCAGCTGGGTGGACGGCGCCGTGCAGGTGCATGACGACTACGAAAAGTTCGTCCCCGAGCTGTTCGTCTGCAATGTGTTTTCCGTCGCGACCGAGGGCAAGGCCTACCATTACGGCTCCATCGGTTTACCGGTCAAGGACTGGGGGCCGTGGCACCTGGACAGTGGCGCTCAGTCGGCAAACGCGCAGCACCATCCGCTGAAGTCGCTCAAGCTGTCGGCCGAGAGCATGCTCCGGCCGAACGTGGTGCTCGACATCCTGGGCAGTTTCACCCTGTTCGCCACGGACAAGAAGAAGCGGCGCATCAAGATCATCTGCCGCTATCAGCAATACGAGGCCGCAAACAAGATTGTCGAGCGGGTGCTGGCGGGCTACCCCAAGAAAGGCCTGATCTGGCACTTCCAGGGTTCGGGCAAGTCGCTGTTGATGGTGTTCGCGGCGCAGAAGCTGCGCATGCACGCCGGCCTGAAGAACCCCACGGTGCTGATCGTGGTCGACCGCATCGACCTCGATACGCAGATCACCGGCACCTTTACCGGCGCGGACATCCCAAATCTGGAAAAGGCCGGCACGCGCGAGAAGCTGCAGCAACTGCTGGCGCAGGACGTGCGGAAGATCATCATCACGACGATCTTCAAGTTCGGCGAGGCTCCCAACGGAAAATCGGGCAGCCTGAACGACCGCAGCAACATCATTGCACTGGTAGACGAAGCCCACCGCACGCAGGAAGGCGACCTGGGCCGCAAGATGCGCGAGGCGCTGCCCAACGCGTTTCTGTTCGGCCTGACCGGCACGCCCATCAATCGCGCCGACCGCAACACCTTCTACGCCTTCGGTGCCGATGAGGACCTGGCCAGCGGTCGGGGTTACCTGAGCCGCTACGGCTTCGAGGAATCGATCCGCGATGGCGCCACGTTGAAGTTGCACTTCGAGCCGCGCCTGATCGACCTGCACATCGACAAGGCTGCGCTCGACGCTGCCTACAAGGATCTGACCGGCGGTCTGTCGGACCTGGACAAGGACAACCTCGCCAAGACCGCCGCCAAGATGGCAGTGCTGGTGAAAACGCCCGAGCGCATTCGCAAGATCTGTGAGGACATCGTCGAGCACTTCCAGACCAAGGTGGAGCCCAACGGCTTCAAAGGTCAGATCGTCACCTTCGATCGTGAGTCCTGCCTGCTGTTCAAGGCCGAGCTGGATAAGCTGCTGCCGGCGGAGGCCACGGACATCGTGATGTCGGTGCAGGCGGCCGACAAGAAGGACCATCCGGAGTACGCGCCCTATGACCGTTCGCGGGATGAGGAAGAACGGCTGCTCGACCGCTTTCGCGACCCCGCCGACCCACTGCAGCTGATCATCGTCACCGCCAAGCTGCTGACCGGCTTCGATGCGCCCATTCTGCAGGCGATGTACCTGGACAAACCGCTGCGGGACCACACCCTGCTGCAGGCGATCTGCCGGGTGAACCGCACCTATTCCGAGCAGAAGACCCACGGCCTGATCGTGGATTACCTCGGCATCTTCGATGACGTGGCGGCGGCGCTGGAGTTTGACGACCAGAGTGTCAAGCAGGTGGTCAGCAACATCCAGGAGCTGAAGGACAAGCTGCCCGAGGCCATGCAGAAGTGCGTGGCGTTCTTTGCCGGCATTGACCGCAGCCAGCAAGGTTACGAGGGCCTGAGCGCGGCGCAGGACTGCCTGCCGAACAGCGAGGTACGCGACAACTATGCCGCCGAGTTTAGCGTCCTCAACAAGATCTGGGAGGCGCTGTCACCCGACACCGTGCTGGGGCCGTTCGAAACGGACTACAAGTGGCTGTCGCAGGTGTACCAGTCGGTGCAGCCCTCGAGCGGCCACGGTAAGCTGATCTGGCATTCGCTCGGCGCCAAGACCATCGAGTTGATCCACCAGAACGTGCATGTGGATGCCGTGCGCGATGACCTCGACACCCTGGTGCTGGACGCCGATCTGCTGGAAGCGGTGCTCTCGACCCCTGATCCGAAGAAGGCCAAAGAGATCGAGATCAAGCTCAAACGCAGACTGCGCGGCCACGGCGGCAATCCCAAGTTCAAGAAACTGTCTGAACGGCTCGATGCGCTGAAAGACCGCTTCGAGTCCGGGCAAATCAACAGCGTGGAGTTCCTGAAAGCTTTGCTGGAGATCGCCAAGGAAACCCTGCAAGCCGAGAAGGAGGTCCCGCCAGAAGAGGACGAGGATCGCGGCAAGGCGGCGTTGACCGAGATGTTCAACGAGGTCAGGACGGCCGAGACGCCTATCATCGTCGAACGAGTGGTCACGGATATCGACGAGATCGTGCGCCTGGTGCGCTTCCCGGGGTGGCAGGGCACGCAGGCTGGGGAGCGTGAGGTGAAGAAGGCCCTGCGCAAGGCGCTCTTCAAGTACAAGCTGCACGCGGATGAGGAGCTCTTCGAGAAAGCCTACAGCTACATCCGGCAGTATTACTAAGGGAGCGGGATGAACAATCAGGAGAACGACAGTGCGTCGAGTCCGACTTGGTTCGTCGGCGCCAGCTGTCGCGGGACCGATGACCCGATCCCGCGAGCTATGTCGGAGGGATCGAAGAGAGCGGCTACGACACGCATCTCGATGGTCCGTAGTTCCAGCTCGGAGAATTCGTCCCGTGGCGTCCCCTCGTAGCCTTACCTTTGCCCTCTATACGCACTGGGAAATTATTGAATCCCTGGTGCCGCTGACACGCGACTTCCCGGCATTCGACTCGGAGCAGGCCGTGGCCGTGATTGCCCGTGCCTGCCCGACCCTCGAGCCTGCACAGCGGGAAGACATCCTGCGCCAGCTGGTCAATGCGGATCTGCTGCGCCTGCTGCCCCGCGGCAATGCGCTCGAACTTCACCCCCAGGTGCTCGAGTTCGTGCGCGGGCTGACGCGCGAGCACGAGCTTGGCCTGTCGCAGGTGCTGCGGGCGCGGGTCGATGCGATCAAGGACGCCACCGCACAGCTCGCCGATGCGCTCGCCCTGAACCAGGCGGACGGCATGCGCAGTGCTGCGGTCAAGCTGGCTGAACTCTTCCGCCAGATCAGCCAGCAACTCGACCAGGACCGTCATGCAATCCTGGAACTGGCCGAGCGGGCCAAGGCCGCCGATGCGCACCTCCCTCTTTCCCGACGCTACACCGATGTGCTGCAAGCCTACGACAACTACGTCGAACCCATGGCCGAGATGATGGATAGCGGCCCGAACGGCACTTTCTATCGTCACCTCGAACAAGCCGAGCACACGCTCGACCACGTGGTGGAGACGCTCGAGGTGCGCGGCGCGCTGTATTCGCACCGCCTGTCCATGCGGCAGGTCGCGTTCCAAGCCAAGGAGCTGCGCCGCCTTGGTCGCGAGGTCCTGAAGCAGTGCAGTGACACTTTGCTGCCACTGCGCGAGGAGCTTCGCCAGCACAACGCCCTGTCGTCCGTGATCAGCCACTTGCTTGGGCAGATTCGCAAACGCGGGCTGCGTCGCGCCCTGCGGGGTGCCGAACTGCCGCTGTGGCAACGCGACTTTCAGCGTCGGGTCTCGGTGGGCAGCGAGGTGTTGTCGGTGATGAGTGAAGCGCTGAGCTACACGCCTGCTGCTGTCCAGTTTCCGGAGGACGATGGCGCGGTTGCCGAACCGATGGTCGATCTCGTCGACGAGCACGCCCTGCTGGCTGCACTGCGCCGGGACGCGCCGATCGACAATCTGCTCGACTGGTTGCATCGCCACCAACCCGCATGGAGCGACACCACCACGCTGCGGCTGTACCACGAACTCGCGCAGCGCCCCGAATGGCAAGCGATCCAGATCGAGCTTGCCTGCGCCCTGCCCCTGAACAGCGTGCGGGTGACGCTTCACCCGCATCGAATCACCTTGCCGACCGATCCCTCATGAGTTCGCCTTCATCCATAGACCTGCAGCGCCTGCCGTCCCTGCGCGAGCTGTTCGAACATCTCAACGCCGGCAAGCATCTGAACCGCTTGGCCCAGCAGCGCCTGTGGGCGGAACTGGAACGTGAGCAGGGTCAGTATGAAACCCTCTTCGCCGCGCTCGGCTACGCGCTGCGTATCGATGGGAGGGGCTTCGCCTGGTTCCATTCCGAGGAGGGCACGAGCAACGTCACCAAGACCACCCGCCAGCTCGCGCTGCTCTTCATGCTGATTTTCGAGTTCAAGGCCGACATGGGCGTCCATCTGGCGCGTTTCACCGAATGGCCGATCGACCAGGGTTTTTTGCTGGCGCTCATTGAAAAGAACAATCTGCTGTTGAAGGCCGAGCACCTGGCAGAGGTGGAGCAACTGACGCAGCTGATGCGCACAGCCGCCAACTACGGCTTCGCAATCGCAGATGGCGCAGGTTGGCGGCTGCTGCCGGCGGTGTTCCGGTACCTGGATCGCTTCGAGGAACTGGCCCATCGTGATACGACCGGCGAAGTGGATGCGAACGACGGCGATCAGGGCGACGACGTCGCTGTCGAGGAGGATGACGCGTGATCCGCTATGGTTTCCAGCGCCTCGCCCTGCTCAACAGCGCGGCCTACCAGCGTGCCGAACTTCCGCTCGATGCCGCGGTGTCGCTGATCGCGCCGAACAACACCGGCAAGACCAGCCTGATCAATGCGCTTCAATTCCTGCTGATCATCGACAAGCGGCGCATGGACTTCGGTGCGCACGAGGTCGACACCAGCCGGCGGTTTTACTTCCCCCACAACAGCGCATACATCCTGCTGGAGGTGGCATTGCCGACGACCGGCACCGTGGTGCTCGGCTGCGTCGGCAAGGGGGTAAGCCACGATTACGAATACTTCGCCTACAAGGGCGAGCTCGACCTCGAGCACTATCGACTGCCCGATGGCAGCACCGTGCCACAACCCGAGCTGCGAGCTCACATGCTGCAGTTCGGGCAACTGGTGTACGCCTACAGCCCGTCCGAGTTCGCCGACGCACTCTACGGCGGACGGCGTCACAAACGCCAGGACAACGAGCCGGATTTCACCGTCTTCAAGCTCGAGCAGGTCAGCAACGCGGCCATTTTCCAGCGCGTGCTCACCCGTACCTTGCGGCTCGACCGGTTGAACTCGGCCGAGGTGAAGGCCTATCTGCTCGAGATTTTCCGCAATGACCTTCCGGATGCGAGCATCGACTTCAAGGCGGAATGGGACAAGGCCTTTGCGGAGGTCAACGCCGACCGGGCGCAGTACGATGCAGCGATGAAGCAGCGCCCCCTGATCGCGACGCTGGAGCGGGATCACGATGCGCGCCGAGTGGTGCGCGGCAAGCTGCTGCACTTTCGGCCCCTGATCGATGCGCAACTCGGCGAATGGGACGCCTACCAGCGCGAAGAGAAGACTCGGCTGCAGGCCGAGCAGGCGCGCGTCGAGGCGGATGAAGAGGGTCTCACCGCGCGGGACCGTGACCTCGTAAAGCAGCAGGGCCAGACGAGCGGCAAGCTCGATGACCTGCAGAAGCTGGAAACCCGTCTCACTGCCTTGTCACGCAGCTTCGAACTGATTGCCGGGCGCGAGGTGCTGGAGCAACGGCAAAGAGAGATCCGCGGCCTGCTCGAAGCGCAGATCGTGCTGGTGCATCAGGCGGACAATCGCAGTGTGGCGAGCATCCAGCGCGACATCGTAGCAAACGAGCGCGAACAGCAACGTTGCACAAAGGAACTCGAAACGCTCGCCGACAACCTCTATCTGCGCTTGCGAGCGCAGCTTGATGACGACGAACTGGAGCGGCTGAACCGCGCACTGGCGGCACCGGTGATGACCTTGTCGCCAACCGCCTTCGAGCTCGATCATGCACGGTTGAAAATCTGGCTGCAAAACTCGCGCGACATGGCAATCGCCCTGCCCGGCCTGACCTTCGATCTGGGCGGATTGGCAGCGCAGCACGAGCAACGCTCGCGTGACCAGATCCAGGGGCAGCTTGCCGAACTACGCGCCCTTGCGCCCCAACTTCAACAGCAACTTGCCGCCGCACAGGCAATCGATGCCGCCCGGGCGCGCAAGACGCAGCTGCAACGCGATCTGGACAGCATTACGAAAGAGCTGACCGACTACGACGAACTGCTGCAACTACGGGCAGGCCAGGATGCTCGCGCGCTGGAAATGACGGCACTGAAGGCCCAACTCGACGAGATCGAACACCTGCTCAAGCGCTCAAAGGACGAAGCGACCCGATTGCGCGCTGCGCACAAGGATGTTCAGGCCCGCATCACCCGCCTCGAAGATCAGCACGAACAGATTGTCAGGCTGCGCAATCGACGCGGCGATGACGCACCGGTCTTCGATCTGCTTGGCGATCTGCCACATCAGCCCTGGCTGGGCAGCGATGACGTGGCGCTCGTCACGCTGGCCGAACACTTGCAGACCTATCAGCGCGACTGCGTCATGCTCCTCAACCTCGATGAGCGCATTGGCAACCACGTGGCAACGCTGCACGCAGGCGGGCTGACGAAGTATCTGTTTTCGGACAACCCGGAAACGGAGCTCGACCAGATCGTCCGCTTTGCCGCGCACCTACCCCAGGAAGCGGAAGCGCTCGAGCGCAAGGCCCGAACGGCAGTGGTCAATGTCACCGCATGTTTGCGTGAATTGCGTGATGGCCTGCTTCGTTTCCAGGGGAAAATGCGCGAGTTCAACCGCCTGGTGAACCGCCGGCAGTTGTCCGACCTGGAAGTCTTCAAGATCGAACCCGTCGAGGAGACGCCGCTGGTCGAGGCGATGGCGCAGCTCATCAGCACCGCCGAACAGGCTGGTAGCGGAGAGACTTTCGAACTCTTCAACCATCAGAGCGTGCTCGACGACGCGACACTCAACCGCGCCAAGACCTTGCTGATCGAGGAAGGCGCTGTACGCGGGTGCCTGAAGGTAGAGCATTTCTTCCGGTTGGAGTTCGTCGTCGGCAAGACCGGGCGCAAGCCCGAGTCCTTTACCGATATCGACAGCGCGGCCTCGAACGGGACGGTGCTGATGGCCAAGCTCGTGACCGGACTGGCGCTGCTGCACCAGATGAAGGACAAGCGCCACAACGTACAGGCCGTCTGTTACCTCGATGAGGCCTCGGCACTCGATCAACGCAACCAGCGCAGCCTGATCGAGACCGCAGAAGACTTCGGCTTTGCGCTGATCTTCGCCTCCCCTGCCCCGCTGATCACGGCCCGCTACTGCGTGCCGATCACCAGCCGCGGTGGCCATAACCTGATCAGCCGGCAGAGCTGGCAGATTATCGAATCGCTCGAACCAAGCGCGACCCACCTATGAGCCGAGCCCTCGCTGACGCCCTGGAAAAACTGCTGACCCAAGGCGATGAAGCACCAGCGAGCCTGTTCACGCCCACCCAACGATCGGCCCTCGACGTGCTCGCACGCGGGACCGGATTCCTCATCGCCCGCCCCCAGGGACGCGGTGTGACATACCGCATCAGCAACCGTGCCGGACTGGAAGCCCATCTGCGCACCCTGCGGCCTGAAACCCTTGCCATGCTCGCACGGGATCTCCCGCAACGCGCGGCCAACATCGCTACCCGTCGCGACAGCAAGGTGGGCTTCGCGAGCCATGCATTCCATTATTTGTTGATGAAAGCCGTCGGCGCCGATGTCTGCTGGACGCACGGCGACGGTCGGGTTCTCGACCTTTCTGCCTCGACGCAGTCCGCCGGGGCCGGTGTGCTGGCAATCCAGGAGGGGGACGACTGGCAATCGGACTGTCCGCTATGGCTGGTCGAAAACCAGGCCCTCTTCGATGACACGAGTTGGTTGCCTCAACACGCTCGGGCAAGCATCGGCTACTACGCGGGACAAATCCCGGGCCGGCTCGTGACATGGCTTGCGCACCGCTCGCGGGTGCCTGAAGTCATCCACTTTGCGGATTACGACGGCGTAGGCCTGCAAAACTTCGTTCGGCTGAAAGAGCACCTGACGACACCCTGTTCATTCTGGCTGATGCCGAACTGGCACGACTTGCTGCGCAAATACGGCAGCAACCAGATCTGGCTTAACACCCATCAAGAGTTCGTCGCAGCCACGACGCGGCTCGCCGCGATGCAGCCCCCCGCCGAACTGCTGGAGCTCTGCACTGCCATGAGTCGCGAAGGGTTGGCCCTGGAGCACGAGGCGGTATGGCTGGCGCGGAAGTCGGACTGAATGATGTTCGATGCAGATTCCCACTACGACAAGTGGTTCATGAAGCTCACGGGGCAAGGCACTTCTCACGAGGAGGCTGCTGTCGCCGTCATTCACCGCTATCTGGACGGGAAACCTTCCACAGGCATATCAACTGCTGGGCGCGATGCCGCTCTGTGGACGAGCGCCTTCTGGTCAAGCTGCCCTGACTCGGTGTTTCAGACTGAAGGGTTTTCACTCTCGCTGGCGAAATACCTATGCCACGGCGGCGATTACAGCTTCGCGGAACTGAAGCGGGCATTGACCGTGGCGCCCGCAGCTTGCAAACGAGCAATCCGCTATTCGCGGGTTTTTCTGGCCCCAGCGTCTTCACGCTGGCAGGCCCTGCAGCGCGTGCTCACATCCGAGCAGAAGGGCTATTGCGGCTTCGTAAAGGAATGTCGAGGGCTGCCGTTGGCCGATTCCATCGGTGTCGTAGTTGTTCGCCCGCCGGCTAATGGACACTGTGATGCCGTGCCTGCAAGAGTGCGACCGTAGTGCCTGACACGATGCTGCCCTGAGACGACTGGAAGGCTTAGGGCGGCAATACACCGTCATGCTGGGTCGCGTGACTTACGGCTAGTTTTCGTTCGCCCGGACTGCCCCGTATGGGATGCTTGAAGGGCCGAAGAACACCTCTTTTCGAAGGACTTCGGCATCGTCGATCCACAGAGTGTCTCAGAGAGATCTATCCTTTGCGGTAAGAAAAAGAAGCGACAAGGTAATAAAAGTTCTTCGTCTAGAATCCTTGTGCGTTGATATATTCACTGGCTGAAGAACAGGAGAGACATATGCCGGCAGTCTTTGTTCACGTATCCGATATCCATTTCGGCCAGGAAAAGGATGATCGGGTGCACATCCATGCTGATGTAAAACAGCAGTTGATCGCCGATGCTAAGGAAGTTGTCTCAAATATTGCTGGCGGGGTCGCCCATGGCATCTTAGTCACCGGAGACATCGCCCAGTCGGGAAAGTGGGCGGAATATGAGGACGCCGGCAAATGGCTGGACGAACTGGCGGCGAGTACTGGCGTGAAAATCCACCGTGTTCAGATGGTGCCAGGCAATCATGATCTCGACCGATCCAAGCTATCGTTCGCCGGGAGACAGATCCTAGACCACATTCGTGCAGGTGGCACCAAGGAATACGAGGATATTCTGAACAACCCGACAGATCGGGCTGCGCTCTTTGCACGGTTCGAGGACTATGGACGCTTCAGCTTCGGCTACAACTGTCCCCTCAACAACGAGGGCGCATTTGCGTCCGAGATGGAGGTAAGCCTCGCGCCCGGGCGAGCGATCCGCTTCATCAGGTTCAATTCCTCCCTCCTTTGTCATGGGGATGAGCGCGATGAGCACCCGGAACTGGTGATAGGTGCACGCCAGTTCACCATCCCACGCACAAACGGGGTAGAGAATATTGTCCTCGTTCACCATCCTTTGAACTGGTACAAGGACCAGGATCAGGTGCGGAATTACATCCGCAGTCGGGCGCGGGTTTTCATCTCGGGACATGAACACGACCCAAAGGTGTCTGTTGAAAATGTCGAGACTGGCTGCGACGTGATGATGCTTGCCGCCGGCGCTACCGTCCCCTTTAAGTCCGACGACGTCTACACCTTCACCTACAACATAATAGAATTCGACTGGGATGAAGAAATCGATGGATTGTCGGTGACGATGCACCCTCGGGCATGGAATGCGCAGCGCACTTGCTTCGAGGCCGATGACAAGCGTTTGGGCGGGAAGTATCCCAACTTCCGGTTGGCGTCTCCTTTTTTTTGCAAGGCGGATCGTCCGGAAGTGCCTACAACGACTCACTCTGCAGATGCTTCGCTTGCTGAAGGGATCGCATGTTCCGTGGAGCCGACTATCGAGATGGTCCCGATGGAGTCCTTGGAAGAGGAGCCGCAGTCCATGGCACCAAACGAAGAAGGTTATGAGACCGCTCGGCTCCGGTTCTTCCGCGACTTGCTCGAGGGGGAGCGCCTGCGCATCCTCGTCGAGCTGGACGCGCTTCCGGAAAAGTTCGATGAGCGGATGTCGCAGGGTCTGGAACGCAGGTTGTTGGACATGCTTGTCCGGGATGGAAAGCTGGGTGAGGTCGAGAAGATGATTGATCAGTTAATTGGCGAACGGAAGGACGGGGCACGGTAATGGACAAAATTGCGGTTCACATGCGGATTTCCGGCGTCACCGTAAGCGACGACGATGTGAATTCCCGGCGCACGGCGGCGACCAGCCTCGCAAACAGTTGGGGGAAGGAGAAAACCGTTTCGAAAATCGTCTCCAAGTCTGCGGATGTCGCTGAGGCTCTCGGAGGTGATGGTAACCCCTCGGCTTCGTTGGGAACTGAAATCCAAGGTGCCATCCAGAAGAAGTCGTCCTCCTTCCTGTATGAGGAGCGTCCACTAGAAATCAGCGTATGCGCTGGTATGGCGATGGTTTCCATCTTAGCTGCCACCCCGGGCAACATAGGCTGGACCATCCACGACGTCTATGCGACCGCTCTATGGTCCGCCCTTGCTTATCAACCGGTCCTGGAGGCCGAACGACGTGAGAATCTCCGTCGGGAAGTTCTCGCCGCGGCTGAGAACTGGGTCGTGACGGCCGCCGAAAAGTCGAGGCAGAGGACGGATGTCCCTGACCCTTCCAACCTCGAGGTCACGATCGACGAGAGCAAGGCAGCGAAGAACAATTTCACGGAAGCGGTGGCTGGCACGGTAGAGGCGCTGCGTCGAAATGCCGCTCTCGACCGCGAGGAACTGGATTTCCTTTGGTGGGCGCAGCTCGGTCGTAGTCGGATACTCAAAAGACAGCTATGCGCGGTCGCCGAACCGACACGGATCGTTGCTTCCGGCATCGAAGGGGCAAGAATGCTTCGCCGCCTTCCCTGCGAGGTGCATCGCGAGATCGTCCTCCGGACACTGGACCAGGATCCGGAACTCGATCTGACGGAAATGCTTGCGGCCGTCGGTGACGATCGTGCTGAACTCGGTGCGGCGTTCATAGAGGGCTGTGTCCCCGCCCATCCCGCCGTTTTTCCTCTCCTCCACGCGTTAGCCACTGGTGAAGTGGGCGGATTGGGCTCAGCCGTGAAACGGCGTGTTTCGGAGTGGGGCGAGCGGGCTCTACTGGAAGCCGGGTTTGCCAAGATGATGTCTCAGGGCCTGGGCAAGCTATGAGCCGATCATGCAGATTCGATGGATGCACTGTCGGCGAGACGGGGATCTGCGCGCTCGAGCGCGACCCGTCAACCTGCAGCAACCGTATTACCAATCAGGCAGTCGGCGCGACCTCGGCCGATGCCCAAGGTGATGACGAGATATCATCACAGCCCGGTGACCGGCTGGGCGAACCTGTGCTTGATCAGCCCGCGCGCGCCAGCCCGCTTCCTTCCAGCCAGACGCTCGGGCTGGAAGATCTGAATGCCATGATGGGCACCAGATATGTCAACGTGGTCGGCATCCTCGGTGATCCAGAGTCCGGCAAAACGGCGTGTCTGGCAAGCCTGTACCTGCTCGTCTCGCATGCGATGCTGGAGGGCTGGTCCTTCGCGAACAGCAGGAGCTTGGCGGCTTTCGAGGAGATCGCTCGCGGTGCTCGCGATTGGAATAACGGCGAGGCCCCGGAGCAAATGACGGTCCACACCGAGTTGGCGGACGATCATGGCCCGGGCTTCCTGCACCTCCGACTCGTCAGGCTTTCGGACGGACGACGCGTCGACTTGGCGCTTCCCGACGTGCCGGGGGAATGGACGCAGGCGCTCGTAAATACAGATCGATCGGATCGGTTGGACTTCATGAAGTCGGCTGAGAGCATCTGGATCGTGCTCGATGGCCGTACGCTCGCCGACATCGAGAAGCGTCACGGACTTATAGCCCGGGTGGGGCAGCTCGCAGGGCGCCTGAACACCTTGCTAGACGGCCGTGCGCCACGATTGATGATCGTGGTAACTCATCGAGATGTGCATGTCCTCGACGACAACGTGGCAAACCGCTTGCAGACGGAGCTCGTCCGGCGCGGCGCGAAGGCCCAGATATTGGGCGTGGCACCATTCTCCGACCATCCGGACAACGTGCCGCCGGGATTTGGCATAACCGAACTGATCGACCTGACTGTCGGGAAGTCGACCCAGCGACCGACCTTTTGGCGGTCGACCGAACCGAGCGAGGACGATCGCGCCTATCTGAGTCACAGGAGGGACCGATGAGCCGATCGATCGTACTCCTTGGCGGTCCTGACTCCGGAAAGACCAACTACATCGGCCCTCTATGGCGAGCGCTTGATGGTAAGAATGGGGCCTTGCATGCTGCGAAGCAGCCTGAAGATATCAAATTCGTGCTCGAGATCACCGACCACATTTTCGCCGGAGGGTTCGCACCCCGCTCCCAGCACAGCGAGGCTCGTCGCGACTTCGAGGTCATCGTCGCCGCTACAGAGGACGGGCCGCGTGCCAGGATCGTCGTGCCTGACATCTCGGGTGAGCTTTGGCGCAACGCAGTCATCGACGGCGAGATCGACCCAGACTGGATGAGCGAACTGAGGAGGGCCGATGGCGCGCTGCTTTTTGTGAGGGTTGGCTCAGACCAGGATGTCCGGCCCCTCGACTGGGTGACGTCACGCCGCATGCTAGAGAAGCTCGGTGGCGAGGATGATCAGGGCCTTCCCACACAGGTAATGCTATGCGAGCTGATCCGCTTCCTTGAGGCTTTGCTCGCCAACCGTGGGGATGGCGAACGCCCGCGGTTGTCCGTTGTCGTCACCGCATGGGATCTGGTTGATTCCGGAATGTTTCAGCAGGGCCCCTTGGCTTATCTTCAGCGTGAATACCCACTTCTCGCAGGCAGACTCACTGACTTGGAGGATCTCAATGTCCGGATATTCGGTCTCAGCAGTGTCGGCGGCGACCTGAAGCACGACCCAGTCTATCGAAAAGCCTTTCTAGAGGCGGGGCCGGACGGTCATGGATGGGTCGCAGTAGGCGACGGAAATGGTTGGAGAAGGGATCCCGATATCACCCTTCCCATCGCCTGGGCGGTAGGCCTCTGAAACTGTGATTACTGCGGAAATCCAGATCCACGGCTATCGCAAGGGGCACCAGCTGCTGGCGTCGTCTGCCGTTTTGTCCAAGGACGACCAGGTGATTGTGGATCGCCTTTCCGACGTGGCCGGCCCCCTACGCCCCAAGGAGCAGTTTGCGCCCTATCTGTCGGCCTATCCGCTGCCGAGCAGAACCTACTACGTTATCGCCAGAACATGGCAGGACCTTACCGTTTCTCGGGCAGGCTGTGTCCGAACAAAGAGCGTGCTGATCGATGCGCAAGCGTGGGCCCTCAAGCCACCGCTCATACACATCCTCCGCCTGCTCGGTTCGGCCCAGCCGCCGACCGAGGCGGATGCGGTTCACATCGAACTGGAGGAACAGCTTGAGGAGCCACTTCCTCCCGCTCCCAATTTCAGCGCGAGCGAACTGCTTGAGGCGCTTTTTCTCGAGGATGCGAAGCCGGTTGTGGTGTTTGACGCACCTGATCCCGAGCTGATCGCCTTGCGCCTACTCACCGCGCTGTGGCCGGACATCCGGCGGCGGTTCGCGCTTTCGACATTCGCCCTGTCGCCCCGGAAAATAGGAGGTCGCGACCTTGACCTCGTCTTCGCGCCGTTGAATGCCAAGGCCAAGTTTTCCGACTGGCCTGGGCGTCGTGTGGACGGTCGCTCGTCGCAGATTGATCGGCATAGGTGGACTGCGGCGATCGTGCGCCGCGTCTTCGAGGAGCCTGTGCCGAAGCTGCTGTCCGATCGCGAAATAGACCTCCTTGGTGACCGTGATGTGGACAGCCCGGCAGCCCTGCGCATAGCGCTGTTGTGGGACGAGCTGCTCGACAAGCTGGACCGGACGCCCACCGCCGCTTTGGGCCTGTTGGACATTGCCAATTCGGGGATGGTCAGCAATGCAGCGGCTGTGAGGTCGCTGGAACCTCGGCTGGCCGAGGCCGCTCGTAGGGCTGCGGGTAGTCTGTCCCCCAATGATGCCTGGGACTTCGTCGGCGCGATTGCACGGAAGATGCAAGGGCACGACATGCCGGCCGGCAGGATGGCGGTCCAGGAGATCGCGGCGCAGCTCGCCGAGCGTGCGCCCGATGGCGCGGTCAGCCTGTTGCGACAGCCCGACCCCAAGGGCGCAATCGACGACTTGCTCTACAGCATCGCAATGGGTCTCGGAAACGGAGCGTCGCCGCAAGTCGAACAGGTGCTTGTCGAGGCGCCAGCGGACATCATCGCGCGCCTTATTTCGCAGGGCGGCGCACTGACGAGTCGGGTCGCCAAGGATGATGTGCTCATAGAGAGGATGGGAGCCGTTCTAGCCGACGTCGACCGAGAGCTCGCGGACAGGGCTGGCATGATGCTGCTCCCCCTCTTGGTCGAGGATCGGCAGCTTTCCGCCGCCATGCCCATTTTCGGCCGGCTCGAGCCACAAGGGATCGCTGCGGAACTGCGCTGGCTCGGGGACGCCAACGACTTCCAGGCCAAGCGGCTTACCGCCGTGCTCATCGATCGGGCGCGCGAGGTTGGGGGACTGCCAGCCGTTCGCGATGCCTTGATTTCGTCGGACGCCTCGGCGCGAAGGGACGCGCTGCTCGCCAGGACAGTCGACCCTGTCGGGGCGGACGTGCTTTGGCTTTTTGACGAGAAGCGCCTGTCCGAAACGACGACCGCTGCATTGCTCGTAGGTTTGCTGCGGCGTGCCGACGATAAGCAATTCGCGGCACTGCTCTCCGACCGGGCGATCGGAGAGTGCTTGGTTGCGCGCCTTCCGGACGACGCCGTCGACATGCAGGCGCGGGCGGTGTTGCTGGACAGCCTCCCCATGAACGCGTACATCTGCGTCATCCAGTCCGTGATCCCGAAGGTCGACGATGCCCGGAAGTTCGAGATCGCTGGGGGCGTGATGGGAAGGTGCCTGCGCAATCGGTTCGACGGTGACGAAACCGCGGTTCTGTCCATGCTACTCGGCATTCTCGGTGCGCGACTTGATGGCGGATGGGCCGCCAAGGCGGGGTTGGAGCGCGGTATCGACGCCGAGGTCGCGAGCCGGAACCTTGTTGTCTTCGAGAAGGCGCCCTCGGCCGCCCGCAAGCGTATCGTTGGGGCTGTCGACGAAATTGCCCGTGCTTTGCAGGGGCGACAGGTCATCGATCTAGCTGAAGCGGCCAACGACGCCTGCGCAAGTCTCATGTTCGATGCGGAAAAGAGATCGCGCACGGCTTTGGTCGATGCAGCCGGCTGGCTCATGCCATCGCTGCTTCGTGCCCGTCACCAGCCTGTCTCGCTCATGATTGCGGCCTTATTTCCTATAATCTATCGGGAATTGGCGAAGGCCGACGACGTGCCCGACCTCCTGAAGTTCGTCCCCTTCTTCGATTGGGACCGCTGCAAAACCGCGCGTCGTGAGCTCGTCGAGGCATTCATGTCGTCCTCATGGAACGTTGGTGATTTGGCTCTGACCGCATGTCGATGCGACGACGTCGCCCGAATCCTCAAGCGGGTTGCCAAGTCATACGGCGGCCAGGAATATCTGGCGCGGATCGAGAATGATCTTGGCCGCCTTAACGATGATGGTCGGCGTGTGGTCAAGCGCACGATTGCCGAAATCCGGTCAGACAGATCCAATAAGTTTGACTGGTGAATAGTCTTACTGTGTCAGTAAAAACAATGAATTATGAGCGCCTCTTCGTCCTATTTCGGAGAAACGCTGAGTGCAAGCCTGCAGTTTGAGGAGTACATGGGGTATTTGGCGGCGGGCCTGGGGCACGTGGACCGCAAGGTGGGGCAGCACGACTATTGTCGTGGCCTGATGTTGCCGATCCAGCGCAAGAGCGTTGAGCCGCTGGCAGCGTATACCGATCCACTGCACGTGTCGGCCAAGCACCAGTCGCTGCACCACTTCGTGACGCAGTCCGAGTGGCCGGATGCCGCCGTGATGGCGCGTATCCGCGACTGGGTGTTACCTCACCTGGGTCTGGACGCTGGCTGTTACTGGATCATCGATGACACGGGCTTTCCAAAGAAGGGCAAGCATTCGGTCGGTGTGGCGCGGCAATACTGCTATCAGTTGGGCAAGCACGACAACTGCCAAGTGACGGTCAGTTTGTCCCTGGCAAGCGCTCACGGCGGCCTTCCTATCGCCTACCGACTCTATTTGCCCAAGGATTGGGCGGATAATCCCATCCGCCGGCGTAAGGCCGGGGTGGCGGCCAACGTCACTTTTGCGACCAAGCCGGAAATCGCCTTGGCGCAGATGCGTCGGCCGTGGCCTGTGTCGTGCCCATGGGGGGCGTGCTCGCGGACGCCGGTTATGGTTCCGGTCCAGGAGACCGCGGTCGGCGATGAAATGCAATGCTTCGGCCACCTTGTCCCCCAACGGGATGAATGCGGCTTTGGGGAGTGCTTTGACGTCCTCTCCGAAGTACGTCAGTAGGTGTTCACGCAGCAAGGGATTCGCCTCCGGCGCAGCTCCGATCGCATCCACTCCGCCGCCGTGTGCATGTCCTGCCGCAGCTCGACCAGTTCCGCTGGCGTTAGCAGACGCGGGGAAAGGTTACGGTCCGTCACTCGTACAAGCCCGACACACGGATTTCGACGTGCCAGCCAGCAGCAGCGGCCATGCTGACCAAGTCCTCCAGATCGAACCCGCTGAACCGGCCGCGCAGAAGTTCGGAGACTCGCGGTTGCGTTATACGAAACAATCTGGCTGCTTGGTCCAGACTCAAGCCGGTCCGCTTGATGTGACCGCTCAGCTTCGTCATGAGGGCCGCGCGAAGCTTCATGATTTCCGCTTCCTCGTGAGTGTCGGCAATCGCATCCCACACGCTGCTGTATGTCTCGATCGCGTTCATAGGCCATCTGTCACGAAAATAAAGGGAAGCACACTGGCCGGCCGGGCATGGAACTCCAGGAATCAAGACGCACGCGGGGCCCCCAAAAACCGGCCAGATTCGCCCGGCCTCCAGCCATGTTGCACTCGAGGATCGGGCCACGCTGAAAGGGATACACCATCATCGCGCTGTCCTCCCTCACCGTGTCCAGCACCTCGCCCATCATGGCGCAGTCGGCGGGTTCAGCAGCTAACACTTCGATCGCGTTCATAGGCCATCTGTCACGACGAGAATCGCGTGGCGCACGGGCCCGTCGAGCGTGGAGCACCGAAAGTCAAGACAGAGGCCGGACACTCAATCCGGCCACCTTTGCACGGATATCAGCCATGTCGCGCTCGGAGATCGGGCCACACTGGAAGTAATACACCATCATCGTGTTCACCTCCATCACCGTGTCCAGCAGCTCGTTGATCGTGGTACGGTCGGCCCACGTAAGGGGTTCGGGATCATCGAGCACGGCCAGCATGTCGTTCAGCACGATGGAGTAGTTGAGCATGCGATCGCGGATCATCATTGCATTCATGGTGTGACTCCTTTTTGCATCAAGGGTAAGCCGGTTAGTCATCGCTGCGCGCCCTGTGCCGGTCGCCGGCACCGGCCTGGAGCTGGGCCTTATTGACGAAGGCTGCAACCTCGTCATCTGCACTTCGTTGGCTGGGAGCAGCCGACAAACTATTGCCGTCAAATGCGAGGGCTGAGTCCTGCTCCTGTGCCATTCCCGCCCTGATTGTCGCGGCAATTTGACCGCCCACGGTCTGGCTTGCGCGCTCCTGGAACTCGTTCGCGAGCTGCACAGCCTTACCCCTGGCAAGCGAGCCGGCCCCCTTTGCCAGCTCGCTGACAACGCCCACAGCCGATGCCGCCGCTCGTGTCACGCCGCTGGGACTCTGCCTGCTCTGCTGCCCCAGCTGATGATTGCCCGCCTTGGCCTGGTCGGCCTTTCCCTTGGTGCCCTCGCTTTCTGCCTTGCCGCCCTTCAAGCTGCCCGAGCTGGACGCACTGAAACCGGACGACCCGCCACCCGACGAGGAACCGCCGGAGAATCCGGCCGCCTGGGCAAATGCCGAGTTACCAGTACGAGCCTTGTCGTCGCTGCTGGACGTGCCGCTCAGCGAACCGAGACTGGGCATAGAACTGCTCGCGCCACTCTCCATGCTCCCCTGAGCTTTCTGGAATGCCGCCTTGATGGCCGATGCTCCCCCTGCGACGTTCTGTGCACCTCCCATCACCGCGGCGCCAGCCATGCCGGCAGCCGTTGCTGCCATACCGGCCGCGCCCATCGCAGCGCCCACTACGGCACCCGCACCAAAGTTACCGATGCCACCAGCTGCCCCCACGCCCCCACCGGTGATGATGCCGGCCACCAGCGGCGGAATCCGGGCGACGAGCAGTAGCAGCGCCACGCAAAAGACCAGCATCACCCCCAGTTCTTCAAAGTTGAGCGCGCCCTTGCTCATCTTTCCGTAGAAGCTCGACAGCAGATCGGTTCCGATGCCGACCAGTAGAACCATGGCAAAGAGCTGTACAGCCACGCCCAGTACTGTTTTGTAGTAGTTGATCGCCATGTCCGATGTCCATCGCGACCCACCGAAGCCGAGGAAGAAGATCCCCGCGTACATCAAGATCCAGGCCGACACCAACAGCAAGAGCATATTGACCGCGATGACAGCGAGCATGGTGAGGATCCCAGCGCTCAAGGCCACGCCAACAAAGCTATCGATTGGACTCCATGCCGACAGGTTGGTGATGGCCTGTTTCCAGATCATGAAGCCCACATCGACGATTCCAGACGGCGTAATCGAGGATACGCCCGAAGCGTGTTCGCCCAGCCGCTGCAAAGATTGAATGATTGATGACGCGAAAGTCGGCCCGTTCCTGAGCAACCAAAGGAAGAAACCAAAGAACAGAATGAACCGGACAAACTCGGCGAAGAAATCGCCAATGTCGGCCTTGCGCAGAATCATCATCCCGCCTGTCCACGCCAGGGAAATCGTGCCCAACGTCCAGAACAACCAAGTCGCCGCGTTCATCACCACCGTCTGCCAAGCGGACGCCCGCGTAGCGAACTCCGTGACCACATGGTCCAGCATGCCTTGATTGGTGAGTTGAGCGGCCGCGCCGGCCGAGTAGAGCATCAGGCAAACGCAGATCAGCGCCACTTTGTTCATCAGCTTCATGTCATCACCTTTTTGGGTCGATCAGTTCGAGCCAGTTCGTCGGCTTCTCCGTCGGCGCGATGCCGACAGGTCGTTGTGAACACTGTCCGGCAAACTGCTCGCGCATCGCCTTGTCCTCGATATTCTTGATGTTCTCGATCAGGCAGTTCACGTCATTCGCTTCCGGCATGGCTTTCGTGACCGGCTTGCTGTCGCAGCCGGCAACCAGAGCCATCACGAGAGCGGCCAGCATCCGTATGTTCGTCTTGTTCATGGGGCTGCCGCCGTTAGCGGGTCAACTCGAGCCAGTTCTTCGGCGTACTCGTCGTCTCGATCCGCCCCTCAGTCGATGCCAGATGTGCCGCGTGCTGCTTGGACTCCAGATCGGCTTCGGCCTGCATGCGGGTGGCAACCGCGTTCTGTTGGGCAATCAACAGGGCGCGAATCTGCAAGAGCTGATTGGCTTGCTGGCTTGCGAGCTGATTGGCATAGCCGAGGGCCTGCATCTGGCCGCTGGCGCCTTGGGCACTCGACTGCAGTTGCTCCAGCGTTCGGGCGTCAGCCTTGAGGGCCTCCTGTTGCTTGTCGAGGCCGCGGAAAAGCGCGTCATTGGCCTTCTTTTGCGACTCGGAGGCCAGGTGCCGGTTCTCGCTCATTGCCGCCCATTCGGCTGCCGTGCATCCCGCGCTTGAAAAGCACGGCGAGCCCCGGTAGTAGGCGACGTCCTGGAACTTGCCCAGGTAGACATCGACGCTGCCGAGTCGCGTCTTGTAGTAGTTCAGAGTATCGACAGCGCTCAGCAGGTCGTTAATTGTGGATTGCGCCCGATCCCAGATATAGGCGGCCGGCGCCACCGTGTTCTGCAGTTGGTTTTCGTACTGCTGCAACTGAGTCGAGTACTGCTCGATCTGTTTGAGCGTTTGGGCAACGCTCTCGATGGCCGTCATGATGGTTTGCGAGAGGTTGGCGCCGTCAATTACGGGAATCCCGGCATGCGACCGCATCGTGAACGGGCCCGCGACGAGAGCCAGCACGAGGGCAAAGCTCGCGGCTGCTTTTGTCTTTCGCATCTCAACCTCCTTTTCGATTTTAGCGGCTAAAAAACTAGTTCCTGGCTCTGGGGCGAACGACGTCGTTCATAACCTGCCCCATCTTGTCCTGGGTGGCTTCGATCCTGGAAAGGACTGCGCGGATCGTTGCCTCACCGAATTGCGCAGTGCGCGGGTCGTTGGTCAGCCAAAGCTTCAAGAGCCCCCCAAGCCGGCCGAGGTCACCATTCATCCGGGCCAACTCACGAACCTGTGCGTAATCCACTATCCCCTGCACTCGGTAACCTTGGCCGACCTCGCGCAAGAAGCGGGCGGCGCTCATGCCGGCGGCCTTGGCATTCGCCTCGATCTGCACTTTCTCTTCGGGCAGGCAGTACACCTTGATCGGCGTGCTGTGCTTGCGCGTCGGGGCTTTGTCACTCATGGCGCCCTCTTGCGCGGCGGTAGCCGCCGGCCCCGCAGAGCAGGATGTCCGTTGAGCGCCCCCGGCGCGAATAAGGATCAGTGAAGAAGGGCCGTCCGCTTGCGGGTGGGCCTACTTCACCCATCCTGCCCGCACTTCGGAGGCCACTTTCACGCGGTCCCAGCGGCAAATCCTTCACTGTAAATGCGCAATCGAAGTGCAATAGCGCTCCAGCATGGCGGTAGTGACTGGAAAGGGCCGTAATCAGCGCCGTTGGAGCGTTCCAGCAGCGCATCAGCAGCGCGCCGGACACACGGTTGCAGCGATGCAGTGCGCCCATCAGTACAAGTCCTCTTTGTTCGGCGTCGGGTTGAAGGTGAAGCCGCCCAGCCTCGGGGGACTGCTCAGCCTCGACACGGTGTGTGCCTGCACAATGGACTCGTCACCGCCCTTACCCTGAGCCGCCGGCTTCACCTTTGCTGATTTCGTGGTTCGGTCGATCGGGGCATTGGTGATGTGCCGGCGGACGTGCCGAAGGAAGGTCTCGTACCGGTATGACACGCGGCCGGTTTCGTGCATGTGCTCCCAAATGGTCTTGAGTGCATACCCGGCAGCGATGGCTTCTTTCACGTCCTCGCGCACGACCAGGAACGCCGCCAAGGTTTCCTTGCGCCGAGGTTTGGTAGCCTGGCACTGCCCCGCAGCCCACTTGGCTAGATCGTCGAGGAAGGTGCTCATTCGGCAAGCCCCTTCTGGAGCAGTTCGCCGGCCAGCAGCTCAGCTACTGTCTCGGCCGGGAAATGTACGCGGCGGCCAACGTAGACCTTGCGGCTATTCAGCTCGATGGCCCACGCCTCAGAACGCATCGACAAGGCGGCACGAAGGCCACCAGGCTTGCGCTTCAACACCTCGGCCAGCTCTTCGAGCGTCAGCGTTGGTCCGTACTTCTGCAGCAAATAGCTGAGCGTCGCACTCACTTCGGTTTCACCCCTACATCGTATAAATGGCGCTTACTGAGGTGAATTTTTCGCTGGGCTCATGCAAAATGCCATGTAATTTATATTGAATTTATTACTAGGACAGAATGCCCTAGAAGCCATGAAAACGACCGCCACCGTGAAACGCCAAAGGGATATCGCCCGCAGCATTGCGCTGTTGCACTTGCTACGTCAGCGCGTGGGCGAAACGTCGATCCATGGTTTTGCCGACAAGTACGACGCACTGGCATCTCCCGCGAACCTAACTCAGGACCAGGGCGGCAACGGATGGTCAGCCATATTCAATGGACAGCGGCCTCTTTCCGATCGCCGTCGCAGGTCGCTCTCGGCGGTACCCGTTTGGTCTGATGCAGAAGAGCTCTACCAGGACGGCCCTGCTGCTCTGTGGCAGGCGATGTGGGGTGACACCGCCGCCCTGATTGCCTGCATTCGTAGCCACCCCAAGTGCACGCCACGAATGGCGCTTCATGCAGCCGAGAAGACAGTAGAGGCCGTGTTCTTGTACGGGGGGCCAGAAGACTTGTCCGATCTTGCACGTGCCGTCGCTCTATATCGACTGCGTAGCGAAACCGGGCCACAGGCGCGAATCGACGGTTATGGCATGAACTTGACCGGCTGCGCCTGGCGCTGCGTGAAGATGTGCTTGGATGAAGACTCAATCCTGCGCAGCCTCGACGCACTCGGAGTGCGCCTAGCCGTTGTGGAAGAACTAACCAAGCTCGAGCAACGGCGAATAACGGCGAACCCGCGTGCAGCTGTTTTCGACTGACGGAAGTGAGGAGAATTTTAGCCGCTAAAACTGCGCCCTAGTGACTTATGGGGGGCGGCCCCACGCAACGGATCACCACCGGAAACGAAGCTGTCGGTCACGGGCTGCGACTTGCGAGCCAACCACGGACTACCGGTTATCGGCCAGAGCCGACCTTGAGCCTGCGGCCTGCGTCGGTCGGCATTGCTTCGTTTATCTGCCATACAGGGGCCAATCGATCTGAACGGCAGTTTCCCTACTTGGCGAATGCGAACTCTCGACTCTTTGCGGACCTTCGCTTGGATGGGAGCAACTGTTCAAGGTTGGACGTGACCGGCGGACCGTAGGCGGGCTATGCTAACCGATAGGACGTCTGTCCGAGTTGCCTGGCATCATTCGCCCACCTCACATGCTCGTCACACGCGGGCCACTTCTGAACTTGATGTCTGATGTGACCATGTCTTGCGCCAAGATGAAATCTCCGTGGGAAGAGAATACATATCTCTCGGCTTGCCAGATCTGCAGAGAGTTAAAGTTCTGAACGTTTTCGGCAGCGTATTTCAGAGGATTCCCCGTCTCTATGGAGTCAACCAAAGCGTCCGAATACCCTGTTGGTGTAGTCTTTCGAAGCGCCTCCACTCTCTCCAGGACTGGTGCCGTCAGGCTGGTACACCACATCGCGAGCGCTCTCGTGGGAGTTAATGGAAGGTAGATCTCGATGCCAGGTACAGATAGCCCCAAATTGCCGTGGTGCGGACGGCCTATCATGTTCTGGCGCGTCAACGGGTTGTCGCTGATTAGGAAGGGGTGCCTCGAGTCTGTTGCCGCCAGCACCCAGTGTTTCGAAAGGAAGTGCTCGGAGAACATGTCCGGCGCTCCCAGCATAAATTGCCCACATTCAGCTTTGACTTCGTTTTCAGTTAGATCCTGAATCAATTGCTCAGCTTGTGAGCCTGCCGCCACCTTATCGCCGCGCTTCTCTAGTTCCGTGCGCAATATCCGAGGGAAGGAAAGCCACTGCTCTCGGAAGTTCCGAGTGCGTGACATTTGAACAGAACAAAAAACGGCCAAGTGCGTGCGGTCCTCTTCATCGAGAACTCCCAAGGAGTCTGCCTCGAGAAGCTTCTTCATCACGTGCTTCGCGGTCGACTCGATCTTGGTCAGAACCGGCTCGAGGGTGACGGCTTCACCCTTAACTTCGAAGTCGTAAAAGCGGCTTTCGCTCGCTACATTTTTTGCGTTTGTGAAAAAGGTACGGCCGCTCGACTTGTCGAAGACCCATAGCTGATCCTTCTTGCCCCGACCGAAGTTCTTGAGTAGAAACTGCGGAACATAGTGCTGCACCTTCGCGATAGTCATGTGTGCGTGCTTATAGGTCTTCTTGGGAGATAGGAAGCTGTTTTGCGTCATGCCTCAGTCCCGAACGGAAAAGACCTTGAGAGTACTCAGACATCAAGTCTTTACTGATGAATGCCGGGAGAAAGCGCCGCACTAGACGATCAGCGTGCTGACCTCCTGCGCGGATGCCTGCTTTCATTGCACCACCTTGACGGCCGCTCATGACTGCCTGCTGACGTTTGGCTTTTATGGCTGGCCGCGGGGACCCATAACAGACACACCTGCTCGAATTCCGCAGATTGCTGAGGAAGCTAGCAAGGCATCGGATGACTCAATAATGATCCCGTCCATCAGGCCCATGCCAACTGGTTTGTGCTAACAAGAGACGTGTGTTCGTCGCGAACACTCATGGAATGTGCTTCTTGATGTGAGCATCGACGGCACCTTCTATGCGGACAAGTATCGGATCAAACCTGTCGAAATTGATCTTGGCGATATTTGGCCGCACTACCTTTGTAGCAAAGACCGCCTTGCCGTACTCATCATTCTCATCAAACTCTTTTTCGTTCGGATTGAACGATTTTCCGCCGACTTTCGTCTTGAGCAGCGCTGGCTCAAAAAAAGTTTCGATTGAGCTCGTATCGCCGGGCTTAGCAATCGGCGTGAAGACGACATAAACATTGGCGGCAAGATGATAAAAATCCTCCATACCATTCACCGGTGTTTTTCTGTCGCCGAACTCCTTAATAAGGCTAAAAAAGACCTTGCCGCCTGAGTCGTTGTCGAGCAACACGATCAGTGGCTTTTGGCTCGCAGGTGCTGGAGTTTTTTTGACGGACCTAATGTAATCGGTGATGAAGGACTTAACCGCAGAAGCTCCGCCAGACAGATCCAGGATTCGTTGCGAAGTGTACGAATAATTGAAGAACCGAACTTTGTATTCGGCCCTGCCCGCCGCATTCATTGAAACCAAGCTTGGATGCGCAGTAGCAAGGCGTCGAATCGCACCGCGAAGGTACACGCTATCAGTCTTTCCCTCGCAGAGAATAGTCGGTAGCGAACTGGCCCAAAAGTCCCGATGCATAAGGAATCGCTTGTACACCTTGTCTATGGAGGACGGCTTTCCATCGAGTGTTCCCCTAGCCTTCTTGTGGCTTAAATCGATCCAGTCGATGAAGCCGAACATGCCTTGAAGGTGGCGGATGCTGCCATCTACTTTGGTGGGCACCAGCGTTCCTAATGCATCCGGCTTCATCTCTGTAATATGAAATTTTCCCGTTTCTAGCAATTGATGAGTCATTGCCCGAGTCAGCCGCCGGCATTCTGGACGTGTATTAATGCGGCGATTGACAACAAGCCCGGTTACCTCCTGGCGTGAGTCGCAGTACTGCATCCGGGTTTTCTTAGAATTGAGCTTAAAGCCACACTTCTCGATTATTTTGGAGAGAGCCGCACCAGCTGTCCATGAATGATCAATGTTCGACACTGCTATTGGAAAAGGAAAAGTACGCAAATTAGTCGAGAAGGTCAAGTCGTCCGCATAGCGCGAATAGCTGCACCCATGTTTGTACGCAAGCTGAGCTAAGCGAATATCAAGTATCTGGCCTATCAAATTCGAGATCACCGGGGAGCATGGGCTGCCCTGAGGCAGCTTTCCATCATGACAGGCAATTGCTGCAAGGATTTTTGCGACACTCTCTTCAAGGGCAAAGTCCCTGTTCTTTACAAAGAATCCATACACGCGCCCAAAGTTAATGGAGTCGAAGAAGTCCTTTATGTCGACATTGAATACGAAGCGCCTTCCACTGTGAACTGAAGCGTTCGTTAAAATTGATGTACCTCTTCGAAAGCCGTGACTTATTGGCTTTTTTATCTTCTTTTCGGTATTGATCTCATCCCAGCAGCTTTGGAGGCCATCAGACAATCGGCGTTGAAGCAGTTTGAGCTCTGGAAACGGCGCGGAAATATTGCGGACTCCGCCCGACTTCTTTGGCACCGTGAACGTCTCGTACTTGACGGGCATCTTATAAATGACGTACGACAGCGACTTGGTTTTGTACCCAAGAAGGCATGCAACGTCATGGAGCGACTTTGAGCGCTTAAGATTCGTTAGAAAAGACATCGCTCTGGAGGGTGGGGCACATTAGGCACTCTTTAGCACTACCATGGTCAACAACTGAGGACCACTCAATGGATATCAGGAGGCAAAGCCTCTGACTTTATTGTCACATGCCGCGAAACAACGGCAAAAACTCTGCCTAACGGCCCCGCTGCAAGAATAGCACCTAAAGGCGATATTCTGTTTGAGAAGCTCAGTCGTTGACGGGTGCCGTCCTGTTGCTCTCTGATGGAAATGACAACTTCCGCTGCAGTGCCGTCATTCGCGGCCAGGTCGAACGGCGGCAACGGGTCGAAACTAGCACCTCGATTAAATGAAGACCTGTCGTTCGATGTCGCTTCGTGCCGTGGGACGGCTGTCTGCCGCAAAGCCGCCGCTCGATCGGCGCAGGCCGACCGACAGGTCTGGCCGCTGAGTTGTCATTTGCGGCTCAAATGTTCGCACGCCCCAATCGCAATTACCCACGCGCCCCCCACACTCTCACGTCTGGTCCCGCCCGGCGTCAGCCGCATCATGTGACTGCCGGATGCAATTGACACATCACAGGTGAGAGGAGAATTACGACTCACTAATGTCATTCAACCCGCCTCCCGCTGTGACTCACGGGATCAAAGCTGAACACGTGCTCCCGTGGAGCATCGAGGCAGCGCCCGACGGTACGCCTAGGATGATCAGGAGCGCCTTCGGCAAGATGTAGATCCGACCCACACACCGGGCACGCGGCCGTATACCTGACTAGGCGAAGTACTTCGCTCGCGTCTGTACGTCTGCGCTCCAGTTGCGCGGGCAGATCGTCGTCCTTCAGCCATTCGTCGGGCAGAGGGCAGATTCGGTCCATCCGTGCGAAGTAGAGCGGGCGCCACTCATTCCACCAGAACTTCGCGAAGATCGCCAGCAGGATCAGGACGCCGATCTCCCTGGTTTCCAGGGGGCGACTTCGCCAAGCCATATCGAGCAGAATCAGCAGCGCGAATAGAGCGGCCGCCATGCCCGAACTCACGATCCGCCCGCGCAGCAGGTTGTGACGGACAGACCCGACCTTGGCCTCCCCGCCGGCAAAGACCCACTTACGTAGCATGCCATTGAGGCGTATTGGTTGCCGCGGGTCGGGACGATATCGCACCTCTCCGTCGAGAACTGCTTCGTCTGCGGCCGACTCATCGGCATCAGGGTAGTCAAGAGGGCCGATAAGGATGGCGTTGCACGCAGGGTTCCCGCGGCCGCCTCCGGGACCGCGGAATAGTTCAGGTCGCACCGACAATGCCGCCTGCTGCATGGCATTGGCGATCTCGGCGCTGCGCTTCCGCCACCACTTCTTGACGTCCCGCCAGTCAAACGGTTCGACATCCGCGGCGTCGCAGAGCTCCTCGTCGGTGAAGCGACGATACTCATCAGGAAGATGCGTCTTCTTGAGCGATTCCTCCACGAGGGCACGCAGCACGAGCAGGGACTTGGCTCCAGAGGCGTTCTGGTTGAGCCAGTCGCGCAGAACCGTGAGCTCCTTTTCCCCGGCCAACGTGGTTTCCCGGGGTTTCACGTGGTTTGCCACCGAACCGTCTTCCATGCTGGCACCGTGTTCTGAGTGCATGGAGGCGCAAATGTCGGTTGAAGATGGGTTGGCGTTCGGCATGTTGGTTAGCGGTCGCATGGTGGGTGTCAGGGAGGTGCCAAACGGCATCAACTGTGGTTGCGTGTGCCCAAGTTGCCGCGCTCCTCTGGTTGCCCGGCAGGGGAAGATCCGGACTTGGCACTTCTCCCATGCGCCAGGTCATGAAACCTGCAGCACCGGGGCGGAAACCGCTCTGCATCGGATGGCAAAGCAGATCATAGCTGAATGGGATGTACTCGACCTGCCCCTGCATGAGGTCAGAGTCAGCCGCACGGTGTCCGGACGCAATCTCGTTCGGACAAGCATCCTTCCTGCTTGCCGGTTCGAAGTTCGGACGAGCAAAGTGGAACATCCATGGGCGGGCATTACCCCGGACGTGCTACTGGAGGATCACGGTGCGGAGATGCTCGCCGTCGAGGTATGCGTGACTCACCCTGTTGAAGAGAGCAAGCGGGTCCGCGTTGCCGAACTGAACCTGCCGATGATCGAGTACGACCTATCTGTACTCAGCCGCAGGGACTGGGATGTCGCAAGTCTTGAGGCAGTTCTCCGCCCAATGGCTCCCGCTTGGATTCTGCACCCGCTCGAGAGATCTGTTCGCGGGAAGCTAGAAGGTGAGCTCCTCCAGGACGAAGCAGACCTGCTGCGGGAGATCGAAAGCCGAATGGTGAAGACCGTAGTCGATGCTGGTTCGCCTTCGGCCCCCCCACTGCGAACCGATTCGACAGATCGAGCTCGCGAGCTACCAAAGACCTGGACACCGCGGGTGCTCAACTTCGAATGGTACGGCGTGCCGATCGTGATCAACTTGTGGACCACCGCTGCGGTCTGGGTCTGCACGAGTGACTTGGGGAAACAGGCGCGGATGTTAGCGCATTTGGAAGCGGATGCGGCCGGCTGTGGTCTGAATTGCGACGACGTCATTCGAACGCGAGGACATGGAGTCCTAATTGCTTCCGGAGTGGGCTCCAACGGCTGGGCAGAGACTCTGGATGATCGGCTGGCTGGCGTCGTCCCTACAAATCTTCAACCAGAGGAGTACATCGATGAATGACGCAATTTACGAATGGGCAGCGGTGCTGCAGTACTCGAGGGCAACACAGTGGGCGATCGCCATCGGCGTCTCAATCACAACAGGCCTGTGGTTGGCTTCGTGGCTGATCGTGACCGATCTTGTTTCGTCCCCGGGAAATCCGATGGAGCAGATACTCGCCAGTGCGCTTTCAAAGGCCTACTGGGTGCCAGCGCTACTCAGTTTCCTTGCAACCCTTCGAATTGCCTTCGACTGTTTTCGGCGGGATAGGAGGCGTTTGCTCGGCCGGACATGAGTCGATCGAACAGCTTCTTCCCCCTACTTACCTGCCCCCTCATGGCGTTCAACTCGCAGACGTGCCCAACGCTGAAATCGCTCCTGAGTCGCAGCACCGACAGAAAACCCATACGGCAACGCCTCGATTAAAGGAAGATTAAGGAATGATTAGCCGCTTCCACAACAACGTATAAAAGTTTTAATAAACAATATGTTACTGAACATTTTTCTGTGGGTAGTTCCGACTCTATCCCCCTTCGGCTCGGATTCCATCCCCCTTTTTTCGCGGGTTCTATCCCCCCTCGCCCCGACTCTATCCCCCTTTCCTTGCGGGCTCCGTCCCCCCGACTGCCATCGACAGAACGGAGGCATGCGCCGCGCACGATGTGCGCGGCGCAAACGCAAACCGACCCGTTCTAATCATCGTGACCTTGCTCGAATGCCCACCAGGGGCGGAGCCCCAGTCCTCGCACGCAAGTATCTTTCCTGCGCGGCTGAAGGCGAGCGGCTGACTTGAACAAGGCCGTTACGGCCGATATCCCACACAAAAGTCCCCGCAAACCGCTGGCAAGCCGACCTCAGCGCGTCCAGGGCCGGCTCAAGGCTGTCGTCCCGCCATCCGACAATGGCCTTGCGGTGCTCGGCCGCAGACTTGGCGTTTTCCCCGGTCTCGCTACCGCAGAGTTTGTGCAGGGTCTCAACCTTTACCGGAAATGGAGCGGCATGGGTTGAATAGAAACCGTGCAACCACTGCGCAAGCGGGTGACCGCGCAGCTCGTGTCGAATGTTCCAGTCGATCTGCGTCCAGCTGTCCCGATTGAAGATGACCTTCATACGAGGGTTAAGGATGAGGACATATCGGCGACTACTCGCGTCGCGGAAGTACTCATCAATCAACGATCCGCAGAACACGTAAGGGCCTTGCTCGATCTCGACATTTGTCGCCGAAAGCCGGGCAAGGACTTTCCTGAGCCATTCCCTGTCGCTTTTTCCGATGCTATCCCCCCGCACTCCACCTCGACCGATCAGACGCAAGAACCCCTTCTCGGTAAACTCGATGCGGTCTCCGAGCTTGGTTAGTCGGGCAAGATGTAGAACGCCTTCCCAAACGTCGAGATCAGACTGATCGAGTCTGAGCCCGGTATAGACGATTGTGACGCCGTCCATCGAGGCAATACTCTGTCGCTCCATGTAGCGCCGCTTACCTCGCCTCACCGCGCCAAACAGCGCTGAGCGGAGGATGCCGTTCGGCACGCCCCGCATCGCCTCCGGCCAGAGCGGTAGCTGCGACCCGGAGGCAATCGAGCGCTCGGTATTCCGTTGCCGAAACGCCTCAAGCCAGGCCGTCGCGGGTTCCAGCTCGGGCGCAATCGAACGATCTTCAGAAGGCGCACTCATCACGCACCTTCGCGGACGATGGACTCCTGAGTAACGCCGACTCTGGAATGTCGTTGCCTAGCGACCTGCTCGGCCTTCGTCGGCCTACCACGTCGAGGCTGGTGTTGATCGAGGGCGGCGTTTTGGGAATGGAGCTGCGCGCCTTCGACATGCTCCGCCAGCCAGCGGTCAACATCTTCGGTACGCCACAGCAGCCGCTTGGTGCCAGGAAGCCGGCAAATCGGCGGGAGCGACTGGGGATTGCGGGTCGCATCGCTGCGAATACTGGCAACAGATTTATGAAGGCACTGGGCCAGCTCATCGACAGTAAGAAGGGGGCTCATACGCGATCTCCCCCTGCCGAAGTCCGGACACGCCTTTCGTCATCGAGCGAACGCCTGAGGAAGGATGCAAGCGCGCAAGACCTTCCCGGTTGAATCGATAACCCCGCTACCGACGCGACGACGCGCACGGCTCTAGTAAGCGAAACCTTCTTCATTTCGACAACCCTGGTTCGAGTGGCTAGGGTCATCGAGCAACTGCGCCACGTGGCTACTCGGTGATTGACCAGGGCGACACCGAAGCCCGGCCTTGAGGGATTGCTATCACGATGTCGAGGAACTGGCGAGCTCGCAGGACAAGCCGCCGGAGTCATCGATTGGCTGCGGACTGCGCAGCCAATCGGTAAGTGACCAGAGCGACACCGAAGCCCGGCCTTGGGAGTGTGAAGTCACGGTGTCAGAAGAGCTGAAACGCCCGAACCGCATGGGCGACTGGAAGCGTAGCAGCAATCTTGAGCGATGTCATGCGATGTGCGCGTGTGGCAACCAGTGCGCTTGCCACAAATCTGCCACACTCAATTCGCAAAAACCTGCACTACAAAGCAAAACAGCGCATCACACTGCAAGGTGTAATGCGCTGTTTTTACTACTAAATTCTGGTGGACCGAATGAGGATCGAACTCACGACCTCCGCATTGCGAACGCGGCGCTCTCCCAGCTGAGCTATCGGCCCAAAGAGCGCGCATTATATGAGCGCGCCTGGCGAAAGTGAAGCGTCTTGTTCAGGTTTCGTCCTGTTCGGCGCCGGAGCCGGCTGCGGCGCGGCCGAGGCGGTCGGCGATGGCTTGCCAGGCGGGGCCGGTTGGCAGGGCTTCGATCAGGATGAAGTCGGCGCCGAGGGTGTCGAGTTCGCGCAGACGGGCGTACAGATCGTGGGCGTAAGGGGCGGGGTCGGGCGACGCGGCCTGCCAGATCAGGCGAGCGTCGTGCGGGTCCGGTTCGCCGTGGGCGAGGACGGCCACGCGGCTGCCTTCGCCGGCGAGGATCGCGGCCTCCTCGACCAGGTGCACGGCGGGCACCAGGCGCAAGGGGGTGCGCGGTGCGTAATGGGCGGCGAGCGCGCCGGAGACGCGGGGCACAGCGGTCTGCGCGCCGGTATCGGATGACGCAGCTGCTCGCGTGCCCTCCTCCATTGCGCCGCGCACCTGCGGCCGGCGGCCGATGACACGGGCGATGTCGTCGGCGGTGATCGCGCCGGGGCGCAGGATCTCCGGCACATCGCGCGAGAAATCGAGGATGGTGGATTCGATGCCGAGGGCGCAGGCACCGCCGTCGAGCACCATCGCCACCTTGTCGCCGAGTTCTTCCTGCACGTGCGCGGCGGTGGTCGGGCTGATGCGGCCGAAGCGGTTGGCGCTGGGCGCGGCGATGCCGGAACCGAACTGCTGCAGCAGGCCGAGCGCGATCGAATGCGAGGGCACGCGCAGGCCGACGGTGTCCTGGCCGCCGGTTACCTCGTCCGGCACCCCGGCTTCGCGCTTGAGGATCAGCGTCAGCGGGCCGGGCCAGAACGCGCGGGCGAGCGCGGTGGCGTCCTTCGGGATGCTCGCGGCCCATTGCGGCAGGTGGCTGGCATCGGGCAGATGCACGATTAGCGGATGGTCGGCCGGCCGGCCCTTGGCGGCGAAGATCTTGCGCACCGCTTCGGGGTTGAGCGCATCGGCGGCGAGGCCGTAGACGGTCTCGGTGGGCATGCCGACGATGTCCCCGGCGCGCAGCAGATCGGCCGCGCGCCGGATGGCGGTGAGCGTGGGTGGCTCGATCGCGCCGCGCGGGCTGGCGGCAGGGGCTTTGCCCGGGCTCATTCGTCGCGGATGCCGATCGCGGCGCGGGCCTGCAGCGCGCGTTCGAGCACCTGGGCCGCGTCCTCGCCGATGACGGTGAAGTGGCCCATCTTGCGCCCCGGGCGGGCGTGATGCTTGCCGTAGAGGTGCAGGCGCAGGCCGGGCACCGCATGCAGCACCGACCAGTCCGGCTCGTGGTAGGCGCCATGCCCTTTATGGTCTTCGTACCAGAGTTCGCCGAGCACATTGATCATGGCCGCCGCCGAGTGCTGGCGCGGACGGGCGAGCGGCAGCCCGCACAGCGCCCTCACCTGCTGCTCGTACTGGCTGACGTCACAGGCGTCGAGGGTGTGGTGACCGCTGTTGTGCGGGCGCGGCGCCATCTCGTTGACCACCAGTTCGCCGCGGCAGACGAAGAACTCGACCCCCAGGGTGCCGATGTAGCCGAGCTTGGCGGCAATGCGTTCGGCGATCTCCTGCGCATTGTCACGCAGGCACGCGGAAGCCTGTGCCGGGGCGATGGTGACATCGAGGATGCCGTTGCGATGGCGGTTCTCGGCGGTGGGAAAGCACTCCACCTTGCCACTCTCGTCGCGCGCGAGCACCACCGACACTTCGTAGTCCAGCTCGAGCATCTGCTCCAGCACGCAGGGCTCGCCCTTGAACTGGCGGAAGGCGGCGAGCGCCTCGTCGCGGCCGGCAACCCGGGCCTGGCCCTTGCCGTCGTACCCGAAGCGCGCCACCTTGAGCACCGCCGGGAACAGACCGGCGTTGGCCTCGAGGATGTCGTCTTCGCTGCGGATCGCCGCGAAGGGACCGTGCGGCAGACCGTGGTCGGCGAGGAAGGTCTTCTCGGCGATCCGGTTCTGGCATACCGCGACCGCGCTCGCCGCCGGATGCACCGGGATGAACTTGGCGAGGTAGTCCAGGGTGTCGGCGGGAACGTTCTCGAACTCGGTGGTGACCGCCGCGCATTCGGCGGCCAGCGCATCGAGCGCGACGTAGTCCTCATAGGCGGCGACCAGATGATGATCGGCGATCATGGCGGCCGGGCTGTGCGGATCGGGGTCGAGCACCCAGACCTTGTAGCCCATCTCGTGGGCAGCCGAAACAAAAAAGCGGCCTAGCTGGCCGCCGCCGAGCATGCCGAGGGTGGCGGGCGGGAGGATCACGATGCGTGCCTTTCAGTCCAGTTTCATGTCGAGCACCGCCTGGGTCTGGCGGGCGCGGAAGGCGGTCAGTTTGTCGGCCAGGGCGGCATCCTCGTTGGCGAGCAATGCGACCGCGAACAGCGCCGCATTGGCGGCACCGGCTTCGCCGATGGCGAAGGTGGCGACCGGAATGCCCTTGGGCATCTGCACGATGGAGAGCAAGGAATCCTGTCCCGACAGCGCCTTCGACTGCACCGGCACGCCGAGGACCGGCAGCGTGGTCTTGGCCGCGACCATGCCCGGCAGGTGGGCGGCGCCGCCGGCACCGGCGATGATCGCCTTGAGCCCGCGCTCGCGTGCGGTTTCGGCGTATTCGAACATCAGGTCGGGGGTGCGGTGGGCGGACACGACCCTGGCCTCGAAGGGCACGTCGAACTCCTCCAGCATCCGGGCCGCGGCCTGCATGGTGGGCCAGTCGGAATTGGAGCCCATGATGATGCCGACGACCGGGCGGGTATCGCTCATTGCATTGTCCTCGGGAAACTTACTTGCCGGCGGCGCTTGCCGCGCGTCCAGCGGAAATCACGGTGTTTTCGAGCAGCATGGTGATGGTCATCGGGCCGACACCGCCGGGAACCGGGGTGATCAGGCCGGCGACCTCCTTGGCCGACTCGAAATCGACGTCGCCGCACAGTTTGCCCGCGTCAGGACCATCTTGCAGGCGGTTGATGCCGACGTCGATCACGGTGGCTCCGGGCTTGATCATGTCGCCGGTGACGAAGCGCGGCTTGCCGATCGCCGCCACCAGGATGTCGGCGCGGCGGGTGTGAAACAGCAGATCGCGGGTCTTCGAGTGACACACGGTGACGGTGGCGCCGGCATTGGTCAGCAGCATCGCCATCGGCTTGCCGACGATGTTGGAACGGCCGATCACCACCGCCTCGGCACCGGCCAGCGGCACGCCCTCGGCCTCGAACATCTTCATCACGCCATGCGGTGTACAGGGCAGGAAGGCGTGCTGGTTCTGCGACAGGCGGCCGACGTTCTCGGCGTGGAAGCCGTCGACATCCTTGGCCACGCTGATCGCCTCGAGCACCGCAGCCTCGTCGAACTGCCGCGGCAGCGGGAGCTGGACCAGAATGCCGTGCACGGTCGGGTCGGCATTGAGCTCGGCGAGCTTGTCCATGACCACCGCGGGGGCGACGTCGGCCGGGTAGTCGAGGCGCAGCGAACGGATGCCGGCCTTCTCGCAGGCGGCCACCTTGTTGCGCACGTAGACCGCAGAGGCCGGGCTCTCGCCGACCAGGATGACCGCCAGACACGGTTGCACGCCACGCGCGGAGAGCGCCGCGGCACGTTCGGCGATTTCGCCACGCACCCGGGCCGAGAGCGCGTTGCCATCAATAATGCGAGCGGTCATCGAAGAAGCCTCGAAAAAGCTCGCAATTTTAGCAGCATCGGCAGACAGGTAGGGTGAGCTTCAGCCCTCTCCGACTCTGACGGTCTGGAAGAGTCAGTGGCGAAGGCGGTAGCCAACCCCGCTGATCGTTTCGAGCTGACGTGCTTCTCGACCGAGCTTACGCCGCAGCGTGCACACGACCGCGTCGACCACGTTGCTGCTCCCCGAGTACGTCACCCCCCATACATGGCGCAGGAGCTCTCCGCGCGAAACGGCCTTGTCCGCGTGTTCAAGGAGATACTGGATGAGATCGAACTCAAGCGGCGTCAGGGATACGCGCTCCGTGTCCAGTACCAGTTCGCGCGCCGCAACGTCGAGCAGTGGCGGAACGTGGACGATGCCCAGTTCGACCGCAGCAAGTTCGGCCAGCCAGCCGTCAACCGAGCGCGGCCCGAAGTCGAGCATGGCACTGTGATAGGCCAGTCCATCCATTTCCACCTCGCCCCCAGCGAGGATGGTGAAGCCCAGGTGCTGCGCGACAGCAGCATAGGGGCGCAGATCGCGAACGGTGAGGTACACCCGGCGCAGCCCCGGACGCATTTCCATGTAGGTGCGCTTGAGGTCGAGCCAGATCGCGGCCTGAACATCCGACGGCGCCTCGCCCTCGACCCGACTCAGCCAGCGCCGGCAAAAAAGCGCGGTTTCGCCCGCGGCGAGGGGATGATCGGCGAGATGCGCGCGCCATATGGCGGTCACCGGATCGTCGCGTAACCACGCCGCATCCACTCGATCGCCGGGCAGCTTGCAGCACAAGCCGAGGACCGCGGCGTCGCGCCCCCGCACCACCGAGAAGGCCCCGGGAAGGCGCTTCCACCAGTCCAGCAGCACCGCGGCAGCGGTCGCGCCTTCGTGCACGCGGATGATCGCCGTGAGGCCTTCGTCATCGCTCCCCAGCGCCGGCTCGACCGCCAGTTGCTGGGTGCCGCGCGGGAAGAACGCTTCGCGCACAACCGGATTCTCGATCAGATAGAGCATGTCGGCGGTGTAGCGCCACGATTCGCTGCCGACGCCAAGCGTTGTTTCACTGCGCAACTGGCGCCAGGCAATGCGCTGACAATCGAGATAGCGTGCCGGATCGCGGGCGCGGAGCGAGCGCGCGACGGCGTCGCGCACCGCGTCGTGGATGACCAGCCCGTCGCTCGCGCTGTCGACGAAGGGCAGACGTCGCAGGCGGTCATAGGCATCCTGGGGAGCAAACTGCGGAAACAGGCTGCGCAGCAGCGAAATGGTCGTTCGCCGGGTGACCGACGCGCCCTCGAGGATGCGCCGCGTCCCGGCGTCGCCCACATCGGCGAGAAACATGTTGGTGAGTTCGTCGAGCGCATTCTGCAGCGGCACCTGCTCCAGCGCCAGCCCGGGGCGATCCTGGCATGCGGCCGCCGCGAGGCGCAGCGCAAGCGGGTGACCGCAGGTGAAGCGGCTCAGGCGCACCGCATCCTCGCCACGGGTGCCGAGGCGGGCGAGCAGTTCGATCGCGTCGCCTTCGTCGAGTGGCGCGAGCGCGATCGACTGCAGCACCTGCGCGCTGCCCGGCAATGCGTGCCAGGCCACGAACGGGCGCTCACGACCGAAGAACAGCACGCGCACGTTGTCTCGCAGGGCGGGCACGAAGACCTGCCGCAGCCAGGTGTCCATGAGACGAAAGACCTCGTAGGTGTCGAGCATCAACACCACCGTCCCGGCCAACTCGCCGAGGCGCTGGGTGAGCGCCTCGATGGCGGCGTCGCACCCGATGGCCTCGCCCACGGCGAGCAGGAAGCCATTCTCGGTGGGTTCGATGCGGCGACAGTCGAGGCTCACCACCGCTGCGCCGGCAGCGCGGGCGTCGGCGGCGAAGCGCCCCATCAGGGCGCTCTTGCCCACCCCGGCAATACCGTGAACATGGATCACGCGAGGTCCGTCGGCATTCAGTATGGCGCCAAGGGCGGCGCGCTCCGCGGCCCGGCCGATGAAGTCCTCGCGGGCCCGGCTCTCGAGCAAGTCCGCCATACGCTGTGGCATCACGTTCTCCCGGGTCTTTACTCACTATAGGCGAGGCGCCGCTCCTCCGCGGCTCTCGGGCCCCTCATGATTTCCTCATCACTCCGTCACGCCGGGGCGAAATGGGCAGCTATAAAAAAAGAACGGCTAAGTCGGCCGCAGCAACCATCAAGGAGGGCCGAAACATGAGCACCGAATGGAAACTCAAGGGCGAGTATCTCGAGAGCTGCAGCTGCAAGGGCGCTTGCCCGTGCATCTACCTCGGTTCACCGACGGAGGGGGCCTGCACCGCTCTCGTGGGCTGGCATATCGACCAGGGCAGTTTTGGCACGGTCGGCCTGGACGGCCTCAACGCGGTCGTCGCCCTGCACTCACCGGGGAACATGGCCGAGGGCAAGTGGAAGGTGGTGTTGTATCTCGACCAGGCGGCCGACGTCTCGCAAACCGAAGCGCTCGGCACCATCTTTGGCGGCAAGGCCGGTGGCCACCCTGCCCTGCTCGCGTCATTCATCGCCGAAGTGCTCGCCGTGGAGCAGTTGCCGATCCGCTTCGACAGCGAACCCGGTCGCCGGCGCTTCCGCATCGGCGACAGCGCCGAAGCCGACGTGCAGGCAATCGAGGGCCAGGGCGGCGCCGAAGTCACGATACGGAATCACCCGCTGGCCGTAGCGCCGGGCGAGACCCTCACCGTGGCAAAGTCGCGCGCCTTGCGTCATCAGGCGCACGGCGTCGATCTGGCGCTGGCCGATCGCACCGCGTTCTACTCACCCTTCAGCTACGCGGGCCCCTGAGGGAGTAGCCGTCATGGAAAGGACGATGCGCGGCCTGCGCGCACGCGCGCAGCTCTCCACCGCTGTCGCACTGGCACTCCTCGCCGGGCTCACTGCGCTCGCCTGGGCGTACATGATCGGCCTCGCGGCGCATGCGGACATGGGCCACGCCGCCATGCCCGCGACCGCCTTCGAGTTCATCGCGGTCAGCGTACTGATGTGGTCGGTGATGATGGTCGCCATGATGTTGCCCGGCGCGGCTCCGATGATCTTCACCTTTTCCACGGTGGCGCGCCGTCGCGCCGATGGCGAGGCGAGCGCATTCGTGCCGACGTGGATTTTCGTCGCGGGCTACCTCGCGGTGTGGACTGCCTTTTCCTTGCTCGCCGCCCTTGGCCAGTGGGCCCTGTACGACCGCGGCCTGCTCGACTCGGCGATGGGCCGGACCGGGCCGATCGCGGGCGCGGCGCTGCTTGTCCTTGCCGGCGCCTTCCAGTGGAGTGCCCTCAAGGAGGCCTGCCTGACCAAGTGCCGCACACCCCTGAGCTTTCTCCTCACGGAATGGCGCGAGGGCCGGCGCGGCGCCTTCGTCATGGGTCTGCGCCACGGCGCGTTCTGCGTCGGCTGCTGCTGGGCACTGATGCTGCTGATGTTCGTCGGTGGCGTGATGAGCCTGGTGTGGATGGGCGGGCTGGGAATCTACATGCTGGTGGAGAAGGTCGTGCCTGCGGGTCAGCTCTTCAGCCGGATCAGCGGTGTGGTGCTGGTGTTTACTGGCCTCGCCCTGGCGATGGTCACGCTGAGCTCCACCTAGCAAGCAAGCGGCGGGGGCTCAGGGTTGGCGCGAACCGGCACTCGGCTCGTCGCAGGCATCGAGGCATCGCAGTTGACCACGTATCAACGCGCAGCCGGCTTCGTGGGCGTCATCGGACAGGTCATCGAGCTCGTCTGACGCCGGGCGACGCCGAGCCAGGCAAGCATCTGCGGCGAACGGCTCACGCGCTCATCGAAGGCTTCGTCGAAAAAAAGTGGCGGAGAGCCGGCGAGCGCGAAGCCCCGTCGATCGCGCTCATGTCGCCCACCCACGGGCCGAGAGCGCGTTGCCATCAACAATGCGAGCGGTCATCGAAGAAGCCTCGAAACAGTTCGCAACTTTGACAGCAGCGGCCCGCCTGTTGGGCGCGCTTCAGCCCGCCGCAGGGGGTGGCTCGGGCACGAGTGCCAGAACCGGGCAGCTGTGGCCGACTGAGTAACCCTACGGGGGATCTTGCGGACGGATCGCGACTCACCCCGTTGACGCGCTTCCCGCAAGGAAACGATTCAGGCGGCTTCAGCCTCTGCCACCGCCCTTCGACCACGTTCGAAGGCCAGCCGATTGAGGTCGAGCAGCGCCGGTTTGCGGCTGGCGAAGCGTGCAAGTACCGCATCGCGCAGCACATCGGCGGGAAACGGCAGGCGGTCGGCCATGGCGCCGAGCATCACGGTGTTGCCGAGGCGGATATTGCCGAGCTCGAGCGCCAGCGCGCTGGCATCGAAGGCATGGACATCCACGCCCAGGGCACGCATCTGCGCCACCGGATCGGCCGGATAGTCGTACAGCCCGAGGTTGACCACCGGCGGCACCACCCGGCCCAGATTCACCAGCGCAACGCCGCCCGGGCGCAGCATGTGCACCCAGCGCAGGGCCTCGGCCGCCTCGAAGCCGACCAGCAGATCGGCCTGTCCGGCCGCGATCTGCGGCGACAGCACCTGCTCGCCGAAACGCAGGTGCGAGGTCACCACCCCGCCACGCTGGCTCATGCCGGCGACTTCGGTTTTCTTGACATCGTGGCCGAGCGACAGCGCCGCTTCGGCGAGGATTTCGGTCGCGGTCATCACGCCCTGGCCGCCAATGCCGCATACCAGAATATTGCTCATGATCATGATGGCGTCCCCACCTTGCGCAGGAAGGCGACCGGCTGCGCCGGTCGGGCATGGACGATGGCCTCGGGCGCACAGGGCTGCACGCACAGACCGCAGCCGGTACAGGCTGCGGTCTCGATGCGGACAAAGGCGAGATCGACCTCCTTGCCCGAAGCCTTGACTGCCTTCTCGCGCCGGGTCACGTGGATCGCCGGACAACCGACATCGACGCAGTTGCCGCAGCCGGTACAGCGCTCGTCCATCACCTTGTACGGCGGCGTCGCCCGGTAATCGTCGATCAGCACGCAGGGGCGGTCGGTGATGATGACCGAGGGCTCGGCGACCTTCGTTTCCTCACGCAGGGCCCTGAACAGCACCGGCAGCTGATAGGGATCGACCACGCGGATGCGTTCGGCCCTGACCCCGAGGGCTTCGCACAGTTTTGCAAAATCGATCCGTGGTGCGGCTTCGCCGTGGATGTCGCGCCCGGTGCCGGGGTTGTCCTGGCCGCCGGTCATGCCCACCGCACGGTTGTCGAGCAGCAGCACGGTGACGTTGCCGCGATTCCAGGTGATGTCGAGCAGGCCCTGCATGCCCATGTGCAGGAAGGTGGAATCGCCGATCACGGCAACGACGCTCTTGTTGTCGTCGGTGGTGCCGCGGCCCTTGTCCATGCCCAGCGCCACGCCCATCGAGGCGCCCATCGAGATGCAGGTGTCGAGCGCGTTCCACGGTTGTCCGGCGCCCAGGGTGTAGCAGCCGATATCGCCCGAGATCGAGATGTTGCGCAGCTGCGACAAGGTGTAATACACGCCGAGGTGCGGACAGGCCACGCACATCGTGGGCGGACGCGGGAACACCTTCTGCGCGGCCACCTCCGCCCCCGCCGGCGCTACCTCGCCGAGCAGGCCGGCGATCGCGGGACGCAGGACCTCGGGCGAGAGTTCGCCGGTTCGGGGCAGGATGTCCTTGCCGGTGCAGACGATGCCCGCTGCGCGCAACTCGGTTTCGACCAGCGCTTCGGTTTCTTCGACCACGACCACCTGCTCCACCCCCTCGGCGAAGGTCCGGGCCAGCTCGAGCGGCAGCGGATGGGCGAAGCCGAGCTTGAGCACCGGCGCATCGGGGAAGGCCTCGCGCACATGCATGAAGGCCGGACCGGAGGCAATGAAGCCGACCCGCCGGTCGCTGCCCGCGATCACCGGATTCAGATCGCTGCCTTCGGCTTCCGCGCGCAGCGCGCCATCGCGCTCGAACATCAGCGGCAGCCGCGGCCTGGCGTTGCCCGGCACCATGACCCAGCGCCGCGGATCCTTGACGAAGCCGGTCGGCTCGCAGGTTTCGCGCGCGGCGCCGAGGACCCGGCCCTTGACGTGACAGATGCGGGTGGTGAGGCGCAGGATCACCGGGCAGAGGTGACGCTCGGACAGCGCGAAGGCCGCGCGGGTCATGTCGTAGGCTTCCTGCGCATCGGCCGGCTCGAACACAGGCAGATGGGCAAAACGCCCCCAATAGCGCGAGTCCTGCTCGTTCTGCGACGACGACATGCCGACATCGTCGGCGACCGCGATCACCAGCCCGCCCTCGGTACCGGTCACGGTCATCGTCATCAGCGCGTCGGAGGCGACATTGAGCCCGACATGCTTCATCGCGCAGAAGGCACGCGCACCGACCATGGACGCGCCGAGCGCGACCTCGAGCGACACCTTCTCGTTCACCGACCATTCGGCGTAGAGCTCGGGGTAGGTCGCGAGAACCTCGAGAATCTCGGTGGAGGGCGTACCGGGATAGGCGGCGGCAACCCGGCAACCACCATCGCGCACTGCAAGCGCGACCGCCTCGTTGCCGGACAGGAACAGGTACTGATGGGTCGAGGCTGGCAGGGGTGCGCCCATGGGCATGGCTCCGTCGTCGGGTCGGACAAAGGAGCAGACATTACCGATCGGTCGACAATACCGGGTTGATACAGGTCAACGCGGTGCGGATTGCACCGGCCGCTAGACGATCCGCGGCGGACTCGGGCACTTGAGTCCGATCTGCGTCACCACGCCATGCATATCCATGTCACGCACGGTCAGCACGAAGCTGCCGATCGCGACCTTGTCGCCGACCACGGCACGGCGGCCGAGTCGCTTCAGCATCATGTCGCACAGCGGCAGCGGTTGCTCTTCCGGATCGAGTTCGAAACCATAGGCCTGCGCAAGATCGCCGGCCGAACACGACGGATCGACCACGAATTCGCCGAAGAAGCCGGCGTGAGCCGACAACTCGCGTTCGGTCACGACACTGAAAACGCGGGCCAGGGGCTCGGCATAGTCGTCAGCCGCCGCGAACCAGACCGAATCACCCGCCGCCAGCCGGGTATCGACCTGCAAATCGTGCAGGCGGCCACGTCGCACCAGCGATACGCAGCGCACCGACAGCCCGCCATGATCGGCGGCGATGTTGTCGGGGTGACGCCCTTCTGCCGCTGAGCCGGAAGCAACACGAAATTCGAGCAGATCGAGCGATGCCTTGTCACCCACCCAGACCTCGCGCCGGTCGACCGGTTCGTCGCGCGGCGGGACTTCGACCTTGAGCCAGCGCGCCGCCACCGGCACCGTCGCCCCCTGGATCAGCAAGGACACCAGCACCACGGCGAAAGCCACATCGAACAACAGCCGGGATTCGGGCACGCCCATCATCACCGGCACGATCGCCAGCACGATCGGCACCGCGCCACGCAGGCCCACCCACGAGATGTAGGTCACCTCGCGCGGCTTGAAATGAAAGGGCCACAGTCCGATCGTCACCGCCAGCGGGCGCGCGACCAGCATCAGGAATACCGCCATCGCCAGGGCCTCGGGGGCGTGATCGACGAGATGCGATGGCGTCACCAGCAAGCCCAGCACCAGGAACATGCCGGCCTGCGCCAGCCAGGCCAGACCGTCCATGACCCGCAACACATGTTCGGTCGCATGGCAGCGCCGATTGCCCACCACCAGCCCGGCAATGTAGACGGCCAGGAAGCCACTGCCGTCCATCAGGTTGGTGGCGGCAAACACCATCAGCCCGCCCGACACGATGAGCAGGGCGTAGAGACCTTCCGGGAGCTGAAGCCGGACCAGCAGGCGCGCCAGCACCCAGCCGCCGGCGACGCCGAGCACCGCGCCGATGGTGAGCTGGGATGTCAGCAACGCCAGGAAGCGACCGACGCCGGCCTGCTCGGGAAGCAGCAGCATCTCCACCAGCACGGTGACCAGCAGGATGGCCATCGGGTCGTTGGCGCCGGACTCGATCTCGAGCGTGGCCTTGACCCGCTCGTTGAGCCGCACCCCGCTATTGCGCAGCAGGGCGAACACGGCTGCCGCATCGGTGGAGCCGACGATGGCCGCCAGCAGCATGCCGAGCCGCCAGTCCACATCGAGCAACCAGGTGGCGAACACGCCCAGGGTCGCGGCAGTGCCGACCACCCCCCAGCTGGCCAGCACCGCAGCCGGCCACAGTGCCACCCGAAAGCTCTCCACCCGGGTCCGCAAGCCACCGTCGAGGAGGATGACGGCAAGGGCAAGATGGCCGACCAGGGTCGCGGTGGCAAAATCATCGAAACGGATGCCACCCGGGCCGTCCTCGCCGGCGAGCATGCCGACGAGCAGAAACAGCAGCAGCAGCGGGAGTCCCAGACGCGCCGATACGGTGCTCGCTAGCACGCTGATGAACAGCAATACACCGACGAGCAGGAAGAGGCCATTCAGCGCAGTCATAGACAGAACTTATCATGGCAGGTGAGCAATGCCTATGCGTACCTGCCGCGTCCGGTCTGTCGGTTGCGACGATGGCTCAACGGGTGGCGGCGGTCGGCTCCACGGTGACGACATGCTGCACCAGCTCGGCCAGCGAATGGGCGCCCATCTTCTCCATCACGCGGGCGCGGTGCACCTCGACGGTCTTGATGCTGATGCCGAGCACGTCGGCGATTTGCTTGTTGAGCTTGCCGGCGATGATCAGGTCGAGCACCTCGCGCTCGCGCTGGGTGAGGTGATCGAGGCGTCGGACCGTATCGGCCTCGAGCTTGCGCTTCGAGCGGCTGTTGCGCTCCTGCTGCAAACACTGTTCGATCAGGCGCAGCATGTCCTGGTCGCCGAACGGCTTCTCGATGAAATCCACCGCCCCCTTCTTGAGCGCGGACACCGCCATCGGCACGTCGCCGTGACCGGTGATGAAGATCACCGGCAAGGTGAAGCGCTTGCGCCCGAGTTCCTCGAACAGCTCCAGCCCGCTCATGCCGGGCATGCGCACGTCGAGCACCAGGCAGCCGGACATCGACTCGCGCCATGCGGCGAGAAAGCTTTCGGCGGAATCGAACGCCGCCACCGCATACCCGCTGGACTCGAGCATCCAGACCAGGGAGTCACGCAGGGCTTCGTCATCGTCGACGATGTAGATCTGTTGGTCAGGCACTGCGCGCGACTCGCTCACTTGCGGCCTCCGTGGGCAAGGTAAAGGAGAATATGGTACCCCCTTCCGGGTTGACGTCGACAATCAGGCGGCCATCGTGAAACTCGATGATCGAGCGGCAGATGTTGAGCCCCATGCCCATGCCCTCGGCCTTGGTGGTATAGAAAGGCGTGAACAGGCGGGCCCGGTCCTCCTCGCTGATGCCATGGCCGCGATCGATGACCGCCACTTCGACCGAGTGCGGCCCGAAGGGACGCGCACGCGCCACCAGCGTGCGCTCCTCGGGCAGCACGTCGCTCATCGCATCGAGCCCGTTGCGGACCAGATTGAGCACCACCTGCTCGATCATGATGCGGTCGGCGTAAACCGCCGGCAGCCCCGGTGCGACTTCGGCCACCAGCCGGATGCCGAGACGGCGCGCATCGATCTCGGCAAATCCGAGCGCATCGTCGAGTATGTCGGCGATCTGCACCGCATTGCGGCGCGGCTCGCTCTTCTTCACGAACTCGCGGATGCGGCGGATGATCTTGCCCGCGCGCTCGGCCTGGAAGCTGGCCTTCTGCATCGCGGCAAGGAGGTCCTCGGGTTTGCTGTTGCCGGACTGCATGCGGGTGACGCAACCGGCACAGTAGTTGGCAATGGCCGACAGCGGCTGGTTGAGTTCGTGGGCCAGCGTCGAAGCCATTTCACCCATGGTGATCAGGCGCGAGGTGCGCTCGAGCCGCTCCTCCTGCTGACGCGAGATTTCTGCGGTCTGTTTGCGGTCGGTGATGTCGGTGGCGATGCCCATCCGCACCACCCGGCCGTCCACCCAGCGCGTGGCGTGTTCGCGCACGTGGTACCAGCGTCCGGACAGCGGATGCTGCAGCTCGCCGTCGAACAGTTCGCGCGGCAGGTCGGCCACGCTCAGGCCGCGCGGGTCGACCCGGTAGTCGCCCCGCTCAGGCTGCGGCACCGCCACCCCGCGCACCGTGCGCCCGACCGCATCGAAACCATGAATGGCCTTGAACGCACGATTGGCGAACAGGATCTCGTCGGTGCCGGCGTCGGACACGAACACCGCCGCATCCAGCCCGTCGAGCACCGCCTCGAAGCGCTCATGGGCGGCCTCGAGCGCGGCACGCACGCGCTTGGGTTCGGTGATGTCGGTCACCGAGGCCATCCAGCCGGTCTGACGGCCGGTGAGATCGATCAGCGGTGACAGATAGAAGCGCGCATCGAGCCTCTCGCCGTTCTTGCGCCGGATGCGCATTTCGAAACCGCTGGAAGGCGCCCGCCCGCCCAGCGTCAGCTCGAGATTGCGCGCACAGACATCGAGCTCCTCGGTCGGCCAGTACGGAAACGGCGCCTCGGCCCCGAGCAACTCGTCCTCGTCGAACCCGACCATGCGGCAAAAGGCGGAATTGACGTAGATGATGCGACCGCTGAGATCGATCGCGCGCAGGCCGGTAATGACCGAATCCTCCATCGCCTTGCGAAACGCCGACTCGGCGCGCAAGGCCTCCTCGGCGGCCTTGCGCCCGGTGATGTCGTGCGCCACCGCATACACCAGCTTTTCGGCCCGCACCGGGTTGATGCTCCACACCAGCCACTTGTAGCTGCCGTCGGCACACAGGCAACGATTCTCGAACTTGACCGGCTGCCCCGCGGCCAGCAGGCGCAACTGCTCCAGTGTGGAGGCGACATCGTCGCGATGCACCAGGTCGAGCATCGGCTTGCCCGGCAGCTCGCGCGGGGAATGGCCGAGGATGCGTTCGAAAGCCGGGTTGCAGCGCCTGAACGATCCATCGAGGCCGACCACGCACAACATGTCGAGCGACAGGTTGAACAGGCGATCACGCTCCTTCTCGACCTGAACCCGGCGCAGTACGTGCATGCGCAGCAGCCACAGGGTCCACAGCACGATCACCGACAGGCCGATGATCAGCACGATCGGCAGCGCCTGGGGGAGTTGCCCGCCGGTGCGGAACGCGGTCGCACGCAGGACGAGGCCATTGCCGGGCGGATCGAGCGGGAGCTCGAACGCCACGCTTTCGTCGAGATCCTTGAGCGCGGAGTTCACCGCCAGCGTCTCGCCGTCGGCATTCAACAACGCCAGTCGATACTTCTCCGCAAACCATCCCGGGACCAGATGGCGTACCACCCGCTCGATCGAATACACGCCGACAATGGCCCCACGAAAATCGCGTCCGTGGCGGATCGGCACATAGACTTCGAGCACGGTCAAACCGCGCGCCGTAGTGTAGGCCTCGCCGTAGGCGGCGCGGCCGCCGTCGCGTGCGCGGACGAAGGCCGCCGACTGCGGCGCCGCCAGCGCGTCGCCGGCGAGCCAGTCGGTGGTATCGAACGGTGCCGACCAGCGCACGATTCCGTCCTCCCCCACCCAGACCACGTTGACCAGTTCGCCATTGTTGGCGATGTGCTGATTGGCGCGCAGCTGGAATCCGTCCGGATCGAGCGCCTGGGCCGCCAGGTCGCGGGCGAGCTGACCGAGGAACTCCTCGGTGCCCTGCATGTGCAGCCGCATGGTCTGCTCCGCCCACTGGACGTCGCGCGCCACCGCATTGCGCTGGCTGTCGAGTTCGCGGGTCTGCAACAGGCCGACGAGGGCGAGCATCGACAGCGCAAAGACGACGACCGCGACATAAGGCGCCGTCCAGTACCAGCGATTGGGTGCGGATTGAGCAGGATCGTCGGTTTCGGTCATGAGTGAACGCGGGGGAAAACTGCGGGGGACGCCGGAGTCGCGAACGTCGACATGCACCGGTCCGGATGACGCTGCATTGTTGCCGCGCCTTGGCCCCAGCCGGCATCGGGTATTACCCTAGTGGTGCGCTTCGGGTTTCCGCCAATTCTTTGTCGGTCGATAACACAACACAATACGGCAATGTTCCTGCGCACAACCCTTCGGCTCCTGAATGTCCTGGCCGTGATGCTGCTGACGGGTCCCGCGGGAGCGGCCGAGCCTGCCGGCGCGGTGCAGCCGGTCAGGATCGGCGTAACCGGTCCATTTACCGGCGGCTCGAGCCCGATGGGGGTCTCGATGCGTGAAGGCATCCGCATCGCGGTCGCCGAAATCAACGCCGGCGGCGGACTCCTGGGGCGCCCGGTCGAGCTGATCGAGCGCGATGATGAAGCGCGTAACGAGCGTGGGGCCCAAGTCGTCCAGGAATTGCTGAACAAGGAAGGGGTGGTCGCCGGCCTCGGCATCGTCAATACCGGTGTCGCCCTCGCCAGCCAGCGCTATTACCAGCAGGCGAGGATACCGGTGATCACCTCGGTCGCCACCGGTTCGCTGGTCACCAAGCAATTCCAGCCGCCCGAATTCGCCGAGAACTTTGTGTTCCGGGTATCGGCGAACGACACCCTGCAGGCGGCGATGATCGTCGAGGAAGCCATCGATCGACGGGGCTTGCGACGGGTCGCCATTTTTCACGACGCCACCAACTATGGCCAGCTGGGTCGCGAGGACCTCGAACGGGCGCTGGCCAGCCGCGATATCGAGCCGGTCCTGATCGAACGTTTCCAGCTTCGCCAGGCGGACATGACCCAGGCCCTGTTGCGCGCACGACAAGGGGGCGTCCAGGCCATCCTGACCTACGGCATCGGCCCCGAACTGGCTCAGATCGCCAACGGGATGGCGCGTCTGGACTGGAGAGTGCCGTTGATCGGCAGCTGGACACTGGCGATGTCGAATTTCATCGACAACGCCGGCCCCAACGCCGAAGGCGCCCGCATGCCCCAGACCTTCATCCAGGAACCCAATACGGCACGTCGCAAGGCCTTCCTCGAGGCCTGGCGCGAGCTCACCGGCACCGAGCGAATTCCCGTGCCACCAGCCGCTGCACAGGGGTATGATTCTGCCCTTCTGCTGGCGGCTGCGATACGCCAGGCGGGCACCACCGACGGTGACCGTATCCGGGAGGCGCTGGAGAATCTCGAGACCCGGGTAGCCGGAGTGATCATGGAATACGCGCGTCCATTCACCCGGGACAGCCACGAAACCATCTCATCACCCGGGCAGATCTACATGGGCGAAGTACGCAATGGGCGGGTGGTCTTTGCCTACGCGGACGATCGCCTGCGGGCGATGCGGCAATGACGCTGCCCGCGACAAGTATCGATTTTCCCGATCGGCCGGGGGACCTCTCCCTCCCTCCCTCACCCCCGGCCGATTTTTTTCCCGTTCCGAGTACGACAGGGCTCACGCATCCATGCGTCGAGCCCTGTTTTTTTGCGCTCGGCTCCCGTTCCAGAGACAGATAAAGGTTTTCGAAAGCTCGCAAGACGACACTTTTTTTGTTCCACCGCCACAAAAGCTATTGCGCATTGCGAAACATGGTTTTATAGTTCGAAACGCTGATCGGACAGCACCGGTTCGGTCTCGCGTATTTCACGACCATCTCCGCCCTGCCGGGGCGGACTTTGCCAACCAAAGTCATGAGGAGACAAACCATGACCGGAACATCAAACGTCATTCTGCAACCCGACCCCGACAGCCAGGAAACGCAGGAGTGGCTCGACGCCATCGCTGCGGTCATCGAGAACGAAGGTGCCGAGCGCGCCCATTTCCTGATCGAGAAACTGATCGACAGCGCACGTGAGGAAGGCATCAACCTGCCCTACTCCGCCACCACCCAGTACATCAACACCATCCCCGCCGACCAGCAGCCCAAGTACCCGGGCGATGCGGACATGGAGATCAAGCTCCACTCCTACATCCGCTGGAACGCGATGGCGATGGTGGTTCGTGCCAACAAGAACACCAACGTCGGCGGCCACATCGCCTCCTTCGCCTCTGCCGCCGCGCTCTACGACGTGGGTTTCTCCCATTTCTGGCATGCGCCGAGCGCGGACCACGGCGGCGATCTGATCTTCTTCCAGGGCCATTCGGTGCCGGGCGTCTATTCCCGTGCCTTCATGCTCGGTCGTTTCAGCGAAGAGCAGATGGACAGCTTCCGTCAGGAAGTCGACGGCAAGGGCGTGTCGTCCTATCCGCACCCGTGGCTGATGCCCGACTTCTGGCAGTTCCCGACCGTGTCGATGGGCCTCGGCCCGCTGTGCGCGATCTACTCGGCCCGCTTCATGAAGTACCTGGCCAGCCGCGGCCTGATCGATGCCGCCCAGGCTGAAAAACGCAAGGTCTGGGCCTTCCTCGGCGATGGCGAGACCGACGAGGTCGAGTCGCTGGGCGCGATCGGCATGGCCGCGCGCGAGAAGCTCGACAACCTGATCTTCGTCATCAACTGCAACCTGCAGCGCCTCGACGGGCCGGTGCGCGGCAACGGCAAGATCATCCAGGAACTCGAAGCCGAATTCCGCGGCGCCGGCTGGAACGTGATCAAGCTGATCTGGGGCACCAACTGGGACACGCTGTTCGAGCGCGACAAGAAGGGCATCCTCAAGACGCGCATGATGGAACTGTGCGACGGCGAATATCAGACCTTCAAGGCCAAGGACGGCGCCTACGTTCGCGAACACTTCTTCAACACCCCCGAATTGCGGGCGCTGGTCGCGGACTGGACCGACGAGCAGGTGTGGAACCTGAACCGCGGTGGCCACGACCTGTTCAAGATCTTTGCCGCCTATAACGCCGCCGTCACCCACAAGGGTCAGCCGACGCTGATCCTGGCCAAGACCATCAAGGGTTTCGGCATGGGCCAGTCGGGCGAGGCGATGAACATCTCGCACCAGCAGAAGAAGCTCGACACCGAGTCGATCAAGCGCTTCCGCGACCGTTTCAACATTCCGGTCGCCGACGAGAACCTCGCCGAATTGCCCTACCTGAAGTTCGCCGAAGACTCCGCCGAGTACAAGTACATGCGCGAGCGCCGCATGGCCCTGGGTGGCTTCCTGCCCAGCCGCCGGCGCAAGGCCGAGCCGCTGCCGGTGCCCGCACTCGATACTTTCGGCGCGCTGCTGAAGGCCTCGGGCGAGGGTCGCGAACTGTCGACCACGATGGCCGTCGTGCGCATCATGAACACCCTGCTCAAGGACAAGCAGATCGGCAAGAACATCGTCCCGATCGTGCCCGACGAGAGCCGCACCTTCGGCATGGAAGGCATGTTCCGCCAGTACGGCATCTGGAACCAGGAAGGGCAGAAGTACGTACCCGAAGATCATGACCAGCTCATGTTCTACAAGGAAAGCCAGACCGGCCAGGTGTTGCAGGAAGGGATCAACGAAGCCGGCGCCATGGCCGACTGGATTGCTGCAGGCACCGCCTACAGCGTGCACGGCGTGCAGATGATTCCGTTCTACATCTTCTATTCGATGTTCGGCATGCAACGCACCATGGACCTGTGCTGGGCGGCAGCGGATCAGCGCACCCGCGGCTTCCTGATCGGCGGTACCGCCGGGCGCACCACGCTCAACGGCGAGGGCCTGCAGCACGAGGACGGTCACAGCCTGGTGATGGCCAACATGATCCCGAACTGCGTCAGCTACGACCCGACCTTCCAGTACGAAGTCGCGGTGGTGGTGCAGGACGGCATGCGCCGCATGTTTGCCGAGCAGGAAGATGTGTACTACTACATCACGGTGATGAACGAGAACTACGAGCACCCGGAGATGCCGGCCGGTGCCGAGGCCGACATCATCAAAGGGATGTACGCCTTCAAGAAGGGCGGCGCCGGCGAGCTGCGCGTGCAGCTGCTGGGTTCGGGCACCATCTTCAATGAAGTCATTGCCGCCGCCGACCTGCTCAAGAACGACTGGGGCGTCGAAGCCGACATCTGGGGCTGCCCGAGCTTCAACGAGCTCGCACGCAATGGCCAGGACACCGCACGCTGGAACCTGCTCCATCCGCTGGAAGCGCCGAAGCTGTCGCACGTCGAGCAAAAGCTCGAGGGCGCGGTCGGCCCGGTGGTGGCTGCAACCGACTACATCAAGCTGTTCGCCGAGCAGATTCGTCCGTTCGTCAAGAACACCTATGTCACGCTGGGCACCGACGGTTTCGGCCGCTCCGACACCCGCGAGAAGCTGCGCCACTTCTTCGAGGTGGATCGTCACTGGGTCACGCTGGCTGCGCTCAAGGCGCTTGCCGACGAAGGCAAGATCGAACGCGACAAGGTTGCCGCTGCGCTGGTCAAGTACAAGCTTGATCCGAGCAAGCCGAACCCGATGTCCGTTTGAGCACCGAGGGAGACAACAACATGAGCCAATTGATTGAAGTGAAAGTTCCGGACATCGGCGACTTCTCCGACGTGCCGGTGATCGAGCTGTTCGTCAAGGTCGGCGACACCATCAAGGTCGACGACGCCATCGCCACGCTGGAATCCGACAAGGCGACAATGGACGTGCCTTCCTCCCACGCTGGCGTGGTCAAGGAAGTGCTGGTCCAGGTCGGCGACAAGGTTTCGCAGGGCAGCCTGATGATCAAGGTCGAAGCGGAAGATGCAGGTGCTGCGGCGCCCGCTCCGGCGGCGCCTGCTGCCGCACCCGCAGCGGCACCCGCAGCGGCACCCGCTGCCGCACCGGCGGCGGCCGGTGGTGTGGTCGAGGTCACGGTGCCCGATATCGGCGACTTCTCGGACGTGCCGGTGATCGAGCTGTTCGTGAAGGTCGGCGACACCATCAAGGTCGACGACGCGATCGCCACCCTCGAATCCGACAAGGCGACGATGGACGTGCCTTCCTCCCACGCCGGCGTGGTCAAGGAAGTGCTGGTCAAGGTCGGCGACAAGGTCTCGCAGGGCAGCGCGATGATCAAGGTCGAGGCCGCCGGCGCAGCTGCTGCGGCACCGTCGGCGCCGGCTGCGCCCGCAAGTGCGCCGGCGCCGGCACCCGCTGCAGCTGCGCCCGCTGCAGCGGCAAGCCCTGCGCCTGCAGCCGCGGCGGCGGCCACGGCCCCGTCGGCGGTCAAGATCGGTGGCAAGGTTCACGCCAGTCCCAGCGTGCGCGCCTATGGCCGCGAACTGGGCGTGGATCTGGCCCAGGTCAAGGCCACCGGCCCGAAGAACCGCATCCTCAAGGAAGACATCACCGCCTTCATCAAGGGCGCGATGAGCTCCGGCGTCGTCCCGGGCAAGACCCCGGCCGCCGCTGCCGTCGGCAGTCTGGGTGGTGGCCTCGATCTGTTGCCGTGGCCGAAGGTCGATTTCGCCAAGTTCGGTGAGGTCGAGGTCAAGCCGCTGTCGCGGATCAAGAAGATCTCCGGCCAGAACCTCGCCCGCAACTGGGCGATGATTCCGGCGGTAACCTACCACGAGGACGCCGACATCACCGATCTGGAAGCCTTCCGTGTCCAGATGAACAAGGAGTTCGAGAAGTCCGGCAAGAAGCTCACCATGCTCGCCTTCATCGTCAAGGCCTCGGTGCGCGCGCTGCAGGAATTCCCCGAGTTCAACACCAGCCTCGACGGCGACAACCTCGTCTATAAGAAGTACTTCAACATCGCCTTCGCCGCCGACACCCCGAACGGACTCGTGGTGCCGGTGATCCGGGAAGCCGACAAGAAGAGCGTGTTCGAGATCGCCGCCGAATCCGGCGCGCTGGCCAAGAAGGCGCGTGACGGCAAGCTCGGCCCGGCCGACATGTCCGGCGCCTGCTTCACCATCAGCTCGCTCGGCGGCATCGGCGGCACCTACTTCGCACCCATCGTCAATGCGCCCGAAGTCGCCATCCTCGGCGTCAACAAGTCGGCGATGAAACCGGTGTGGGACGGCAAGGCTTTCGTGCCGCGGCTGACCCTGCCGATGTCGCTGACCGCGGACCACCGCGTGATCGACGGCGCGCTCGCGACCCGCTTCAACGTCTACCTCGCCCAACTGCTGGCCGACTTCCGTCGGGTCATGCTCTAAGGAGACCGCGACATGAGCCAGATTGTTGAAGTGAAAGTACCGGACATCGGTGATTTCGATACCGTGCCGGTGATCGAGCTGTTCGTGAAGGCAGGCGACACCATCAAGGTGGACGACGCCATCTGCACGCTCGAGTCCGACAAAGCGACGATGGACGTGCCCTCCTCGCACGCCGGGGTGGTCAAGGAGGTGCTGGTCCAGGTCGGCGACAAGGTCGGTGAAGGCGCCGTGCTGCTCAAGGTCGAAGCGGCCGGAGCGGGCGCCACGGCGGCGCCTGCTGCCGCAGCGCCGGCCACGGCACCTGCTGCACCAGCGGCAGCGGCAGCGGCACCGGTCGCGGCGCCCGCCGCGGCCAGCCATGGCGGCAGCGCCGACATCGAGTGCGACATGCTGGTGCTCGGCGCCGGTCCCGGCGGCTACTCCGCTGCGTTCCGTGCTGCCGACCTCGGCCTGAAGACGGTCATCGTCGAGCGCTACGCCACCCTGGGCGGGGTTTGCCTGAACGTGGGCTGCATTCCGTCCAAGGCGCTGCTGCACGTCGCCAACGTGATGGACGAAGCCAGCCATTTCGCCGACCTCGGCATCGACTTCGGCGCGCCGAAGATCGACATCGACAAGTTGCGCGGCCACAAGGACAAGGTCGTCGGCAAGCTCACCGGCGGTCTCGCCGGCATGGCCAAGGCGCGCAAGGTGGAATTCGTCCGCGGCTTCGGTACCTTCCTCGATCCGAACCACATCGCGGTCGAGTGCACCACCGGCAGCGCGCAGGACAAGACCGGCGAGAAGAAGGTGGTCCGCTTCAAGCAGTGCATCATCGCCGCCGGTTCGCGGGTGGTCGACCTGCCCTTCATGCCGAAGGATCCGCGCGTGATCGACTCCACCGGCGCGCTCGAACTGCGTCAGATCCCGAAGCGCATGCTGGTCATCGGTGGCGGCATCATCGGCCTGGAAATGGCCACGGTGTATTCGACCCTGGGCGCACGCATCGATGTGGTCGAAATGATGGATGGCCTGATGCAGGGCGCAGACCGTGACCTGGTGAAGGTGTGGGAAAAGAAGAACACCCACCGCTTCGACAACGTCATGCTCAAGACCAAGACCGTCGGCGCCGAAGCCAGGGAAGACGGCATCTGGGTGAAGTTCGAGGGCGAGAAGGCCCCGGCCGAAGCCCAGTGCTACGACCTCGTGCTGGTGGCGGTCGGACGCGCCCCGAACGGCAACAGGATCGCCGCCGACAAAGCCGGCGTGATCGTGACCGATCGCGGCTTCATCCCGGCCGACAATCAGCAGCGGACCAACGTGGCGCACATCTTCGCCATCGGCGACGTCATCGGCCAGCCCATGCTCGCCCACAAGGCGGTCCATGAAGCCCACGTCGCGGCCGAGGTCGCCGCGGGCCACAAGGCCTCGTTCGATGCGATGCAGATTCCGTCGGTGGCCTACACCGATCCGGAAGTGGCGTGGGCGGGCTTGACCGAAGAGCAGGCCAAGGCGCAGGGCATCAAGTACGAGAAAGGCCTGTTCCCGTGGGCCGCTTCGGGCCGCGCGATCGCCAACGGTCGCGACGAAGGCTTCACCAAGCTGCTGTTCGATGCGGACACCCACCGCATCATCGGCGGCGGCATCGTCGGCACCCATGCCGGCGACCTGATCGGCGAAGTCTGCCTGGCGATCGAGATGGGCGCGGATGCCGTCGACATCGGCAAGACCATCCACCCCCACCCGACCCTGGGTGAGTCGGTCGGGATGGCCGCCGAAGTTGCCCACGGCAGCTGCACCGACCTGCCTCCGCAACGCAAGAAGTAGTTTTTCGCAGCAAGCTTCATCGACGAATGGCCCGCACATGCGGGCCATTCGTTTTGCGGCGCGCTGTCGCCGCAGGATACGCACATCCTGCAGCGCGCGTCGCCCGGTCGCTGCCAGACACGGACAGCCCGGCCATCACGCGGGCCGCGACCCCCGTACGTTCGGCATCATCCGGTCCAGTCGGAGGGCGCCCCGTCAACGCAGCGAAAAATGCACCTGCCGGCCACCGGCCTTGGCCTGCTCTGGCGTCGGCGCAACCAGGAATATGCGCTCCGCCGGCACCTTGCCGGTATCCACCAGCCACGCGCGGACTTCCTGGGCGCGCTGCAATGCAAGCGCCTTCAGGTCTTCGTCGCCGACTTCGACGTTGGCCAGCAACAGGGCTTCGGCTTCGGCCACCGGCAGGCGCTTGGCCATCCCGATCAGATTGCGCGGCTTCTTGATCTCGGCACCGTCGTAGACCTCCTGCAGCAACTCGGGGTATTCCTGCTCCGACAGTTCGATGGCCTCCAGCGACGGCGCCGACTCGCCGCGCTTGATCATCGCCTTCAGCTTCACCGCGCGCACCTGATCGAGGAGCTTCCTCCGTTTGATGCCCTCCGGATCGGAGGTCGGATCCGACAGCCCGGCCACATCCAGCCGCAGCCCCGGGCGGTCGTTCAGCGCCTTGGACAACAGCGCCAGCTTCTCCTGCTGCGCCACGCCCGGGCGGGCGACGCCGGAATCGAATTCGAGTTGCGACAGCTCGTCGCCACCGCCAAACGCCGCACCGAGCAGGGCGAACGGCGAGGTGACCGCCTTGCCGACCAGATTGAACAGCGCCCGCATCACCAGCCCGAACACGCTGAACTCCGGGTCGTCCATGGTACCGCTGACCGGCAGATCGAGGTCGATCTCGCCCCGGCCATTCTTGAGCAGCGAGACCGCCAGTTGCACCGGCAGATCGACTGCGTCCGGACTGTCCACCGCTGCACCGAAGGTGAGCTGATCGAGAAAGATGCGGTTGGTCGCAGCCAGTTTGCGATCTTCGATCCGGTAGGTGAGCTCGGCGGACAGCTTGCCCTTCTGGATCCCGTAACCGATGTATTTGCCCGAGTAGGTCGTCAGGCTGGTCAGTTCGAAATCCTTCACCGAGGCGCCGATGTTCAGATACTGGTCCTGACGAAAGGGGTTGAACTCGCCCTCGATCGATACCGGCGCGGAATTGTCGACCTTGCCCAGCAGGGTCAGCTTCGCGATCGTGTCGGGATCGGACGAAAGCCCGGTCAGCGCCCCCGCCATGCCGGTCAGATTGGCATCGTAGTTCGGCTGGACGAAGCGGTCGCTGAAGGCAATATTGCCCCCCTTGACGTCGATCCGGCCGACCCGGACCCGGGGTATCGGCTTGTCCTGTGACGGGTCGTCGGCGAGCGCCGCCTCCGCTTCTTGCCGCTCGTCCTGTTCCGCTTCGGAGCCCGGCTGGATCTCGCGCAGATTCAGCTTGCCCTCCTCGTCGAGGATCAGGCGGGTATAGAAATCATTGAGCGCGACAGCGCGGATGTCGAGCGCGAACGGCGCCAGCTTGACGTTCGCGCCACGGATGTTGAGGGCTCGCCAGCGCACGAAATCGGTTGCACTCCGGCGGTCGACCGAAGCGAAATTGGCCACTTCGAGATCGCCCTTGTACTCACCTTTCAGACTGCCGTCGCGGGCCGCCTCGAGCATCAGCATGCCCTTGGTGGTGAGCTTGCCGCGCGCGATCGCAATCCGGGTCTGCTCCAGTACATAGGGCTGCAGCGGCAACAGATCGACACTGCGCATGTCGAGTTTCATCGACGCTTTCAGCGGATCGAGCACCACCGTTCCGCTCGCGCCGAGTTTGCCGCCCTTGTTGATCAGGCTGTCGAGCTGGAGCGTCAACGCGGCGCCCTTGGCGGTCGAGAAATTCTCCACGTTCAATGCGATGCCGGAGGCCAGCAACACCACCGGTTTGCCTGCACTGCGGTCTTCGATCCGCACCGAGGCGCCCTCGAGCCCGAGCGTGCCCACCGTGACCGACCACGGGGCATCGTCACGCGTCGTCTTGCGGGCGGGGGTTGGCGCACCGGCCAGCGCCATCAGGTCGACACGACCGTCGCGCTGGCGGATGGCGGACACCGAAGCGCCCTCCACCTCGAGTCCGCCCACGGTGAGCTTGCGTTCGGCCAACTGCAGTTGCGCATTGCTTACCAGCACTTGTGGAATCCGGACGGCACTGGTCTTGCTCCCCTTGAGACCGAGCTCGAAATCGATCAGCGTCAGCGCTTCGGCATTGGCATCGGCCACCAGCTCGCCGCCCGTCAGCGCGAGTTTGTAATGGATGGCGCCGTCGAGGCGGCCGCTGCGAAGCACCGCGTCCGGCAGCGCCCGTGCTAGGTAGGGCGCATAACGGCTTGCCTGGAGCTGCTCGAAGGTCAGATTGCCTTCGAGCTCGAGCGGGTTCAGCCGCAGACTGTCCTGGTGACTGAGTTTCTCGCCCGCGTCGGTGGCGTAGTCGAGCCGGATCTCGGCTGGCATCTCGCCGGTGGTGGACAGGTCGCGCAGGTCGAGGTTGATCGCCTCGATGCGGGTGCGGAATGGCCCGGCCACACTGCGGTCCTCGAACCGGATCACGCCATCGCGTACGCGAGCCGACGCAAGCAGGAAGTCGATCTCGTCCGAAGACGCTCGAGCCTGCTGCGAATCGCCCTCTGCCGCAGCAGGCGCGGAGGTACGGCCCCTTTGCCTGGATCCGGTCGCGACCGGTCGCGGCACGGGCTTCGGCTGCGGGAACAGCTGGCGCAGGTTGATGCTTCCATCGGCCAGTGTGACAAGATCAATCTCGGGCTTGGCCAGGCGCAGCTTGCTGAAGTGGAACTTGTTGGCGAGGGGCTGCACGTCGGCCAGTTCGAGCTCGAGCTCGCCGATTGAAATGACCTGACGGTCGGCCTTGTCGTGGACGATCAGCTGGTCGATACGGGTCTGGCCACTGAGCGACACCGACGGTGACGCGTCGCCGGGCTGGCGGAACGACACCGCCAGTTCGGTACCGAGCCTGCCGGACAACAATTTGAACGCGGGTTCGAACGGCAGATAGGGCAGCCAGGGCGCGAGCTCGAAATCCTTCAGCGACAGCTCGAGCACCGTCTCACGGTCGGTGCTGAACGGCTTGCTGCGCCCGCTCAGCCCCAGCGCCTGCCCGTTGAGCTGCGCCGACAGCGTGGGCTCGACGAACACATCCACCTTTACCGGCAGGTTGGACAGGAAAGGGATGCCGACGTTGATCGCGGACAACTCGTGCTGCAAGCCCTCGACCTGATCGTCGATTGCGATCCGCGCGTCGCCGAGCTGGATGTTTCCAACCGAGAACCGCGCCTCCTTGTCGCTGCCGGCCTGCGCTGCGAGGCGCTCGGCGACATCCGACCAGTTGTGCCTGCCCTCCGCCATCCGGACCAGCTTGAGCTGCAGACCGGCGATCGACAGCTCGTGGAGTACCGGACCGCCGCGCACGATCGACTCGAGTTCAAGATTGGCCCGCAGACGATCGAAGGACAGCCCGGGGGTCACCGCGTCGGCCTCCATCACCCTGGCGCCGTGGACTTCCGCAGTCAGCGTGAACGGATTGAAGCCGACGCGCTCGATCGACACTTCGCGGCCGAGGGCGTCGCCGAGGATCTGGACCGCGTAGTGACGCGCCACCGGCGGCACCACGCCAAAGCCGATCACGGCAACAGCCACCAAGACACCGGCGGCCCACTTCGCCGGGCGGATGAGCCGCTGCAGGCGGGGTTTAGCAATCGGACCGGGGGATGAATCAGGCATTCAGACGCTCCATGCGCGTGCACTCAAGTTTGGAACAATAACGACATTCTGGAACCGCAATCAACGCCGCCGGCCATTTCTCGCTGCGATGCGGGAACGCCGGGGCCGGCGCATACGAGGACCAGCGGGCAAGATAGGCGAGATCGACAAGGGTGGACCAACATCGGATCGGCCGCGACTTCCGGTTGTCGATTCGCACCTTGCCGGTCGATGCTCATTTGCCGCGAATCGCGACGGGGCGTATTCTGCGCCGCTTTCACCGCACCGGGCTCCATTGTGACTGACCAGCATTTCGACCTCGTGGTAATCGGTGCAGGTGCCGCCGGCATGATGTGTGCGGCAACCGCCGGACAGCGTGGTCGCAGCGTGCTGCTGGTCGATCATGCAGCGAAACTGGCCGAGAAGATCCGCATCTCCGGCGGCGGCCGGTGCAATTTCACCAACCGCCAGGTGACCGCCGAACACTTCCTGTGCCGCAACCCGCATTTCGTCCGCTCCGCCCTGTCGCGATTCACGGCGCGCGATTTTATCGATCTTGTGGACCGTCATGGGATTTCCTATCACGAACGTGAGTGGGGGCAGCTGTTCTGTGACGATTCCGCGCAACAGATCATCGACATGCTGCGCACCGAGTGCGATTACGGTGCGGTGCAATGGGCGATGCCGACCACCGTTCATGCGGTGAAGCCGAGCGGATACGAGACCGAGCGTTTCGTCATCGAGACCGGGCACGGACGCATCCGCGCCCGGAGTCTGGTCATCGCCACCGGCGGTCTGTCGATCCCCAAGATTGGCGCCACGCCCTTCGGCTACCGCATCGCCGAACAGTTCGGCGTGCCGGTGATCGCGCCCCGGCCGGCATTGGTTCCGCTCACCCTGGCGCCGGAAACCCTTGCCCGCCTGGCCGAACTGGCCGGGGCCTCGTTCGAGGTCGAAGCCAGCTGTCGCGGTCCGGTCTTTCGCGAAGCCGCACTGATCACCCATCGCGGCCTGTCCGGCCCATCCATCCTCCAGGTGTCGAGCTACTGGCAGGCCCAGGCTTACGACCAGGACGAATGGGCACCGGTCAGCCTCAACCTGCTGCCGGGCATCGACAGCGAAGCCTGGCTGCTCAGCCGCGCCGGAGACCGCGGCCTGCTCGCCAACCTGCTGGCGGAGCATCTGCCGCGACGCTTTGCCCATGCCTGGTGTGCGCTGCATGGCTGGGAGAAGCCGATCAACCAGTTCCGTCATGCCGAACTGCGCGCGATCGCCGCCACCCTCGCCGACTGGCAACTCACGCCGTCCGGTACCCAGGGCTACGCCAAGGCCGAAGTCACGCTCGGGGGCGTCGACACCCACGCCCTGTCATCGAAGACCATGGAGGCCCGCTCCGTTCCCGGCCTGTTCTTTGTCGGCGAGGTGATGGACGTCACCGGCCACCTCGGGGGCTACAACTTCCAGTGGGCCTGGTCATCGGGCTACGCTGCCGGCCAGCATGCCTGACCGCCACTAGCACGGCGCTGCCCCCGGCGCAGTCATCACCGTGTCACACCGCGGGCCCACGCTAGGCGACGATTTCATCGCCACCGGCCACCCATGAAGGAACTACAGGTTCGCGCGATCTTTCTCTCCGACATCCATCTGGGTACGCGCGGATGTCAGGCCGATCGCCTGCTCGACTTCCTGCGTCACCACGACTCCGAGTACCTCTACCTGGTCGGCGACATCGTCGATTTCTGGGCCATGAGCCGCGGCATCCACTGGACCGGCACGCAGAACACGGTGGTGCAGAAAGTGCTGCGCCGCGCGCGCAAGGGCACCCGGGTGATCTTCATTCCCGGCAATCACGACGAGGCGCTGCGCGAATACATCGGCACCACCTTCGGCGACATCCGCCTGGAAAACGACTGGATCCACGAAACCGCCGACGGTCGCCGCTTCCTGCTCCTGCATGGCGACGAGTACGATCAGGTCACCCGTCACCACCGCTGGGTGGCCGTGCTCGGCGATGTGGCCTACAACGGACTGGTCCGGATCAACAACGGCCTATCCCGCATCCGCCGCCGACTGGGCTGGTCGGGCTACTGGTCACTGGCCGGCTACGCCAAGCGCAAGGTCAAGACCGCGGTGAACTTCATTTTCGATTTCGAGGATTCGGTGATGCACGGTGCGCGCGAGCGCGGCGTAGACGGCGTGATCTGCGGCCATATCCACTGGGCCGCGATCCGTGAGGTCGACGGCCTCACCTACGTCAATTGCGGCGACTGGGTAGACAGCTGCACGGCCATCGTGGAACACCTGGACGGCCGTCTGGAACTGATCAAATGGGGCGTTCCGCCCGCCCCGGAACTCGCCCCCGGCACGCCGCCCGTTCCGCACGACGAGCGCGAGGTCGCGTTGAACCCGTAAGCGCCGCTCAGCGCGTACGCTGCCGCCACGGCAGCAGCGGCAGGTAGACCAGGATCTGAATCGCGATCAAGCCGCCAAAAGCCAGCGCGAGTGCTTCCGCCATCGTTCGTCCGTCCCCTTGCAAGGCGTCGAGCGCCAGGCCCAGCCCCCACTGCACGACGAACGCCCCGGCAAACGCCATCAGATTGATCGCGGTCGACACCCGGCCGAATACCTGCTTCGGAAAATTCGATGACGTTGCCAGATAGCTTTGTGAATTGACCGACGACAGCACCCCGAGCAGAAACCACAACATCATCGACGGACCGGCATCGAACAGGATGCAGAGTTGCACCGTCAGCATGCCGGCAAAACCCCACTGAATCAGATTCAGCGGCCGCACCCCGCGCTTGGCGAGACGGACGCCGAGCACGCCGATGGACAATTGCCCGGTCAGCATGCCGACGTTGAGCGCGACCAGTTGAACAGCGGCCTGCGCCAGGGTGAGGCCATTGACGTTCATCAGCCACGGCACTGCCCACAGGCTCTGCATCGCCATGAACCCGCCGGTGAAGAACATCGACGAGCCGGCAAAGCGCCGAAAGGCAGGCGCAGCGAAGATCCCGCCCACCGAGCGCAGCGCGTCCCCCAGGGTTTCATTGCTGGTGTGGCTGGCCTCATCCGGCAGCGACCAGAAGATCCACCCGGAAATCACCAGCGCCAGTGCCGCGATGATCCAGAACACACCGCGCCATCCGACCACGGGCAACAGCGCCTCGACCGGTGCACTCGCGGTCAGCGCGCCGAGCGCGCCGGCCGCCATGATGAAACCGGTCATCGAGCTCTGCCGCTCCGCCGGGTACCACATCGCGAACCCCTTCAGCGCGGCCATCAGGCAGGCCGACACGCCCACGCCGATCAGAGCCCGCGCACTGCCCAGCGTCGGCAGCGAGTCGCCGATCGCGAACGCCGCTGCACCCAGCGCCGTCAACACCATCAGCGTGCCCTCCACGCGGCGCGGACCGAAACGATCGAGTGCGATGCCGACCGGAATCTGGGCCATACCGAAGGCCAGAAAGTAGGTACTGGTCAGCAGCCCGAGATCGGCCGCGGTCAGGCCCAGAACCCGGGTCAGCTCCGGGGAGATGACGGCATTGACGGTACGCAGCAGGTAGGACAGGTAGTAACCCAGCGCAAAGGGCAGGAAGATCCGCCCCCACGCGCTCGGGGCATGTGCAGCATTCATTCCGGTAATCCGTCCGACAAAGGCGGCATTCTGCCTGCATTGCACCATTTCGGGGCTTCGGATAAAGCTGGCACGGGGCAACGGTTTTGACCCGCATCAAGGTGGCGGCGAGGTCTTTGCGGAGAATCGTTGCCACTACCGAGGAATCCATATGACCACACTTTCCAGCCTGATGACCGCAGACCACCGGGCCTGCGACCACGACTTTGCGCGTGTCGAAGCCCTCGTCGATCACGCTGACTGGTCTGCCGCGGCGGCGGCGATGGCCGGCTTCGCGCACGCATTGAACACCCATTTCGGCGCCGAGGAACAACTGCTCTTTCCGCGCTTCGAGGCGGCCACCGGCATGGTGGGCGGGCCGACCGCGGTCATGCGCGCCGAACATGCAGACATGCGCGCCTTCCTCGAGCGGATGACGACGGCGATCGTGCAGCACGACGCCGACGAGTTTGCCGGCGAGGCCGAAACCCTGCTGATCATGATTCAGCAACACAACATGAAAGAAGAGAACATCCTCTATCCGATGTGCGAAGCACGGCTCGCCGGGCAGCTCGAAACCCTCGCAGCCGAACTGGATGCGAGCCTTCATCCCGAAAGAAGTACAGGAGTTGCAGCATGAACGAGCCGATCCTGATCGATGCACGCGGCCTCGAGCCGCCTGGCCCCTTTGAAGTGGCGATGGAAGCGATCACCGACCTCCCTCCGGGCGGGCGCATCCTGCTACGCCTCGATCGGATGCCGCATCCGCTGTTCCGCATCCTCGATCGTGACGGCTATCGCTACACGCCGGTGATTCGTGAGGACGGCGCAGTCGAGGTCTTGATCGAACGGCCATGAGTGGCGCCAACCCCGGCCTCGGCTACGACGCAGCCCCGCCCCTTTCGGCACCGCTGCGGCTCTTTCTCACCGCGCCGCTGTTCGGCATCGCGGCCGGCGCGGTGCTGCTCGGTGGCAGCGACGTGCTGGCGTCGCGGTGGACGCCGGACGCACTCGCGGTCGTGCACCTGTTTGCGGTCGGCTTCCTGCTGCAGATCATGCTCGGCGCGCTGATCCAGATCCTGCCGGTGGTGGCGGGGGCCTCGCTGTCGTCGCCGCTGCGCCTGTCCCGCCTGGTGCACCTCGGACTCAGCCTCGGCACCGTGGGCCTTGCAACCGGCTTCGCCTACGCCCGTCCGAACATCCTGATCGGCGGCGCCGGCCTGCTCGGGCTGACCCTCGGCGGCTTTCTGGTCTGCGCGGTGTATGCAGTGGCCCGCGCACCGGCCAACAGCATGGCCAGCCGCACCCCCCGCGACCTTCGGCTCGCGCTGGGTGGCCTCGCCATCACCGCTGCACTCGGGCTGACCCTTGCGTTGGGCTTGACCCGTGGCCTCGCGCTGCCGCTACCGTTTCCGATCCAGGTCGACCTGCACGCCGGCTGGGCACTGCTCGGCTGGGCCGGCATCGTACTGGCGGCAACGAGCTGGGTCGTGGTGCCGATGTTCCATATCACCCCCGCCTATCCCGTCACCCTGACCCGATTCTGGGCGCCGGCGATGCTGGGTCTGCTGCTGGCATGGTCGATCGCCGTGACAGCCGGCATCGACGATCTCGCCACCACGCTGCTGCTCATGCTTCTGGTGTGCGCCGCAGGCTTTGTCGGCACGACCCTGCGGCTCCAGGCGCGCACCCGACGGAGCAACCCCGACGCCTCCTTTCGTGCCTTCCGTCTGTCCATGATCGCGCTGCTCGCCAGCATCGTCGTGCTGGCCATCGCGATCGTCTCCGGGGCCGAGCACTGGCCGGTGCTCGTCGGCATCCTCGTCCTGCATGGCGGTCTCGGCGGCGCCACCAGCGCCATGCTGTACAAGATCGTGCCCTTTCTGGCGTGGTTGAACCTGACCCAGGCCGGCATCAAGGCTCCCAACGTGAAGAAGCTGATGCCCGAACCCCGTGTCCGCGCGCAGCTGCGCCTGCACGCGGCAACCCTCGCGGTGCTGGCGCTTGCGGCCATGCTGCCCCTGCTCGCGCCCCTGGCCGGCCTGATGCTGGTGATCGAATCAGTCTGGCTGCTGGCCAATCTGCTGCATGTGGTGAAGATGTGGCGTGGTGCCAGACCCGCCGCGCACGGCCAGGCATAGCCGGGCATACCGATCGAAGCGGCCCGCCGCGCTGGCAGACCGTGCAGGCCTGCTACCATCATGCCTCCACCCCGACCGGCTCCGCATTCCGCACGCGCTCCCATGCCCCGCATCCCCCGCCTCGTCTTCCGCTGCCTGTTCATTGCCACCCTCATGCTCGTGTTCTGGCTTGCCCTGCAGCCCGCACCGGACATCGTCAAGCTCGTCAGCTGGCAGGACAAGATCGAGCATGCGGTGCTGTTCGCCCTGCTCATGGCGCTCGGCGTGGTGGCCTGGCCAAGCCATCTGCCGGTGGTGGCCGCCGGCCTGCTCGGCTACGGTGCGGCGATGGAAATCGCACAATCCCTTACCGGCTATCGTTTCGGCGAGATGTGGGACTGGATCGCCGATGCGGTGGGGATCGCGGTCGCCGCACTACCCGCCCGCCACCTGGCGCTGCGCGGCACGGTAACAAGGTCGAGCAGGCACGCCTGAACAGCCGCGAACCGGTATCATTGCGGCCTTCCCGATCAAGTGCCTGACGCCGCCCTGCGATGATGCCCCGCCACACCCTCGAACTCCTCGCGCCGGCGAAGAATGCCGATATCGGCATCGAAGCCGTCAACCACGGGGCCGATGCCGTCTATATCGGCGGACCGTCCTTCGGTGCGCGCTCGGCAGCGGAGAACACCGTCGCCGACATCGCCCGCCTCGCGGCCCATGCCCACCGTTTTCATGCCCGGGTGTTCGTCGCGCTCAACACCATCCTGCGCGACGACGAGCTCGATGCGGCCCGCCGGCTGGTATGGCAGTTGTATGACGCGGGTGCCGATGCCTTGATCGTGCAGGACATGGGTCTGCTCGAACTCGACCTGCCCCCGATCCAGCTCCATGCCAGCACCCAGACCGATATCCGTGATGCCGCCAAGGCCCGGTTCCTGCAGGACGTCGGCTTCTCGCAGATCGTGCTCGCGCGCGAGCTGACCCTCGACGAGGTGAAGAAGGTCGCCGCCGCCACCACCTGCCAGCTCGAGTACTTCGTCCACGGCGCGCTGTGCGTCGCCTTCAGCGGCCAGTGCTACATCAGCCATGCGCACACCGGGCGCAGTGCCAACCGCGGCGAGTGCTCGCAGGCCTGCCGTCTGCCCTACGACCTCGCCGACCAGGACGGCAAGGTGATCGCGCGCGACCAGCACATGCTGTCGATGAAGGACAACAACCAGAGCGCCAACCTGCGCGCGCTGGCCGCAGCCGGAGTCAGCTCGTTCAAGATCGAAGGCCGCTACAAGGACCTCGCCTACGTCAAGAACATCACCGCGCACTACCGCCAGCTGCTCGACGAGGTCATCGAACATCCGGATGCCGACGGGCCGGCCTATCGCCGCGCCTCGAGCGGGCGCAGCACCTTTCTGTTCGCGCCGCAGGCCGAGAAGACCTTCAATCGAGGCTACACCGACTATTTCACCAACAAGCGCCAGCATGGCATCGAAGCCTTCGAGTCGCCGAAATTCGTCGGCGAGGCGGTCGGCCGCGTCATCCGCATCGACACCAGGGGGCGCAAGTTCTTCGAGGTGGAGCGGGTGGCACCCATCCACAACGGCGACGGCCTGACCTGGTACGACGCCAAGGGCGACCTGACCGGCCTGCGCGTCAACCGTGCCGAACCGGATGGCGGTGGCGAAGGCGTGGATCGCCTGTTCCCGGCCGAATCGCTGCCGGCAGACCTGGTCCCCGGCACCTCGGTGTTCCGCAACCACGATCATGAATTCGAGCGTGCGCTGGAGAAGAAATCTGCCGACCGCCGCATCGCAGTCAGTGCACGCTTCTTTGCCACCGCCGACGGCTACGCACTGACGCTGACCGACGAGGACGGCATCGCCGCCACCAGCCGCATCGCGACCGCTCATGAGCCGGCGCAGCACGCCGAGCGCGCCCTGAACACGATTCGCGAACACCTCGGCAAACTGGGCAACACCCTGTTCAGCGCAGGCGAGATCGCCCTCGATCTGGCCGAGGCGCCCTTCCTGCCGGCGTCGAGCCTGAATGCGCTGCGCCGCGACGCCGTCGAGCGCCTCGAAGCGGCACGGCTCGAGGCCTATGCCCGGCCACCGCGCGCCGAACCGGTCGAGCCCCCGGTGCCCTATCCGCAGGACGCCCTCAGCTACCTTGCCAACGTGCTCAACGACAAGGCGCGGGCCTTCTATGCCCGCCACGGGGTCAAGCTGATCGAGGCGGCCTACGAGGCCAACGAGGAACGCGAGGACGTGTCGCTGATGATCACCAAGCACTGCCTGCGCTACAGCTTCAACCTCTGCCCCAAGGAGGTAAAGGGCATCCGGCCGGATCCGATGACGCTGGTCAATGGCAAGGAGACGCTGACCTTGCGCTTCGACTGCAAGCGCTGCGAGATGCATGTGGTCGGCCAGCTCAAGCCGCATGTCGCGAAGCTGCATGCCCAGTTCGCGCCGCAAACGGTGAAGTTCTTCCCCACCCGGCCGGAAGCCGGTGCCGGCCCTGCCCGCAACCGCTAGGTCGCACCCGCCGGACAAGCCGCGGCGAACGCAGCGGGCCGCTTCGCCGGCCGTTCAGTAATGTGGCGGAACTTCGTCCTCCGGGCGCAGCCGGGTAGCAGGCTGCGCCGACTGCATCTGCTGGGCGAGCAGGCGCAGATGCTGCTGTAGCAGATCGATCTGTTGCTGCTGGCGGTAGACCGTGCGATTGAGCTCGTCGAGCAGGTCCTCGGCAAACATCAGTTTGGATTCGAGTCTTTCCAGGCGGTCTTCCATGGCGACAGCGGCCCGATGGCCGCGAGTTGGCTCCGGGGCACGGATTCTAACCCGGGCCGGCGTTTGCACGGCACCATGGGTGTGCGATCATCGGCCCGACATTAACCATTCGACAAACATGGCCATGACCGACTCCGCTGCTGCCACCCGCTACTTCGTCACCTATAGCGGCGTCCAACTCCCGTTCAAGCTGGTGAATGAACTCACCGAAGCCGAACTCGACAATCGCAACACCTACTTCCGTGGCCATTTCGACACCGAAGGCCGCCTGACCGGCTTCGACAAGATCGTTTATGGCGAACTCGAGCTCACCCACCGCTATGTTTACCGCGACAATGGTGCGTTGATGCAGGCCACGATTACCGATGCCGACGAGGAGACCACCACCCTCGACTTCGACGACGGCGGTCAGCCGCGCTGACCGGGGCACACGCGGCCGACGGGTCGGACTGTGGTTTTCCACCGCTGCCCGACAGGCCGCGAGCGGCTATCATCGGCGCATTCCTCCGAGAGTCTTCGCCATGTCGTCCGCGCCCCTTCCTGCCGAGCCATCCGCACCCGCCGCCCCGGCAGCCGTGACCGAGGTCGCGCGCCACAGCCTGCTGGACGATGTCCAGGGGCTGGTCGTCGGCACCCTGTTCCTGTCACTGTCGATCACCCTGTTCCGCGACGCGGGCCTGCTCACCGGCGGCACTGCCGGCCTGGCGTTCGTCATCCACTATGCCTTCGGGCTACCCTTCGGCCTGGTCTTCTTCGTCATCAACCTGCCGTTCTACGTCTTCGCCCTGCGCGTCCTGGGGCGTGAGTTCACCCTCAAGACCTTCTGCACCGTCCTGCTGCTGTCGGCCTGCGCCGAATGGCTACCCGCGATGCTCGCCGTCGCCCGGGTCGACCCGGTCTTTGCGGCGGTCATGGGCGGGCTGCTCGCCGGCACCGGCCTGCTGATGCTGATCCGCCACCGCTCCAGCCTGGGCGGCGTCGGTGTGCTCGCACTGTACCTGCAGCAGCGCAAGGGCTGGCGGGCAGGCTGGGTGCAGATGGCTGCCGATTGCGCGATCCTCGCGCTGGCCTTGCTGGTGGTCGATGCCCGACTGGTCGGCCTGTCGGTGCTCGGTGCGGTGGCGGTCAACTTCGTGATCGCGGTCAACCACCGCCCGGGCCGCTACATGGGGATCTGAGCGATGGCCATCGAGCTCGCCGAACTGCGCCGCTGCCCGACCTGCAACCGCTGGGGCGGCAAACGCACCCTGGGTGCCGACGGCGTGCAGGTCGAACTCGACCCCGAGGACAACCGCGGTCCGTGCTGCGAAGGCCCGTGGCATGGCTCGCTGCGCGGGCCGCGAAATGCCTGTGGACAATGGCTGCAGTGGACGTCGATGCGCTCACCCGCCGAGGGCGACTGAGGGCAACCTACTCTTCCGGATCCTCGCGCTCGTCATCCACCGCAAGATCCGGATTCACCGGAGCGGGCCCGTTTGCCGCGGCCTCGGCGAGCATCGCCGCACGGGTGTCCGGCGACTCCAGGCTGATCCGGCCGAGTGCGCCGCTGCGATAGTCGAGCAGCAGCGTTTGTGCGGCCTTCTCCAGATCGAGTCCGCCGCCCTTTTGCAGGCACCCGCGTCGGCGACCGACCTCCTCCAGCAGGCCGGGACCGTCGAAGGCGGCCGGATCGATGCGATAACGGGCGGCGAGCAGCGCCGGATAGCGGGCGAGCAGGATCTCGCCCAGAAAGGTCGCGACCTCCTCGTCGATCACCGCATTGCGCCCGATCGCATGGCTGGCGGCGAGCATGAAACCGTCGGAATCGTGGCTGATCTTCGGCCACATCAGGCCGGGGGTATCGGTCAGCGTCATGCCGGGACCGAGATCGAGCGTCTGCTGGCCCTTGGTGACCGCCGGCTCGTCGCCGACCTTGGCCACCTTGCGCTTAATCAGCGCATTCATCAGCGTGGACTTGCCCACGTTGGGAATACCCATCAGGATCATCCGCAACGGCTTGGTCCCGTCGTTGCGATGCGGAGCCAGCTGACGGCACAGTGCAGGAATGCGGTTCACATCGGCCGGCTTCTTGGCCGAGATCGCCACCGCCTTCACGCCCGGCTGACGGTTGTAGAAATCCATCCACGCCCGGGTGGCTTCGGGATCGGCCAGATCGACCTTGTTCAACAGCTTGAGGCAGGGACGATTCCGGAACTGGCGCAACTCCGCGATCATCGGGTTGCTGCTGGCCTCGGGCAGGCGAGCGTCGGTCACCTCGATGACGACATCGATCGCGGCCAAGGTTTCGGCCGCCTTCTTGCGCGCCGAGTTCATGTGACCTGGGAACCACTGGATGGGCATCGGAAGTCCGGGCTGGATATTGAAGAGGCGCATTATCCCATCTTGTGACCGCCGCTGACTCCGCCACCCGCGCAATTTGACCCCGGTGCCGTCCCGAGGCATCAGCGCGGCAAGGCACATTGCATGAAAAAAAAAACCACACCCCAGCAAAAACGTGTATTGTGGCGTCGCAGTCGATTCAAGCAGTTGTCGTTGTGGTGTCGTTTCCGCGTGTTCGTTCCGCGAACTTTACGGTTTGATTCCCTCAATACGTTTCTTGATCGTTCCTGCACTCCGGGCATATGCCCTCTTTACCTGTTTTTAAGGAACGCAAAATGAGCACTCAAACCGGTACCGTCAAGTGGTTCAACGACGCCAAGGGCTTCGGCTTCATCACCCCGGAACAAGGCGGTGACGACCTGTTCGCCCACTTCAGCGAAATTCAAGGCAAGGGCTTCAAGAGCCTGGCCGAGAACCAGCGCGTCGAATTCGAAGTCAAGAACGGCCCCAAGGGCCTGCAAGCGGCTAACATCCGCCCGCTCTGATCGGCGCTCGCTGATCACGCAGAACGCGGCCTCCGGGCCGCGTTTTTGTTTTTGTGGCGCCGGATCGGCCATACTTGGACATTGTCCGGGCTGCAGATCACCGCGCCCTCCCGCCCCGGCCACACTACGCCAGACCCCCTGCCATGACCGAACCGATCGAAACCTTTGCCCAGCTGGGCCTGCCCGACAATCTGCTCTCGGCGCTCGCCGAAGTCGGCTACGAAACCCCGTCTCCCATCCAGTCCGCCTGCATTCCGCTGCTGCTGGCCGGTCGCGACCTGCTCGGCGAAGCCCAGACCGGCACCGGCAAGACCGCCGCCTTTGCGCTTCCCCTGCTGGCCAAGCTCGATCTCGCCGACACCCGGCCTCAGGTCCTGGTGCTCACCCCGACCCGCGAACTCGCGATCCAGGTGGCCGAAGCCTTTGCCAAGTATGCCCATCACCTGAAGAACTTCCATGTGCTGCCGATCTACGGCGGCCAGAGCATGGTCGTGCAGTTGCGCCAGCTGTCGCGCGGCGCCCAGGTCATCGTCGGTACCCCGGGGCGGGTCATGGACCACCTCGAGCGCGGCAGCCTCAAGCTCGATGCGCTCAAGACCCTGGTGCTGGACGAGGGCGACGAGATGCTGCGCATGGGCTTCATCGACGACGTCGAGTGGATCCTCGAGCACATCCCCGCGACGCGGCAGACCGCGCTGTTCTCGGCCACGATGCCGAGCGCAATCCGCGACGTCGCCCGCCGCCACCTGCGCGAACCGGAAGAGATCAAGATCCGCTCGGCCACCTCCACCGTCGCCAAGATCCGCCAGCGCTACTGGCTGGTGCGCGGCGTGGACAAGCTCGACGCGCTTACCCGCATCCTCGACGCCGAGGAGACCTTCGACGCCGCACTCGTTTTCGTCCGTACCAAGATCTCTACCGAAGAACTCGCCGACAAGCTCGCCGCGCGCGGCTATGCGGCCGCGGCGCTCAACGGCGACATGACCCAGGGCCTGCGCGAACGGGTGATCGAGCAGCTCAAGAACGGCGCGCTCGACATCGTGGTCGCCACCGACGTCGCCGCCCGCGGCATCGATGTGCCGCGCGTGAGCCACGTCATCAACTACGACATCCCCTACGATACCGAAGCCTACGTGCACCGTATCGGCCGTACCGGCCGCGCCGGTCGCGAGGGCTCGGCGATCCTGTTCGTCGCCCCGCGCGAGACGCGCATGCTCAAGGTCATCGAGCGCGCCACCCGCCAGCCGATCGAACCGATCGCCCTGCCCAGTCGCGAGGAAGTCTCCAGCCTGCGGGTAAACCAGTTCAAGCAACTCGTGCTCGATACCCTCGGCGAACAGGAGCTCGGATTCTTCATGGACGTGGTCAATGGCCTCGCCGAAGAGAATGCGCTCGATGCCCACGAAATCGCCGCGGCACTGGCCTATCTTGCCCAGCGCGAACGCCCGCTGCAAATCGAAGAAGCCGGACGCGGCTGGGACCTGGCCACCGCACCATCCAACGCCGGCGGCCGTCCGCCGCGCGAGGAACTGTTCACCACCGGCGCCAGCCGCGAGCGCGCGCCGCGCCCGAACCGCGACGAGATCCTCGCCCGCCGCCGCTCCTTCGCCGAGGGCGCGCTGGTACGCTACCGCATCGAGGTCGGCCGCGACCAGGGCGCGAGCCCGAAGGAAATCGTCGGCGCCATCGCCAACGAAGGCGGCATCGACGGCCGCTTCATCGGCCAGATCCACCTGTTCAACGATTTCTCCACGGTCGAACTGCCGGCCAATCTGCCGGACGACCTCATCGGCCTGCTCAAACGCACCCGCGTCCGTCAGTGCGCACTCAACATCCGTCCGCTGACCGACGAGGAAGCGGCCACGGTGCCGGCAAGCCGCCGGCCGCCGCGTGAAGATGCGCCTCGCCGCGACGAGGCCCCGCGCAAGGAACACAGTCCGTATCGCGACGATGCGCCACGGCGCGAATATGGCCCGCGGCGTACCGAAGGGGCTCCTGCCAACCCACCGGAGCGCGCTTCGCGCCCCGCCGGCAAGGAAGGCAAACCGGCCTGGGGCAACAAGCCTGCGGGCAGCTACGGCAAGCCGGGGGCGCCGGGCAAGAAGCCATGGGATCAGGGCGCGCCGCGCCGCGACGATCGCGCGCCGCCGCGTTCGGGCCCGGGCTCGTCCCCCTTCTCCGCCGGGAAACCGAAGAAACGCAAGGAAGACTGAGTGCGGGACGCACCCGCCGGCAAGGCGCCTTTTTCCGGGCTGACCCCCGACTTCGTGCTCGATGCGCTCGAGAGCGTCGGCCTGCACCCGGACGGGCGCCTGCTGGCGCTCAACAGCTACGAAAACCGCGTCTATCAGATCGGCATCGAAGACGGGCCGATGCAGGTGGTCAAGTTCTATCGCCCCGCGCGCTGGAGCGACCAGGCCATTCAGGAGGAGCACGACTACACCGCGGAACTCGCCGAGCGCGAAATTCCGGTGGCACGGCCGATCGCGATCGAGGGGCGCACCCTGCACTGCCATCGGGAGATGCGCTTTGCACTGTTCCCGCGCCTCTCCGGCCGCGCACCGGAGCTCTCCGACCCGGCCACGCTCGAATGGCTGGGCCGTTTCATCGGACGGATTCACGCGGTGGGCGCGATCAAGCCGTTCAAGGCGCGCCCGGCGCTCGATATCGCCAGCTTCGGCGACGAACCGCGCACCTGGCTGCTGGCCCACGACTTCATCCCGCCCGACCTGCTGCCGGCCTGGAAATCCACATCGGCACAGGCGCTCGACGGCGTACGACGCTGTTTCGAACGCGCCGGCCCGTTCAGGAAACTGCGCCTGCACGGCGACTGCCACATGGGTAACGTGCTGTGGCAGCAGGGCGACGGCGGCGGGCCGCAGTTCATCGACTTCGATGACGCGCGCAGCGGCCCCGCGGTGCAGGACCTGTGGATGCTGCTGTCGGGCGAACGCGAGGAGCAAAGCGCGCAGCTCGCCGACATCCTCGCCGGCTACGAAGACTTCATGGCGTTCTCGCCGCGCGAGCTGCATCTGGTCGAGGCGCTGCGCACCCTCCGTCTGATCCACTACTCGGCCTGGATCGCCCGCCGCTGGGACGACCCGGCCTTCCCCGCCGCCTTTCCGTGGTTCAACACCCAGCGCTACTGGCAGGACCGCATCCTCGAGCTGCGCGAGCAGATCGCGCTGATGGACGAACCGCCCCTGTGGCCGTCGTGACCGCGCTCGGGGTGCTTGCATGAAGCGCGCCGGCGAGTCCCGGCAGCGGGCTGTCGAGAGCGCCCGCTGAAAAGGTGTCATCGGGGAGACAAGGCGATGCATGTCTGAGGGAGCGCAGCGACCGAGTTTGCATCGCCGCCCCGATGATGCCTTTTCAGCGGGGAAGCCGAAGGCCGCGAACGTCTGCCCGCTGCCGGGACTCGCCGGAACGAGCGCTTCATGCAAGCACACCGAGGCACTGCACCGCAGTGCACAACTCGCGCCGGCTCGGCGCTACACTCAGCCCCTGACGGAAAGCCCCCTCACGACGATCGAGTATGCAACTCCAAGCCTGGTACCACTCCTGCTCCGCCGGTTACACCCTGCGCGGTGAACACTCGCTACCCTCGGGCAAGCCGGTACTCCACTTCCTCCACGGCAACGGCTATTGCGGGCGCACCTACGAACCGATGCTGGTCCGGCTCACCCCGCACTTCGACCTCTTCCTGTCCGACATCCAGGGCCACGGCGACAGTGACGGCGGTGGTCGTTTCCACGGCTGGAACCGCACCGCCGAACTGTGCCTCGAGGCTTGGCGCGCGCGCGGCAAGATCTTCGGCAAGGTCCCGGTGTGCGCAGTCGGCCACAGCTTCGGCGGCGTCATCAGCGGCCTGATGCTGGCCCGCGCACCCACCCTGTTCTCGCGCGCGGTGCTGCTCGACCCGGTGCTGTTCCCGCCGGCGATGATCGGCCTGATGGCGCTGTCGGACGTGGTCGGACTGTACTCGCGCAACACCCTGGCCAGCCGCACCCGACTGCGCCGCAGCCACTGGGACGACCGCCAGACGGCATTCCGCGCCCTGCACGAACGCGGCATGTTCAAGGGCTGGAAGGAAGAAGCGCTATGGGCCTATGTGAATCATGCCCTGCGCGACACCGAGGACGGCGGGGTCGAGCTCAAGTGCCGGCCCGCGCGCGAAGCCGAGATCTTCAGCTCCTACCCGCGCCGCCTGTGGACCTCGCTGGAAAAAGTCCGCACCCCGACCCTCGTGCTGCGCGGCGAAGACACCTATCCGTTTGCCGCCAAGGGCATTGCACGCTGGTGCGCAAGCAATCCGAACGTCAGCCAGCAGGTCATGAAGGGCGGGCACTGCTTCATGCAGGAGGATCCCGCCACCAGTGCCGAGGCGATCCGCCGCTTCCTGCTCGAGGCGCCACCGGCGAACGAATCCTTGCCGGTCAGCGTGGAGGCCGGGTGATCCCGCCCTCCATGCCGTATCAGTAACGTGCCGGCCCGAACAGCAGTTCGGGCTCGAATTCGACCGTTTCCTGACCGTTGGTCACCCACACGTGGCCATCCTGCAGCGTGAATTGCAGACGCATTCCCCGGTCGGTCAGGCGGACGAGTTCCGGCGCAACTTCCGGAGGCAGATTGATCACGGTCAGGTTGCTCTGGCGTGCCAGCTTGTCGCGTACGCCCGCCCACCAGATCGCCGCGGCACGCCCGTAGCTGACCACCACGACCCGGTCGGCCCGACCGCATGCCTTGCGGATCCACTTCTCGTCGGGCTGCCCGACGTCGATCCAGCGCTCGATCGAACCGGTGAGATCGCGCTGCCACAGGTCGGGCTCATCGTCGACACACAAGCCCTTGCCGAAGCTCAATGCCGGATCGGCGTACAGCGCGAAAGCGACCAGCCGCACCATCATGCGCTCGTCGGTCTCCGACGGATGGCGCGCCAGGGTCATGCCATGATCGCCATAGTAGCTGCGGTCCATGTCCGCGATCTGTAGTTCGGCCTTGTATATCGTTGCCTTGATGGCCATTCGTTCCGCCTCTGCTCAGTGCACCGTGCCCGAGGGCCGGTTCGAACGCTGCCAGGCGACCACCGCCTGCGCCGCATGTGCCATTACCACGTCACGGTGGCTGCCCGGCAGCTCACGCGAAAGCGCCGCAAACAGGGCCTGGGTGGCCTCCTGCGCCACCCCCTCCGCTGCGAGCCCGTCGGCCAGGCAGCGGATCTGGATGTAGGCCAGTGCATCGGCCACCAGACGCCAGCCCAGCACCGGCATTTCCCGCGCCAGCGCCAGCAGCAGGCTGCCGAGCTGGCCTGCCAGGCGTAGCGCCTCGTCGCGGTCTTCGCTGGCAATCGAAGCGTGCCACAGCGCAAGATGAATGCCGCGGCGAAGTTCGACCTTGAAGTCGATCGCATTGCCCTCCGCCGCCGTCAGTGCCTCGAACTGCTGCAGGAAGCGCGCCTCCGACCGTGCATCCATTGAAGTGCGCAATTCACCCACCAGTTCGCTCAGACCGGGAATGGCGGCCAGATCGAATGCTTGGGTCCACGCCAGCCCCCACTGATCGAGGCCGGACAACAGCATCGCCAGCCGCAACGCGCGGGCTTCGTCGCCGTCGCCCGCCTGCGCCCAGTTGCGCATCGCCACCGCGAGGGTCGCCACGCCGCTGCGACGCGCCTCGTCGGTGGCCTCGAGGGTCAGCCGGAACACGCGGCCAAACGCATCCTGCGCCATGCGCGCGGCCTGGCGCTGCACGTCGGCCACGGCGAGCGTGCTCAAGGCGTCAGCGGGGAGTACGGAATCGGCAGGCGTGGCAGGAGGCATGGGAATCATCCGTTAGGCGGGCGCACATTGTGCCGACCGCAACACGATCGGGCAACGCGCAGCAGAACCGAACATGACGCCCGCCCCGGAAAAGCGACGATCAGGACGCCCAGCGGAACCCGGAACGCGGCTTCTCGAGCGCCGGCACGCCCGAACGGAAGCCCTGCAGCATGCGGCGCAGCGCACCGGCATCTTCCTCGGTGAAGCCGCGCTTGAAGTCGGTCAGCACCAGTCGCGAGCGGCTCAGCCAGTTGCCCGGGGCGTCGTCGATCGCACACCACGCAGCGGTGGCCATGTCGGCCTCGTGCTGGGTAAGCCAGAGCATCGACTCGCGCTCGCGCAGACCGTGAAGCTCGGCTCCTTGCTTGGGCAGCATGTGCGGCGTGAGCCCGGCCACCCGTGGCCGGATATCGTCCGAAAAGCGGCCGACCAGCTTTTGCAGGGAAAACAGCATGCGCCAGTCCGACGAAATGACGATCTTCGCCTCTTCGAACTCGCGGATCACGGATTCGATCAACGGCAGGCAGCGGAAATCCTCCACCTCGCCCCAGGGGTGGGTGACCCCGTCGAAATCCATGAAAATATAGGCAGTCCGGTTCATTGATCACGCTCTTGTGCGGCACCGCCATGAATACGCTACATGGCAGCAGGTTCATTGATGTTGCAATGCAATATATACTGGAAACAGGAATTTGTGCGTCACACACTCGCCTTTCTTTCCAGCGTTGGGCCATAGGTTTCATCTTCGGCTGCTGGAATAGTGCACTGCAACCAATTACTTCACGCTTTACCGATACGGAGCACATCATGACCCCGATCATCAATCTGCAAGGCAAAGTCGGCCTCATTACCGGGATCGCCAACGAGAAATCGATCTCCACCGGTGTCGCCGAAGCCTGCGCTCAGGCCGGTGCAACGCTGATCATCACCTATCAGAACGAAAAAACACGCGCTTTCATCGAGCCGATCCTCGGCCGTCTTGGCGTGGCGGACGCATACCTGCTCGACGTCACCAAACCCGAGACCATGGCCGAAGTGTTTGCCGAGATCGACGCCCGCTACGGCAAACTCGATTTCGCCTTGCACAGCATGGCCTTTGCAAAGCGTGACGACCTCCACGGCCGAGTGGTCGATACCTCGCCGGATGGCTTCGCACTGGCAATGGACGTGTCCACCCACTCTTTCGTGCGCCTGGCGAAGATGGTCGAACCGCTGATGGTCAAGGCCGGCGGCGGCTCGCTCGTCACCATGACCTATCTCGGCTCGGAGAAGGTCATCTCCAACTATGGCGTGATGGGTTTGTGCAAGGCGGCGCTCGAGGCGGCCACCCGCTACCTGGCCGCGGAACTCGGCGAGAAGAACATTCGCGTCAACGCGGTGTCTCCGGGCCCGCTGATGACCCGTGCCGCGTCGGGGATTGCGGGATTCGACGGTCTGATGGCTGCGGCAGTCGAGCGTTCGCCGATGCACAGCCTAGTCACCCCGGAAGACATCGGCGCCCTCACCGCCTTCCTGGTGTCCGACGCTGGCCGCCTGATCAGCGGCGGCGTACACTTCGTGGACGCCGGCTACAACATCATGGGTTGACACGGGGCTCCTTCTTGATCGATCTGGCTGAAGCACGCGCGCAACTGGGCCGTGAGGCGGTGACCCTGCCGGATCCGGTTCCGGCCCACCCCCTGCTCGACGGCAAGCCGGAGCTCGGGCGCGGCGAGTATTCGATCGTGATCGACAAGGAGGATGGCGAGCGGGTCTATAAGGTCGTCAGTTCGCCAGCGGATTACTTTCTGTACACGGCCGAGGACAGACCGCGCGGAGAGCATTTCCCGGTCGTGTTCGCCGACCACGGGGTCATCGGCCGGGCGCGCTCCGGTTACCCGTTCCACCTGCTCGAGATGGAGCGGCTCTATCCGCTCAAGGCCGACACGCCGGCGGCCGAACTCGCGATCCGCCTGATCGAGTTCTACTGGTCGGCCTGTCAGCAGTGGAGCCGGCTGGGAACGGACATGGGGCGGATCGCGCTTTATCACCTGGCGGTCACTCCGCTCGGGTTGTGCGACAGCCTGCAGAAGGCCATCAAGGCGCTGTCCGACTTCGTCGAGGAGTACCATGTCCTGCCCGACATCCTGAATGCAAACAACCTGATGATGCGCCAGGACGGCACCCTGGTGTTCTCCGATCCGGTGTTCATCGCCTGACATTCCAGGACGCACTCGCGACCCGCACGGGGCGTATCATCGGCTACCCGGCAACGGAAGAAGACCATGAGTTACGATCACGATCATCACGACGCTCCGCGCCCCGACGGAATCGGCATTCCGCGCAGCGGCCATTTCGATGCACCGGCCTTCGAGCAGGCCATCACGGATCTGCTGCGCGCCTGCGGCATCAGCCCCGAATCTCCCCATACCGGCCGCAGTGCCCAACGCGTCCGCGAACTGTGGCAACGCCGGCTGCTGGGCGGCTACGAACTCGACCCTGCCGAAGCACTCGGCGACGGTTTTGCCGACGAGCGCCGCGACATGGTGGTGATCCGCGGCATTGCGGTCCATGGGGTATGCCCACACCACCTCGTCCCGTTCCGCGGTCTTGCCCATGTCGCCTATAGGCCCGGGGGACGTCTGCATGGCTTCGGTCGCATTGCCCGCCTGGTGGACGCCATCGGCCACCGCTTCACCTACCAGGAATGGATGACGCGCGACATCGCCGACGCGCTGATGAAACACGGCCATGCCGCAGGTGCAGCCTGCGTAATCGAGGCCGAACAGCTATGCCTGCTGCTGGGCGAGGATCGCCGCGGCGACGAGCGCGTGGTCACCCAGGCATTTGCCGGCGAGTTCGATACCTCGCCTCAGTTGCGCAATGAGTTCCTGCGTGCGATCGACCGCCGGATGGTTTGAGCGTCAGAACAGCTTGCGCACATTGCTGACATGGGCGGCCAGATCCAGCATCACCACCTCGCGGCCGAGCAACACCACCGATCCACGGTAACGGTCGAAACCCGAATCCGAGTACTCGAAATCGTAGGCACGCCGGATGGCCATCCGGCCATTGTCATCACGCCCGAGGCGCAATGAACGGCTGGCGACGGTATCGTCGAGCAGCTGCACGCCTTCACGCTCGCAGGCGACGCGGGCAGCGGCGACACCTGCCTCGCGCGCCTTCAGGCTGTCGAACCAGAACCAGGCGATCAAACAGATCAGCAGGAGGGCAGCGAGTTCGGCAAGAGGCATGTCGTCCTGTCAGCGGGTCGTCATCCGGAGTCGCGCCAGCACGCGACCGATCAGCCGATCATCATGCCACGCATCATGAAGAAGAGTAGCGCCGCCATCAACGCCGACGCCGGCACCGTGATGATCCACGCCGCTGCAATCCGCAGCAGCTGCGAGCGCTTCACCAGCTCGCGCTTGTACACCTTGCGCAGCCCCTTGCGCTCGACCTTCGAGAAGTGGGCGGGATCTTCACTCTTCTTGGAGCGTTGCTTGAGATCGCGCAGCATGTCGCCCTTCGCTTCGATCGACGCATCGTCAAAGCGCACCATGAACGCATCGATTGCCGCCTGATCACCCTCGGGGTGATGGGCCTTGATCTCGGCCACCATGCGGTCGTAGTTGCTCTTGAGATATTCGCGCAGGAAGCCGACCCCGAACACCCCGCCCACCGCGATATGGGTCGAACTGACCGGCAGCCCGAACTGGCTGGCGATGATCACCGTGATCGTGGCCGCCATCGCGATGCAATAGGCGCGCATCTGATCGAGTTCGGTGATCTCCGACCCCACCGTGCGAATGACTTTCGGCCCGAACAGCGCCAAACCCAGCGCGATGCCGACGGCACCGATCATCATCACCCAGACCGGAATCACCGCCTTGTCGTTGATCTCGCCGCCGCTGGTCACGACATCGACGATGGCCGCCAGTGGCCCCACTGCATTGGCCACGTCATTGGAGCCATGGGCAAAACTGAGGAGCGCCGCGGCAAAGATCAGCGGGACGGTAAACAGCCGGTTCACCCCATTCTTGGTGTTCGCAATGAAGCTCGTGTTGCGAGCGAGGTGACGTTTGACCACAAAGAACACCAGCCACGCGAACCCGAGACCGTACAGGATGGCCGCGACGAAGCCGACCTTCCAGACCTTGTTGAGACCCTTGAGGATCAGATAGGTGGAGAACGTCCACGCCATCACCGCAACCAGCACCGGCACCATTTTGCGCGCCGCTTCGGCCATGTCGGCCTGATAGGTGATGCTGCGCTTGATCAGATACAGGAAACCGGCGGCGACCAGCCCGCCCATTACCGGAGAGATCACCCAGCTCGAAGCAATCGCACCCATCGAGCTCCAGTTGACGATACCGAAGCCCTTGGCCGCGACCCCCGCCCCGAGGACGGCACCGACGATGGAATGGGTGGTGGACACCGGGGCTCCGACCGCGGTCGCGAAATTCAGCCACAAGGCGCCGGCAAGCAGGGCCGCGAGCATGACCCAGACAAAGGTCTCGGCCGAATCCCTGAGCTGATCGGGATCGATGATGCCGCTGCGGATGGTACCGACCACCTCGCCGCCGGCGATCAAGGCCCCGGCGGCCTCGAAGATCGCGGCGAGCACAAGCGCGCCGCCCAGGGTCAGTGCGCGCGACCCGACTGCCGGCCCGACGTTGTTGGCGACATCGTTGGCGCCGATGTTCATCGCCATGTAGCCACCGATCATGGCCGCAATTACCAGTACCAGGCTGCTTTCGCCCTGGCCGCGCATCGCCGCATACAACATCACGCCGACGATGAAGATCAGGCCGACGCCAAAGCGGAACAATTCGGTACGGCCACGCTCGGTGGCGCGCTCGATGTCACTGATGTGTTGCAGTTCCACGCGGGGTTTTCCGATAGAGGCAAAGGGCGCATTGTTTCAGAAAAACGACAGCCACCCAACCTCAACGATCAAGAAAACCCTGCGAACGCCGCCCGGCGCAGCTTCGGTACCACACTACGGAAGTGGTAGCGCACGGCGATCGGCACTCACAGTGAGTCGTACTTGTCCGCCCGACCGCGCGCCTTGTCCACCGGATAACGTTCGGCGTTGATGCTCAGCTTGCGCCGGGCGGCATCGGCCAGGTCGACACCGAGCACATCGGCCAGCCGGACCAGGTAGAGCAGCACATCGGCCAGTTCCAGCGCCACCGCATCGCGGGTATCGTCCGCCAGGGCCGCCGACTCCTCGGCGCTCAGCCACTGGAAGTGTTCGATCACCTCGCCCGCTTCGCCGGCCAGCGCCATCGCCAGATTCTTCGGAGTGTGGAATTGACCCCAGTCCCGCGCGTCGGCAAACGCGCGCAGGCTGTCGCGCAATTCGTGCAGGGTATCCGTGCTCATTCGATATGATGCTCCAGGTCGAAGCCGGCCTCTCCATCCTCGGCCAGCACGTCGGCGAGCCAGGGCATGATCGCCTCCAGCCGTTGGGGCAGCACCCAGGGTGGATTGATCACGAACAGGCCGCTGCCGAACATGCCGAATCCGTCCCGCGGCGCGCCCTTCACCGCCAGCCGCACATCGAGCCAGCTGTCGGCACCGAGTGCCGCCAGCCGTTCGGGCAACAGCCTGGCCTCGGGCCGTGCCAGCAGCGGATACCACAAGGCGTAAGTGCCGTTGGGAAAGCGTCGGATCGCATCGCGCAGGGTGTCGACGGCGTGGCGATAGTCGTCCTTGACCTCGTAGGGCGGATCGATCAGCACCACCGCACGGCGCGAGGGCGGCGGCAGCAGCGAGCGCAGGCCGGCAAAGCCGTCGGCCTTGCGCACCTGCACCCGTTCGCCTTCGGTGGAGAAGGTCTGCTGCAGCGACAGGTAGTCGGTGGGATGCAGCTCGAACAGGCGCAGGCGGTCCTGCGCACGGGCCTGGGTCATCGCCAGCGCGGGCGAGCCGGGATAGAACAGCAGGCGTCCGTGCGGATTGAACTGGCGCACGGCTTTCATGTAGGCCGCGAGTTGCTCCGGCACGTCTTCACGCTCCCACAGCCGGCCGATGCCGCCGACCGACTCGGCGGTCTTCTCCGCATGTTCGCTGTCGAGCGCGTAGCAACCCGCACCGGCATGGGTGTCGATATAGGTCCAGGGTTTGTCCTTGCGGTTGTAGTAGTCGAGCAGCTCGATCAGCACGATATGCTTGAGGACGTCGGCATGGTTGCCGGCATGGAACGCGTGGCGGTAGCTGAGCATGGGCAGGGATGGAAGGCGAAGGCGTGGAATGCTACCACCGCTGGGTGCTGTCGACCGCCGGGCAAGCACACGGAGTGCTCGATCCGGGGCATCCGTGGGGCGGGCAGACGTTCGCGGCCTTCGGCTTCCCGGCAGGAACAACCGCATCGGGGCGGCGATGCAAACTCGCCCTTCGGGCTCGGACATGCATCGCCTTGTTTCCCCGCTGCGGCTGTTCCTGCCGGCGCTCTCGACAGCCCGCCCCACGGACGTCCCGGCGCACTCCCTGTGCTTGCCCTGCACCTGTAGGGGACCATGGGTCCGATACCGATTAGAATTCGCCCCTCTGGCGAGTCGATCGCCCATTCTCGAACAACGGAATTTCCATGCTGCGCATCACCGAACTCAGACTGCCTCTCGAACATGCCCCCGAGGCGCTCAGGGACGCCATCGTCGCGCGTCTCGGCATCGACGCCGGCGAGTTGATCGAATTCACCGTGTTCAAGCGTAGCTACGATGCGCGCAAGTCGGTCGCGTTGAGCTTCATCTATACCATCGACCTTGAGGTGAAGAACGAGGCAGCGGTGCTCGAGCGCTTCGCGGACGACCGCCATGTCGGCCCGGCACCCGATACCACCTACCATTTCATCGGCCAGGCTCTGGCCGCGCCGGCGCACCGGCCGGTGGTGGTGGGCTTCGGTCCGTGCGGCATTTTCGCCGCGCTGATCCTGGCGCAGATGGGTTACCGCCCGATCGTGCTCGAGCGCGGCAAGGCGGTGCGCGAGCGGACCAAGGACACCTGGGGCCTGTGGCGCAAGAACGTACTCGACCCGGAGTCCAACGTGCAGTTCGGCGAGGGCGGCGCCGGCACCTTCTCCGACGGCAAGCTCTACAGCCAGATCAAGGATCCGAAGCATTACGGGCGCAAGGTGCTGACCGAGTTCGTCAAGGCCGGCGCACCGGAAGAGATCCTGTACGTGAGCAAGCCGCACATCGGCACCTTCCGCCTGGTCGGCATGGTCGAGAACATGCGCGCCGGGATCGAGGCGCTCGGCGGCGAGATCCGTTTCCAGCAGCGCGTCACCGATGTGCTGATCGAGGACGGTCATCTGCGCGGCGTGATGCTGGCGAGCGGAGAGCAGATCCGCAGCGACCACGTCATCCTCGCCCTCGGCCACAGTGCCCGCGACACGGTCGAGATGCTCCACGAGCGTGGCGTATTCATCGAGGCCAAGCCCTTCTCGATCGGTTTTCGCATCGAGCACCCTCAATCGCTGATCGACCGCGCGCGGCTCGGCAAGCACGCCGGCCACCCGCTGCTCGGCGCCGCCGACTACAAACTGGTGCACCACGCGAAGAACGGCCGCGCGGTGTACAGCTTCTGCATGTGTCCCGGCGGCACCGTGGTTGCGGCCACTTCGGAGCTCAACCGCGTCGTCACCAACGGCATGAGCCAGTATTCGCGCAACGAGCGCAATGCCAATGCCGGCATCGTCGTCGGCATCACCCCCGAGGACTATCCGGGCGGCCCGCTGGCCGGCATCGCCTTCCAGCGCGCGCTCGAGTCCCGCGCCTTCGAACTCGGCGGCTGCAACTACGAGGCGCCGGCGCAACTCGTCGGCGATTTCGTCGCCGGACGTCCGTCGACTGCGCTCGGCACCGTCGAACCCTCGTACAAACCGGGGGTGAAGATCGGCGACCTGTCGACCGCGTTGCCGGCCTATGCGATCGACGCCATGCGCGAGGCCCTGCCCGCGTTCGAGCGTCAGATCCGCGGCTTTGCGATGCACGACGCGGTGCTGACCGGGGTCGAAACCCGCACGTCGTCGCCGGTGCGGGTGACCCGCGGCGAGGACTGCCAGAGTCTCAACGTGAAGGGTCTGTATCCGGCCGGCGAGGGGGCGGGCTATGCCGGAGGCATTCTTTCGGCCGGCGTGGACGGCATCCGCGTGGCCGAGGCGGTGGCGCAGGCAATGATGGAAAAGCGGTGAGCCCGCGGGACTTCACCGCGGCGGGACGCAGCCTTCGTCCGCGCCCCCTCGCCGGGCTAGAAATCCAGACGCAGTGACACCCACTGGCGGGTATGGACCACCCGATCGTCCGGTTCGCCTTCGGATTTGAATTCCCCGTGCGCCCCGTTTATCGACTGGGCGGTGTAGGCGATTTCACCACGTTGTCCGCCGATGGTGAAAGGGTAGCCCAGACGGAGATCGAAGCGCCGGTAGAAGTCCACCGCCGTATTGCGCGTCCATTTCATGCTGTCCATCCAGTAACCGGCCACCGACAGATCCACGCCGCCGGGCAGTTTCTGCATGAGCAGCAGCGACGTCGAGCGCCGTGGTGCGGAACGGTTGGTGTGCTGCTCGATCCGATCGACATTGCGAACATTGTCGAAGGTCGTGACCGTCGAGCCGGAAAGGACCTCCGGCAGGTAGGACGAATCGATGCGCACAAACGCCTGGCCGATCATCAACCTCGTGTGGTCCAGCGGCTGCCACCGCCATTGGTACTCGATGCCCGTTATCTTCACCCGCTGGATCGGCGTCGACACGTACGGCTCGGCGCAGCCCGCGGTGGCCGGAACGTCGCAGAGGGCGGGATCCGTCAGCAGATGTCTGACCTCGTAGTTGCGATTCGGAATCCGTTCCCGGAACCAGCGCACGTCGAGGCTGCTCCTGATGGCCTTGAACTCGCCGAGGTAAGCCAGCTCCAGGGTCTTGATCTCCTCCGGATCCAGATTGGCGTTGCCGTAAAAATCCCGGCGGTGAACCGGCGGTACCGGCGTTCCATCGGTGGTGGCAAATGGTTCGAGCTTGTAGTCGCCGCGATAATCCACGGTGCTGCCCGTTCGATAGGCGCGGGACGCCCCTACCCGCAGCGTATTCTCCGGACTCAGGTGGACGCTGGCGCTGACCCGCGGCGCGAAGTTTCTGCCGGCAAGCGAATCGTATTCGGTCGCGGCGCCCACATTGCCGGTGAGCCAGGGCGACGGCTGCCATTCGAGGTTTCCGAAAACCCGGCCAACCCTCCGGAAGACCGTTCCCTGTTCATACAGCGTCGATTCGGAGCGCACACTGTCCCGTCGATATCCCGCCCCCCAGACCAGACGCGTGGTATCCGACGGGGCCAGCGTGTGCTGTCCCTCGATCTCGTGCCGGGTTCCCAGATCACCGACCGCGTCGATGTCGATCAGCAGGTTGAAGAAACGCACGGTATGCGCCTCGGAACCGCGATCCTCGGTGTAAGCGTAACGGAGCTGGAAGTCGGAACTATCGCTGAGCGCGCGACGCCAGGCGATCTGCATGTGGGTGTTCGATTGGGTGAAATCGCGCAGGGGGTCGTTGGGATCTTCGCCGCCGGTCAGCACATCCGCTTCATGCCCGTCGATCATGACGGTTTCCGAGGCGAGTCGACCTCGCCGGGTAACGGCATCGACGTGGCCGAAACTGAACTGCAACTCATCGCGGTGCGTCAACCAGAAGTCCGCACGCAGATTGAACAGCCGCGACCGGAACGAATCCTGCCAATCGAACCGATCATCCAGTCCGTCATCGTCCTTGCCCTGATAGGTGAAGCGGAAATCGCCCGCCTCGCTCAGCCGCCCGCCGGCGCGCAGCGTGGTGTCGCGCACGCCCTGGTTGCCGTGATTGACCCCGACCGACACCCCGCGCACCAGCGCCGGGTCGACGGTGATGATGTTGATCACGCCGAGAAAGGCATTCGAGCCGTACGACACGGCGTTCGAGCCGCGCACGACCTCAATCCGTTCGATGTCCTCCAGCGCCACCGGCAGCGTCGCCCAGTTCACCCCGTTGCGAAACAGCGGCGAATATTGCGAGCGGCCGTCGATCAGCACCTGAACCCGCGGCGAAAAGTCCTCGTCGGTGAGGCCATGGTAGGCCACCCGCGCGACATCGGTGTTGTTCGGATAGGTCTGGAAGCCCGGCACCAGGCGGAACACGTCGCTGAGCTCGCGGGCGCCGCTGGCCTTGATCATGTCGCGGTCGATCACCGTGACCGACGCGGACGCATCCGCCAGGCGCTGCGGCAGACGGCTGACCGATGCGACGATCGGTAGTTCGCTGAAATAGAGATCCTCGCCGGACGTGGCGAGCGCCATCGATGGCGACACGCCGAGTGCGATCATCATCAAACACGCAGACACCGTGCCGCCGCCCCGGCCGGACCGGGATCGCAACCGCATCGGTGCCGATACGCCCTTGCGCCCCCGCGCGCGCGACATCGGGCAAAGGTGTTCTCGGGCCACTGACGGCATTCTGGAAATTCCTGTTCTTCTTTTCACCGTTACCCGGCCGCCGACCATGCCGTGTCCGGATCATTCCCGCGCAGACAGGAAGCCGAATGGTCCCTGGAGGGTTTCCTCCTCTACGCCCACGACAAAGTACAAGGCCGACCCGAGAAAGTAAAGCCCTTGTACCCCGTCCCGGATCAGGCTTCCCGCTGACCGTCCCGGTCCCGTCCGGACGCCTCAAACCACGTCGACGATTGCCTGCTCTCCGCGTCGATAGGCGTCGGAAAAGCGGTCCAGACCGTGGCTGCCGCCATTCACCAGTCGGCGCGCATGGCGCAGGTCGCCCTCGAGCAGGGCACGCTTGATCCGGATCTCCTTGTCCTTCAGGAAGGAGGCCAGCAAGCGGCCGGCAATCAACGGATCGGAGGCAAGTTCGGGCTCGCGGACCAGCCGATCCCCCAGGTCGAGTTGCTCGCCATAGCGCGTGTAGTTGAAACGTCCGGTGAGCTGGATGTAGCCGCGTCCGCGGAAACGCTCGCCGTCGGGCGCACCCTGATTTCCCAGGTCGCGGCGACTGTCGTAGAGGTCGAACGCATGCCCGCGCGGCGAGGTGTTGAAGCGCGACAAACCCTCTGCAACCGGCTTGAAGCTCTCGGTTTCGGCCCGAATCGTCGCCAGCGCCATCAGCACCATGGGTTTGTCGGTCAGACCGAATTCCGACAGCGCAGTGCTCACCGGCGGCAGGTTCTCGCGGATATTGCCGACCGGGGTGGACGGAAACATTTCCGACACCGCCTGCACGGTCACCCCCGGCAGCACGTCGGGCAACACGTCGGCCGGTCTGGAGAGCTCCAGCGCGGCAAGCGAGCGTGGCCCCGCAATGCCGTCGGGCACCAGGTGCTCGCTCCATTGAAAGGCCATCAGTGCCGCCTCGGTGCCACCACCGAATTCGCCGTCGATCAGGCCCGGGTCGAAGCCGCGCAACTTGAGCTCACGCTGCAGGCGCGTCACCGCAGCGCCCTTCATTCCTCGTCTGAGCAATGCCATGGCCGTCCCCCGTATGCACAACGATTCCAATATAGGACACCCGGATCGCAGCGGCAGACTTTGTGCGCCCATCTATACTGCATTCAGGGTGATTTCGGACGCGGATCCGGTCCCGCCATCGGTTCCCAATTGCGGGGGAAAGACGCCCCCGGCGAATCCGGCGACCGGGCAGGCCACGCGGTCGTCGCGGTCCGGTCACCCACTTCGCCGGAGGAGCCTCGATGTACGCCAGCTCACAGGCCACGCTGATCACGACCGGAATGCTGCCTTTCCTGCTGCTGGCGAGCGCTGCCCTCACCGCCCCGGTGTCGATCGCGCTGCTGGCGCTCTATCGGCGCGCGGTGCTGCGCTCGATGGCGACGGTCGGCGGCGCCGGAGACAGCGCTGCCGAAGCAGTCATCCACCCCGCCACGCAGCAACCGTTGGAGGCGCTGCAGCTGCGCCTGATCGACCCCGCCGCGCAGCCCGACACCCCCGCGCGTGCCACGATCCAGCGCTCGCTGCTCACCATCACCCTGGTCTACACCGCGGCCGGTCTGTCCTATGCGCTGGTGCTCGGCGGCGCATGGCTGTTCTTCACCCGCAGTGACGGTTTCGTGCTGTCGCGCTTCCTGTGGCTGCTGTCATGCTACGCGTGGCCGACCGCGCTCGGGATAGGCCTGCTCGTCGCCATCAGCCGCCGCCAGCGCCTTGCGGTGGCCGGTGCCTACTTCGCAATGCTGTTCGCGGTGGCGATCTATGGTCTGGCGCGCAACGCGGAGCTGTCATTCGGGCAGCTCGCTACGTTCTGGCTGCTGACCAACGCGCCCGCCACCGTGTTGTTGCTCGCCTTCCTGCACCGCCGGGTACGGGCGGTGGGGCCGCTGGTGCTGGCGTTCATGGTGGTGGCGGTCACCGGCTCGCAAGTCGCCCTGTCGCTGGTCGGCAGCAGCGATGCCGGCATGCGGGCGGCAGTGGATGCGGGCAGCCTGTTCGGGCTCGGCGGCACCGCCACCTTCTTCGCGACCATGGCGCTCGGTGCGCTGATCGCAGCGGTGGCAGGATGGTTCTGGCTCAAGTGGCTCGGCCACCGGCATCTCGCGCGCCGCACCAGCGACCAGGCCCTGACCCTCGATGCGATGTGGCTGCTGTTCGGCGTGGTGCAGTCGATCGGCTTTGCCTTCGAAGGGTGGATCTGGGTCTTCACCGGCCTCGCGGCCTTTGCCGTCTACAAGGCGGTGACCCGCATCGGCCTGGGGCTGAGCGGTCTCGGCCAGGCGCCGGCACACTCGCCCTCCTTGCTCCTGCTGCGGGTGTTCGCACTCGGTGCGCGCAGCGGGACTTTGTTCGATGCGCTCGCAAAGCGCTGGCTGCGCCATGGCGACATCAGCCTGATCGCCGGACCGGACCTGGCCACCACAACGGTCGAACCGCACGAATTCCTCGATTTCGTCGGCGGTCGGCTGTCGCGTCAGTTCGTACGCGACGGCGATGACCTCGAGTGCCGCTTCGCCGCCCGCGCCCTCGGCCCAGACCCGGACGGGCGCTACCGCGTGAACGAGTTCTTCTGCCACGCGAATACCTGGCGACGCGCAATGCGCCGTCTCGCCGCTTCGGCCGACGTGGTGCTGATGGATCTGCGCAGTTTCTCCGCCACCAATCAGGGCTGCCAGTACGAGTTGCAGCAACTGCTCGACATCGTGCCCCTGCAACGGGTGCTGATCCTGATCGACGCCACCACCGACCGCGCATTCCTCGACGGCACGCTCCAGCGTTTGTGGCGAACGGTGAGCCCCGCTTCGCCGAATCAGGCACCCGGCTCCCCGCAGCTGGAGATGATTCAGGCCGACGGCCGCCTGGAGAACGTACTGACCCCGCTGCTGACGAGGCTCGCCGACACCCCCGCGCGGGAGCTGGCCGGGGTCGTCCGGAATGCCTGACTGCGCCACGGCTGCGCCGTGGTGAACCGGGAAGTTGCTACAGATCCAGGCGCAGCGACACCCACTGCCGGGTATCGACGACGCGGTCGGCAGGATCGCCGCTGGCCTTGAACTCGCCGTGCTCGCCGTTGATCGACTGGGCGGTGTAGGCGACTTCGCCCCGCAGCCCGCCGACATTGAAGGGGTAGCCCAGGCGAAGATCGAAACGCCGGTAGAAGTCCACCGCGCTGTTTCGGGTCCATTTCATGTTGTCGACCCAGTAGCCTGCGACCGACACGTCGATGCCGCCGGGCAGCTTCTGCATGATCAGCAGCGAGGTGGAGCGCTGCGGCGCAGAGCGCTCGGTCTGTTGCATGATCCGGTCCCGATTCCGCTCGGTCTCGAGCGTCACCACCCCCGAGCCGGGAAGGACTTCCGGCAGATAGGAAGCATTGATGCGGACAAACGCCTGGCCCAGCATCAACCGGGTGGCGGCAAACGGTTGCCAGCGCCACTGGTATTCGACGCCCTCGATCTTCACCCGCTGGATGGGCGTAAAGAAATCGGCCCGCGCATCGACGCAGGGCCCCGGAAAGACCGGCACATCGCAGAGCGCGGGGTCGTTGAGCCAACGGTTTACGCCGAGCATCCGGTTGGGGATGCGCTCGCGAAACAGACGCACGTCGAGGCTGCTGTTGATGCGCTTCCACTCACCGAGGTAGCCGATCTCGACCGTGGTGATCTTCTCCTGCTCCATCCGCGGATTGCCGTAGAAGTCGCGCTCATAGACCTGTCCGGCGGGGATCGGGGTCCCGTCCGCGGTGGCGAAGGGGCTCAGCCTGCGGTCGCCACGATAGTCCACCGTGCTCCCGGTGCGATGGGCTCTGGATGCACCGAAGCGCACCGTATGCTCGGGGCTGAGGTGAAAGTTGGCACCCATCCGCGGTGAAAAATTCCTGCCGGCCAGCGAGTCGTATTCGGACGCCGCACCGAGGTTGCCGGTAAACCAGGTGCTCGGCGTCCACTCGAGGTTGCCGAACACGCGCCCGACCCGACGATACACGGTGCGCTGATCATGCAGATAGGTTTCCGAGCGCAGGCTGTCCAGACGGTAGCCCGCCCCCCACACCACGCGCATGGTCGTCGCAGGTGCAAAGGCATGCTGCCCCTCGAGTTCGTGTCGCGTCCCGAAATCGCCGAACTGATCGATCCGGTACAGCAAGTCGTCGTTACCGTTCCACTCCAGGTCGTCCAGGCGCTCGACGTGCGTCTCCGAGCCCCGGTCCTCGATGTAGGAGTAACGCAACTGCAGGTCCGAATTCGCGCCGAGCGAGCGCAGCCAGAGCGCCTGCAGGTAGGTATTGGACTGCTTGAAGTCGCGCATCGGGTTGCCCGGATCATCGCCCCCGGTCAACACGTCGTCGTCGGACTTCGCGAGACGGCCCTGCCTCGTGGTGGCGTCGACATGCCCGACACTGAGTTGCAGTTGATCACGCTGGTTCAGCCAGAAGTCGGCACGCAGATTGAACAGCCGCGACCGGAACGAATCCCGCCAGTCGAACTGGTCCTCGAAGCCGTCGTCGTCCTTGCCCTGATAAGTGAAGCGGAAGTCACCCGCCTCGCTCAACCGCCCGCCGGCGCGCAGCGTGGTGTCGCGCACGCCCTGGTTGCCGTGATTGACCCCGACCGACACCCCGCGCACCAGCGCCGGGTCGACGGTGATGATGTTGATCACGCCGAGAAAGGCATTCGAGCCGTACGACACGGCGTTCGAGCCGCGCACGACCTCGATCCGTTCGATGTCCTCCAGCGCCACCGGCAGCGTCGCCCAGTTCACCCCGTTGCGAAACAGCGGCGAATATTGCGAGCGGCCGTCGATCAGCACCTGAACCCGCGGCGAAAAGTCCTCGTCGGTGAGGCCATGGTAGGTCACCCGCGCCGCGTCGGTGTTGTTCGGATAGGTCTGGAAGCCCGGCACCAGGCGGAAGACGTCGTTGAGATCGCGGGCACCGCTGGCCTTGATCATGTCGCGGTCGATCACCGTGACCGATGCGGACGCATCCGCCAGGCGTTGCGGCAGACGGCTGACCGATGCGACGATCGGCAGTTCGCTGAAAAAAAGGTCCTCGCCGACTACGGCGAGCGCTTCCGACGGCACCGAACCGAGTGCGGCCACCAGCAATCCCGCGTACAACGGCGCGCCCCTCCGCCGGAGCTGGGGCACGGACGAAATCGACCAGCGCACGCGCGCCTGCGCCGCTGCCGCCGGAATCGGGCAAATCCGGATTTCTGCTGCTGACTGCATGGGGAGTTCCTGCTTGTTCTTATTACTTAAGTAAGGTAAAGCCGTAGCGGCCGGTCCGCGACCGGAGTATCCGTGGCCAAAGCAAGCGGCGTCAATCGCCGAAACACGCTCGCGCGCCCGCCAGAGCGGGACCGGCGGCGCTTCCGGGCGCAGCGGATCAGGGAAAAACAGCCACTTCGACCCCACCTTGGGCGCATTGGTGGCGGCTCGCGCTTGCGTGGTTTTTTTGCAAAAACCCGACAACGTCGGGTCAGCTTCCGGTGCGATAGCCCGCGCTGTCGATGCCGAGCTTGGCCAGCTTGTCGTAGAGCGTCTTGCGCGGCACGCCGAGTGCATCGGCGGCGGCGGCCACATCCCCGCGGCTGTTCGCCAGCGCACTCTCGATCAGGCATTGTTCGAAAGCGCCGACGCGCTGCGGCAGGCTCCGGCCGGTGGCGGCGACGAGCTCGGGCTGCCCGAGCCCGAGCACGAAACGCTCGGCAGCGTGCTGCAGCTCGCGCACGTTGCCGCTCCAGTCGCCGCTCAGCAGCCAGTCGGTCACCTGCGGCGTCACCTGCGGAGGCGGTCTGCGGTAGCGCTCGGCGGCCTGCAGGCAAAAGGCATGGAACAGCAGGGGGATGTCCTCGCGCCGCTCGCGCAAGGGCGGCAGGCTCAGCGTGACCACGTTGAGGCGGTAGTAGAGGTCGGCCCGGAAGCGCCCGGCCCGGCTCTCGGCGGCAAGGTCGACCTTGGTCGCGGCGACGATGCGGCAGTCCACCTGAATCAGCCGGTTCGAGCCGAGGCGCTCGACCACCCGTTCCTGCAGCACCCGCAGCAGCTTGGCCTGCAGCGCGAGCGGCATGCCCTCGATCTCGTCGAGGAACAGGGTGCCGCCATGAGCATGTTCGATCTTGCCGGCACGGCTGCGCGTCGCGCCGGTGTAGGCGCCCGGCTCCACCCCGAACATCTCGCTCTCGAACACGCTCTCGGGCAGCGCGGCGCAGTTGATCGCAACAAAATTGCCCTGCCGCCGCCGGCCCGACTCGTGCAGGCCGCGGGCGACGCGCTCCTTGCCGGTGCCGGTCTCACCATGCACGAGCACGTCGACGTCGGTATCGGCCAGTTCGGCGACCAGTTCGCGCACCCGGCTCATGCCCGGGCTGTTGCCGAGCAGGCCGTCCACGCCGGTGGTCTGCTCGAGCTGGCGGCGCAGGGCGCGGTTCTCCAGCACCAGACGACGCTTCTCCAACGCCCGGCGAACGATGTCGAGCAGGCGCTCGGGCGCAAACGGCTTCTCGATGAAGTCGTAAGCGCCGGCGCGCATTGCCTCCACCGCCATCGATACATCGCCATGCCCGGTCACCAGGATCACCGGCAGGTCGGGGTCGATCGCCACCACCCGCTGCAGCAGGGCCAGCCCGTCCATGCCCGGCAGGCGCACGTCGGTCACCAGCACGACCGGGCTGGCGGTTCCCAGTCTTGCCACGACCGCTTCCGCACGGTCATGGCCTTCCACCGCGATCTCTGCCAGGGCAAAGGTCTGGCAGCCGGCGGCCCGCACCGCATCGTCATCCTCGACGTAGAGCACCTTCATGTTCGATCCGCTCATTCCATTCGCTCCACGGTACGCCCCTCTGCCGCCGCGGCATCCTGTACCGGCCAGCATACGCGCACCAGTGCCCCCCCCTGCGGACGCTGGTGGAAGCCGATCCGCCCGCCGGAGGCGCCGACCAGATCGCTGACGATCGCCAGTCCCAGGCCGAGGCCCTGCCCCAGCGGCTTGGTGGAGAAGAATGGCTGGGTGACCTTTTCGTTCAGGGACGGATCGATCCCCGGTCCATTGTCGGCCACTTCCAGCACCAGTTCGGCGTTGTCGCGGGTCATGCTGACCTCGATCTCGCCGTCGGCCTGCCCCGCGAGTGCATCGAGCGCATTGCCGATCAGATTCGCCAGCACCTGTTCGAGCGCCTGTGCCTGCAGCGGCAACTCGATGTCCTCGGTGCGCACCCGCAGCGTGACCTGCGCGGCCTCGATGCGCTGCGCCAGCCAGCCGGTCACCGTGTTCAGGGTCGGTGCCGCCGGCGCCCGACCGTGCACGGTCTGCTGGCGCGATGCGAACACCTTGAGCTGTGCGGTGAGGCGGGCCATCCGTTCCACCAGCCCGATCATCTGCTTCAGGTTATCCGCCAGCGGGGCATGAAGACCCCGCTCGATGAAGGTGAGGCTGTTGCCGGCAAAGGTGCGCATGGCGGCCAGCGGCTGGTTCAATTCATGGGCCACACCGGCCGCGACCTGACCCAGTGCCGACAGCCGGTTGGCCTCGATCAGGGCCTGTTGCGCACTGCGCAGCTTGTGCTCGGCTGCGGTTCGTTCACCGATCTCGCGCACCAGTTGCGCATTGGTCGCGGCCAGATCCGCGGTGCGCTCGGCAACGGTGCGTTCGAGCACGCCCTGCGCCGCCAGCCGCTCGCGCAGGCGGCGGGCGCGCTGCGCCCAGTACAGGCCAGCCACCCCGAGCACCATCAGTGCAAGGGTCGCCACCAGCGTTTGCGCACGGGCGGCCTGCACGGCCGGGGTGGTATCGACCAGCATCAGCATGCGCCAGTCGACCCAGCCGAGATCCTGCGCCCGGAGCACGAACTCCTGTCCGCTCAGGCGCACCCGCCGTGCATCGAGGCGGAGCAGCGGCAACGGCTCCAGGCGCTCGGTAAAGTATTGTCGCGTCGCTGCCAGCGTCTGGCGCGAGGCCGCGGACAGCGGTGCCAGCGTGCCGAACTTCCATTCGCTGCGCGACGACAGCGCAACCACGCCATCGCGGTCCACCACCAGCAGGGTTTCGCCGCTCTCGCTCCAGGTCTGCTCGAGCAGGGTGAGTTCGACCTTGACCGCCAGCACGCCCACCACGCGGCCATCGTCGATCACCGGATGGGCAATGAAGAAGCCGGGCACCCGCGTCGTGGCGCCAACCGCGAAAAACATGCCGGACTCGCCGCGCAGGGCATCCTGGAAGTATGGCCGGAACGCGTAGTTCTCGCCGATGAAGCTGTCCGGCCGCTGCCAGTTGCTCGCCGCCAGGGTGAGACCGGCCGGATCGATCAGGTACAGCATGCCGGCGCCGGTCCGTTCATTCACCCGCTCCAGCAGGCGGTTGGCCGCATCCACGCGTTGCGGATCGTCCGCATGGGCAAGCAGTTCGCGCAGGCCGGGGTGCTGCGCCAGCACCACCGGCAGGCTCTCATAACGCAGCAACTCGGCATCGAGGCTGGCCGACAGCAAGGCGAGGCGCTGGCCGGCACTGGCGTCGAGCTCGTCGATACCGGCCCGGAAGCGCAGCTGATACACCGCGACCAGCAGCGGAACCACGACCAGGAGCAGCACGAACACCCGGAATCCGGGTGTTTTCAGGGTCGGCAGCCGGGGGCGCACGAATCAGCGCTCCGCGTTCGCCGGGGCACAGGCGTGCACCTCGGTCACGCCGCCATCGGCGGGCAGCAAGGTCGCGAGCGGCACGCACGTCGTCGCCGTGCACCACTCGTAATCCGGCGTAAAACCTGAACGGGTGAGACGCAGCAGCGCATGCGCCGTGCGCGGATGCCACTCCCACACCCCGTCGCGCAACACCGCTTCGGGCGCCGGCTCCATGCCGGCACCATGGCCCCGCACCCGCACCGCATCGAGCACCAGTTCCGCGCCCTCCACCCTCCAGTCCTCCTCCCAGCGCACTTTCTCGATCGAGTGGGTCCACGCCAGGGTGAAAGCATTGGCGGCGAGGCTGACCGCCGCCACGGCAGTTGCGAGGCAGACCGCCATCACGAAGTCATCGGCGCCAGCTGCCGTGCCCGCCACAGATGCCATCCGAACACCACCGAAGCGAGACTGAAACCGAGTTCGTCGGTCATCGGCATCGCCACCACCAGCATCGACGCGGCGACGAAGGCGAGCACGCGTTCGATCACACTCATCGGCGTACGGAAATATCCCACCACGGCAACGCCCCACAAGGTTACGGCCAGCAAGGCCTTGAAGAACACATACACGGTGGCGTCCAGCCCCTTGTCACCCTGCAGCATCAGTTCCGGCGCATACACCGCCATGTAGGGCACGATGAAGCCGGCCACCGCGATCTGCAGTGAGCGCACCCCGATCTTCAGCCCCGACTCCTTGGCGATCGGCGCTGCCGCGAACGCCGCCAGCGCCACCGGCGGAGTCAGGTCGGCCATGATCCCGAAGTAGAAGACGAACATGTGCGACACCACCAGCGGCACACCGAGTTCGAGCAGCGCGGGCGCGGCGATGGAACTGGTGATGATGTAGTTGGGGATGGTCGGAATGCCCATCCCCAGCACCAGGCAGGTCAGCATCGTCAGCACCAGCGACAGGAACAGGCTGTGCTCGCCGAGCATGATGATATACCCGGCAAAGGCGGTTGCCGCGCCGGTCAGGGTCAGCGAACCGATGATCACCCCCACCAGCGCGCACGCCACCCCGACCGGCATCGCGTGCAGGGCGCCATCGGCGAGCGACTGCACCGCCAGCTTCAGCGTCGACCGGCCATCCTTGTGGCGCGCGAGCAGCACCGCCAGCACCGCGATCACCGCCATCACCGCGACGATGCCGACCGATGCGAACGCCGAGCACGCCAGGCCGAGCACGATCCAGAACAGCAGGCGCAGCGACAAGCCGTTGAGCCGGCTGGTAAACGAGGCCCCGAAGATCAGCACCACGGTCAGCGCCAGCCCGACCATGCCGGCGAACAGCGGCGTGAATCCGGAGAACAGCAGATACACCAGCGCAAGCAGCGGCGCGAGCAGGTACCAGCGCTTGCGGATGGCCATCCACGGGTCCGGGCATTCGGACTTGGGCAGGCCCTCGAGCCCTGCCCTGCCCGCCTCCAGGTGCACCATCCAGAACACGGTGAAGAAGTACAGCACCGCCGGAATCGAGGCCGCCTTGCAGATCTCGATATAGGGCACGTTGATCGTTTCGGCCATGATGAAGGCGACCGCCCCCATCACCGGCGGCATGATCTGCCCACCCATCGAACTCGTTGCCTCGACCGCACCGGCAAAGTCAGCGCGATAGCCGAACTTCTTCATCAGCGGGATGGTGAACTGGCCGGTGGTGACCACGTTGGCCACCCCCGAGCCGTTGATCGTGCCCATCAGCCCGGACGACACCACCGAGACCTTGGCCGGCCCGCCCTTGGTGTGACCCACGGTGCCGAGCGCGAAGTCGTTGAACAGGTGGATCATCCCGGCCTGCTCGAGGAAGGCGCCGAACAGGATGAACAGGAAGATGTAGCTCGACGACACATAGGTCGGCGTGCCGAACACGCCCTCGGTGCCGAAGGCGAGTTGGCCCACCACTTGGTCGAGCCCGTAGCCGCGGTGACCGAGCACGCCCGGCAGGTATTCGCCGAACAGCGCATAGCCGAGAAAGCCGAGACAGATCAGCGGCAGCGCAAAGCCCATGATCCGGCGCGCGGCCTCGAACACCAATACCAGGGTGACGATGCCCACCACCATGTCGGCATCGGTCAGCTCGCCGGCACGCTGCACCAGTTCGGCCTCGAACACCCAGTGGTAGGCGCCGAGCGCGAGCGCGCCGAAGCCGACCGCCTTGGTCAGCAGGCTGGTGCGCGAGGTGCTGCCGCCGCGCCACGGGTAGATCAGGAAGGTCAGCAGCAGCAGGAAACCGACGTGCATCGCGCGCACGACCGAACTGGATATCGGGCTGAAGGCCGCGGTGATGATCTGGAAAATCGAGAACAGGATGGCGCAGTAAAAGACGATGCGCATCATCCCGTGGCCCGCCTCGGCGGCCGGCGTGGATGCAGTGTGGCTCATGGGAACTCCGGTCTGGAAATCGACAGGACAAGACGGACGGGCGCCGCCGCACCCGCGACTGAACACGGCAGTGCCGGTGCGGCGGCGCCCGGATCGGGCGGGCTTACTTGATCAGGCCCTTCTCGCGGTAGTACTTCTCCGCACCCGGGTGCAGTGGCACCGGCAGCCCCTGGAGCGCGTTCTCGAGCCGGATCTGGCGGGCGGCGGCATGCGAGGTGCCGAGCCGGTCGAGGTTCTCGAAGATGCCGCGGGTCATCTCGTACACCACCTCGGTCGACACCTTTTCGTGGGTGATCAGCAGGTTGTTGATCGCCACGGTCGCGATCTCGGTGCTCTGCCCGTCATAGGTTCCGGCGGGAATCGCCGCCGAGCGATAGGCCGCATCGCCGACCTTGGCCACGACCTCGGCCGGCACCGGCACGAAGTTGACCTTCACCGCGGTGGACAGGTCGCGCAGCGCGGCCACGCCCAGGCCGGCCGACTGCAGGGTGACATCGATCTGGCGGTTCTTCATCAGCTCGACCGATTCGCCGAAGGGCAGGTACTCCACCTTGGCAAAGTCGCTGTAACTCAGGCCGGCCGCTTTCAGGATCGCCCGTGCGTTGATCTCGGTGCCCGAACGCGGCGCTCCGACCGAAATGCGTTTGCCCTTGAGATCGGCGAGCGACTTGATGTTGGCATCGCCGAGGGCGACGATCTGGATGTAGTTCGGATAGACCGAGGCCACCGCGCGCAGCCGGTCCATCGGTTTGAGGCTGACATCGGACTCGCCCTTCCACGCATCCGACACCGTATCGGCCAGCGAGAAACCGATTTCGCCACGACCGCTCTGCAGCAGATTCAGGTTTTCGGCCGACGCCTTGGTGGCCTGCACCTGGACCTTGGAGTCGGGAATCTTTTCACCGTAGATCTGCGACAGCGTGACGCCGAGCGGGTAGTACACCCCGCTGGTGCCACCGGTCAGCACATTGACAAAAGTCGCCGCGGAGGCGGCCTGGGTGGCCACCGCAATCAGGGCACCGAGCAGACAGTTGCGCGCTAGGATCTTCATCGAACGTCTCCTGAAATATAAGTTTTATGTATTCGCTCATCACTTCTGCGAGCACGAACCTAAACGCAATCGCCGTGCCAGGAAGATGAGCGCAAAGATGGTCATCAAGACATTGTTTATTAACGTATTTTTTAGACGCTCCGAAAACTGGGGACGGCCTCGTTCCGGAACTTCGGAATTCGCCCGCGCAGCGTGTCCGGAGTTCCGGAACCCCACCTGCCCGAACGCGCGCTCCACCGGCGATCACGCATATCGGCGCCGGCCCGGTTCTGGTAAAAATCGTTGCCCGAACGGACCCGCATCCGCCATGGCGGGCAAGCAGACAATGAAGGAGACGACATGGAGACGATCGACTGCGTGGTGATCGGTGCCGGCGTGGTGGGCCTGGCCTGCGCACGCGCGCTGGCGCTGGCCGGACGCGAGGTGATCATCCTCGAGCGCGAAACGGCCTTCGGCACCGGCATCAGCGCGCGCAACAGCGAAGTCATCCATGCCGGGCTCTACTACGCCCCGGGTTCGCTCAAGGCCCGGCTGTGCGTGGCCGGCCGCGACCTGCTCTACGCCTACTGCGCGCAACGCGGCATCGGCCATGCGCGCTGCGGCAAACTGCTCGTCGCCCCCCATCCCGAACAGGTCCCAGCGCTGCAGGCGATCCACGACCGTGCCGTTCACAACGGCGTGACCGATCTGGTCTGGCTCGACCGCAAGGGTGTGAAGTCCTGCGAACCCGCGCTCGATGCCCACGCCGCCCTGCTCTCGCCCTCGACCGGCATCGTCGACAGCCACGGCCTGATGCTAGCGCTGCTGGGCGAGGCCGAGAACCACGGCGCCATGCTCGCGCTCGCCAGCCCGGTGCACGGCGGCAGGATCGATGACAAAGGCATTGTTCTGCAGGTAGGCGATGCAGCGAGCGGGCAGACCGAATTGCGCGCCCGCTGCGTGGTCAACGCCGCCGGGCTCGACGCGGTCACTCTCGCCGGTCGGATCGAAGGCGTGCCGGCGGCCGCGCTACCGCAGGCGCGCTACGCACGCGGGGTGTATTTCAGCTATCGCGGCCGCGCGCCCTTCTCCCGCCTCATCTACCCGATTCCCGAGCCCGGCGGACTCGGCGTGCACCTCACCCTCGATCTTGGGGGCCAGGCCAAATTCGGCCCCGACGTCGAGTGGATCGAGCACCCCGACTACACCGTCGACCCGGCCCGCGCCGAGCGCTTCGCCCGGGCCATCCGCAGCTGGTGGCCCGCGCTCGAGGCCGACCGCCTCGAACCGGGCTACGCCGGGGTCCGCCCCAAGATCGTCGGCCCCGGCGAAGCGGACGCCGATTTCCGCATCGACGGCCCCGCACGGCACGGCATTCCCGGCCTGATCCAGCTGTTCGGCATCGAATCGCCCGGCCTCACCGCGGCCATCGCCATCGGCGACCACGTCGCAGCACTGGCCAAAACACCCACGCCCTGATCGGTGCTTCAGCCCAGCAGCGAGCGCAGATGGTTGGGCAGCGCGAACTGCGCGCGATGGACCTCGCCGTTGTAATGCTGCAGCGCGCCGATACCGCGCTCGACGATGCGCCGGTCGACCTCGGCCGCCGCGATGGTGCGCGGATCCAGCGTTGCCGATGCGGTGGCCAGGCCCCACAGGCTACCGTACAGCGGAATGTAGAGAAAATACGGTCGCACCAGCGCAAACACCGCGCGCAGGCGCTGCACCAGTTCGCGCACGCGCGCGGGCTGGAACGCCGGCGCCCCGAGGTGCAGCGCAAGGGCGCCACCGGGCGCGAGCAACGCGCCGCAGGCACGGAAGAAATCTTCGGCGTACAGCGCCGCGGCGGGCCCGACCGGATCGGTCAGGTCGAGCACGATCAGATCGTAGCGGTCGCCGGCAGCCGGTCCGTCCTCCATCACGTAATGCAGGCCGTCGCCGATCCGGATATCGAGTCGCGGATCGTCGAGGGCCCCGTTGTGCACTGTCTGCAGGTGCGCACGAGCAATGTCGATGACCTTCTGGTCGAGTTCGACCAGCACCACGCGCTCCATGGTCGGATACTTGAACAACTCGTCCGCCGAGCCGCCATCGCCACCGCCGATGATCAGCGCCGTGCGCGGGCCGGGGTGCGCGATCGCCGGCACATGGATGATGTTCTCGTGATAGTGGAACTCGTCGCGCTCGGAACTCATGAAGCAGCCGTCGAGCCGATACAGGCGACCGAGCTGCGGCGTGTCCCACACCTCATAATCCTGCCACGTCGAGCGCCCACGCTCGATCAGGCGTCCGGCACGGAAAAAATATCCGGCGTCATCGTTGAGCCATTCGAAGATCAGCTCATTCCCGTCACGCGGATTGCGGTCATCCATTGCCCGGCCCCCCGTTGCGCATGCCCGTCCTCGGCGATGGCCGCGGCGCGCTGTGGCGGCGACTCGGGTTGACGTTCATGCGCATGTCGGCGCCCCCTACCAGGCGACGGCTGCAAAGGTGAACGACTCGCGCTCGCGCCGCCACACGACGCCGTCGCGACCCACCGCGAGCCACCACGTCTGCGCCCCCGGATACGGGCCCCTGCGGGCAAATCCGTCCGGCGTCAGCAGTGCAAGACACCAACCCGGAAGAGGGTCGCGCACCGAGCGATAGAGAATGCCGCCCAGGCCGGCCTCGCGCACCAGCCCGGCAAACGCCTGGGTCGCCGCATAGTCGTGCGGGTGCATCCACACCCCGGTACTGTCATTGAACGGCGGCTCGCGCAGATCCACCACGGCGGTGGCAATTTCGGCACGGAAGGCGGTATGCGCGACCGGTTCGATGCGCTCGAGATCGACCGCATCCATCAGGAATTTCCAGCGCCAGTAGCCGAGCTCGGCACAGGCGGTTCGCACCGCCCCCGCCCCGTAGAAAACGCCCGGATCGGTGACCGCGCGAAAGCGCGAACCACCACGTCGGGGTAAATAGCGGAACGGTGACGCGAGCAGGTAATCGAGCTTGTCGGTGGCAGCAGCAGGCGCCGGCTTGCTGCCCTCGAGCAGGGCCTCGAGCACGTCCTGCTCGTCCGTGCTGTCGACGATCTTCATCGTGGACGCGACATGCTGCGCTTCCACGATGCGCCACACCGGGCCGCGCCAGGCGCGCGCCTCAGACGAGACCGCGGGAGGCGTCCAGATAGTGGACGACACGTACCAGCCCTTCGGTGCTGCGGATGAGGTCGATCGGACGGCCGTTGAGCGCGCGGTTTTCACTGTTGAGCCATTTGCGCGCGCCGGGCCCGTCGCCGACGATGGAGTCGAGCGCACGAAAGGCACGCACGAACAGCAAGGCAAACTCCCACTCCTTGCGCCCCTGGTCGAGCTGGTAGCTGCCGCTGTAAAGCCGGGTCACCGTTGCCGGACTGACCCCGAGCACCCTTGCCAACAGCGCACGCGAGACATCCAGACGCTCCGCGGCACGCGCCACCGCCTTGCTCAGTACCGAGGCCGCTTCAGGTTTGCCGGCAGGTTGCCGGGCGATTGCAGGCATCGCACACCTCCTTTCCATAGAAACAATAGTAGATCATTATTTCCATGGAAACAAATTCTCATTTGCCCTGCAGGTGTGGCGCGCCGATCGCAAGCGCCTCGTCCCGCGCAAACGCCATCAGTTGCGGGTAAAAGCGCAGGAATCCCGCCTCGATGGCGCGCCATTGCCGGACATCGAGCGTATCCAGTCCGTCGCCGAGGGCGACCGGCTGGCGCAGACGGCGGCCGATGCCGTCGAGCGCCTGGCGTAGTCCGTCGACGCTGGCATAGGCCGACAACCAGTCCTGTTCCGCCATCCGGCGCAAGGGCCGGGGCAAGCCGTCGGGCAGCAGCACCGGATGCTCGACCCGGCTGTCGAGCACGGCCGCGTAGCTGTGATCGAGAAAGGCCGGCAGTGGCTGGGCGCTGAAACGCGACCAGTGCACGCTCAGAAAATGGTCGTACAGCATGTCGGCGAGAATGCCGCCGAAGCGCCGCCATGGCGGCTCGAAACTGGCCACCGCGGCGCGATGCTCGGGATGCGCATCGGTGTAGGCATCGACACGCCGATGGAGGCGGATGCCGACGGCCAGTTCCGGAGCAAGGTCATCGGGTACCGCGCCCTTGACGAAATCGCCGAGCAGGTTGCCGGCCGGAGAGGTCGCGCTGACCTGGGCCAACTGCAGATGGGCGAGGTAGTTCATCGGCGCGCGAACGGTGGCTCGATCACTTCGACCGGAGTCGCGCGAGCTGTCGATCGTGCACCCGCGACAGCAGCATTACCGCCACCAGCGCACCGAGAAAGGCCAGAAACATGTCCGACTGGGTATCCCACTCGTCGCCCTGGGTGCCGAGGAATTCGTCGGCCCCCTGCCCCATCACCAATGCCGCCCACCATTCGATCAGCTCGTACCACGCGCTGATCGCCATCGCCACGCAGATCGACAGAAAGCCCGCCATCCGCCGCCCGGTCACGTACGCATCGCCGAGCAGGATCTCGCGTGCGAGCAGCGCCGGCACCAGTCCCTGCGCGAAGTGACCGATCTTGTCGTAGGGATTGCGCTCGGTCGCGAGCACCTCCTGCAGCCAGAAGCCGACCGGCACCCGTGCATAGGTATAGGTCCCGCCTGCGATCAGGATCACGGCATGCACCAGGATCAGGCCGTAAATCAGCGAGGTGAGCGGATGGCGGCGATAGGTGAGCATCAGCACCGGCAAGGCGATCAGCACCGGTGCAACCTCCATCAGCCAGGTCGCACGGTCGTAAGGCTGGATGCCGGACAGCGCCAGCAGCACCACGGTCAGTCCCACCGCCCCCAGCAGGATCGGCTCGCGGGGCCAGCGCCCCTTTTCCATCCACTCCATCGATTCGCCTCGCTACTGAACGGTAAGCCGGTCCGCCGTCGTGGCTGGCGGCCTTCGCCAAGGCGACATGATGCCAAATCAGGGCATCCAGAACCTAGCCTCTTCGGTCACCGCGACTTGCGGATCGACGCTATCGGCCACCGTGAACCGGATCGGGTGCGAACCGCCACGCAGCGCGCCCGGCTCCACCCGAACCTGTGCGGTCGCGGAAGCGGACGCAGCCGCCGGCACTGCGAGCACGAGGGGCTCGGCCAGGTGGATGCCGTCCACGCCATCCACGGTGACGACGAAGGTGCGCGGCTGCTCGCTGGCATTGATCAGCTGCAGCCGGAACGCATTCTCGATCGACCCTTCGCTGGTCTCGGTTGCGAGCGCGGCACGATCACGCTCGATATCCACCTTGAGCGGCACCCGGATGGCGAGCGACCACACCGTGGCCACGAGCATCGCGAAGAACACCGCCGAGTAGATCAGCACCCGCGGACGCAGGGCGCGGCTGATGATCGTCGACCGCGATGACTTGTTCTTCAACGCATTCTCGGTCGAATAGCGAATCAAGCCGCGCGGATAGTCCATCTTGTCCATGACCTGATCGCACGCATCGATACAGGCTGCACAGCCGATGCACTCGAGCTGCAGGCCGTCGCGGATGTCGATGCCGGTGGGACAGACCTGCACGCAGATGCTGCAGTCGATGCAGTCACCCAGACCCTGTTCGGCGGGTACCGCCTTCTTCGAGCGGCCGCCGCGCGCCTCGCCGCGCGCCTCATCGTAGGCCACGATCAGCGTATCCGGGTCGAACATCACGAACTGGAACTGCGCGTAGGGGCAGATGTACTTGCACATCTGCTCGCGCATGAAGCCGGCGTTGCCGTAGGTGGCCGCACCATAGAACAGCACCCAGAAGGTTTCCCAGCCACTGAGCGACAGGCTCATGGTGGCGGCAGCCAGCTCCCGGATCGGGGTGAAATAGCCGACGAAGGTGAACCCGGTCCACAGCGCCACGACCAGCCACGCCGCGTGCTTGGCGGTCTTCAACCCGAGCTTGCGTGCGGACCACGGCGCGGCATCGAGCTTGATCCGCCGCGGACGGTCGCCCTCGATGCGTTGCTCGATCCACAGGAAGAGTTCGGTATAGACCGTCTGCGGACAGGTGTAGCCACACCACACCCGGCCGACCACGGTGGTGATGAGGAACAGGGCCAGCGCCGACAGCACCAGCAGGACCGCCAGATAGATGATGTCCTGCGGCCACAGCACGAAATCGAAGACATAGAAGCGGCGCGCGTCGAGATCGAACAGCACCGCCTGCCGCCCGTTCCACGGCAGCCAGCACAGGCCGTAGAACACGATCTGGGTCAGCCAGGCGAACACCCAGCGCCAGCGCTGGAACAGGCCGCTGACCGAACGGGGATAGACCTTGGGATCGGAGGCAAACAGGGGCTGGATCGGGATGATCCGTTGGGAGCTGCGCGGTTCGTGCATTGCGGGGTGGCCGATGGGGGTGGCGGAGACCGGTCTCGTTGGCCGGTTTAAGATATATTTTCGATACCTCTTCAGCCTAACAGCGTCACGGTCCATAATCAACATCGTCGCTACACCTTATGACCATGCCATGCGCCTCAGTGCCTTCTCCGACTATTCACTCCGCGTCCTGATGCACGTCGGCGCCCACGCCGACCGCGTCACCACAATCGGCGAGATCGCCCGCCTGCACGGCATCTCGGAGAACCACCTGACCAAGGTCGTGCATCAACTCGGCCGGGCCGGCTATATCACCACCCTGAGGGGCAAGGGCGGCGGCATGCGCCTGGCACGCGAGCCCGGCCAGATCTCGCTGGGCGAGGTCCTGCGCCAGACCGAAACCGACTTCCTGCTGGTGGAGTGTTTCGTTCATGGCTCGGGCTGCCACATCGAGCCCGAATGCCGGCTCAAGCCCATCCTCGGCGAGGCCCTGGGCGCCATGTTCCGCGTGCTCGACAGCTACACCCTGGCCGACATTCTGAGTCCGGCAGGCGACGGCGTCGCGTTCGTCGAAATGGTCAGGGCCGGCGTCCGGCATGCTCCCCCGCCGGTCGCCGGCGAGGCCTGATCGGCCGCCAGCGCGCGGCTCACGCCAGTGCTGCCAGTTGCCCCTGATAAAGCTCGGCGATCAGGTCGCGCGGGGTGACGATTCCGCTCAACCTCCCCTCCTCGTCCACGATCGGAATATGGCTGTGGCCCGCGCCGCCGAGCAGGGCGATCAGTTCAACGACCGGGGTGGATTCGGTCGCCGTTTGCGCCGGCGTGCTCATGATCTGGCCGACGACTTCTGCCTTGTCGCTGTGGGTGCTCCCGCTGCGCCGGATGAAGCGGCGCAGCTGCACGTCGAACCCGCGATAGCCGTCGAGATCGGCACGGCGCATGAAGTCGGCACGGGTCAGGATGCCCACCACCCGCCGCGCCCGATCCACCACCGGCAAGGCCTTGATCTGGTGTCGGCGCATCAGGGCCCAGGCCTCTTCGAGCAAGGTCCCGAACTCGACCGCAACCACCCCGCGCGTCATCACCTCGTCGCAGCGCACGGTGCCGAAACGGCGCCGGTAGGCGTGGGCCTCGGCACGCAGGAAAAGGTCACGCAGATCCTCGCGACTGATATCGAGCACCTGGTTGTACTCGTCGAGCACGGCGTCCAGATCCTCTGCGGCCAGCCCGCTGATCGCCGGCGGCGTGATACCGGCCGGCTCTGCGGCGGCAATCACCGCTTTCCGATGCGGGTACGGGCGTCCGGTGGCACGGTTGTAGATCACCGCCAGCACCAGCAGGCAGGCCGAGTTCACCAGCACCGGATAGATCACGAAACCGTAGCCCAGGCCCTCGATCGCCGGCCCGCCGACCACCGCGGTCAGCGCCACCGCCCCGGCTGGCGGGTGAATGCAGCGCAGCAGGAACATCAGGCCGATCGCAGCCGAGACCGCCACCGCCGCGGCCATCATCGGGTCCGGAAACCCGCGCGCGCAGGTCACACCGATCACCGCCGCCACCAGGTTCCCACCGAGCATGGCCCACGGCTGGGCGAGCGGACTCGCCGGTACCGCGAACAGCAGCACCGCGGAGGCGCCCATCGGCGCAATGACCCAGGGCAACACGGCATCGTCTACAAGAAGCCGTCCCAGCATGGCGGTGACGAGGATGCCGAGCAAGGCGCCGAATGCCGCCCGCACGCGCTCGCTGCCACTGACATGGTGCTGATCCGGGAGATAAGCGCTCAGCCCCTTCCGCAGCCATGAAATCCGGCTTCGCAGCCCCTCCATCACGGCAATGCGCCCCGGCGGGCGGGCAACGATTCCCCCGCCGGCGAAGGGCAACCGCGAACGACGCAACAAACATGCATGGCGAGCAGCATCCTCACATGGAAATGTATTCCGATTCGTCCATCCGGGCCGTACCGTCGCCGACGCCGGCAAGGGACGAACGTCCGTGATTGGACTCGAGGACGGGGCAGGACGGAATGACCGCGGTCAAGCCGCAGCGGTCGTGCCGCTGCCACCGCCCCGCAGGTGGCGGCTTGTGCCCGGTAGCCGGAAGCCGCTTCGTCCCATCGGCACTTGGTCGGACCGTTCAAGCCTTCCCCGACGCCTTCTGCGTCCGGCCGAACATCGAGCGCACCCGGCCGAACAGCGTCACCGCCAGCAGGGTCAGGGCCCCGCCGATGATGCCGACCACCACGTCGAGCACCAACGGGGTCAGCACGCCGAACACGCCCCCGACCCCCGCCACCGCTCCGGCCACGCCGGCCACCTGCTCGATGCCGTGGTGCACCACCGGAATGCCGTGGGTCAGGATGCCGCCGCCGACCATGAACATGGCCGCGGTGCCGATCACGGTCAGCGCCTTCATCAGGCGTGGCGCGGTCAGCAACAGGCCGCGCCCGATCGCACGGCCGAAGGCATTCGCCTTGTCCAGCAGGTGCTGCCCCACGTCGTCCATCTTGACGATGCCGGCCACCAGGCCATAGACCCCGACCGTCATCACCAGTCCGATCGCCGACAGCACCGCCAGCTGGGTGCCGAAGGCCTTGTCGGCAACGGTGCCGAGTGCGATCACGATGATCTCGGCAGAGAGCACGAAGTCGGTGCGGATTGCGCCCTTGATCTTGTCGGCCTCGAACACCGCGAGATCGATACTTTCGTCGGCCACCGCGGCGAGTTGCTCGGCATGATGCGCGGCGTCCTCCCCGGCAGGATGCAGGAACCGGTGCGCCAGTTTCTCGACCCCCTCGTAGCACAGGTAGAGCCCGCCCAGCATCAGCAAGGGCGTCACCGCCCACGGGATGAAGGCGCTGATCGCCAGCGCCGCCGGCACCAGGATCAACTTGTTCTTCAGCGAGCCCACCGCGACCGCCCACACCACCGGCAGCTCGCGCTCCGCACGCACGCCCGACACCTGCTGTGCGTTCAGGGCAAGATCATCGCCGAGCACCCCAGCGGTCTTCTTGGCGGCGACCTTGGTCATCACTGCGACATCATCGAGGATGGTCGCGATGTCATCGAGCAGGGCAAGCAGACTGGCTCCAGCCATTGGGTATCCGTTCGGGTCAGGGCTGCCGGAGGCGGCAGCGGAGTATCGGTGAAGCGCGAAGCCGCGGCGCAGGCGCCGGACACTCACGCGGAAGGAAAACGGGTCGCACCGCGGTCGTTCGCAACGGGCAAGGTCAGGCGGCGAACCGGCAGCTGCCCGGTCCATGCGGCGCCGCCCGGAACGCGGCAAGCTGCTCCGCCCGCTCCGACAATCGGTTCAAGGCCGGGAAGGCCGCGACATCGACGTTCTCGGGCACCATCGCGCGGGCAAAGTACCACGCGACCGCGGTGGTGATGCCGGCCTGATCGATCGTCGCATTGTCGACCTGCAGCGACCGCGCACCTAGCGCAGCCTCCAGCGCCTCGAAAGCGGCCGTCAACTGTCCGGCCACCCGGTCGACCCAGGGCATGTGGCGCTTGTCGGCCGGGCGCAGCTCCTTTTCATACACCAGCTGCACGCTCTTCTCGCATGCCGCCAGCGCAAGCCCGATCATGTGCAGGGCCCGCATACGCTCGCCGGGCGCATGCGGCATCAACGACCTGCTGCTCGCGGCCAGGCATTCGGCATAGTCGAGGATCAGCGTCGAATCCATCAACACCGTGCCGTCGTCGCACACCAGCGACGGCGCCTTCACCACCGGGTTGATCGCGCGGAAGGCGTCGAAGTGGCGGAACACCGACAGCGGTCGATGCTCGAACGGCAGGCCGAGCAGCTGGAGCGACACCGCAACGCGGCGTACATAGGGCGAATCGAGCATTCCGATCAACTGCACAGCCTCTCTCCCGGGTTCATCCGTGACCCCGGAAGTGTATCGTCTTCGCATCGATCACGGCAGCTCCGCCGACGCGCCGCCGGCATCCGACAGCAGCTCGGAGATCACGCTGCGCAGCCAGCGATTGCCCGGATCGTGGTGATAGCGCTCGTGCCAGTGCTGCTTGACCGCGTAGGCAGGCAAGGTAAACGGCACCGGCAGCACACGGAAATGTCCCCGCCCCTCGAGCACTTCGCCCAGCCGGCGAGGAATGGTCACCAGCAGGTCGGTGTGCTCGATCACGAAGGCCACGCCGAGGAAGTTCGGAATGCGCAATGCGATCCGCCGGGCGATGCCCTGGCGGGCGATCTCGCGATCCACGATCAGGTGGCCGGTGCCCGACGAACTGACCACCGCATGGTCCTCGGCCTCGAACTGGGCCAGCGTGATCGACTCGCCGATCCGCGGATGCCCCGCACTGAGCATGCACACATAGCTCTGGCGGAACAGCGCCTGCTGGTAGAAGCCGGCCTCGAGCTGCGGCATGAAGCCCAGCGCCAGATCGGCGTCGCCCGCCTCCAGCATGCGCCCGGTATCGGCCGACAGTGGCGCGATCTCGATACGGATACCCGGCGCCGCCACCCGCAGCCGCTCCCACAGGCCGGGCAGCAGCACCAGCTGACTGATGTCGGTCATGCAGATGCGGAAGGTGCGATCGGACGCCGCAGGATCGAACACGTTGCGATGTCCGCTCACCCGCTCGAGCGCATCGAGCGCCTCGCGCACCGGATGGAGCAGACCCTCGGCGAGCGGAGTCGGCTCCATGCCCTGCGAGGTGCGCACGAACAGCGGATCGACAAAATGCTCGCGCAGCTTCGCCAGCGCAATGCTCACCGCCGGCTGCCCCAACCCGAGCCCGTCGGCCGCGCGGGTCACGCTGCGGGTCTTGTAGATCTCGTCGAACACCGCCAGCAGACGGACATCCAGCGTATTCATGCCGGCACCTCTATTCGAATATTGAATGCAATGGATTGATAGCATTGCATGGACCGAATGTCGAGGTCTCGATACAGTGGTCCCATCACAACACGAGAACCACCGCTCTGATCCGGATCAAATTTTCCGGACTTTCCCGAAGGCGGCGGTTCGATGACGGAGGAGTACGAGACATGCTGGAACTCGGTCGCATGGAAGACCTGCCCGCGGAGTATCGCGCGGCCCTCACCGCCCACAACCTGGTGCCGCTGTGGCCCAGCCTGCGCGCGGTGCTGCCGCCGGGCAAGCCGGCGCTGCGCACCCGACCCACCTTCTGGGCATATGAAACCGTGCGCCCGCTGCTGCTGCAGGCGGGCGAACTGACCCCGATCGAGAAGGCCGAGCGCCGCGTGCTGGTGCTCGCCAACCCCGGCCACGGTCTGGAAAAGATGCAGGCCAGCTCGTCGATCTACCTCGGCATGCAGTTGCTGCTGCCGGGCGAATGGGCGCCGGCGCACAAGCACACCCCCAACGCGGTGCGCATGATCGTCGAAGGCGAAGGCGCCTACACCACGGTCGACGGGGAGAAATGCCCGATGAGCCGCGGCGACCTGATCCTGACCCCGACCGGGCTGTGGCACGAGCACGGCCACGACGGCAGCGCGCCGGTGGTGTGGCTCGACGTGCTCGACCTGCCGCTGGTGTATTACACCGAGACGTCCTATCACACCGAAGGCAGGGAGCAGGAGGTCACCGCGACCCGGGGTGAGCGCAGCTATGCCCGCGGCGGGGTGGTGCCCTCGCCGATGTTCGCCCGCGGCGGCGATCGCCACTACCCGATGCTGCGTTACCCGTGGGCCGAAGCCCGTGCCGCCCTGGTGGCGCTGGCCGAAGCGCAGCCGCAGACCGAAGCGGTGCAGGTCGCCTATGTCAATCCGGAGACCGGTGCCGACTGCCAGAACATTCTCGGCTACTCGGCCCTGATGCTGCGCCCGGGCGAAGCCCTGCGCCTGCCGGTGCGCTCGCCGGCGATGGTGTTCCACCTGATCGAAGGTCGCGCCGAGGTCGACATCGACGGCACCGCGTTCAGGCTCGGCGCGGCCGACACCTGCTGCGCCCCGGGCTACACCCCGGTCACGCTGAAGAACGGCTCGGCGAGCGAGCCGGCCTTCGTCTTCATCGCCGACGAAAGCCCGCTGCACAAGAAGCTCGGCGTCTATGAAGTGCGCGCCTGAACCCGGCTCGTCCGCGACAACGACAAACACACCCCCACTTTCAGAGAGATACGAAATGACCCAAGCCAACTATCTGTGGAACCCGGCCCCGACCTATTCGCTGCCGGTGCGCGGCAGCGCCGCGCGCCTGCCGGTGCGGCGCATCTTCTGCGTCGGCCGCAACTACCACGCCCACGCGGTGGAGATGGGCCGCCCGGTCGACAAATCGACGATGAGCCCGTTCTACTTCCTCAAGGACGCCTCCACCCTGGTCGAATCCGGTGCCACCGTGCCCTATCCGACCGGCACCTCCAATTACCACTTCGAGATGGAGCTGGTGGTCGCGATCGGCAAACCCGGTTTCCGCGTCGCCGAAGCCGACGCCCATGAACTGATCTACGGCTACGCCGCCGGCCTCGACATGACCCGCCGCGACCTGCAACTGGTTGCCCGCGAGCAGGGCCGGCCGTGGGATCTGGGCAAGAACTTCGAGAAGTCCGCAGTGTGCACCGAGATCGTGCCCGCCGGATCGGAGGTGCTCGACCAGGGCGCGATCAAGCTCCAGGTCAATGGCGAGACCAAACAGACCTCCGACCTGTCGATGCTGATCTGGAACGTGCGCGAGATCATCGCCGACCTGTCGAAGTTCTACCACCTCCTGCCCGGCGACCTGATCTACACCGGCACCCCCGAGGGCGTCGGCGCGGTGAAGCCGGGCGACCGCATCACCGGCCATGTGGATGGCGTGGGTGACATCGCCCTGACCATCGGCCAGCCCGAGTAAGCAGCCGCCCCGCCCCCACGGGAGCGCGGGCATACCCTGACCACGATTGCAGCGCACCTGCCCCGCGCCGGTGCGACGGGCAGCTTTTTGCCCGCTGATTTGCCCCTGGCACACCAGAACACACTCAATACGAGGAGACAGACATGACCCAGAACCTTCCCATCATCGTCGCCGGCGGCGGCATCGGCGGCCTCGCCGCAGCACTGGCGATGGTACGCCAGGGATTCGCCGTCAAGGTGCTCGAACAGGCGCCCGAGATCGGCGAGATCGGCGCCGGCATCCAGCTCGGCCCCAACGCCTTTCACGCCTTCGACGCCCTCGGGGTCGGCGACAAGGCGCGCGCCCGCGCGGTGTACACCGACGACATGGTGATGCACGACGCGCTCGACGAATACCAGGTCGGCAAGATCCCGACCGGCGAGGCCTTCATCAAGCGCTTCGGCAACCCCTATGCGGTGATCCACCGCGTGGACGTGCACCTGTCGCTGCTCGAAGGCGCGCAGGAGACCGGCCGCGTCGAGTTCCTGACCTCGACCCGGGTCGAGCGCATCGAGCAGGACGAAGCCGGGGTCACCGTCTACGACCAGCACGGCAACGCCCACCGCGGCCTCGCGCTGATCGGCGCCGACGGGGTGAAGTCGGTGGTGCGCCAGCAATTCGTCAATGACCCGCCGCGCGTCACCGGACATGTGGTGTACCGCGCCGTGATCGACAAGAAGGACTTCCCCGAAGACCTGCAGTGGAACGCCGCCAGCATCTGGGTCGGCCCCAACTGCCACCTGGTGCACTACCCGCTGCGCGGCGGCGAGCAGTACAACGTGGTGGTGACCTTCCACAGCCGCAACAAGGAGGAATGGGGCGTCACCGAGGGCAGCCCGGAAGAGGTGCAGAGCTACTTCCAGGGCATCTGCCCCAAGGCGCGCCAGCTGATCGACCTGCCCAAGAGCTGGAAGCGCTGGGCCACGGCCGATCGCGAACCCATCGGGCAGTGGAGTTTCGGCCGCGTCACCCTGCTCGGCGACGCCGCCCACCCGACCACCCAGTACATGGCCCAGGGCGCCTGCATGGCGCTGGAAGACGCGGTCACGCTGGGCGAAGCGCTGCGCGTGAACAACAACGACTTCGCCAGGGCATTCGACCTCTACCAGCGCTCGCGCGTCGCCCGCACCGCGCGCATCGTGCTGTCCTCGCGCGAGATGGGCCGCATCTACCACGCCAAGGGCGTCGAGCGCCTGGTGCGCAACGAGCTGTGGAAGGGCCGCAGCGCCGAGCGCTTCTACGACGCGATGGAATGGCTGTACGGCTGGAACGTCGACAACTGCCTCGCCCGCGGCTGAGGCGCGCCGACGATGCAGCTCTACAACTTCTTTCGCAGCGGCACCTCGCACCGGCTACGGATCGCGCTCAACCTGAAGGGCATCGACTACGACTACGTCGCGGTCGACCTGCGCACCGAGGAGCACCTCGGTGCGGCCTTCAAGGCGCTCAATCCGCAGCAGCTGGTGCCGGCGCTGGTCGACGGCGACCTGACCCTGATCCAGTCGCCGGCGATCATCGAGTGGCTCGAGGAGCGCCACCCCGCTCCGCCGCTGCTGCCGTCCGACCCCGACGACCGCGCCCGGGTGCGGGCAATGGCGGCCATCGTCGGCTGCGACATCCATCCGATCAACAACCGCCGCATCCTCGAATACCTCAGGAAGCAACTGGGGCAGGACGAGGACGCGGTGCTGGCCTGGTGCGCGACCTGGATCGAGGCCGGCTTCGACGCCCTCGAGGCACTGCTAGCCGCCGACACCCGGCGCGGCGCCTTCTGCTTCGGCAACGCGCCCGGTCTGGCCGAGGTGTATCTGATCCCGCAGGTCGAGAGCGCACGCCGTTTCAACATCGACCTCGCGCGCTGGCCCAACATCGTCGCGATCGACCGTGCCTGTGCCGAACTCGACGCCTTCCGCCGTGCCGCGCCCGGGGTCCAGCCCGACGCTCCCGGCGCCGCGCGCTGAATCCGCAGCCCGAATCCTAGAAGAAACACCCCCATCCACGAGAGGAGACACTCATGAACATCCGTAAAATCACCCTCGCCCTGACCGCCGCCCTGCTGCTTCCGTCCGCCGCCTTCGCGCAGGAAGTGGTGATCAAGGTCGCCCACTTCCTGCCCCCGGTCGCCCCGATGCACGCCAAGGTGATCGTGCCCTGGTGCGACAAGATCACCGCCGAATCGCAGGGTAAGCTGAAGTGCCAGATCTACCCGGCGATGCAGCTGGGCGGCACCCCGCCGCAACTGCTCAACCAGGTGCGTGACGGCGTCGCCGACGTGGTGTGGACCCTGCCCGGCTACACCCCGGGCCGCTTCCCGGCTTCCGAAGTGTTCGAACTGCCCTTCGTGACCACCACCCACGAAGCCTCGGCACGGGCGATGTGGGATTACGTCCAGGCCCACGCAAGCAAGGAATTCACCGGCATCAAGCCGCTCGCCACCTGGGTCAATGGCCCGAACGTGCTCCACTTCCGCGACAAGCAGGTCAGGACGCTGGAAGACATCAAGGGCATGAAGGTGCGCGCCCCGTCGCGCCTGGGCAACAAGCTGTTGACCACGCTCGGCGCCACCGCGGTCGGCATGCCGGTGCCGCAGATGGCCGAGAGCCTGTCCAAGGGCGTCATCGACGGTGCGCTGATTCCGTGGGAAGTGGTGCCCGCGACCAAGACCCAGGAGCTGACCAAATTCCACGCGGAATCTGGCAGCGCCCGCGCGATGACCACCGCGACCATGATCTACGTGATGAACCAGAAGAAGTACGACAGCCTGCCGGCCGAGCTGAAGAAGGTCATCGACAACAACAGCGGTCGTGAATTCTCGGCCTGGGTCGCCGCCCAGCACGTCGCCGCCGACGCGGTCGGGCGCGAGGCCACGGTGAAGAACGGCAACACCATCTACTCGATCCCGGCCGACGAGATGGCGCGCTGGGAAGCCGCAGCCAGGCCGGTCACCGAAGAGTGGATCAAGGACACCGCGGACGGCCAGAAGCGCTACGACGACGCCGTCGCCCTGGTCAAGAAGTACTCCGCAGCACCCTGAGCGGTCCTGCCCCGGCAGCGCCCTGCCCCCTTATGGGGTGGGGCGTTGTTCCATCAAGACAGAGAGAAAATCGAAATGGCGGAAGCAATCGAGCGCCCCTACGTCCCCGCAGAGGGACACTTCGGGCGCAGCATAGAACGGGCCTGCAGCGTGCTGGCCATCCTCGGCGGCGTGTTTTTCCTCGCCGAAGCGCTGATGTCGGTGACCAGCGTGATCGGCCGCGCGCTGTTCAACCTGCCGGTGCCGGGCGACTACGAGCTGGTGCAGATGCTGTCGGCGATGGGGATCGCGATGTGCCTGCCCTATTGCCAGCTCAAACGCGGCCACGTGTTCGTCGACTTCTTCACCCTGTGGGCACCGCCCGCGCTCAAGCGCGTGCTCGACGCGATCGCCTCGCTGCTGCTCGCGGGCGCGTCCTTTCTGCTCGCGTGGCGGATCTGGGACGGCATGCTCGAGATGCGCGAGTACGGCGAGACCTCGATGGTGATCGCGCTGCCGGTGTGGTGGGGCTACATCCCGGTCGCGCCGTCCTTTGTGCTGCTGGGCATGACGGCCCTGCTGACGGTCTTTGACGAACTGAGCGGGAAGGTGTCGGCATGAGCGGAACCACGATCGGCCTCCTGATGGGCGGCATCATGATGGCCATGCTCGCGCTGCGGGTGCAGATCGGCGTGGCCATGTTCCTCACCGGCTCCATCGGCTACATCTGGATTTCGGGCTGGGACCCGCTGATGGCCTACCTGAAGAACGCGCCCTATGGCCGCTTCTCGCTGTACGACCTGTCGGTGGTGCCGCTCTTCCTGCTGATGGGCCAGTTCGCCACCCATGGCGGCTTGTCCAAGGCCCTGTTCAAGGCCGGCAATGCCTTCATCGGTCACTGGCGTGGCGGCATGGCGATGGCGGGGGTGGCCTCGTGCGCCGGGTTCGGGGCGATCTGCGGCTCCTCGCTCGCCACCGCGGCGACGATGAGCCATGTGGTGCTGCCGGAATTGAAGCGCCACCAGTACAAGCCCGGCCTCGCCACCGGGTCACTGGCCGCCGGCGGCACCCTGGGGATCCTGATCCCGCCCTCGGTGCCGCTGGTGATCTACGCCATCCTGGCCGAGCAGAA
>NZ_JBDGKX010000003.1:361530-487754 GCF_057656155.1 Azoarcus sp. Soil_N_20 | reverse complement strand
CTGACCCTGGACGAGGAACTGGTCGGCCGCATCAAACACACCATCCGCGCCAACACCACCCCGCGTCACGTGCCGGCGAAGGTGCTGCAGGTGGCGGACATCCCGCGCACCAAGAGCGGCAAGATCGTCGAACTGGCGGTGCGCAACGTGGTACACGGCCGTCCGGTGAAGAACCAGGAGGCGTTGGCCAATCCGGAAGCGCTCGAGCTGTTCCGCAACCGTCCGGAACTGGTCGACCAGGAGTGAGATCATGCTGATGAATCGCGACAAGTCGGTACTCCTCATCATCGACGTGCAAACCGGCCTTGCGCCGGCGATCCACGAAGGCGAACGCCTCGTCGACAACTGCATCTGGCTGGCCGGAGTGGCCGGCCGGATAGGAGTGCCGACCGTCATCACCGAGCACTTTCCGGAAAAGATCGGATACACCGTGCCGGCGCTGAAGGCGGTCACCGGGGCGGCGCAGTACGTCGCCAAACAGTGCTTCTCGGCCCAGTCCGAGGACGTCCTCGCAGGCACCGCGGTGGCAGATCGCCGCCAGGTGGTCGTGTGCGGTGCCGAGGCGCATGTCTGTGTGCAGCAGACCGCGCTGGAGTTGCGCTGGGCCGGCAAGGAGGTGTTCGTGGTGGCCGACGCGTCGGGCTCGCGCGATCCGGCCAACGCGGATCTGGCATTCGCACGCATGCGCAGCCACGGCATCGAGATCGTGTCGCGCGAGATGGTGGCGTTCGAGTGGTTGCAGCGCGGCGGAACCGATCTGTTCCGCGAGGTGAACCGCGACTTCATCCGCTGAGCCCGGGGCCGCTGTGCGACCCGGTGGCGATGTGGTGCGTGATCCGGCCGAATGCAGCGTTCGCGGCGACACGTGCAATGCTGGCGACGGACCGCGGCCGTGGATGTCGATCATCGTGCCGGTGCTCAACGAGGGCAGGGGCGTTGTGGCCGGCCTCTCCGGGCTGGCCTGCCTGCGTGATCCGGGGATCGAACTCATCGTTGCCGACGGCGGCAGTGAGGATGAAACCGCCGATCTGGCACGTACGCTGGCGGACCGGGTGCTGAGCGCGCCGCGGGGCCGGGCCAGCCAGATGAATGCCGCCGCAGCGGTTGCCCGTGGCGATGTTCTGCTTTTCGTTCATGCCGACACCCGGCTGCCAGCGGACGCAATGGCGCTGATCCGTGACGCCCTCGCCGGAGCGACGGTGTGGGGGCGCTTCGATGTCGCCATCGACGGCCGCTCGCCCTTGCTGCGTTGGGTGGCCGCGCTGATGAACCTGCGCTCGCGCCTCACTGGCATCGCCACTGGCGATCAGGCCATCTTCGTGCGGCGCACGGCGTTCGAGGCGGTTGGTGGCTATCCGGATATTGCGTTGATGGAAGACATTGCGCTGTCGACCGGCCTGCGCAGGTGTGGTCGGCCGGCGTGCTTGCGTGCGCGCGTGCTCACCTCGGGGCGGCGCTGGGACAGGCACGGCGTGCTGCGCACCATTGCGCTGATGTGGTGGCTGCGTGCAGCGTATTTTCTTGGAGCCGACCCGGAACGGCTTGCGCGCCGTTACGGCTATCGCCCGCGCAGCATCAGGCCCTGAACGCGAGCCATTGCCGCGCGAGCTCGCGACCAGGAGGCTGTCGGACTTGAGCGATCGTCACGAGCCGAGCGGGAAAGCGAGGACGGATTCGGCCGTTCTTGAGGCGCATAGTCATTCCATGCAACGAAAAACGGGCGGATATGGACCGTTTCTCCAACTGGCGCAGTAGATCAGCCTCAAGTCCGACAGCCTTTTAGGCCTGATTTTCGTCCGGCGTGCCTTCTTTCTTGCGCGGACGGCGGCTGCGCGTGGTCGCCTTGCGCGCGGGCTGGGTCGCTGCGCCGGCGACATCGGTTTCCGGCATGCCGGACCCGTGCTCGGCGGCGGGTTCGACGGCCTGCGGCAAAGTCACCGGTGCGGCGGCGACGCTTTCCGGCGCGTTCTGCTTGACCGTGGTCCTGCGCCCGCCGCCGCCCCTGCGGCGGCTACTGCTCTTGGCTTCCCCATGCTCGGTCGCATGCTCCGCGACGTGTTGCTCGGGTGCGATCGCAACCGGCTCGGGCGTTGCAACCGGTTCGGGTTCGGGCGCCGGAATGTGGTGGATCTCCGCTTCCGGTTCACGGGACCGCTGCGGCCTCCTGTCCGATCGCGTCTTCCGGGTGCGCGGGGCTTCCCGCTCCTTGCGTTCGACGACCGGCTCGTGCTCGACCGCAGTCTCGACATGCTCGGTCACCGGGGTGTGGCTGCGATAGACGTATGCCCCCGACTTTTCGTCGCGGCCGAACTCGAGCAGACCGCGCGCCTGCGCTTCCTCGAGCAGGTTGCCGAAGGCGCGGAAGCCGAAGTAGGACTCGCTGAAGTCGGGTTTGCGGCGCTTGATCGCCTCTTTGAGCATCGAGGCCCAGATCTTGCCACTGTCGCCGCGTTCGGCGAGCAGGGCTTCGAAGGTCTCCACCGCGATCTCGATCGCCTTCGTCCGGCGGGCGTCGAGTTCTTCCTTGCGCAGTTTTTCCTCGTCGGGAGTGCGCTTGCTGGCAGGCGGTGCTTCGCGCGAATCGCGCTTGCTCGCGGCGCGCTGGCTCTCGCGTACCAGGTCGTCGTAAAAAATGAACTCGTCGCAGTTGGCGATCAGCAGGTCGGAGGTCGATTGCTTGACCCCGACCCCGATCACCTGCTTGGCGTTTTCGCGCAGCTTGGAGACCAGCGGCGAAAAGTCGGAGTCACCACTGATGATGACGAAGGTATTGACGTGAGCCTTGGTGTAACACAGGTCGAGTGCATCGACCACCAGGCGGATGTCTGCCGAGTTCTTGCCCGACTGACGGACGTGCGGAATCTCGATCAGCTCGAAATTCGCCTCGTGCATGGCAGCCTTGAAGCCCTTGTAGCGATCCCAGTCGCAATAGGCCTTCTTGACCACGATGCTGCCTTTGAGCAGCAGGCGCTCGAGCACGCGCTTGATGTCGAACTTGTCGAAGTTCGCATCGCGCACGCCCAGTGCGACGTTCTCGAAGTCGCAGAACAGCGCCATGCTGACGTTTTCGGTGGGTGAGGCCATGGTGTTCTCCAGAAGGAACAACCCGGAAGCGACGGCATCCGGGTCGTCGAGCGCTCGCGCGAGCGCTGCGGCTGATTTGTTGGTGGCCGGTTGTTGGCGACATTCTAATCGCCAATTGTACTTGCGGAGCATCTCGCGGTTCTGGGCTGTTCTCCGCGCGCGGACATCCTGCTCGCCGGAGATCGGCCTGAATGAGCTTGACAAGCCCGCGCTCAGGCATTTTAATAAAGCAACTTGATTTATAAATACGGAATGCGCGGCGAGCGATCCAACCGTAAGGAGACCATGGTGCACACAGCCTTTGGTGAAACATCCGGTGCGCATGCGCGATCTGGAGAGTTGGCGCGGGCGCCACGCGATGCCCGTTCGCGCGATCGTGCACGAGCACGGCGGCCGCAGCGTTTTCAGGTCGAAACCGGCCGGTTCGGGACGATCGACGGTTTCAGACTGAGTGATAGCGTGGATGGCACGCGGGCGCTGTTCTCCTTGCGCGGGGCTACCCTGATCGACTGGCAGGTGCCGTTCGGCGCCGGGATGCTGGCGCTGACCGACGGCTACCGCTCGATGGCCGAGCTGGACGCGCAGCACGGTGTCCGCAATGGCGTGATGGCACCGTTCTCGAATCGTATCGGCGGCGGTCGCTATCATTTCGAGCATCGTAGCCATGACTTGCTGCCCCACGTCCAGGAAGACGAGCGTCTGGTCTACCACGGTTTCCTGCGCAATCTGGATCTGACCCTGATCGAGGTGCGCGAGCGTGACGACGGTGCCGAGGCGCTGTTGTTCACCGATGCGATCCGGCCCGGGGTCTTTCCGGGCTACCCGTTCGCGCTCACCCTGCACGTGCTGTTGCGGCTTGGTCCGGACGGCCTGTCACTGACGATCACCGCGACCAACATGGGACACCTGACCGCGCCCTATGCGGCGGGCTGGCATCCCTATTTCCGGTTCGGCAACGGAGCGATCGACCGGCTCGAGCTGCAGGTGCCCGCACGGCAGGTCATCGTCACCGATGCGAGCCTGGTGCCGCTACCGGGCCCCGACGCCCATGCTCCGATCGAGACGCGGCCGGAACTGGACTTCCGTACGCCCCGCGTGCTCGGCGCGGCGCCAATCGATGCGTCGCTGGCGGACCTGCAGCCCGACGCCGACGGCATGATCCGCAGTCGCTTGCGCGATCCGCGGCGCGGCTGCGGACTGACGGTATGGCAATCGGGCGGACTGGTTCACCTGTTTACCGGCGACACGCTGGCGCGGGGGGCGCGACGTTCGGTTGCCATCGAACCGGTCGAGGTGATGACCGATGCGTTCAACCGCAGCGACTGCCATGCAGCGATCGGCCTCGAGCCCGGCGCATCGCGAAGCTTCCGCTGTGGCGCGCAATTTCACGCCAATATGGAAGCGCGATGAGATCCGCTCGGACCCGGACACGGTCACGATTCCCCGTTCGTCCGTGAACTCATGACGACCGCTTCGACGCTGCGCGTCGCACTGATCGGTTACGGTGCGGCGGGCCGGACTTTCCATGCGCCGCTGATCCGCCATGCCGAGGGCGTGGAGCTCGCCGTCGTGGCGACCAGCCGTGGTGATGAACTTGGCCGTGACCTGCCGGGGGTCGAGGCAGTGGGCACGGCGCAGGATGCCGTCGCCCGCGCCGACATCGATCTGGTGGTGATTGCCAGTCCGAACGCGACCCACGCGCCGCTGGCCGAGGCCGCGCTGCGCGCCGGAAAGCATGTGGTGGTGGACAAGCCGTTCACGCTCAGCGTGAAGGACGCGCGTGCGCTGACCGCCCTGGCGGACACGACCGGCAAGCTACTTGCGGTGTTCCAGAACCGCCGTTGGGACAGCGACTTTCTCGGCCTGCAGGCGATGTTGCGCGCCGGCGGGATCGGGCGGGTCACCCATCTCGAGTCGCGCTTTGACCGCTTCCGCCCGCTGGTGCAGGACCGCTGGCGTGAGCGCGCCGAGGACGGCGGTGGCATCTGGTTCGATCTCGGCCCCCACCTGGTGGACCAGGTGCTGTGCCTCTTCGGCCTGCCCCGACGTGTCGGCGGGCGCCTGGCGCGGCAGCGCGCCGGCGCTCGCGCGGATGACTGGTGCGAGGCCTGGCTGGACTACGGCGAGCTGCAGGTCACGCTGTCGGCGTCGGTACTGGTCGGCGGCGGCATGCCGCGCTTCGCGGTGCACGGCACGGCGGGGAGCTGGGTCAAGCATGGCTTGGACGTGCAGGAAGATCAGCTCAAGGCCGGCATTGCGCCGGCAAGCGCGGACTGGGGCAAGGACCCGCAACCGGCGCAGCGCTACCGCGGCGACGATACCGTTGCCAGCGAGCCGCTGCCGGCCGGGCAGTATCAGGACTTCTACGCCGGCGTGCGCGACGCGATCTGCTGCGGTGGTGCGAATCCGGTGCCGGCGGTGCAGGCGATCGGCACCATGGCGGTGCTGGAAACGGTGGTCGAGGCGGCGCACTGCGGCCGTCTGCTGGCGCTGGCGCTTACCGCCGCCGAATGCGCGGCATGGTCGAGCGCCATGCAACGATAAGCGCCGAGCTCAGGCCGCGGGGAGTTTCCGTGCGAACGGGGACCGCTGCGACGCAGCGGTCCCCCGGGCCGTCCTCAGAACCAGTGCTCGACCTGGACACCGTAGCTGGTTCCCGACCTGTCGCCGTCGAACGCCGCCAGCCCGGTGACGTTACCGGCGGCGTCGTTCCACCGCGCGGTGGTCACGAACAGGCGAATCTCCGGCCGCGTCATGAAGCCGGGGCCGGTGCTCAGCGTGGGGGCGAAGGTGAATTTGGTCAGCCTGGCCGTATCGCCTTGCTCGGGCTTCTTCACCGAATGTCCGACTTCGCCCACCAGCTTGAAGTACTGGCCGAGCGCGTAGGAGATCCGACCGCCGACCGATACCGAGCGCGTGGTGCCGGTGACCGAAGACTTGTCATGCTGGTACATCGCCAGCGCCTGGCCGCCGAACGCGCCCTTCTGCCAGTGGTAGCTCTCGGCCAGGCGCCAGGACCTGACATCCTCGCCGACGCTCGGCGCGGCAAAGTTGCCGTCAAGACCGGCACCGTTCCGTGCGTATTGCAGCCACACGCTGTTGCCGCCGCCCTCGCCCTGGAAGCTGCCCTGGTTGTGCTGCACGGTCAGGCCCGCACCGCCCTTGGCGCCGGGCGTGTCGCTGTCGGCCACGGTGGCGACCAGGCGCAGCCGGCCACCGGGATTGACCGGCAGGTCGTAGAACTCGGCATTGACCCGATCGCCCGTCAAGCGGCCGTCCAGATCCTCCTGAAAATACGAGAAGGCGAGTTTCCCGGGGCCGGCGGGGATGTCCGTCACCCCGGCGCCGAGGCCGTCGAGCACGGTGAACTTGGTATCGACGATATGCACGTCGGCGCGACCGTGGAACCGCCTGCCGATCCAGAACGTCGATTCAGGGGCAAAGCCAAAGCCTCTGGCTTCCACATAGGCCTGGACGATGTCGGAGTCGACCGTGCGGATATCGGTCAGCGGACCGCTCACATCGGCCATGACAAGCGCCTTGTAGGCGACCCCGCCGACGTCGACGCCGTGGCTGACGAAGAACTCGCCATACACATCGCATTCGTTGCCGAGGCGATACTTCAGGCCCGGACCGGCCAGACCGTAGCAGGCGCGTGATTTGCTGTCCTTGCTGGCGGCCGGCGCGGCACGGAAATAGCCGCCATAGTCGAGCGCCTGCGCGGGCAGGGCGGCACCGAGCAGCGCGGCCACGGGAAGTGTCGTGAGGGCAAGACGGCTGATGCGGGTCGTGTTCATTTTCATTCATCCTCTATCCGGTTTCCGGTGCGGGTCGCACCGTCGAGGCTGCCGTGCGGCGGAAGCGGCGCGCAGCAGCCCTCGCGCCCGGCCGCGGCGGGGCGGGCGTATCAATGACAGTTGGGTTGTTACGGAGTGGCGCCCGGGTCGGAGCTTCAGGTCACGGCGAGCTCGGTGCGTCGCGGCAGGTCGGCGCCTCGCCGGGAGCAGGTGATCGCCGCGGCCCGGGCCGCGAAGCACAGCAGCGCCTGCAGTCGTTCGGGCGACAACGTGGCCAGCGTGCCGATGTCGAGTGCGGCGTTCTCCGCCAGCCAGGCGAGCATGGCCGCCTGGAAGGTGTCGCCGGCGCCGACGGTGTCGGCGACGGCGATCGCCGGTGCGGCGACGTCGACCCGTCCGCCGGCATTCCACGCGCTGGCGCCCTGGTGGCCCCGGGTCATGACCACCACCGTCGTTCCGTTTGCCAGCCAGCGCCGGGCCAGTGCGTCATCGTCCTCGCCGCCATACAGCAGATGGGCATCCTCGTCGCTGATCTTCACCAGGTGAGCCAGCTTGGCCAGGATCTCGACCCGATCGCGCCAGCGTGCCACCGACGGCTCCACATTCAGGCGCACGTTGGGGTCGTAGGCGATCAGACGGGTGTCGCGCTCGCGCCGCACCAGGGTCTCGAGTGCGCTCGCCACCGGTTCGACGACGGCGGCGTAGGAGCCGAGATGGATCGCCCGCACCTCGGGTGCCAATGTCGGGAGGTGGTCCTGCGTCAGCAGGCGGTCGGCAGCGCCATTGCCGTAGAAGGCATAGCGCGGCACGCCAGCGGCCGAGAGCTCGACCATGCCGAGCGTGGTCGGGGCGTCGAAGCGGCTCAACAGGCCGGTTTCCACGCCCTCGGCGTCGAGCACGCCGAGCAGGCGGTCGCCGAGCATGTCGCGGGCGATTCCACCGAGAAAGGAGACCGGCTGCGCGAGCCGGGCCAGACCGATGGCGACGTTGAAAGGGGAGCCGCCGGGGTGGGCGTCGAGATGCAGGGCGCGGTTCGATTCGCCACCGATGAACACGTCGAACAGGGCTTCGCCACAGACGAGAAACATGATGTTTGTCCGTACAAGGGGTTGCGGGAGCCGCCCGCTGCCGGATCAGGCGGCCGGGCGGCAGTGCGGCGAGCGGATCAGCGCGGTGCCGACCAGCCCTTGTAGCTGGCCACGTTGGCGCGCGTGATCAGCTCGGACGGGATCAGCACCATCGGATCTGCCGGGCGGGTACCGTTGAGGATGCCGTGACCGATCTCGACCGCCTTCTGTGCCATCAGCCACGGATCCTGGCTGGCCGAGGCTTCGACCGCGGTGCCGCTCTTGATCGCGCCTTCGATGTCGGGCGCGCCATCGACCGAGGCGATGACGATGCCGGTGCGCTTGAGCTGGCGCGCTGCCAGATCGGAGCCGATCGCCTGCGGGTCGTTGATCGTGAACACCGCATCGACCTTCTGGAAGCGAGTCAGGTGGCCGAGCATCACGTTCATGCCGCCTTCGCGCGAACCCTTGCCGTCCTGATCGTCGGACAGCACCTTGATGTCCGGCGCCTTGGCCAGTTGCGCCTTGCAGCCGTTGACGCGGTCGATCACGGCCGACACCTGGGGCCCGTTCTGGATGATCACATTGCCCTTGCCGCCGAGCTTGTTGACGATGTAGGCGCAAGCGATCTCGCCGGCCTGCACGTTGTTGGTCTGCACCGTGGCGTCGGCGCCGGCGGCCGCCACATCGACGCCGATGACCACAATGCCCGCCTTCTGCGCCTTCTTCACTGCCGGCTCGATCGCCCTGGCGTCGGCGGCGTTGAGCAAAATCATGTCCACGCCGGCGGCGATGAAGTTGTCGATCTGGGTGAACTGCTTGTTGAGGTCGTAGTCGGCCGACACCGCCAGCACCTTCACGTTCGGATTCAATTCCTTCGCCTTCGCTTCCGCGCCCTTGGCGATGGTGACGAAGAACGGATTGCCGAGCGAGCCGACGGTGATGCCGATGGACTGGATATCCCTGGCCTGGGCGAAACCGGTGGCGCATGCCAGGGCAAGGGTGGCTACGATGGCCTTGTTGGTGATCATGGTTGTCTCCTTCGGGGGGTTGTGATGCAGCAGGGTGCGGTTCCGGCCCGGGGGGCGGAACCGTCGGATCTGGGCGGACGGGGGTGGGTGTGGCGGAGGGGGTCAGGTACGGGCGCCGGACTGGCGGTAGCGGTCGAGCGCCACGGCGCCGATGATGACCAGGCCCTTGATGATGTACTGCCAGATGTCGGACACGCCGACCAGCACCAGGCCGTTGGTCAGCACCGCGATGATCAGTGCGCCGATCAGGGTGCCGACGATGGTGCCGACCCCGCCGACGAAGCTGGTGCCGCCCAGGATCACCGCCGCGATCGCGTCCAGTTCGTAGGACTGGCCCAGTTGCAGGCCGTTGGCCGCCATCAGGCGCGACGCGGTCATCACCGCGCCGAGGCCGGCGAGCAGGCCCGACATGGCGTACGCAAACAGCAGGACTTTCCACACCTTGATGCCGGACAGGCGGGCCGCCTCGGGGTTGCTCCCCACCGAGTAGATGTGCAGGCCGAGCACGGTGCGGCGCAGGATGAACCACGACGCGACGATCACCAGGGCGGCGATCACCACCAGCCAAGGCACGCCGAGGATGCTCTCATGGCCGATGAAGGCAAACGGCAGGTCGGGGTTGAACACGGTCTTGTCGTCGCCGATCAGGCGGGCGACGCCGCGCACCGCGGTGAGCGCGCCGAGGGTGACGATGAAGGGTGGCAGTTTGAGGAAGGCGATCAGGCCGCCGTTGATCAGCCCGAACACCAGGCCGGTGAGCAGTGCCGCGGCGATGCCCAGCATGCCGATGTCCGGAATGCCCGACACGATCAGGGCCACCACCGCGGCCGCGGCGAGAATCGAGCCCACCGACAGGTCGATGCCACCGGTCAGGATGACGAAGGTCATGCCCGCGGCCAGCACGATGTTGATCGATGCCTGCTGGGCGATGATGGAGAAGTTCTGCGCGGTGAAGAACGAGTCGGCGATCAGGCCGAAGCCGATCATCAGCAGGATCAGTACCGGCAGCATGCCGACCGTACGCATCAGCGTCTGGAAGCTTTCGCGCGGCGTGGCAGTGCCCGCGCGCAGGGTGTTGGTTGCGCTCATCGTTGTCTCCTCATTGGGATCTTGGTCCGGCGAACCGGAGTGTGTTGGTGGTCAGGCCGCCTGTTTCAGCGTTTCGTGCTCCCGGCCGGCGCCGGTGGCGAGTTCGATGATCGACTCCTGCGTGATCGGGCGCCCGGAGTAGCCGCCGAGCTCGCCGACGAGTTCGCCCTCGCGCATCACCAGCACGCGGTCGGCAGTGCCGACGATCTCGGGCAGTTCGCTGGAGATGACGATGACGCCGACCCCGCGCCGGGCCAGTTCGTTGATGATCCGGTAGATCTCGGATTTGGCGCCGATGTCGACCCCGCGCGTGGGCTCATCGAGGATCAGCACCTTGGGGTGGAGCTCTAGCAGGCGCGACAGCAGCACCTTTTGCTGGTTGCCGCCGGACAGGGCACCGACGTTCACCCTCGAGTTCGGCACCTTGATTCCGAGTTCGCGGATCGCGTCGTTGGCGCGCTGATGGGCACGGGCGAGGTTCAGTACGCCGCCGCTGCGGGCATCACGCGAGCTGGCGCAGACGTTGATGTTGTCGCGTACGCTCATGTCCAGGAACAGGCCACGGCCCTTGCGATCCTCGGTCAGATACACGATGCCGGCCTCGATGGCGTCGAGCGGGTTGCGGATGCGCACCGGCGCGCCATCGATCTCGATATCGCCCGAAATGCGCGCGTCGGCACCGAAGATCAGCCGTGCCAGTTCGGTGCGTCCGGCGCCGACCAGGCCGGCGATGCCGAGCACCTCGCCGGCATGGAGGTCGAAGGCCGAGGGCTTCACCCGGCGGCCGTCGGCGACCTTGCGTACCGACAGCACCACCTTGCCCGGGTCGAACGGAAGGTGTTCCTTCTTGTAGAAGCCGCTGATGTCGCGGCCGACCATCATCCGCACCAGCGCCTCGGCGGAAAGCTCCGCCCGCTCGAGGGTGCCGACGTAGGTGCCGTCCCGCAGCACGCTGACGCGGTCGGACAGTTCGTAGATCTCGGCCATGCGGTGGCTCACGTAGACGATCGCCAGGCCCTCGGTGCGCAGCTTGCGGATCAGCGCGAACAGACGGTCGGTCTCGCGCGACGACAGCGGCGTGGTCGGTTCGTCCATGACCAGGATGCGGGCCTTGCCCTGCATGGCGCGGGCGATCTCGACCAGCTGGCGCTCGGCGATCGACAGGTCGCTGACCACGGTGGTCGGCCTGAAACCGGCGCCCAGTCGCGCCAGGATCTCGGCGCAGGCCGCCTCCATCTCGCGGCGGGCAATCCGTGGCCCGTGGTGAAGTTCGCGGCCGAGGTAGATGTTTTCCGCCACCGTCAGGCTGGGGCACAGCGCCAGCTCCTGGTAGATCACCGCAACGCCGAGGTCGCGCGCCGACTGCGGACCATCGATCACTACCGGCTGGCCGTCGATGCGGATCTCGCAGCCGGCGTCGGCGGTATAGGCGCCGGACAGAATCTTCATCAGCGTCGACTTGCCGGCGCCGTTCTCGCCCATCAGCGAATGCACCTCGCCCGGGTACAGAGTCAGCGACACGTCGCGCAAGGCCTTGACCCCGGGAAAGGTCTTGGAGATGCAGCGCATTTCGAGTACCGGCTTCATGGTGTGCTCACCAGGCATGTTCGTTCTCCTCTTGGTTGCGGGCGCCGCGCCGCAGGACCTGCGAACGGGGCGAGAAACTGAAGAACATCGGCAGACTGGCCGCACCGACCGCGCCCGCGTCGGTGCCGAAGGTGCCGCGCACGATCTGCGGCACGCCACGCGCTTCGGGTGCGGTGTCGGCCAGTTCGCGCGCAAGGTGCTGCATCAGGCGGTCGATCAGGCCGCCATCGACGTCGGCATCGATCACCACCACCGGCACGTCGAGCATGCACAGGGCCGAACGCAAGGCAGGGGCGAGGGCGTCGACACAATCGACCAGCCATTCGTCGACCGCCGGGTGACCGGCGCGTACGAAGGCTTCGAGGTCGGTATGGGTGGCCACCTGCTCGCCGCTCCAGCGCAGATGGCGCGACAAGGCATTGAGCGACGCGCGCGACAGCAGCATGTCCCACTTGCCGGTCGGTCTGGGTGCCAAGGGCAGGGTGCTGGGCGTCACCGGCATCACCGCGATGTCGCCGGCATTGCCGGTGACGCCGCGCAGGCAGGTGCCGTCGAGCGCGACCCCGCAACCGATGACCGGGCCGAGGAAGACGTAGATGAAGTCGTCGTAGCGCCGGCCGCAGCCGTAGAAGATCTCGGCGATGGCGGCAGCGTTGCCGTCGTTCTCGCCGAACACCGGCAGGCCGGTCCGGTCTCCGAGGGCGGCGGCGAAGTCGAAGCTGTCCCAGGCGGTGAAAGCCGGTTCGGCGAGATCGAGCTCGCGCAACCAGGCACCGAGGTTGTAGGGCTGGGCGACGCCGATGCCGGCGATGCGCGAGCGCTCCGCCGCCTGCATGGCGTCGAGCAGCGCGGCGATGTCGGCACATACCAGGTCCACGGTCTGCTGCGGCGAGGGGAGGATGCGGTTATGAACGCGGCGGGCAAGAATGTCGCCACCCAGATCGACGAGCGCGGTTTCGATCGCGTCGCGGTCGAGGCGGACACCGATACCGAATGCGCCCTTGGGATTGATCTGAATGAGGGTTGCCGGCTGGCCGCGCTGGCCCTCGGTGCGGCGCCCGGTCGGGGTGATCAGGTCGTCGTCCTGCAGGGCCTGGATGATGGTGCCGACCGCGGTGCTGGTCAGGTGGGTGCGGCGGGCGAGATCGGCCTTCGACGCTTCACCGATCCGGCGCAGCAGTTGCAGCAGCAGGCGCTCGTTGTAGCGGCGCAGGCGCATCGGACCTGCCGCACGCGTGGTTTGCTCTTGCCCCATCCTGGTCTCCTTGAAGCTTGTGTTTATTGGTGGAACTTATTAATAAATCAAGTGAGTTTATTAAACATCGACAGGGGTTAATTGTCAAGCAGGTTTATTTAAATAAAAGGAGGCGTTGTGTCCGATGACAAGCTACGGGTTCGACCCGGGGATCGTGCGCGCCCTGGGAGCCGCAGGTGCGGAGGTCGGCGACCTCCGCGGATAGGGCAGGAGATGGAAAGCGTGTCCCCGCCGATCCACGCGCATCTCGACGCGGGTGCCGTCGAGGGTGCCGATCGCGGTCCCGGTACGGTGTGTCCGGGCGACGGCCGGCGGTAACGGGCGGGGAAAGGCCTCAGCGCGCGGCGACCGCGGTCGTCGCCGGCTCGAAATCGGCGTAGTGCCCGCGCAGCCCGTAGTAGGCGATATACAGATAGCACAACACCGGAATGCAGAACGAGTAGAGCAGGCCGATGTTGTCGGCAAACACGCCCTGGATCAGCGGGACGATTGCGCCCCCGACGATGGCCATGCAGACGACGCCCGAACCCTCGCCGGTGTGTTTGCCCAGGCCCTCGATGGCGAGCGAGAAGATGGTCGGGAACATGATCGAGTTGAACAGGCCGATTGCCAGCAGCGCCCACATCGCGGCCTTGCCCGCCACCAGCATGGCCGTCACCAGCAGGATGGAGACCACGAAGGCGTTGAATGCCAGCAGGCGGCCGGGTCGTACCTTGCGCAGCACGGCGGCGCCGACGAAGCGACCCACCATCGCACCGCCCCAGTACAGCGCCAGATATTTCGCGGCGACCTCCTCGGTCAGCCCGGCGATCTCGGGCGCACCCATGAAATTGATCAGGAAACTGCCGATGGCCACCTCGGCGCCGACGTAGGCGAAGATGGCGACGGCGCCGAGGACGAGGTGCCGATAGGCCCAGACGCTGTCGTGGCGGTGGTAAACGCTGCGTGCGTCGGGCGCTTCGACCGGCGTTTCCGGCGCCTCGAGGCGCGGCAGGCGGACGACTGCGATGACTACGGCAAGGACGAAGAACGCCGCCGCGAGGCCGAGGTAGGGCAGCTGCACCGCGCTGCCCTGGGCGATGCCGTAGGCCGCCAGATCGGCGGGATTCATCTGCTGCAACTCCTCGCTGGTCTTGAACGCCGCCGACAGGATCAGCATCGAGCCGAAGAAGGGGGCGAGGGTGGTGCCGAGCGAATTGAACGCCTGGGTCAGGTTGAGCCGGCTGGAGGCGGTTTCCGGTTTGCCCAGCACGGTCACGTAGGGGTTGGCGGCGACCTGCAGCAGGGTAATGCCGGAGGCGAGCACGAACAGGGCGCCGAGGAAGAATGGATAGGACGCCAGACTCGCCGCCGGGTAGAACAGCAGGCAGCCGCAGCCGGCAGTCGACAGGCCGATGATGATGCCGGTCTTGTAGCCGAGTTTCTCGACCAGATAACCGGCCGGGAAGGACATCACCAGATAGGCGGTGAAGAAGCAGAACTGGATCATCATCGCCTGGGTATAGCTCAGCGTGAACATCGCGCGCAGATGCGGGATCAGGACGTCGTTGAGCGAGGTCATGAATCCCCACAGGAAGAATATCGAGGTCAGGACGACCAGCGGTGTCGTGTAGCGGCCCCCGCGTGTGTGCGTGGCCGGTGCGGCGGATGCGAGCGTCGTGCTCATGTCGGTGCCCATGATCGGTGTCTCCGTTGTGGCGCCCCTTATGGAGCTGTGTCGTTGTGATTGTCGTGGTGCGGTGCGCGGGCCGCCCGGCCGGTGGGCAGCCCGCGTGTTCGAGCGCTTCCGCGGTTTACAGGTAGTAGCTGCGGATCGGCCTGAGGTCGTCGGTGAGCTCGTAGACCAGGGGCGTGCCGGTCGGAATGTTCAGTTCGATGATGTCCTCGTCGCTGACCCGGTCCAGATGCTTGATCAGCGCCCGCAGCGAGTTGCCGTGGGCGGCGACGACGACGCGTTCGCCGGCCGCGATCGCGGGCGCGATCACCTGGCGCCAGTGCGGGATCAGCCGATCCACGGTGTCCTTCAGGCATTCGGTGAGCGGCAGCGCTGGGCCCGACAGACTGGCATAGCGGCGGTCGTGCGCGGGGTGGCGGTCGTCGGCCGGGTCGAGTGCGGGCGGCGGCACGTCGTAGCTGCGGCGCCACAGCCTGACCTGCTCATCGCCGAATTCGGCGGCGGTCTCGGCCTTGTTCAGGCCTTGCAGGGCGCCGTAGTGACGCTCGTTCAGACGCCAGTGCGGATGGACCGGAATCCACGGCTGTTCCATCTGCTCGAGCACCAGCCACAGGGTGTGGATGGCGCGCTTGAGCACCGAGGTGTGGGCAAGGTCGAACACGAAGCCTGCCTCCTTCAGCCGCCTGCCCGCGGAGATCGCCTCGGCGCGGCCCTGTTCGGACAGCGCCACGTCGGTCCACCCGGTGAAGCGGTTCTCCTTGTTCCATATGCTTTCGCCGTGGCGAAGCAGCACGAGCTGTTTCATGTTCCTTCCTTTCGTGGTCAGTGAAGTTTGACGTGGGGGTCGGTGTGCCGCCGCATCCAGCCGGTGACGGTGTCGAGCGCGGTCTTCCAGAAGCCGTTGAGGGCGATCAGGTGGCTGCGATAGAGCAGCCAGTACATGAAGCTCGCCACCATGCCCTCAATGCGGATGCCCTTGCCGCGCACGAAACCCATCAGGTTGCCCAGGGTGTCGTGGTGGCCGATCGACACCAGCGAGCCGTAGTCCTTGTAGCGGAAGGCTGGTGGCGCTTCACCGCGCAATCGCGCCGGCAGCGCGCGGGCCAGGTAGCTGGCCTGCTGGTGCGCGACCTGGGCGCGCGGCGGCAAGGTGGCGTTGCCATCCTGCCAGGGTGCCGCGGCGCAGTCGCCGAAGGCGTAGATGCTGGGGTCGCGCGTGCTCTGCAGGTGGGTGTTGACCGCCAGGCGGTCGATGCGGTCGGTCTCCAGGCCGTCGAGCTCGTGCAGGAAGGCCGGCGCGCGGATCCCGGCGGCCCACACCACCAGATCGGCGGGCAGCGCTTCGCCGGATGCGGTGTGAACCGCGGCCGGCGTCACCTCGGTCACCTTCACGCCGGTACTGACGGTGACGCCGATGCCGGACAGGATGGTGTTGACCGCTGCCGACAGGCTTTCCGACAGGCCGGGCAGGATGCGCGGCCCGGCTTCGATCAGCCGGATGCGGATGTGGCGGTCGGGGTCGAGGTCGCGCAGGCCGTAGGCGGCGAGCACCCGGGTCGTGTTGTGCAGCTCGGCGGCCAGTTCGACCCCGGTCGCGCCGCCACCGACGATGGCGATGTCGAGGTGCGCGCCGGATCCGGGCAGATGGTAGTTGGCGCTGAAGCAGGCATTCACCAGCTTGCGGTGGAACAGGTGCGCTTCCCAGGCGGCATCGAGCTTGTATGCATGCTCGGCAACGCCGGGCGTACCGAAGTCGTTGCACAGCGAGCCCACCGCGATGACCAGGGTGTCGTAGCCGATCCGGCGCTCGGGGAGGACCAGTTCGCCGTCGTCGCCATGGACCGCGCCGACGGTGATCTCGCGCGTGGCCCGGTCGAGGCCGCGCATCGCTCCACGGCAGTACTCGAAGTGATTCCAGCGCGCCTGGTACAGGTAGTCGATCTGCTCTTCGTGGATGTTCAGACTGCCGGCCGCCACCGCGTGCAGCAGCGGCTTCCACATATGGGTGCGGGTCCGGTCCACCAGGACCACCTCGACGGTGCCGCGCCGGCCGTGGCGCCGGCCCAGACGGGTGGCCAGTTCCAGTCCGCCTGCTCCGCCGCCGACGATGACTATGCGGTGCGGGGTGGCGCTTTGCGCTCGTGTCATGACCTGTCTCTCCGTGCTGTGCATGTTGTGCTTATGAGGCTTCGGCGGCGGGCCCGTGGTGCTTTGGCCCGCGCCGCGGGCCACGGTCGAGCGGGCGCAAAAAAGGCCGGCACCACCGCCGGGGGAGGGAGCGATTGCGTGGTGCCGGACCAGGGCAAGCGTCGGGGATGCCGTCAGCGGCGGCGGAAGGCCTCCGATCCGGCGAAGCGGGCGGCGGCACCGAGTTCGCGTTCGATCGCGAGCAGGCGGTTGTACTTCTCGACGCGGTCGGAGCGGCTCGCCGAACCGGTCTTGATCTGGCCGCACGCGGTCGCTACTGCCAGATCGGCGATGGTGGTGTCGCCGGTCTCGCCCGAACGGTGGGAGACGATCGAGGCGTACCCGGCCTTGCGTGCCATGTCCATGGCCGCAAGGGTCTCGCTCAGCGTGCCGATCTGATTGGGCTTGATCAGGATCGCGTTGGCGATGCCCTTGTCGATGCCGGCGGCGAGGATCGCGGTGTTGGTGACGAAGAGGTCGTCGCCGACCAGTTGCACGCGGCGCCCGAGGCGGTCGGTGAGCTGGCCCCAGCCCGCCCAGTCGTCCTCGGCCATGCCATCCTCGATGCTGACGATGGGATAGTCGCCGACGAGGTCGGCGAGATAGCTGCAGAAGGTGGCACTGGAGTAGGCCTGGCCTTCGCCGGTCAGACGGTATTCGCCGTCGTGGTGGAACTCGGAGGCGGCGCAGTCGAGCGCCAGCGCGATCTGGGTGCCCGGCTCGTAGCCGGCGTGCTCGATCGCTTCGAGGATGAGCTCGAGCGCTTCGCGCGTGCCGCTCACGTTCGGCGCGAAGCCGCCTTCGTCGCCCACCGAGGTCGGGAAGCCCTTCTTGTCGAGCAGGGCGCGCAGCGCGTGGAACACGCCGACGCCGGCGCGCAGGGCATCACTGAAGCGCTCGAAGCCGTGCGGCACGATCATGCATTCCTGGATGTCGAGGCTGTTGTTGGCATGGGCGCCGCCGTTGATCACGTTCATCAGCGGTACCGGCAGGACATGGCCGAGCGCCGCGTCGCCCAGATGGCGGTAGAGCGGAATCCCTTCTGCGGCAGCCGCGGCGTGGGCGGTGGCGAGCGACACCGCGAGCAGCGCGTTGGCGCCGAGGTGGGACTTGTCCGGGGTGCCGTCGAGTTCGCACAGCCGGGCGTCGATCGCCGCCTGGTCCGATGCATCGCGGCCTTCGAGCGCGGCGGCGATCGGGCCCTCGATGTTCGCCAGTGCGCGGGTGACCCCCTTGCCGCCGAAACGCGCCGGGTCGCCGTCGCGCAGTTCGAGCGCTTCGCGCGCACCGGTGGAGGCGCCGGAGGGCACGGCGGCGGTGCCGACATGACCGGAGGCGAGTCGCACGGTGGCTTGCAGGGTGGGGTTGCCGCGGGAGTCGAGAATTTCCAGGCCGCTGAGGCCGATGATCGTTTTCATGGGCGTAGTAGGAGAAATGAGGGGCCAAAAGAGTGCCGGCAGCAGTGGCGAGGGGAGGAGCCGTCGCCGCCGGCCAAGGGAGGAAAGCGTGGTGCGCGTCGTCGCCGTCAGAGGATGAAGCGCGTATTGACGAAGTTCGACTTGTTGCCGAGCACGATGCTGTCGAGCAGCTTCTTGCTCGCTTCGGTCTGTTTGGCTGCGACCATGGTGCGGATCGAGAACGCGCGCAGTGCGTCATGCACCGACAGGGTGCCCTCGGCCGAGTCCTTGCGTCCGGCGAAGGGAAATACGTCCGGGCTGCGCTGGCACTGGCAGTTGATGTTCACCCTGCACACCTGGTTCACCAGCGGATCGACGAGCTGGGCGATCTGGTCCGGGTTGGAGCCGAACACGCTCACCTGCTGGCCGTGGTCCGAGCTGATGACGTAGTCGAGCGCGGTCTCGATGTCCTCGAACGGCGCCACCGGGATCACCGGGCCGAACTGCTCCTCGCGGTACAGCTTCATGCCGTCCTTTACCGGGAACACCACGGCCGGGTAGAACATCGTCTCCACCGCGCAGCCGCCGTCGGCATTGAGCACCCGGGCGCCCTGGGCCACCGCGTCGGCGATGCATTCGTTCATGTAGTCGACCTTCTGCATCTCGGGCAGGGGCGTGATCGTGACCCCCTGGTCCCAGGGCATGCCGATCTTCAGCTCGGCGATCTGTTCGCTGAAGCGGCGCAGGAACTTGTCGGCGATGGCCTGGTGCACCAGGATCATCTTGAGCGCGGTGCAGCGCTGGCCATTGAACGACAGGCTGCCGGCAATGCACTCCTTCACCGTCAGCTCGATATCGGCATCGGGCAGGATGATCGCGGCGTTCTTCGCCTCCAGCCCGAGCACCGCGCGCAGGCGGTTGGTCTTGGGGTGGGCCTTCTTGAGCTGGTCGGCGACCTTGCTGGTGCCGATCAGCGCGAGCACATTGACCTTGCCCGAGCTCATGATGTGCGGCACCACGACGCTGCCCTGGCCATAGACGATGTTGATCGCCCCGGCCGGGAAGGCGCTGCGGAAGGCTTCGAGCATCGGGTAGTAGAGCAGCACGCCGAAGCGCGGCGGCTTGAACAGCACCACGTTGCCCATGATCAGGGCCGGGATCAGGGTGCAGAAGGTCTCGTTCATCGGGTAGTTGTACGGTCCCATGCACAGCACGATGCCCAGCGGCGAGCGGCGGATCTGCGCGATCGTGCCGTCGACGATCTGGAAGCGCGAGTTGGCGTTGTCCAGGTTCTTCAGTTCGGCGATGGTGGCCTTGATGTAGTCGATGGTGCGGTCGAACTCCTTCTCCGAGTCGGCCAGGCTCTTGCCGATCTCCCACATGATCAGGTTCACGATCTCGCGCCGGCGGGCGACGATCTGGTTGGTGAAATTCTCGACGCAGGCGATACGGTCGGCGACCGACATCGTCGGCCACTGGCCGCGACCGTTGTCGTAGGCCTTCCACGCCGCGGCGATGGCGGCATCGGCTTCGTCGGTGCCGGTGACCGGGAAGCTGCCCAGTTCCACCGGCGTGAGGCCGCCGTCGGCGGCGCGCACATGCACGGGCGAGAACACGGCGCGCGTATCGCCCTTCCAGATCACCATCTCGCCGTTCAACAGGATGGAGCGTTGGTGCAGCGGCGCGAGCACGCGGCACTCCGGCGGGATGTCGGCTTCGGTGGGAAAGAGCTGATGCAGCCGTTCCTGCATCGGGGTCGGCTTGAGCTTGGTATCCATGATGGGCGGTTTCCTTGCGTGGGGTTCGGGGGTTGTCGTGGGCGGCGCGTCAGGCTGCAGGGGCGGTGGTCGGCCAGGCCAGGCGCAGCAGGTTGGTGCTGCCGGGGGTGCCGAAGGGCACGCCGGCGGTGACGATCACCGCCTCGCCGTCGCGCAGCAGGCGTTCGCTGCGGCAGCTCGCCACGGCGGCGTCAACCATCTCCTCGACGGTGCCGGTGGCGGTCGAGACCCGGGCACGGATGCCCCAGGCCAGCGTCAGCCGGCCGGCGACGCGCGCCGACGGCGTCAGGCACACGATGCGGGACTGCGGGCGCTGGTGCGCGATCCGCAGCGCGGTCGCGCCCGAGGCGGTGAAGGCCACGGTGGCGCACACCGGCATCATCGCGGTGATGCTGCGGATCGCGGTGCCGATCGCGTCGGTGCCGCCGGCCTGCATGTTGGTCGAGACCGTCTCGATGTACTGGCGATGCAGCGGGTCGGCTTCGGTGCGGCAGATGATGCGCGACATCATCTCGACCGCTTCCAGCGGGTACTGCCCCGAGGCCGATTCGGCCGACAGCATCACCGCATCGGCGCCGTCGAACACCGCGGTGGCCACGTCCGAGGCTTCGGCGCGGGTCGGCGCCGGCGCCGACACCATCGATTCGAGCATCTGCGTGGCCACCACCACCGGCTTGCCGGCGGCGCGCGCCAGGCGGACCAGTTTCTTCTGCAGACCGGGGACTTCCTCGGCGGGCATCTCCACGCCGAGGTCGCCGCGGGCGACCATGATCCCGTCGGCCAGGGCGAGGATGGCCTCGATGTCGGTGATCGCCGACGGCTTCTCGATCTTGGCCATCAACGCCGCGCGGCCGGCGATCAGCTCCTGCGCCCGGGCGACGTCGGAAGCGCGCTGGACGAAGGACAGCGCGACCCAGTCGACGCCGAGGGCCAACGCGAAGTCGAGGTCGATCAGGTCCTTCTTCGTCAGTGGCGACAGATCGAGCGTGGCCGAGGGCACATTGACACCCTTGCGATTGGACAGGGTGCCGTCGTTGACCGCCTCCAGTTCGAGCGCGTCGGCATGGGCGACCTTCACCTGCAGGCGAACCCGGCCATCGTCGAGCAGCAGTTCGTCGCCGGCCTTCGAGGCGGCGATGATCTCGGGGTGGGGCAGGCACACGCGGGTCCGGTCACCCGGCGCCGGATCGGAATCGAAGCGGATCGTGTCGCCGCGTCTGAGCGTCACCGCACCGTCGGCAAAGGTGCCGATGCGCAGCTTGGGGCCCTGCAGGTCGGCGAGGATGCCGATCGGGCGCCCGGTCTCGGCGGCGATCTCGCGGATCTGCGCGGCGCGGGCGGCGTGGTCCTCGTGGCTGCCGTGGCTGAAGTTCAGGCGGAACACGTCGGCCCCGGCCTGATGCAGCGCGCGGATGGTGGCAGTGTCCGAACTGGCGGGACCGAGGGTGGCGACGATCTTGGTATTGCGCGAGGTACTCACTGCATCTCCTGTAGGGCCGGGGCCGTATCGTTGTGGTGTGGATCGGTGCCGATCAGCGCCTCATGCAGGCCGGTCGGCGGCCTGTCGCCTGTGCTGGCGATAGCGTTCGATCAGCGCCGCGGTGCTGGCGTCATGGGGGTTGCCATCGGTCGCGCCGGCGAGGTCGTCGAGCACGCGCGCGGCGAGTTGCTTGCCGAGCTCCACGCCCCACTGGTCGAACGAGTTCACCCCCCACACCACGCCCTGCACGAAGGTGCGGTGTTCGTAGAGCGCGACCAGGGTGCCGAGGCCGAAGGGGTCGAGGCGCTCGAGCAGCAAGGTGTTGCTGGGCCGGTTGCCGGGGAATACCCGGTGCGGGATCAACGCGCCGATGCGCTCCCCGGCGACGCCGGCGGCGCGCATCTCGGCCTCGACCTCGGCGGCGGACTTGCCGCGCATCAGGGCTTCGGCCTGCGCCACCATGTTGGCAAAGGCGACCCGGTGGTGATGATCGAGGTGTGCCGGGTGCTCCAGAACGCCGATGAAATCGACCGGTGCGAAACGGGTGCCCTGGTGCAGCATCTGGAAGTAGGCGTGCTGGCCGTTGATCCCCGGCTCGCCCCAGATCACCGGGCTGGTGTGGCAACCGACCGGGGTCCCGTCGAGCTTCACCGACTTGCCGTTCGACTCCATGTCGAGCTGCTGCAGGTAGGCCGGAAGCCGGTGCAGGCGCTGGTGGTAGGGGGCGATGACGTGGGTCGGGGCGTCGAGGAAGTCGATGTTCCAGATCCCGAGCAGCGCCATGATCGCCGGCAGGTTGTGCTCGAGCGGTGCGCTACGGAAATGCTCGTCCATGGCGTGGGCGCCGGCGAGCAGTTCGTCGAATCGGTCGGCACCGATCTGCAGCACGATAGTCAGGCCGATCGCGCTCCACAGCGAGTAGCGGCCGCCGACCCAGTCCCAGAAACCGAACATGTTGGCGGTATCGATGCCGAAGCGGCTCACCGCCTCGGCATTGGTCGACACCGCGACGAAGTGGCGCGCGACCGCCGCTTCGTCGCCGGTACGGTCGATCAGCCAGCTTCGTGCGGTATGGGCATTGGTCAGGGTCTCCTGGGTGGTGAAGGTCTTGGAGGCGACGATGAACAGAGTCGTGTCCGGATTCACCGTGTTCAGCACGTCGTCGATCTGAACGCCGTCGACATTCGACACGAAGTGCATCCGCAGGCCCGGATGGGCGTAAGGCTTGAGCGCCTCGCACACCATCAGCGGGCCGAGGTCGGAGCCGCCGATGCCGATGTTGACCACGTCGGTAATCGGCCGGCCGTCATGGCCGAGCCAGCTGCCGAGCCGCACCTGCTCGCTGAAGTGGCGGATGCGTTCGCGCACGTCGACGATATCGCCCATCAGCGCGTGACCATCGACCGTGAGGCTGGCGTCCGCCGGACGGCGCAACGCGGTGTGCAGCACGGCGCGGCCTTCGGTGGTGTTGATGTGCACACCGTCGAACATTGCCGCGGTGCGCTCGGCAAGGCCGGCGTCACGGGCGAGGCGGAACAGCAGTGCGAGGGTCTCGGCGGTGACGCGGTTCTTCGAATAGTCGAGGAACAGGCCGCAGGCCTCAGCCTGCATGCGCGTGGCGCGCGCCGGATCGGTGGCGAAAATCTCATTCAGGTGGCGTTCGCCGAGTTCGGCGCGGTGCGCGGTCAAGGCGCGCCAGGTGGTGCGGTGAGCGGGACTCGTCATGATCGGGGATCCTTCGTCTGCGGAATTCAATCTCGGATAGGGGGGCGGGCGCCGCGATCAGCGTCGGCGGTGGGTGTCGCGGTCGCGGCACGGGCGTCGCAGCCCAGGGTGAGCGGTGTCTCGAGCGCCCGTGCGGCGCCGAGCAGGGCCGGGTAGGGGGCGTCGATGACGTAGGTCGGGATGTTTGCCAGATAGGTGACGAATCGCCCCTTGTCCTCGAAGCGACGGCGGAAGGCGGAGGCGGCGAAGAACGCGCCCAGCCGCGGCACGATTCCGCCGCCGATGAAGACCCCGCCGCGCGCACCCAGGGTCAGGGCGAGATCACCGGCGACCGAGCCGAGCATGGCGCAGAAGGTGTGCAGGGTGTCGACGCAGAATGGGCAGCTGCCGGCAAGTCCGCGCGCGCTGATCTCGGCACTGCCGAGTTCGAGCGCCGGCGCCCCCGCCAGGGTGCGGAGCGCATCGTGCAACGCGACCAGGCCGGGGCCCGACAGGACGCGTTCGGCCGAGACGTGATCGTAGCGCGCGGCCAGTACCGCGATGATCTGTGCCTCGCGGGCGTCGGCGGCGGCCAGGGTGACATGGCCGCCTTCGCCTTCGAGCGGTACATGGTGGGCGCCACAGGGGATCAGCCCCGAAATCCCCAGCCCGGTGCCGGCCCCCAGCAGGCCGATGGCATGGCCCGGGACTACACTGCCGCCACCGACCTGACGGCGTTCGTGCGGCTGCAGCTGCTGCAGCGACAGCGCGAGCGCGGTGAAATCGTTGATCACGAGCAGGCGTTCCAGGCCCAATCCCCGGCGCAGCGCCTCGACAGAGAACTTCCAGTGGTGGTTGGTCATCGCCACGTGGTCGCCGGTGATCGGATTGGCGATGCCGAATGCGGCGAGCGGCGGCACGGCCAGCCCTTCGAGGGCAAGGTAGTCGAGGATGGCTTCGTGCGGACCGGCGTAATCGGCGCAGGAAAGACTGCGGATATGGGTCGGCTGTTCGCCCGCCGCGGCGACGATTGCGAAGCGGGCGTTGGTTCCGCCGATGTCGCCGACGAGGCGCGGCGTGCGTTCAGAGCGTCCAGTAGACATGGCAGGGCACCTGATCCTGTTGAATGATGGCGCGGACCGGAAAGGTGTCGACCGGACCGGGTTTGAGTGCTTCGCACAGCACCGACCACTTGGCGGAGCCAGTGAAATGCAGCGCCAGCCATCGGCTGTCGAGGAGGGCGGCCGGGGTCAGCGACAGGCGGTCGTGAGGGGCCTGCGCCGGGCGGACACCGATGCAGTCGCCGCTGGCGGCGGTCGAAGGCGACGGCAGCGTGTCGGCGGCGGGGAACAGCGATGCGGTATGGCCGTCCTCGCCCATGCCCAGCAGCACCACGTCGAAGGGGCGCGGCAGCTCGGCGACGGCGGTGCAGGCCGCGTCCAGCCCGGCCCACGGATCGGCCGCGCCGTTGTAGAGCGGGATGAAGCGCGCGGCGGCGGCCTTGTCCTGCAGCAGCACGCTGCGGACGGTGCGTTCGTTGCTGTCCGCGTGATCGGGCGGAACCCAGCGCTCGTCGGCCAGCGTGATGCGGACCCGATCCCACGCCAGGTCGGTGGCGGCGAGGCGGGCGAACAGGCCGCGCGGGGTACGCCCGCCGGACAGCACCAGGCTCGCGGTGCCACGCCGCTCGATGCCATCGCGCAGTTTTTCGACCACCATCTCGGCCAATGCGTCGTCCAGCGCGGTGGTATCGGGGTAGCGCTTCAGTTCGAGTGCCATCACAGCTCCTCGTGCCAGTGGAAGCCTTCGCGGCCGGGCAGCGCGGTCGACGCGGCCGGTCCCCAGGTGCCCGCGGTGTAGGGCTTGGGCGGGTCGGCGGACTCGTTCCAGCACGACATGATCGGTTCGACCCATTTCCACGCCGCCTCCTGTTCGTCCCGACGCACGAACAGGGTCAGGTTGCCGCGCATCACGTCCATCAGCAGGCGTTCGTAGGCTTCGAGGCGACGGGTCTGCGAGCCCTCGGCGAAATCGAGGTCGAGCGACACTGGGTTGAGCACCATCTGGTCGCCCGGGCGCTTCGCTTGCAGGTGCAGTTGCACGCTCTCGTCGGGCTGCATGGTGATGACCAGGCGGTTGTTCTGCAGTGCGGCCGAGCGCTTGCCGAAGATCGAATGCGGTACGGCGCGGAAGTTGATCACGATCTCGGCGAGGCGTTCCTGCATGCGCTTGCCGGTGCGCAGATAGAACGGGACGTCGGCCCAGCGCCAGGTGTCGATGTTGGCCTGCAGGGCGACGAAGGTTTCGGTGCGGCTGCCGGCGGCGATCCCGGGTTCGTCCCGATAGCCGGCCACCGGCTGGCCGCCGCTCGCCCCCGCACGGTATTGGCCGCGTACGGTACGAAGCGGCACTTCTTCTGCCGCGATCGGACGCAGCGCGCGCAGGATCTTGAGCTTCTCGTCGCGTACGGCGTCGGCGTCGATCGAGGCCGGCGGCTCCATGGCGACGATGCACAGCAACTGCAGCAGGTGGTTCTGCACCATGTCGCGCAGGGCGCCGGTCTTGTCGTAGAACTCGGCGCGTTGTTCGACGCCGATCTGTTCGGCGACGGTGATCTGCACGTCGCTGATCCATTCGCGCCGCCACAGCGGCTCGAACAGGGCATTGCCGAACCGCAGCGCGAGCAGGTTCTGCACCGACTCCTTACCAAGATAGTGGTCGATGCGATAGATCTGCGCCTCGCCGAAGTAGCGCCCGACCTCGTCGTTGATCTCCCGCGACGAAGCCAGATCGTGCCCCAGGGGCTTTTCCAGCACCACACGGCTGGCGGGCGTGATCAGTCCCGCCTCGTGCAGGTGCCGACAGATGGCGGTGAACAGGATCGGTGAGGTGGAGAGGTAATACACCTGGCTGCGGCGGCCGACATCGCCCAGGCATTCGGCCAGAGCACCAAAGGTCGCGGGGTCGCGGGCGTCGAGCGGACGGTAGTGGATGCGCGCTTCGAACGACTGCCACTGGGCGTCGTCGAACTCGGTCTTGAGGAAGCGCCGGCATTGTTCCTGCGCAATCCTGCGGTATTCGGCGGTGTCGATCGGCTCGCGCGCAATGCCGATGATCGAAACGTCGGTGGCGAGCATGGCGTCGCAGTGCAGGTGGTAGAGCGCGGGGAGTAGTTTGCGCATCACCAGGTCGCCGGTGCCACCGAAGAGCACGACATCCTGTCCGGGTTGTTCTGACATCTTGGCCTCGCTCGGGAAGGTAGCGCGATAGCGCCGTTGAATGAAACTATAAGTAGTAAGACTACAGAAAGCAAGTGACGAAGTGAAAAATCGATGAGAAATTGTCGATTGGCCGGATCGGCCGGAAAATCGCCATATCTAAGCGAAAGCGTTATTAATTAAGGCGATTGCGGTAATTCATGAACACTGTGGTCGGCAATGACGCAGAAACCTTTTGATTTTTGGATGTAGTCAAACTACACTTCGACCATACCTTGATCAGCGAGTACTGCGATGCCCCTTCATCCGACCCTTGAGCTTGTAACCGAGCGCATCCGTGCGCGCAGCGCGGCGTCCCGCCAGCGTTATCTGCAGCGCATCGACGACGCAGGGCGCGCGGAACCGCTGCGCGGCTCCCTGTCATGCACCAACCTCGCCCATGGATTTGCGGCGGCACCGGTGGGCGACAAGATCATGCTGCGCGAGCAGCGCCGGCCGAACATCGCGATTGTGTCGTCCTACAATGACATGCTGTCGGCGCACCAGCCGATGCAGGTGTTTCCGGAGTGGATCAAGGAGGCGGCGCGCGAGGCCGGTGCCACCGCGCAGTTCGCCGGCGGAGTGCCGGCGATGTGCGACGGCGTCACCCAGGGCCAGCCGGGCATGGAGCTGTCGCTGTTCTCGCGCGACGTGATCGCGATGGCCACGGCGGTGGCGCTGTCCCACAACATGTTCGACGCCGCGCTCTGTCTCGGGGTATGCGACAAGATCGTTCCGGGTCTGCTCATCGGTGCGCTCGCCTTCGGTCATCTGCCGACGATCTTCGTGCCGGCCGGGCCGATGGGTTCCGGGTTGTCGAACAAGGACAAGGCGGCGATCCGCCAGCGCTACGCTGCCGGCGAAATCGGCAAGGCCGAGCTGCTCGAGGCCGAAGCCCGCGCCTACCATTCGGCCGGTACCTGCACCTTCTACGGCACCGCCAACAGCAACCAGATGCTGATGGAGGTGATGGGCCTGCATCTGCCGGGGGCGGCCTTCGTCCCCCCCGGGACCGCGCTGCGCGAGGCGCTGACCCGCGAGGCGGCGCGCCAGGCCGCGGCCATCAGCCGCGAAGGCAGCCGGTACACACCGGTCGGGCGGATGATCGACGAGCGCAGCATCGTCAATGCCATCGTGGCCCTGCTTGCCACCGGCGGCTCCACCAACCACACCCTCCATCTGGTGGCGATCGCACGCGCGGCGGGGATGATCATCGACTGGAACGACTTCGATGCGCTGTCGTCCTGCGTGCCGCTGCTGGCGCGCGTCTATCCCAACGGCAGTGCCGACGTGAATGCGTTCCACGCCGCCGGGGGGACGGGCTTCCTGATCGGCGCACTGATCGATGCCGGGCTGGCTCATGAGGATGTCGACACGGTGGTCGGGCGCGGGCTGTCGAAGTACCGGACGCAGCCGGTGCTCGACAACGGGCGGCTGCAGTGGCAGCCGAGCCCGGCCGAGAGCGGCGACAGCAGCGTGCTGGTCGCGGCCGGGCAGGCCTTTTCCGCCGACGGCGGCCTGAAGGTGCTCGATGGCAACCTGGGCCGCGCGGTGACCAAGGTTTCGGCGGTGAGCCCGGATCTGCGCGTCGTCGAGGCGCCGGCGCGGGTATTCGAATCGCAGGAGGGGCTGATCGAAGCCTACAAGCGCGGCGAGCTCGAAGGCGATTTCGTCGCCGTCGTGCGCTTCCAGGGCCCCAAGGCCAACGGCATGCCCGAGCTGCACGGCCTGACGCCGACCCTTGCCAACCTGCTGGACAATGGGCAGCGCGTGGCCCTGGTGACCGACGGCCGTATGTCCGGGGCCTCGGGGAAGGTGCCGTCGGCGATCCATGTCACCCCCGAAGCCTGCGACGGCGGGCCGCTCGCCCGCGTGCGCGATGGCGACATCATCCGGGTCGATGCCGAGCACGGCGTGCTCGAAGTGAAGCTTTCCGCCGCGGAACTCGGGGCGCGGCCGCTTGCACCGGCCGAGCTCGCGGGCAATCAGGCGGGCATGGGGCGCGAGTTGTTCACCAGTTTCCGTGCCGTGGTGTCCGGTGCCGAAGACGGTGCGATGACGTTCGGGCTGTCGGTCTGAGCGTCCTCGGGCCGAAGCGATAACAACATCCACAACAGAGGTCGTTCATGGAATCGAAGGAAAGTATTCTCGATAGAATCCTGGGGCTCGGCCCGGTCATGCCGGTGCTGGTGATCGACGATGTCGCCGACGCGGTGCCGCTGGCGCGCGCCCTGGTCGACAACGGCGTGCGGGTGCTGGAGGTGACCCTGCGCACGCCCAATGCGCTGGCGGCGATCGCCTGCCTGGCCGAAGCGGTGCCCGAGGCGGTGGTCGGCGCGGGCACGGTGGTGTCGCCCGAGCAGCTGGCCGCGGTCGAACGCGCCGGCGCACGCTTTGCGGTGTCGCCCGGACTCACCCCGAAACTGATCGCCGCCGCCCGCGATACCGCGCTGCCCCTGCTGCCGGGAGTGATGACCGCTTCCGAGGCGATGACCGCGGCGGAGCATGACTTCACCCGGCTGAAACTGTTCCCGGCCCAGCAAGCGGGCGGGGTGGGCATGCTCAAGGCGCTGTTCGGGCCCTTGCCCGGTTTGCGCTTCTGCCCGACCGGCGGCGTGACGGTGGATAATGCGTGCGAATTTCTCGCGTTGCCGAACGTGATGTGCGTTGGCGGGTCGTGGCTGGCGCCCGATGCATTGATGCGTTCGCGAGACTGGAAGGAAATAGGGCAGCGCGCCCGGGCGGCATCGATGCTACGCCCTCGCTGAGGCGGGACGGTGATGGAGTCGGGCGCCCGTATCTATCACCGAAAACGGAAAGTACAGGCGTTTATGGGACGAGCAGAGGATCTGGACCGACCGGGGCGCACCCCGTCGTACGCAGGCGGACCGCGGCTGATCGCCAATATCGGGGCGAGCAGCGCGCGCTTCGCGCTGGAGACTGCCCCCGGGCGTTTCGTGCAGGCACGCAGTTTCGCCTGTGCCGATCATGCCGGCATCGTCGAGGTCTGCCGCGCCTATCTGGCGACGATCGTCGGGCCTGCGCCGGTCCACGGGGTGATGGCGCTCGCCAACCCGATCGACGGCGATCGGGTACGCATGATCAATCGCGACTGGGCGTTCTCGATCGAGGCCACCCGCGCCGAGCTCGGCCTGCAGACCCTGCTCGCGGTGAATGACTTCATGGCGATGGCGATGGCCTTGCCGCGTCTGGGCGACGAGCAGCGGCGTCAGGTGGGGGGCGGCAGTCCGCGCGCCAATGGCGTCATCGGATTGCTCGGCGCCAGTACCGGATTGGGTGCATCGGCGCTGATTCCGCGTGGCGGGCGCTGGATCACGCTGGCGTCGGAGGGCGGGCATGCAAGCTTTTCGCCGTCGAACGAAACCGAACTCGTCATCCTGCGCCATGCATGGAAGACCTGGACCCATGTATCGGCCGAAAGGCTGATTTCGGCGTCCGGGCTGGTTTTGATGCACGAGGCGCTGGCGGCGGAGCGTTCGGGTGCCAGGCCGGCGACGGCCTCGCCCGGTGCGGAAGAGATCATCCGCCGCGGCCTGGAGGAGGGCGATGCGCTGTGCGTGAAGGTGCTGGAGTGTTTCTGCGAGATGCTCGGCACCCTGGCCGCGAACCTGGCGGTCACGCTCAATGCGAGCGGGGGGATCTATGTCGGCAGCACCCTCGTTCGCCGGCTCGGGGACTTCTTCGTACGCTCGGGTTTTCGTCGTGCTTTCGAGAACAAGGGCCGCTTCTCCGAATTCACCGCGTCGGTCCCGACCTACATGATCCTCACCGACCAATGCTCACTGCTCGGTGCGGCCCAGGTGCTGCGCGATCATCTCGACGACAAGTCCGGCTCCGGCCTGCTGCTCGACCGCATCCGCGCCGAGATGCCGACCTTGACGCCGGCCGAGCGCCGGGTGGCCGCGCTGGTGCTGGAGCAGCCGCGCACCGTGCTCAACGAGCCGGTGGCCGGGATAGCGGCCAAGGCCGACGTCAGCCAGCCGACCGTGATCCGGTTCTGCCGTTCGCTCGGCCTGCAAGGCCTGTCGGACTTCAAGCTCAAGCTCGCTTCCGGGCTGACCGGCGCGGTGCCGGTGCAGCACAGCCAGGTCAGGGTCGATGACAATGCCGATGATCTCGTCAGCAAGGTGCTGGACAACACCACGTCCGCCATCATGAAGCTGCGCGACGAACTCGATTCCAGCGCGGTGGATCGGGCCATCGGCATGCTCTCCAAAGCGCGTCGTATTGAGCTCTACGGGGTGGGCAACTCGAGCGTGGCGGCGCTCGATGGCCAGCACAAGTTCTTCCGTTTCAGTATCCCGACCAACGCCTACATCGATTCCCACGTTCAGTTGATGGCGGCGGGCATGCTCGGCAAGGGCGATGTCGTGGTGGCGATCTCGAAGTCGGGCGATCGGCCCGAGATCCTGCAGGCCGCCGAGGCCGCGCTGCGCGCCGGCGCCAGCGTGATCGCGATCACCGCCGCAGCTTCGCCGCTGGCGCGCCGCGCCACGGTGGCGCTCGAAGTGGAGCATCAGGAACAGGGCGCGGGCTACCTGTCGATGGTGTCCCGCATCCTGCATCTGCTCCTCATCGACATCCTCGCCGTCGGCGTCGCGATGCGACGGATGTCCACGGCCGGCGCGGCGCTCGGGGAAACCGACCTGCGCCGCGAACTCGAATTGCTTCAGGCCCGTTTCGAGGCGCTCATTTCGCATGCGAGCTAGGAGGCTGTCGGACTTGAGCGATCGTCACGAGCCTAGTGGGAAAGCGAGGACAGATTCGGCCGTTTTCGAGATGCATAGTCATTCTATGCAACGAGAAAACGGGCGGATATGGACCGCATCTCCCTCTGGCGCAGTAGATCAGACTCAAGTCCGACAGCCTGCTAGGGTGGTGTTGCAGTCCTGGCGCAAGCTGTAGCCGTCGCGAAACCGGCCTTGCTCGAAGGGCCGATACTCAATTACGGCAAAGCATGGCCTCGGCGTAGGGTGGAAAAGCGAAGTGCCTTCCACCATTCCTGCGCGTCAGTGTCTCACTTCGATGCTCGCCAGTCGGGCTGACGACGGACGGCGTGGACGGGTGGCGACCACCGGGCGTTTGTCGGGTGCGTCGGGCAGGGGGGCCGGCAGCGGCCCCTTTGACGCCGGAGGCCTGAGACCGCGGCGCTTCAATCGTCCGCTTTCACCGCTTTGGACCGGGGTTTGCGCTTCGGGGTCGGAACCGCGACAAGTGGTCCGTCGGTTCCACCCGGCTCGATGCAGGGCTGTTCAAGGTGCTGGAGCTTCGTGATCGACTTGCCGCCGAGCAGGTCGATGAGCATCCGTGCCATGGTCCGGCCCGATTGTGTGCCGGTGGGCTGAATCACTGCCGTGACCTTGTATGGCAAGGGTATATCCATCGATACGCCTTCGTAGACGATGACCGAGATGTCACGGCCCGGCTGTATGCCCTTGTCACCAAGGGCGCGCAGGGCCCCAATGCCGGCAAGATTGTTGTTGATCAGCAGTGCGGTGGGTGGTTTGTCGCAGGCAAGCAGATCGAGCATCGCCTGGTAGCCACCGGTTCGACTCAGTGGGCTTTGTGTGATCAGTGTCGGATCGGGATCGATTCCCGCTTCACGTAACGCCGCAAGGTAGCCGGCATGGCGTTGGGCAGAGAAAGTGAATTCGAGCGGTGGGTGGATCAAACCGATACGTCGGTGACCAAAGCCGATCAACCGTTCGACGGCGATGCGTGCCCCCATTTCATTATCGAAGTCGAACCACGGGTACGGTATCCGGCTCGTGGTCCGACCGTAGGCCAGAAACGGAAAGTTGTGTTCCTGCAGCAACTCGATGCGGGGGTCCGTGACCAGTGTCCAGGTGACGATCAGGGCGTCCACGCGGCGGCTGTCTATCAGGCGCCGATAGGTTGCCAGCTCGGCTTCAGGCCGGATCGGGATGATGCTCAGGTCGATGCCATGGGCAGCAATGCCGTCGGTGAGGCCGTCCACCACTTCGCCGAAGCCGTGGTAGCCAAACTCGGTCGCGCCAAATGGAAACACCAGGCCGATCGTATCGGTCCGACCGGTCGCGAGCCGGCGGGCGAGGGGGTCGGGTTGGTAGCCAAGGCTCCGAGCCGCTTCCATGACGCGATGGCGGGTCTTTTCGGCGACGTCCGAATAGCCGTTCAACGCACGACTGACGGTGGTTTGCGACAGGCCGAGCGACTCGGACAACATCTTTAAATTGACTTTCACCTGGCACTCCCTGGGAAATGAGTCCGGAGACCTCAAAGTGCTTTGGACTTCACGGACCGGAGTTTAGCGGGTTGAATGAGGCGAGTCCAAAAAAAGCGGAAACGGGTTTACATTCAAAGCGGTTTGGATTAGGATCCAAACCGCTTTGAATGATTTTATAAGCCTATTAAAGCTGCTGATCGGGGCCGTGCCACAGCAACGGCATGAGCCCGCCAGCCGGCCTTGAGGAGTCGAAAGTGGAGACGAAGTGGTGGCACGATGCTGTCGTGTATCAGATCTACCCGCGCAGCTTTTGCGATGCCAATGGTGACGGCATCGGCGATCTTGCGGGCATCATCGAAAAGCTCGACTACCTGCAGGTTCTCGGTGTGAACGTGATCTGGCTGTCGCCGGTGTTCCGCTCGCCGATGGACGACAACGGCTACGACATCTCCGACTACTGCGACATTGCGCCCGAGTTCGGCACCCTCGAAGAGATGGAGCGGCTGATCAGGGAGGCGGCGCAGCGTCACATCCGCATCGTGATCGACCTGGTCGTCAATCACACCTCAGACGAGCATCCCTGGTTCGTCGAGGCAAGGAAGTCGAAGGACAATCCCTACCGCGACTACTACATCTGGCGCGCGCCACGCACCGACGGCACGCCGCCGGATGCGCAGCGCGCGAGCTTTGGCGGCAGCGCGTGGGAACTCGACGAAGTCACCGGCGAGTACTACTACCACCTGTTCTCGCGCCGCCAGCCGGACCTCAACTGGACCAACCCGAAAGTCCGGGAAGAAATCTACCGGATGATGAACTGGTGGCTGGCCAAGGGCATCGGTGGTTTCCGCATGGATGTGATCGACCTGATCGGCAAGGACGTCGACCGTGGCATCACCACCAACGGGCCGAACCTGCACCCCTACCTGCAGGAGATGAACGCGGCGACCTTCGGCGACCGCGATGTGCTCACCGTCGGCGAGACCTGGGCGGCCAATCCGGAGGTCGCGAAACTCTACTCCGACCCGCAGCGCGCCGAGTTGTCGATGGTATTCCAGTTCGAACACGTGACCCTCACTCATGACCCGGTCGAGGGCAAATGGAAGCCGCGGCCGTTCGATCTGCTGGCGTTCAAGGAGGTCATGAGCAAATGGCAGGCCGAACTCGCCGACGTGGGCTGGAACTCGCTTTTTTGGAACAACCACGACCTGCCGCGCGCGGTGTCGAAGTACGGCGATGCGGGCCGCTACCGCGTCGAGTCGGCAAAGATGCTCGCGACCGCACTGCATTTCCTCAAAGGTACGCCTTACATCTACCAGGGCGAGGAGATCGGCATGACCAGCGTGCGCTTCGACGCCATCGACGACTACCGGGACATCGAGTCGCTGGGTGTTTACCGGGAGCGCACCGCGGCCGGAGTGCCGCATGAAGCCATGATGGAGGGCATCTACGCCAACGGTCGCGACAATGCCCGTACGCCGATGCAGTGGGATACGGGCCACAACGCCGGATTCTCGCGTGGCAGTCCGTGGTTGAAGGTGAATCCCAACTACCGCGAGATCAACGTGCTGGCTGCGCTCGCCGATCCGGGCTCGATCCTCTACCACTACCGCACGCTGATCCGTTTGCGCAAGGAACGCGCGGCGATCGTCCATGGTGACTACCAGCCGCTGTTCGACGCCCATCCACGGATTCTCGCCTACCAGCGCCGCCTCGGCGACGAGCGCATCGTCGTCATCAACAATTTTTCCGCCGAGCCGGTCGAGATCGAGCTGCCTGATGAACTGCGGGGGCTGTCGGGCGAATGCCTGGTGAGCAACTACGCGGGCCATCACCAACTCGGCGAGCGTCTGGCACTGCAGGCCTACGAGTCCTTCGCCATCGCCACCCACAGTGCGCTGGCCTGATCCCATCGAGAGGGTGTTTACAAATGAAAGAGCAAGGCAGTACGGCTGCGACGACGCAATGGTGGAAGGAGGCGGTGGCCTACCAGATCTACCCGCGCAGCTTCATGGATTCCAACGGCGACGGCATCGGTGATCTCACCGGCATCATTATGCGCCTCGACTATCTCAAGTCGCTGGGTGTCGACGTTATCTGGATCTGCCCGATGTACAAGTCGCCCAACGACGACAACGGCTACGACATCAGCAATTACCAGGACATCATGGAGGAGTTCGGCGCCATGGCCGACTTCGACCGTCTGCTGGCAGAGGTGCACCGCCGGGGTATGCGCCTGATCCTTGACCTGGTGGTCAACCACACCAGCGACGAACATGCCTGGTTCATCGAATCGCGTGCGTCCCGTGACAACCCCCGGCGCGACTGGTACGTGTGGCGCGACGGCAAGGGCGGGCGCGAACCGAACAACTGGGAGAGCATCTTCAAGGGCTCGGCATGGAAGTACGACGAACCCAGCGGCCAGTATTTCCTGCACCTGTTCTCGACCCGTCAGCCCGACCTCAACTGGGAAAACCTCGAGGTCCGCGCCGCGGTGAACGAGATGGTGCGCTGGTGGCTGGACAAGGGCATCGACGGCTTTCGCCTCGACGCCGTGAGTCACATGAAGAAGGTTCCGGATCTGCCCGACATGCCGAATCCACAGGGACTCGAGCACGTTCCGAGCCAGGACATGCACATGAATGTCGGTGGCGTGCTCGAGTACATGGACGACCTGTGCCGCAACAGCTTCCGCCACTACGACATCATGACCGTGGGCGAAGCCAATGGGGTGTCGGCCGAGCAGGCGCGCGACTGGGTCGGGACCGAACACCAGCGGCTCAACATGATCTTCCAGTTCGAGCACCTCTTGCTGTGGTCGAACGATACGCAAGCCGGGTTGGATCTGTTAGCACTGAAGACGATCTTCACCCGCTGGCAGAATACCCTGCACGGGGTCGGCTGGAACGCACTCTTTCTCGAGAATCACGATATCCCGCGCATCGTGTCGAAGTGGGGGGATGTGGATCGCTACTGGCGCGAGAGTGCGACCGCGCTGGCGACGATGTACTTCCTGATGGAGGGTACGCCGTTCATCTACCAGGGCCAGGAGATCGGGATGACCAATACCCGCTTCGACGGCATCGAGGACTTCGATTGCATCTTCGCCAGGAACGAGTTCGTGCTGCGACGGGCGCGAGGCGAGACAGACGAACAGATTCTCGCCGCGCTCGCGGTGACTGCGCGCGACAACTCGCGCACCCCGATGCACTGGGATGCGTCGCCGAACGCAGGCTTCACTACCGGCACGCCGTGGCTGAAGGCGAACCCGAACTACCCGGCGATCAACGTCGCACAGCAGGATGCGGACCCCGCTTCCGTCCTCAACTACCACCGCCGCCTGATCGCGTTGCGCAAGGCCGAGCCGGTGCTGGTGCATGGCCGCTATGCGTTGCTGATGGAGGCCGACCCGCAGATCTACGCCTACACCCGCAGCCGGGGTGAGGCCCGGATCGTCGTGATCGCCAACCTGTCCGGCGACACGGCGCGCTACACGCACGACGAATTTGCACTGCGCCATGCCGGCCTGCTGCTCGCAAACCACGAGGTCGAGCGCCATCCGCCGACCGACACGCTCACCCTGCAGCCGTACGAAGCGCGGGTGTACCGCATCGATTGATTGAACCCACGGTCGCGGGTTGCGGCCACTACGAGGTTTGTGCACCGGGATGAGGCGTCCCGCGCACATCAGAACCGACAAGCTGAAAAAAACAGGAGACACGACAATGAAATGGAAGAACCTTGCCCTTGCGGGCGTCATCGCCAGCGGTGGCCTGACTGGCGCTCATGCCGCTACGGTGAAAATGGAATGCGGAAGTGGCGCGACCGTGCCTGAATTCTGCGACTACATCAAGGAGCGTTTCGAAGCCGAAACGGAGCACAAGCTCGAGGTCATCGATCTTCCGGCAGCGTCCGACGAGAAGCTCTCGATGCTGCAGCAGATTTTCGCCACCCGCGCCAACGACGTGATCGACGTGTTCGCGATGGACGTGATCTGGCCCGGCGTGATCGACCGCCACCTGCTCGACCTGACCCCGGCGGTCGCCGAACTGGAACCGGCCTTCTTTCCCTCGGCCTGGAAGAACAACGTCGTCAACGGTCGGATCAAGGGTGTGCCGAGCTACATCGACGCCGGCCTGATGTTCTACCGCAGCGATCTGCTGAAGAAATACGACGAAACGCCGCCGCAGACCTGGTCCGAACTCGCCCGCATCGCCGAGCGCATCCAGAATGCGGAGCGTGAAGCCGGGCATCGGACGCTTCATGGCATCGTGTTTCAGGGCAAGGCCTATGAGGGGCTGACCTGCGTGGTGACCGAACTGGTGGCGTCCCATGGCGGCGGCAACTTCGTCGATGCCAAGGGAAATATCACCATCAACAACCCGCGCGCGGCCATGGCGCTTGATACTGCGGCGAGCTGGATCGGCACGATCGCGCCCCACGGCGTATTGGGCTACAAGGAAGAGGAGGCGCGCGCCGTGTTCCAGAACGGTGACGCCGTGTTCATGCGCAACTGGCCCTATGCCTGGCTACTGAGCCAGGATGACACCAGCCCGGTGAAGGGCAAGGTCGGCATCATGCCGGTGCCGCGTGGTGGCGACGAGGGGCAGCACGCCGCCGCGCTGGGGGGGTGGCAGTGGGCAGTGAATACCAACACCACGGTGCCGGAAGCGGCGATCGCACTGGTCCGCCTGCTTGCCGATGCCAAGAGTCAGAAGATGAATTTTCTGTTGATGGGCGTTGCGCCTGCACGCATGGATGTTTATGACGATGCCGAGGTACAGGAGAAGGGCCCTCATCTGGCCGGACTCAGGGCGGTGTTCGACGCGGCCGTGCCGCGCCCCTCGACGGCTACGCGATCCCAGTATCCGCGCGCGTCCAATGCAATCTGGAACGCCACCTACGATGTATTGAGCGGGCGTACCGACGGCGCACGTGCGGTGGCCGATCTCGAAAACAGGCTCGGTCGTATCAAGGGCCGTGAGTGGCGGTGAGTTAGCTGATCCGCACATCCGGAATGACCTGGATGCGCGGGCGACGTGGCGCTGACCCGGTGCGCCTCCAGTCCCGGGCTCGACGCGCCGATTTCACCGAACCCTATGAGAGAACGCCATGAATCTGAAATCACCGCCCATGACCGGCGTCGGGGCCCTTCCGGGCATTGTCCCGGCGTCGCGGGGCAAGCGCAGTCTTCAGGCGCGGCGCAGCCACTCCGCGTGGTTGCTGGTCGCGCCGACCCTGATCCTGCTTGCCGGCGTTGCCGGCTGGCCGCTGATGCGCACCGTGTTCTACAGCTTTACCGACGCACTGCTGGATACGCCCCACGAATACCTTTTCGTCGGTCTCGCGAACTACCTCGAGTTCGCCGATGGCGAAGCCTATGGCGTCCTCGCCGACCCGGTGTGGTGGCGTTCGGTGCGCAACACCTTGTGGTTCACCTTCGTTTCGGTATCGATGGAACTGGTGCTCGGCATGGCGCTGGCGCTGTTGATGAATCAGAAGTTTCGCGGCCAGGGGCTGGTGCGTACCGCGATTCTGGTGCCGTGGGCGATTCCGACCATCGTCACCGCCAAGATGTTCAGCTGGATGTTCCACGACCAGTACGGAACCATCAACGACCTGTTGCTGCGGGTTGGGCTGATCGACGCACCGCTGGCGTGGATCGCCGAGCCGGGCCTGTCGATGTGGGCGGTGGTGCTGGCGGATGTGTGGAAGACGGTGCCCTTCATGGCGCTGATGCTGCTTGCCGCACTGCAGATGGTGCCATCCGACCTGTACGAGGCGGCCCGCGTCGATGGCGCCAACGCCTGGCAGCGCTTTCGTCGCATCACGCTGCCACTGATCATGCCGGCGATGATCGTGGCGCTGATTTTCCGCACCATGGATGCATTGCGTGTGTTCGATCTGATCTACGTACTCACCTCCAACAGCGAGGCGACGATCTCGATCTCGGGCTACGCACGCGACCAGATGGTGGCCTATCAGGAAATGGGTGTCGGCTCGGCCGCTTCGGTGCTGGTGTTCATGATGGTAGCCGGTGTTGCCGCGGTCTTCCTTCGCGTCGGACGCTTCTCTGAACCGAAGGAGAAGCAATCATGAAACTCACCCGCAAACAGAAGCAGACCGCGTCGCGCGCGTGGATCTTCGCCGCCTCGGCGCTGGCCGTGGTGATCTGCGTCTTCCCGCTGTACTACGCGATCCTGACCTCGCTGCGCAGCGGCCAGGATCTGTTCCTGCCGAACTATCTGCCGACCACCTTCCACTGGGACAACTACTACACCGCGCTGGTGGAGAACGGCGTTGGCCGGAGCCTGCTGAATTCGGTGGTGGTGGCGACGGTGACGGTGGGGGCATGCCTGCTGGTGTCGATCTCCGGCGCGTTCGCGCTTGCCCGCATCCGCTTCCACGGGCAGAAGGCGATCCTGTTTACCGTGCTGTGCGTGTCGATGTTTCCGCAGGTTGCGGTGCTCTCGGGCATGTTCGAGCTGGTGCGCTTTCTCGGCCTGTACGACTCGCTCGGGGCGCTGATCCTGTCGTACGCGACCTTCTCGCTGCCCTTCACGATCTGGGTGCTGACCACCTTCATGCGCAACATTCCGGTGGAGCTCGAAGAGGCGGCGATCGTCGATGGTGCCAGCCTGTGGGTGATCATCACCCGCGTGTTCATGCCCATCCTGGGGCCGGCACTGGTGACCACCGGCTTGCTCGCCTTCATCGGTGCCTGGAACGAGTTCATGTTCGCGCTCACCTTCGTGCTATCCACCGACAACCGCACGGTGCCGGTGGCGATTGCGCTGTTGCAGGGTGCGTCCCAGTACGAGCTGCCGTGGGGCGCGATCATGGCCGCGTCGGTCACGGTGACGCTGCCGATCATCGTGCTGGTGCTGGTCTTCCAGAAACGCATTGTCGGTGGCCTGACCGCAGGTGCGGTCAAGGGCTGAGCGATCGTCTGTCCCTTGTTATCGACCCCATATGAAACGGGGCGCCCGTGCATCGGGCGCCAAGCTGACCAAAAGGATCAAGATCATGGCTCAACTGACCCTCGACAAACTGAACAAGCGCTACAACGACAAGGCCGTGGTGATCAGGGCCCTCGACCTGCAGGTCAATAGCGGCGAGTTTGTCGTCTTCGTCGGCCCCTCCGGCTGCGGAAAGTCCACCCTGCTGCGCATGATCGCGGGGCTGGAAGACATCTCCGGCGGAAGCATGTACATCGACGGCACCTATGTGAATGACGACACCCCGTCCGAGCGCGGCATCGGCATGGTGTTCCAGTCCTACGCGCTGTATCCGCACATGACGGTGTATGAAAACATCGCCTTCGGCCTGCGTATGGCGAAGATGCCCGCGGACGAAATCGCCCGCCGGGTCGCGGACAGTGCACGTATCCTGCAGCTCGAACCCTTGCTCCAGCGTCGCCCCAAGGACCTTTCCGGTGGTCAGCGCCAGCGGGTTGCGATCGGCCGTGCGATTGCGCGCGAACCCAAGCTGTTCCTGTTCGATGAGCCGCTGTCCAATCTGGATGCCTCGCTGCGCGTGCAGATGCGCATGGAGATCGCCGCGCTGCACCGGCGGCTGGGCTCGACGATCATCTACGTGACCCACGATCAGGTGGAAGCCATGACGCTGGCACAGCGCATCGTCGTGCTCAACCAGGGCAAGGTGGAGCAGGTGGGCACGCCGCTGGAGCTCTACGACCAACCCGCGAACGAGTTCGTGGCCCAGTTCATCGGCTCGCCGAAGATGAACCTGATGCCCGCCACCGTGATCCGGGCCGGCAACGCCGAGAGCGTGGTCAAGCTGTGGAACGGCAAGGACCTGGCCGTGCCGATTGCAACCCCGGCGAGCGCCGAAGGGCGCACGGTCAAGCTGGGCATCCGTCCCGAGCACATCGTGTGGGGTGAGGTGTCCGAAGCGCCTTATCTCGCCGATGTCCTGTTCGTCGAGCACATGGGTAATGAAACCTACCACTATCTCGACAACGGCAAGCACGGCGACCCCTGGGTGGTGCGCGACGCCAGTCGGTCCGCGATCGCGGTGGGCGAAACCGTCGGCTATCGCATTCCGCCGGAGCACTGTCATCTGTTCGCGGAAAACGGCAAGGCCTACCCCCGCCTCGTGCACTCGAACGGAGAGGCGCGGGTTGGTGCCAACCAGGTCGAGCCGGTGAGGTTCTCGAACCGGGTGGGGCCCACTCCCATTCACTGACATTCACTGAGCCCGGGGTCGGCGTTCGGGCCAGGCGCGCACGGGTTGCGTTCCGGTCAGGCGCCGGGCTTTTGGGTGCGATCGGGCGATCGCCCGGCGTATCTGCATTGTGCTTCTGGATCGCCGCAAGCGGGCAGCGCCGGTCGCTGGCGGCGAGCCTGCCGTAACGCCCGCCAGGGTCGCTTGGATTCACCCGACCTTCCGAAAAAATTGCAGAAATAAGTGCCTGCCGTCGAGTCGGCTCTGATCGTTGGCTACTCAATTAGAAATCTAAATCAAAAGCGCTTTTGCCCATTATCCAAACCGCTTTTTCTTGTTCGTGAATTCGAGGCTGGAGTCCATACGTTCCAGTCGATCGAACGGTCTCGCACGGGATCGCGGGAGTGTCGTCAGGCTTCCCGGAAAGACCTGAAGGATGGGCGAACGCCCGGCAGCGCGAAACATAAAACTCAAAGGAGACATGATGATTCACGACCAGAAACAGATCACGGGAGCGCTGTGCGCACAAGGACGGGCGCGGCGCTCGGCGAGTCCGTCAAGGCATGGGGCGGTGAGGCGATCCGCCATCGCGCTTGCCCTGGTGTTGGCATTCGCTTCCTCGGCGGCTCAGGCGCAGGGTGACGCCCGCCAGGTCGAGGCGCTGGAGGCGCGCATTGCCAAGCTGGAAGAGCAATTGCGGGCGGTCACCGCCATGGCGCAGCGGGCCGGTGAGGTTGCCCGGCAGGCCGACTCGACCGCATCCGAGGTCAAGGTCGCAAGCCAGGCGCAAGCCGCGCTGACCGAGGCGGCGGCGGAAACGGCTTCCTCGTTCGAGTTTCACGGCTATGCCCGCTCGGGCACGGTGTCGGGCGGCGACATGACCACGGTCAAGGGCGCCGGGCCCTACATCACGCCGGCGGGCAATCTCGGCGGCGCGGTGGGTCGCCTCGGTCTCGAGACCGACACCTATGTCGAAGCGAAGATGATCAAGAACTTCCGCAGCGACGACGGCAGCTGGGCGAGCTTCAACTTCATGGTGGCCGACGGGGTCAACAGCAACAACGACTGGACCGGTGGCGAGAACGGGGTCAACGTGCGCTGGGCCTTCGTCGAGATGGGTAATCTGCCGACCTTCAAGGGTACGGCGCTGGAGAACGCGTCGATCTGGGCCGGCAAGCGCTTCGACAAGAAGAACTTCGATATCCACTTTTTCGATTCCGATTTCATCTTCCTCTCCGGTACCGGTGCCGGCGTCTACGATGTCCAGGTCACGCCGGACTGGAAAACCAGCCTCTCTGTCTACGGTCGCGACTTCCTTAACGGAAATGATGAAAGCATCAAGAGTTACATCGCCACCAGCAACAACTACGTCGGCAACTGGCAGCTCATGCTGAACGGCATGCGGGCGAAGCAGAAGGGCGCCGGCGGCGAGCGCGCCACCACTGGCTATCACGGACTGCTGGCCTACCATGCCCCCAGCTTCTATGGCATGACCGAGGGATTCTCGAAGACCGCCGTCCTCTATGGCCAGGGTCTAGGGGCCGAGGTCAAGCGCCTCGGGGCGGTCGGCAATCTGCTGGACGATGCCCGTACCGTGCGTCTGACAAGCTTCGGCGTCACCGATCTCGCTCCCGACTGGAAGATCTCGCCCGCCTTCATGGCCGAGGTCAGTGAGGATCGCTTCAACAAGGGCGACGAATACAAGTGGGCTTCGGCCAACTTGCGCCTGACCAATGCCATCAACAAGAACTTCGCCATGCAGTACGAAGGCAGCTATCAGTACATGGATCTGGACAGCACCTTCTCGACCGGAAAGGGCGGCTTCTACAAGCTGACTGTGGCGCCGACCTTCAAGCTCGATACCGCTGCGGGTTTCTTCGCACGTCCCGAACTGCGCCTGTTCGCCACCTGGATGGGCTGGGACAAGGACTTGAACGGTTTCAGCTACGACGGTTCGGCGAACACCGGGTTCGGCAGCACGACCTTCAAGGGCTCGAGCAAGTGGCTGGTGGGCGCCCAGATGGAAGTGTGGTTCTAGACCTGGGAGGCTGTCGGACTTGAGCGATCGTCACGAGCCGAGTGGGAAAACGAGGACAGATTCGACTGTTTTTGAGGCGCATAGTCATTCTATGCAACGAAAAAACGGGCGAATATGGACCGTCTCTCCCACTGGCGCAGTAGATCAGTCTCAAGTCCGACAGCCTCCTGAGCCGAAGCAATTTGTCGACTCCGCCCGGTGCTCGGGACCATTCCTCAGCCCGTATGGGCATTGATGAACGGGTTTGCGGCACTGGGCGTGGTCGACGGCGTGCTGATTGCACGGCAGCCCGAGTTCAGGACGGCTTCGGCTGGACGAACGGGGTGGTGCGTGCGTATGTCGAGCGCTTCGGGGTGTCGTTTAGCTGGTTTCGTGGAGCCCCTCAGTCTCACCTGCCTCATTGTTGCCAATACACTGGCGGATGAATGCCGTCCCGTGCTCGTCGAACAGGTAGCAGGCGGTGACCGGTGCGCCGAAGGACAGCGTATCGCCGACGCGAGTCCCGACCCCGCCCTCGCACTTGAGCAGCAGCGGATCTCCGGACGTGGCTGCGACGTGAATATAGGTTTCGCCACCCAGGTGCTCGACGGCGACAACCGGCCCTTCGAACCGCAGTGCCGCCCCATCGCCCCGAACCAGGTGCTCGGGGCGCAGCCCGAGGACGACTTTCTGCCCGCGACGTGCGCCGTTTCCGCGTACGGGAAGGTCCACCCGGGCGCCCGCGCCCAGGTCGACCGTCACCGCCCGCGGACCGACGTCGGCGATCGTGCCGTCGACAAAGTTCATTCGCGGAGAACCGATGAAGCCGGCGACGAAGAGGTTGCGCGGCTGGTGGTAGAGCTCGAGCGGTGTGCCGAACTGCTCCACCGCGCCGTCGTTGAGGACGACGATGCGATCGGCCAGCGTCATCGCCTCGACCTGGTCGTGGGTGACGTAGACCATGGTTGCATCGAGCGCCCGGTGCAGCCTGGCGATCTCGACGCGCATCTGCACGCGCAGCGCCGCGTCGAGGTTGGACAGCGGTTCATCAAAGAGGAAGACGCGCGGATCGCGCACGATCGCCCGTCCGATCGCGACCCGCTGGCGCTGGCCGCCCGACAACTGCCTGGGCTTGCGGTCGAGCAGGTCCTCGAGTTGCAGGATGCGTGCGGCCTCATGCACGCGTTCGGCGACCCCGGCACGATCGTTGCGGGCGAGCTTGAGGCCGAACGCCATGTTGTCGAACACGCTCATGTGCGGGTACAGCGCGTAGGACTGGAACACCATGGCGATGCCGCGTGCGGCCGGCGGCAGCTCGCTCACGGCCTCGCCATCGAACAGGATCTCGCCGGCGCTCAAATCCTCCAGCCCCGCGATCAGGCGCAACAGGGTGGATTTGCCGCAGCCCGAGGGGCCGACGAAGACGACGAACTCCTTGTCGTGGATTTCCAGGTTCACGTCCTTGATGACGCGTGTCTTGCCGAAGGACTTGCTAACGCCCCGCATGGTGATGGCAGCCAAATCTCGCTCTCCTCGGTCTCTGCCGTGTCGTTAGCCGCCGCAGCCTACCCTTTCACCGCACCGGCGGTGAGGCCGGATACGATGCGCCGCTGAAAGACCAGCACCAGCGCGATCAGCGGCACGGTGACCACCACCGAAGCGGCCATGATATGGCCCCAGGGCAGCTCGAAGGAGGTGGCCCCCGAAATCAGCGCGATCGCGACCGGTACCGTGCGCATTTCCGACGACAGGGTGAAGGTCAGGGCGAACAGGAACTCGTTCCAGGCGGCGATGAAGGCGAGCAGGCCGGTGGTGACGAAGGCCGGGCCCATCAGCGGCAGGAACACGCGGGTGACGATGGTGAAGGGGCCGGCACCATCGACGATCGCCGCCTCTTCCAGCTCCTTCGGCAGCTCGCGCATGAAGGTGGTCAGCACCCACACGGTGAAGGGCAGGGTGAAGATGGTGTAGGAGAAGGTCAGCGCCAGCAGGTTGTTGTACAGCCCCAGCCCGCGGATCAGCTCGAACATGCCCGACAGCACCGCGATCTGGGGAAACATCGAGACCCCGAGCACCACGAACAGCAGCAGGCCGCGGCCGCGAAAGCGCACGCGGCCCAGCGCATAGGCCGCGCCAACGGCGAGGGCGAGCGACAGCAGCACGGTCGATGCCGCGACCGCGATCGAGTTCAGGATGTTGCGCCCGAAGGGCTGCTCGCGAAACACCGCGACGTAGTTGTCCCAGGCCGGCGCGCTCGGCCACGATTCCACCAGGAACAGCGCGGAGCCGGTCTTCAGCGACGACACCACCGCCCAGTAGAAGGGGAACACGGTGTACAGGACGACCAGCGTGAGAAAGCCGTGGAAGGCGATGCGACCGAGCAGCCGGCGCGCCTTGTAGCTCATCGTTCGTCCTCCCGTCCGACCTGCGCCAGGGTCAGATACACCACCGTGAACAGCGCGATGATCAGGAACAGCAGAGTGGCCGCTGCCGAACCGTAGCCCACGTCCTGGAAGTCCACCAGTTGCTGGCGCGCGTACACAGACATCGACATGGTGTCGCGGTTGTTGCCGGTCATGACGTAGATCAGGTCGAACACGCGTAGCGCGTCGAGCGTGCGGAAGATGATCGCCACCACGAGTGCGGGCTTGAGCAGCGGCAGGGTGACCTTGAAGAACACCTTCAGCGGATGGACGCCGTCGACGCGGGCGCCCTCGTAGCATTCGTGGGGCAGCATCTGCAGGCCGGCGAGCAGGAGCAGCGCCATGAACGGCGTGGTCTTCCACACGTCGACCAGGATGATCGCGAGCAGCGCGGTGTCGGGCGAGGCGGCCCACGCGATCGGCGTCACAATCAGCCCGACCGCCAGCAGCACGTGATTGATCACCCCAAAGACGTCGTTGAACATCCAGCCCCACATCTTTGCCGACACCACGGTCGGGATCGCCCACGGGATCAGGACCGCCGCGCGCAGCACGCCGCGGCCCTGAAAGCGGGCATTGAGCGCCAGCGCGATGGCCAGCCCGAGGCCGGTTTCAAGAGCCACCGACGCCCCCGCGAAAACGAGCGTGTTGCGCACCGCCTGCCACCAGTCGGGGTCCGCCAGCAGATAGCGGTAATTGTCGATGCCGACGAACCCGGCAGCGGCGAGATCGGAAAGATTGGCGTCGGTGAAGCTGAACCAGATGGTGCGGGCGAGCGGCCAGCCCGCCACCAGGGCCAACACGATCAGCATCGGTGTCATGAACAGCCACGCCGAGCGTATCCGCTCGCGGGTCAGGCGCGAGGCCGGCGGTGCCGTCCGGACGACGTGCGTTTCGTCCGCCCGGGAGGCCGGCCTCACCGCGCCGCTCCCGTGCCCGCTTCTCGCCGAGCGCTTGCGGTCCGGTCGCGCACACGGCGAATGTCGTGACCTGCCATCGCGTGACCTACCAGCGTCCACCTCGCGACAGTCGTTGCAACCGACTTTCGAGTCTGTCCAGGCCGGTCTCGGCCTCGGTCTTGGCGCTCAGAATGTCGTGTACCGCGCTGTAGAACTCCGCGCTGACGCGATTGTAGTTGGCGCCGGTCACCGCCGACGGGCGCGCCACGGCGTTGGCGAAGGTGTCGTACAGCTGGCCGAAGAAGGGCACCGCAGCGAGCACTTCGGCATCCTGGTAGAGCGCGGGCAGGGTGGGGTTGTACGAGCCCTCGATGGCGCGCCGCTTTTGCTCCGCCGCGCTGCTCAGGTAACGCACCAGATCGGCGGCCAGGTCGGGGTGGGTGGAATATTTCGATACCGCCAGTTGCCAGCCACCGAGCACACCGCTGTGCTTGCCGGCGTCGCCGCCCCGGGGCAGGGCGGCGACGCCGACCTTGCCGCGCACCGCGCTGTCGTCGGCTTGGGCGAGTGCCCAGGCATAGGGCCAGTTGCGCATGAATACCGCGTTGCCGGACTGGAACACCCCGCGGCTTTGCTCTTCGTCATAGTTGAGCACCCCTTCGGGGGCGATGTCCTTGATCCAGCTCGCCGCGAGCGTCAGCGCGGCCGCGGCACGCGGGTTGTTGATCGTCACCGCGCCGTCGTCGGCCACGATCGTGCCGCCGGCGAAGCTGTCGATCCACTCCAGCGCATCGCAGGTGAGCCCCTCGTAGCCCTTGGCCTGGAAGACGAAGCCCTGCATCCGCTCATTGCCCGCGGCGCGCTCGGCCTGCTGGACGTCCCTTGCGGTCTCGGTCAACGCCTGCCACGTCGTCGGTACCGGTTTTCCGTATTTTTCCAGCAGGTCGCGGCGATAGTAGAGCACCCCGGCGTCGGTGAACCAGGGCATCGCCACCAATGCACCGTCGACGGTGTTGTTCCTGACGATCGCGGGAAAATGTCGAGCCGTCGTGTCCCCGTCGATGTACGCGGACAGGTCGACAAAGTGGTTCGCCAGCGTGCCCGGCCAGACCACGTCGATCTGGAAGACGTCGATGTCGGCCGACCCCGCAGCCAGGATCTGCTGATACAGCGCGAGCCGTTCGGTAGCCGAATTCGGTGTCGATACGATCCTGACCTGGTGGCCGGTCAGCTTCCCCCACGCTTCGACTCCCTCGCGGCACAATTGCAGCTCGCGCCCGAGGGCACCGCACGAGATCGACAGGGTGGCCGACTGGGCGACGGCGGTCGTGGCGGAACAGAGCGTGAGCACGGTCGCCACGCAGATCGTGGTGATGATGTTGCGCATCCGGATTGTCTCCCCGATTCTTGTTCGAGCCCGGCCAAGGGTAGACCAAGAACTCGTGAAGGCAAAATGCGGCGGCGCAGGCCGAGTGGGGGCGGCCGGAAAGAAAAAACCCACGGCGTACATAAGCGCCGTGGGTTTTCCGGTGCCGCCGGTGCGTCCTTCGGACCGTCCTCAGCCGCAGGTGCCGACCGCGCCGCAGGCGGTGCAGAAGTCGCAGCCGTCCTTGCGGATCACGGTGTGGTTGCCGCACTCATTGCACAGCGCACCCTGCATCAGCTTGGGCTCGCTGTCGTCGCGCGGGGCTTCGAGGATGCCCATTTCGCGCATCGGATAGCCCTTCTCGTCGAGCACGCCGAGCATCGCGTAGCGGTGGATCATCAGCTGGGCGATGTAGGCCACCGTGCTCGGGTAGTTCTGCTGGCGCTTGGTGCCCGGAATGAAGGCCATGAAGTCGCCCAGCGGCTCGGGGTAGTCGAGCAGCTTGCGCAGCTTCATGCCGATCCAGGCCGGATCCATGACCCGCATGTCGAGCGACAGGATGCGCGACAGGCCGTCGAGCGCACGCGGGTAGTTGCCCGACAGCCACATCGAGTACGGCCGGGTGACGCCGTCGGGCAGGGTGATCTCCTTGAGGCCGAGGACGAATTCCTCGCTGGTGGCCGGGTTGTAGATATCCACCGTCCACGACAGGGTGCCATCGGTACCGGTCTTGGGCTCATCCAGGCTGAACAGGGTGTCCAGCACCGGGGTCGTCCCTTCGGTCTCGAATGCGCCGAGCTTTTCGCAGCGGTAATTCACCACCTGGGCGAAGGCCGAGACCACGCCGGGCATCAGCTTCTTCTCGCCATGCGGCGGGAAGGGCATCTCGAAGGACTTCTCACCCACGGTGCGCGACAGGGTCTCGAGCTTGAGCTTGAGCCAGCCGCGGTCGTTGGCGCGCATGTCCATCGACAGGGTCTTGGCTACCGCGCCGAGGCCGCGCGGCTGGTCGGCGCCGTTGACCCACACTTCGAACGGGAAGGTGCCACCATTGGTGCCGAACTGGCCGACGAACAGCGCGAAACCGCCGGTCGGGGTGTTCAGCATGTAGGTCCAGGCGAGGTTGCCGTCGGGCATCTCCGGACGGCCCGGCCAGCGCAGGCTGGCCAGCACCGGGGCGGGCAGGCTCTTGATCGACAGGCGCTTGTTGGCGTCCGAGATGGTGACGTCGTGCGGCTGCTTCTGTTCCGTGGTCGGGGTCACCGACAGCACCGAACCGAGCACCGAGTTCGGGCGGTAGGTGGCGAGGCCCTTGAGGCCGGCCTTCCACGCGGTCAGGTAGAGGTCTTCGAACTCGGTGTAGGGGTAGTCGCCGGGGACGTTTACCGTCTTCGAGATCGACGTGTCGACGTAGGGGGCGACCACCGCGACCATGTCCTTGTGGGCCTGGGCGGAGATTTCCAGCGCGGTGACGAAGGTCGGCGGCAGCTGGTCCACATTGCCGCCCATGTGCTTGTACAGGCGCCAGGCGTAGTCCTCGACCGCGTATTCCTTGAACGTGCCGTCGGACATGCGCTTGCGCCGGGTGTAGGTGTAGGAGAACGGTGGCTCGATGCCGTTGGAGGCATTGTCGGCGAAGGCGAGCGAGATCGTGCCGGTGGGGGCGATCGACAGCAGGTGCGAGTTGCGGATGCCGTGCTTGCGGATCTTGTCCTTGACCTCGGCCGGCAGGCGCGAGGCGAAGTTGCCGCCGGACAGATACATGTCCGCGTTGAACAGCGGGAAGGCGCCGCGCTCCTTGGCCAGTTCGACCGAGGCGAGATAGGCGCGGTTGCGCATGTACTCGGAGATCTTGCGCGCCTCTTCACGCGCTTCGGGCGTGTCGTAGCGCTTCTGCAGCATGATCAGGGCGTCGCCCAGGCCGGTGAAGCCGAGGCCCACGCGGCGCTTGGAGTCGGCTTCGGCGCGCTGCTGATCGAGCGGCCAGTGGGTGGAGTCGAGCACGTTGTCGAGCATGCGGATGGAGACGTCCACCACCTTGCCGAAGCCGGCGTAGTCGAACTCGGCCTGGTCGGAGAACGGGTTCTTGACGAACGGGGTCAGGTTGATCGAACCCAGGCAGCAGCAGCCATACGGCGGCAGCGGCTGTTCGGCACACGGATTGGTGGCCTCGATCGTCTCGCAGTAGTACAGGTTGTTGTCCTGGTTCATGCGGTCGAGGAACAGGATGCCCGGCTCGGCGTGGTCGTAGGTCGAGCGCATGATCTGGTCCCACAGGTCGCGCGCGCGCACCTTGCGATAGACCCAGGGTCCGTCGTCGAGCTGATAGGCGCCGGCCGCCTTGATGTCGTCGGTCGGCTCGGACTTGTGCACGAGCTCGATGTCGCCGTCGCTCTCGACTGCGGTCATGAAGGCATCGGTCACGCCCACCGAGATGTTGAAGTTGGTGAGATCGCCCTTGTCCTTGGCGTGGATGAACTCCTCGATGTCCGGATGGTCGCAGCGCAGCACGCCCATCTGCGCGCCGCGACGGGCACCGGCGGATTCCACGGTCTCGCACGAGCGGTCGAACACGCGCATGTAGGACACCGGCCCCGAGGCGTTCGATGCCGTGCCCCTGACCACCGCGCCCTTGGGGCGGATCGAGGAGAAGTCGTAGCCCACGCCGCCACCGCGACGCATGGTTTCTGCGGCCTGGGCGAGCGCGGTGTAGATGCCCGGCCGACCGTCGACGGCCTCCGACACCGAGTCGCCGACCGGCTGCACGAAGCAGTTGATCAGGGTGGCGGCCAGGGTGGTGCCGGCGGCGCTGTTGATGCGGCCCGCCGGAACGAAACCCTTTTCCTGCGCCTCGAGGAACTTCGCCTCCCAGTGCGCGCGTTTGTCTTCTGTCTCGACTGCGGCAAGGGCGCGCGCGACGCGCTGGCGGACCGCGTGAACGGACTGCTCGTCGCCCTTGGCATATTTCTCGATCAGGACTTCGCCCGAAATTTCCTGCATCGCCAGGTTGCTGGCGTCGGCTTTGACGGTGCTCTGGGTGGTTGCGCTCATGATCTTCTTTGTCGTCCTCTGTGTGCGTTTCAACGATGTGAAGGATAGCGCAAAATGGCGAATAAGCAAAAAAAAGAAAACTGACTAAAAACAGCTAGTTAATAACTTTAGTTGTGTGTCAACGGATAAATTGACACTACATCTAGTGGCTCGTCTGGCGCCTGTTATTGGCCCGATCTCCAGTGTTTTCGCGGGGTTTCGAGCCGTCATGACGCTTCGATAAGGGCCTATAATGGGTCTCGAGTTTCTCGTGGAGCGTCGATTCATGAAGTCTCATGAAACCCCCCCGACACCGGTTGAGCGGGTGGTCGATCGCCACGGTCGGAATGCCACCCGCCTGCTCCAGATTCTGATCGAAGTGCAGGATGAATCGGCCTGGCTATCGCCGGCCGTGATCACCGAGGTGGCCGGCAAGCTGTCGATTCCGCGCTCGCGGGTCGAAGGCGTGGCCGGCTTCTATCAGTTTCTCCACACCCGTCCGGTTGGTCGCTACCAGCTGCTGTTCGCCGACAACATCACCGAACGGATGCAGGGTTCGGCCGAACTGATGGCCGCGTTGTGCAGCAAGCTATGGGTCGAGCCGGGCAAGGTGTCGGAGGACGGGCTGGTCGGCATCGACACGACCTCGTGCATCGGCATGGGCGACCAGGGGCCGGCGCTGCTGGTCAATGGCCGGCCGCTCACGCGCCTGTCGCATCAGCGCGTGAACCAGATCGCGGAACTGGTGCGCAGGGAGACCCCGGTGGATGAGTGGCCAGCCGGATTCTTCCAGATCGACGACAACATCCGGCGGCGCGACGCCTTGCTCGGCCTCGCCATGGCGCCGGGCGCTGCGCTGCGGGCGGCGCTCCGGTCCGGACGCGAGCACTGGATGACGGAGGTGCAGGTCTCCAAGCTCCGTGGCCGCGGAGGCGCCGGGTTTACCACCGCAGTGAAGTGGATGGCCTGCCGTGACGCGCCCGCGGCCGACAAGGTGGTGGTGTGCAATGCCGACGAGGGCGAACCCGGTACCTTCAAGGACCGGGTACTGCTCACCCGCATGGCCGATGCGGTATTCGAGGGCATGACGCTGGCGGCCTGGGCCGTGGGCGCACGCGAAGGCTATCTGTATCTGCGCGGCGAATACCGCTACCTGCTGGCGCATCTGCAGGAGACGCTGGACTTGCGGCGGGCGCAGAACCTGCTCGGGCGCGGCATTCTCGGCGAAGCCGGTTTCGATTTCGATATCGATATCCACCTCGGCGCCGGCGCCTATGTGTGCGGCGAGGAAAGCGCGCTGCTCGAATCGCTCGAAGGCAAGCGCGGCACCCCGCGCATCCGGCCGCCGTTTCCGGTGACGCACGGCTATCTGGGCCGGCCGACGGTGGTCAATAACGTCGAAACCCTGGCCAAGACCTGTCTGATCACGCTCGGTGGCGGCGAGGCTTTCGCCGCCACCGGCACGGCGCAGTCGACCGGGACCAAGCTGCTGTCGGTGTCGGGCGATTGTGCCCATCCCGGAATCTACGAATATCCGTTCGGGGTCGCGGTGGAGCGGGTGCTGGAGGAATGCGGCGCATCCGATACCCAGGCGGTGCAGGTCGGGGGCGCCGCGGGCATCACCCTGGCGGGCTACGAGTTTCATCGCCGTATCGCGTTCGAGGATGTGCCCACTGCCGGCGCCTTCATGGTGTTCGACTCCGGTCGTGATCTGTTCGAGGTGGCGCGCAATTTCGTCGATTTCTTCGCCCACGAGAGCTGTGGCTTCTGCACGCCGTGCAGGGTCGGCACCGCGCTGCTGAAGAAGGCGATGACCAAGCTGGCGGAAGGCCATGGGGCAAAAATGGACCTCGCCGACATCGAGTGGATCAACCGCCTGCTCAGGAACGCCAGCCACTGCGGGCTGGGCTCGGCGGCGGCCAATCCGGTCGTGGACACCTTGCTGAAATTCCGCCCGACCTACGAGCGCCGTCTCAAGTCGCTCGATTTCGAGCCCGCCTTCGACCTCGATGCCGCACTCGCCGCCGCCCGCCGCGCCAGCGGCCGGGACGATGCGGCGGCACACCTGGTCGATGGCGAAGCGGGGCACTGTGGGTAAGACGTCGAGGGCATTACGATGACCAAGCAGTTCCTGTTCGATGGCCGCCCGGTTGCGTTCGAGGACGGCCAGACCATTTTGCAGGCGGCGCGCGCTGCCGGCCATTACATTCCGCATCTGTGCTGGCACCCGGATTTTCCGCCGCACGGTTCGTGCAAGCTGTGCATCGTCAAGGTCGCCGGTCGCCACGTGTCGTCCTGCGCGATGCCGGCGAAAGAGGGCTTGGAGGTCGAGAGCGATACCCCGGAGATCAACGGCGAGCGCCGCGCACTGGTGCAGATGCTGTTCGTCGAGGGCAATCACTTTTGCCCCTCGTGCGAGAAGAGCGGCAACTGCGAGCTGCAGGCGCTGGCTTACGACCTCGAGATGATGGGCGAGCGCTTCGCCCATTTCTTTCCCGACCGCCCGGTCGATGCCTCGCATCCGGACATGCTGCTCGACTTCAATCGCTGCATCTTCTGCGAACTGTGCGTGCGTGCCAGCCGTGATGTCGATGGCAAGAACGTGTTCGCGCTCACCGGTCGCGGCATCCACAAGCACCTCGTGGTCAATGCCGAATCCGGCCGCCTGGGCGATACCGACTTCACCGCCGACGATCTGGCCGCACACATCTGTCCGGTGGGGGTCATCCTGCACAAGCGGGTCGGTTTCGCCACCCCGATCGGCGAGCGCAAGTACGACGGCAAGCCGATCCGCATCGTTGCCATGGAGGACGGAAAGTGAGCACCCCACGCCCCAAGGTCCGGATCGCGACCACTTCGCTCGCCGGCTGCTTCGGTTGCCACATGTCGTTTCTGGACATCGACGAGCATCTGTTCGATCTGGTCGAGGTGGCCGAGTTCGACCGCTCGCCGCTGACCGACATCAAGCACTGCGGCCCGTGCGACATCGGCCTGATCGAAGGCGGGGTGTGCAACGCCGAAAATGTCCATGTGCTGCGCGAGTTCCGCCGCAACTGCAAGACTCTGGTCGCGATCGGTGCCTGTGCGATCAATGGCGGCCTGCCCGCGCAGCGCAACCACCTCGAGCTCGAGTCCTGTCTGCGCGAGGTGTATCTGTCGCGCGCCGGGCTGGGGCAGGGCGGGGTGCCGGACGATCCCGAACTCCCCTTGCTGCTCGACAAGGTGCGGCCGATCCACGAACTGGTTCGGATCGACTACTTCATTCCCGGGTGTCCGCCCTCGGGCGAAGCGATCTGGAAGTTCCTCACCGACCTGATCGCCGGGCGCACCCCGCGCCTGTCCCATCCGATGCTGCATTTCGACTGAGACTCCCGATGGCTGCCGAACTTGAGACTGCAACGAACCGCGAGAATCTGCGCAAGGTGGTGATCGACCCGGTATCGCGGGTCGAGGGCCACGGGCGGGTGACCCTGCTGATCGACGACGATGACCAGGTGCTCGAGGCGCGCCTGCATATCGTCGAGTTCCGCGGCTTCGAAGTCTTCATCCAGGGCCGGCCGTACTGGGAAGTGCCGGTGATGGTGCAGCGCCTGTGCGGCATCTGTCCGGTGAGCCACCATCTGGCAGCGTCGAAGGCGCTCGACCGGGTAGTCGGTGCGGTGCCCCCGAGCCACAGTGCGGTGCAGTTGCGGCGGCTGATGCACTACGGCCAGATCCTGCAGTCGCATGCGCTGCACTTTTTCCACCTGTCCGCGCCCGACATGCTGTTCGGCTTCGATGCGGAAGTCGGCAAACGCAACATCGTCGGCGTGGCTGCGGCCTATCCGGACGTGGCGCGCCAGGGTGTGTTGCTGCGCAAGTTCGGCCAGGAGGTGATCCGCGCCACCGCCGGCAAGCGTATCCATGGTACCGGTGCGGTGCCGGGCGGCATGAACCGCCATCTGGCGATGGCCGATCGCGACATCTTGCGGGCCGATGTCGGGCAGATGGTCGAATGGAGCCGCGCCGCGGTGGAACTGGTCAAACGCCTGCATCGCGCCGATCCGGATCTGTACGACGTGTTCGGCACCTTCCGCTCCGGAGTGGCGAGCCTGGTGCGGGCCGACGGGGGGATGGATCTGTACGACGGCGCACTGCGTTTTCGCGACGACGAGGGTGCGATCATCCTCGATCAGGTGTCGGATCAGGACTATCACCAGGTGCTGCGCGAAGACGTGAAGCCGTGGAGCTACATGAAGTTTCCCTACCTCGCCGCGCGCGGACCCGAGGCTGGCTGGTACAAGGTGGGTCCGCTGGCGCGGGTGCAGAACTGCGATTTCATCCCGTCGCCGCTTGCCGAGGCCGAGCGCCGCGAGTTCATCGACCATGGCAAGGGCAAGCTGATCCACGCGCCGCTCGCCTACCACTGGGCGCGGATGATCGAGATGCTGCATGCGGCCGAGGTGATTCGCGACCTGCTCGACGATCCGGCGTGCACCGACGGCGCGCTGATGACCCATGGCCCGCGCGCGCGCGAGGGCGTCGGCATCATCGAGGCCCCGCGCGGCATGCTCATTCATCACTACCAGGTCGGTGAGGACGACCTGGTGACGATGTGCAACCTGATCGTGTCCACCACCCACAACAACCAGGCAATGAACACCGCGGTACGCGAGGTGGCGAAGCGCTACCTGTCGGGGCGCACGCTGACCGAAGGTTTGCTGAATCACATCGAAGTGGCGATCCGCGCCTTCGACCCCTGCCTGTCGTGCGCCACCCATGCGCTCGGGCAGATGCCGCTGGTGGTGGAACTCGCGGCCGCCGACGGCGAAGTGCTCGATCGCGTGGTGCGTGATTGAGCGTCATGCCCCGGCTCATCGTCTTCGCGATCGGCAATGATGCGCGCGGCGACGACGCGCTCGGCCCCTTGCTCGCGCGCCGGATCGAGCACGGCGATTTTGCCGGCGTGACCCTGTTCACCGAGTACCAGTTGCAGATCGAGCATGCGCTCGACCTGGGCGTAGCGGCGGCAGTGCTGTTCATCGATGCGGCGAAGGGGCTGACGCAACCGTTCGAGTTTCGCCCGGTCGCGCCCGATCCGGGAACGCCGGTGTTGAGCCATGCGCTGAGTCCGGCAGCACTGCTCGGGGTGTTCCAGCGTGTCGAGGGCAGGGCGCCCCCGCCGTCCTTCGTGCTTGCGCTGCGGGGTGAGACTTTCGAACTCGGCGCCGCACTTTCGCCCCCGGCGGTCGTCGCCCTGGAGTCGGCCTGGGCGTGGCTGCACGGACGGTTGTCAGTGTCCGCCCTGCTTGGCTGCCGCGCGGGTGCCGGCACGTAACACCAGCAGCGCGAGGGTGCCCGCGACGATGCCCCAGAACGCCGAACCGACGCCGAGCAGCGACACCCCGGACGCGGTCACCAGAAAGGTGATCAATGCCGGCTCGCGTTCATGCTCGTCGCGCAACGCAGTCGCCAGGCCGCCGCCGATGGTGCCGAGCAGGGCAAGGCCGGCCACTGCCAGCACCAGTTCGCGCGGGAACGCGGAGAACAGCGCGCCGACGGTCGCGCCGAAAACGCCCATCACGAGGTAGAAGCAGCCGGCGGCCACCGCGGCCACGTAACGCTTGTCCGGGTCGTGATGCGCCTCGCGGCCCATGCAGATCGCTGCCGTGATCGCCGCCAGATTGAACGCAAAGCCACCGAAAGGGGCGAGCACGAGGGTGGCGATCCCGGTCCAGCCGATCACCGGCGAGATCGGCACCTTGTAGCCCGAAGCGCGGATCACCGCCACTCCGGGCACGTTCTGCGAAGCCATGGTGACCACGAATAGCGGCAGGGCGATGCCGAACAGGGCGTTCAGCGACCAGGCGGGGGCGGTGAATACCGGCTCGGCCAACGACAAGCGCAGCGCGTCGAGATGGAGCAGCCCCTGCATGCCCGCGATGCCGACGCCGACCGCCAGGGCGCCGACCACGGCGTAGCGCGGCCACAGGCGCCGCCCGGCCAGATAGATGCAGAAGATGACGAACACCAGCACGAACTGTGCTTTCATCGCGACAAATACGTCGAGCCCGAAGCGCAGCAACACGCCGGCCAGCATGCCGGCTGCGAGCGAAATCGGGATCCGCCCCATCAGCCGCTCGAACAGGCCGCTGAAGCCGGCAACGGTGATCAGCAGCGCGCAGACCAGAAAGGCGCCGATGGCATCGTTCATCGGCACGCCTGCTGCCGCACTGATCAACATCGCCGCACCCGGGGTGGACCACGCGGTGAGCACCGGCGCCCGATAGCGCAGCGACAATGCGATCGAACTCAGGCCCATGCCGAGCCCGAGCGCGCCCATCCACGAGCCGATCTCGGCCGGGCCGGCGCCCAGTGCGGCCGCCGCCTGGAATACCAGGACCGCCGAACTGGTATAGCCGACCAGAACCGCAACGAAGCCGGCAACGATCGCCGACAGCGATGCGTCGCGGAGGATCCGGGGGTGGTCCGGCAAGACCGGGACTCGCCTCAGTGCTCGCGTCGCCGCGGAAAGAACGTGGCGATGCAGGCCGAAAGGTGGAGTTCGGCGTCTTCCCTGACCTTGGCGATGCACTCGGGGCCGAGGCCGATGTCGTCCCACATTGCGGGGTCGATCCGTGCAGCGGCAATCTCGCTCGACTCCTGGTAACGATCGGCGTGAACGATGCCGGTGGCGATATGAAGCAGGGTGGCCTCGGCCGTGCGTTCGCCCCCGAGGCGCGGAACGAGCTGGGCGCCGATCACATCGGCAAAGCAGGACGGCAGTCGCCAGGCGTCCATCAGCGCCGCGCCGACTTCCGCGTGATCGCAGCCGATGATCCGGCGCTCGACCAGGTAGAGCGCTTCGCCACTCGCATCGGCCGCGGACTGCGCCTCTTCGGCCAGATCCGGGATCGTCTGGTACATCACCAGATGGCCGATATCGGCCAGCAGTCCGATCACGAACATGCGCTCCGATGCCGCGTTATGTGCCGCGCGTGCGAGCGCCCGGGACGACAGCGCGCATATCATGCTGCCATGCCAGAAGCGATTCATGTCCATGTGCTCGGGCTGCATGCCCTCGAACACCGCACTCACCGCGATGGCGAGCACGAGATCGTGCACCTGCTGCAGTCCGAGAATCGGCACCGCGCGTTCCACGGTGTCGATCTGGCCCCCGAAACCGTAGAACGCGCTATTGACCAGACGCAGCACCCCGGTGGTCAGCGCCGGATCGGACGAGACCAGACGGGCGACTTCGATGATGGAGCCGTCGGGGGCGTCGAGTTGCTCCCGAATCCGGTGGTACACCGTGGGCAGCGAGGCAAGCGATTCGACGTGACTGACGATTTCCTGGGCGGAATGCATGATGGAGTTCCGTAATAGTCCAATCAATTATCGTCGATCTGCGGCTGCACGGGAATGCTGCGGCACGAATACGAGCGGTTGATCGGGCGCGAGTTCCGGTTGCAGGGTGACGTGTTCGATGCCGAAGCGGGCCGCGAGCAGTTCGCGCTGGTGGCGCAAGATGACAGGCCACTGCTGCGCGTCGCTGATCACCAGATGAGCGGAAAGCGCGGGATGACGCGAGTCCAGACTCCAGATGTGCAAATCATGAACGGAGCGTACGCCCTCGACGGCCGCCATCGATTGCCCGACCTCGGGCAGTGACAGGTTGTCGGGCACGCCTTCCATCAGCGTATGCACGACGCGGCGCAACAGCGCCAAGGTCGAGGCCAGGATCAGACCGCAGATCAGCATCGTGAGCAGCGGGTCGATTGTGACCCAGCCGGTGAACTGGATCACCAGCCCCGATGTGAGTGCGGCGATGGAGCCGAGGATATCGCCCATCACATGCAGCAATGCCGCCCGGGTATTGAGATCCGTCTCGCCGCGGGTCAGCAGCCAGGCCACCAGCAGGTTCACGCCAAGGCCGGCGAGCGCGACCAGGGTTACCGCTTCGCCCACGATCTCCCGTGGATTGCCGAGGCGGACCATGGCCTGCCATAGCAGGGTTGCCACCAGGGTGATCATCAGCAGTCCGTTGATCAGTGCGGCCAGGCTTTCGACCCGCCGCAGCCCGAACGAGTGGCGCACGCTGGTCGGCCGCAGCGCGAGGCGAGCTGCGAGCGCGGCGAGCCCGAGCGCCATCGAGTCGGTCACCATGTGACCGGCATCGCCGAGCAGGGCCAGCGATCCCGACCACCAGCCGGCAATCGCCTCTACCGCCGCAAAGCCGAGAGTCAGGCTCAGCGCCAGCGGCAGCCAGCGACTGGCCGAATGATCGTGATCGTGGCTGCCATGCCCATGACCGCCAAGATCGTGGTCGTGGTCGTGGGCATGTGCGGGATGATGGTCGTGTGCAGACATCGGGTCGTAAGCGGGGGAGTCGGGTTCCAATGATGCCAGTGAAGCGCGCCGAATGGGAGTTGCGGCACGCCCCTCCCGCCTGGTCCGGCGCCGCACGATGATTGCATCCCGGTCATCGGCGCCCGATGGCAGGCAGCCGACGCCCGGGGTGGCTCGCCCACTGCCGGGTTGCGCCGGCGCCAGCCACCAGCGCCATGACCAGCATCGTCAGCACGGCGGGCAGCTTGTCGGCCGCGGCCGCGACCTGATCCTCGCGCCGCAGCAGCACGCCCCGCAGCACGGGCGCCGCGGCGGGCGGGTGCTCGGTGTCGGGTGACGGCGGCTCGACCTGTGGTGGCGGCAGGGGCTGCGCGGTGGGCACTGCCACGGCCAATCCTCGGGACCGCCTGCGCGTCGTGTTCTCCGGTGGTGACAGCTGGTCGTGAACCCACTGGCGGACGGCGGGCAACTCGCGCGCGAGCGGTGCGCGGCGGGTCAGCTCCTCGTACAGTTGCGCCAGCTCGCGGCGGCCTGCAGCGTCGGGCGCCCAGTGGCCGTGGCGCTGCGCCTGCACCAGCCGTTCCAGGGTCTGGGCATAGGCTTGCGGGTGGCTGCGCAGCCATTCGGGGATGCCCAGCGCGTGCTTGTCCTTCACCAGTACGTCGTAGAACCCTTGCCAGTGATCGGGCCGCACCGTGCCGTCGACCGTGGCCTGCCAGCCCCAGATGAACTGGACCGCCTTGAGTACCTGCAGGGTGCCGGCATAGCCCTCGGCCTTTTGCGCCTCGATCCAGCCCGGGTGGAGATAGCGCGACTGCATCTCCATTGCGATGCTGCGTTGCGCGCTCTCGGTGAACGGCTCGTTGCCGTCCTGCAACTGGTTGACGAACAGGTGCAGGGGTTTCGTCTTGCCGGCAGTGCGTGCGGCGGCCGCAAGGCCGCCGAGATACTGGAACGGATCGTCCGAACTCGCCATTGCATACAGATGGGAGGTCCGCGACAGGATGGCGGCGTCGGCGCGACGCAACTGCGCGCCGATCGCCTGGGCCGCGATCCCGGCGGGAATGCCTTCGAGCGCGCTGCCGCCGATATAGGGTTGGCTCATGCGCTGCAGGAACATGGCGCCCAGTCGATCGTCACGGGTGCGCAGTCCGTTGTCCTGAACTGCGTCGGAAATACCGGTGCCGTAGTCGCCGACCGCATTGCCGAATACCCGCGCCTGACCGAGCAGCCGGGCTTGTGCTGCAGGCACGCCCTTCCGGGCGAGCTCGGTGGCGACCTCGGTACTGTTGAGCGCGATCGCACCGAGCGGCTCGGCCTCGGTCACCGCGGCCACCGCCTGGTCGAGGAGCGCCATCAGGGCCGGAAACTGATCGCGGTAGGAACCGGTTACGCTCAGCACGACATCGACCCGCGCCCTGCCGAGTTCGTCCGCCGGTATCAGCTCGACCGTGCGTGGCCGACCGGAATCGTCCCACACCGGGCGCACCCCGAGCGCCACCATCGCCTGGGCTTCCATGATGCCCTGGTGACGCAAGGTTTCGCCGGCCCACAGCGACAGCACCATGCGCCGTGGCGGCTGCCCGCCGTTAGCCTTGTGCCAGTCGTCGAGCCAGTTCTTGAACAGGATGCGGGCGACGTTGTAGGCCTGGCGGGTCGGCAGGCGACTGGGGTCGAGCCCGGTCAGGTTGCGCCCGGTGGGCAGACTGTCCGGGTTGCGGATCGGGTCGCCGCCATACGCCGCCGGCACGAAGCGGCCCTCGAGTGCGTTCAACAGCCCGTCCATCTCGCCTTCGGTGGCCAGCAGGCGGTCCAGGGTTTGCGCACGGCCGGCAAGTTCGAGCAGCGCATCGTGGTCGATCGCGCGGCGTGCTGCGCGATTGGGTACGGCGGTTTCGGGTTCGGGCGGACGCAGGTCGAGCACACTCGCCGCCTGCGGGTCGCGCAGCGCGACTTCGAGCCAGCGCGCGGGGCGCGAGTAGGCGACGTCGCGATAGGCGATCAGGAAGGTCTCGTCGATATCCTCGCCCAGGGCATCGAGCAGCGGCTGGCGCAGGGCCTGCAGGATGGTCTGGCGGCGCAGCCCCTCGTCCGGGGTCTTGCCGAATACGGCCAGGCCCCTGGGTTGTGAGCTCTGCGCGAGCTGGTCGAGCCAGGGGTGCAGGACTTCCATGAATTTCTCGAGCTCGGCACTGATCTGGTCGCGGCTCCAGCCAAGGTCGCGGTGAAACTGATGTTCCACGATCAACTCCACCAGCTGGTGGGTGAGTGCGGTGCGGGTGGGGCCAAGGTCGGCGATCTCCCATTCGTGCATCAGCTGGTGCATCTGGGCCAGTCTGGCCGGAAAGCCGGCGGTGGCGAACACCGGGGTGCGATGGCTGACCAGCAGCGCACGGCCACGGCGCTTGGCGGTCAGCGCCTCGCCGAGGTTGTCGACGATATAGGGGTAGATCACCGGCAGATCCCCGAGTGGCAGCAGTGCATCGTCGAGCACGTCGAGTGCGCGCGATTTGCCCGGTGCCCATTCCTGGGTGCCGTGAGTGCCGAAATGGATCAGGGCATCCGCTTGCTGTGCCCACAGGTAGACCGCGAGGTAATGGTGCGACAGCGGCTGTTTGCTGCGGTGCATGAAGGGGTTCTGGCCGCGGCGCAGGGTCTCCTCGCGTGGTGGCTGCGGCAGTACCGACAGCTTGCCGATCTGCAGGCGGGGGATCACGAACACCGGTTCGCCCTCCCACTGCACGACATAGCGACTGCTGGCAGGCGGTCCCCAATGGCGCTCGATCCGCTGCCGCACCGGCGCCGGCAGGGTCTGCCACCAGGTCTCGTAACGCGCCAGCGGCAGCGCCTCTGCCTGCTGTGCCTGCAGCAGGGCGACGAGATCGGCGTCCGGGTAGTAGGCCCGGAGCAGGGGTTGGAGCCCGCCAATCCAATCGGCCTCGGGTGTGGGCCGGGTGTCGTAACCGGCTGCGGCCAATGCGCCGGAGACCTGTTCCAGACTGCGCGGTACGTTGAGGAAGGAGGCGCCGAAATTGGTCCCGCCCGGCGGATAGTTGTACACCATGGCGACCAGCTGCTTGTCCGCGGCTGGGCGCGAACGGAGCGCAAGCAGACGCTTCGCCTTTGCCACCACCGCGTCGGCCTGGCGCTCGATGAGCACGGTGCGTCGGCCCCGGTCGGCATGGGTGACCACCATCAGCGGATCGATCGCACCGGCGGCCTCGGGCTGGACCAGATAGAACGGGGTGTCGCCGAGCGACAGCCCTGCGGCGTCCTGTTCCCACGCCGCCTGATCGCCCTGGCGGTAGGGCTGGGTCGCCAGCACCGGGGTGGCCCAGCGCTCGAACAGCGGCTGCAGTGCGGCGGCCTGCGGGGTGAGCTGATGGACCACGATCAATCGCGGGTGCGGGGTGGGGGCCGCGGCTGCGGAGTCCTGCTCCAGCATGGCCGCGAGTCCGGCGCCATCGACCTGCTGGCCGAACACCGCATAGGCAAAGAGGCCCTGGTGCGCGAACCGCCGAAGCCAGTCGTCCAGCCAGTCGGTGGCGCCGTTGATGAAATGGTAGCGATGCACCAGCACCGCGACTGCGGGTTGGTCGCTGTAGCGGGGGACCGTGCCTTGCCAGGCCGCCAGTGCGTCGGCGTTGTCGAAGAAGTCCGGCGCATCGGGATGATAGAGGCCGCGCGCGGGCCACCGCCGCGGAGCCGGCAGATCCGGCACCGCAGCCTGGTCGATGGCGGCGGAGGCGAGCGTGAACGCGTGGCGGACGTTGGTTTCGCCCCCCGCGCGCAGATACTCGTCCATACGCCGTGCCGCACGGTCGGCCGGAGCTGCCGGCACTTCGGCGCTGATCCATACCACCCGCTCGGGATGACTGGCCGCGTGGGCGTCGAGCATGGAACCGAAGAGTTTGTGCAGCCGGGCATGGGCGCTTGCGTGAGGCACATCGACCCACACCAGGTCGGCCTGTGTCAGGGCCCGGGCCATGGCTTCGCGCTGTTCCGCGGCCTGCCCCGGGGTGTCACGCAGCGGATGGTCGAGGTGGCGGACCGTCCATCCTGCCGCAGCACCGAGACGTTCGATCATCGCGCTGCGCGCGGCAGGAGTGATGTCCGCCGTCACCCACAGCAGGTCGCGGGCGAGGGCGTTGCCGCTCGCGCACCAGAGGGCGATGCACAGCAGCCGGAGCAGCGTGTTCATCGGTCGTCACCTGCGCCCGGTTTCTCGCCCGCGGCACCATCCTCGGGGACATAGATGATGCTGCCATCGTGCAGGCGGTATGCAACGCCGGCACGCACGCCCTTGCCATCGCTGACGCTTCCACTGCCCTTGTAGCGGACTTCGCGTCCCTGCTCGGTGACCACGATCTCCATGTCCGGCTCGCCCGCCTTGTGCACCCGGGTGGGGTCGGGAGGGGCGGTCTGGCGCGTACTCGCCGCCACTGCAGCGAGCAGGGCGACCACCAGCACGAGGAACACGTCGACCAGATTGACGGCCGACAGCATCGGATCTTCATCGTCCTCGTCGAGCACCTTCAGATGCTTGAGACTCATGCCCGCACCTCACGGGCCTTGCGGATGGACAGCAATTCGGCCAGCAGCCAGCGCCGCCGCACCGAATAGACTACCAGGCCGACCGAAGCCGCTGCCAGCGCCAGTACCACGCCGGCAAAGGCGCCGCTGAATACCGCCAACGCTTCGTGCCCCTGGCCGGTGGCCACGCTTTGCAGCGCGGGGCCGAGCGGAATCATGGTCGCAATCAGTCCGAGCATCGGCGTGACCCGGCTCAGCAGCCGCAATGGCTCGATCTGGCGCAGTACCCGCATCTCCAGTTCTTCCATCGAATACCCGGCGTCACCGGGCAGGCAGGCATAGTCGGGCAGGCGCCAGCGTTGCCAGCCTTCCATCAGGGTCCTGCCGGCGACCCACAGGGCGTAGGTGAAGGCAAGCGCGACGAGGGTGAGTACCGGCCACAGCAGGGCTTGGGCGATCTGCAGAAAGCTTGCTTCTATCATTGTCGGTTTCCGGTGACGGGGGTCAGAAGGTGATGGCCGGAAACTTCGGCCTTACGGTGACGGTCTTGCGGCCGGCCGGTGCGCTCAGGCTGACCCTCAGCTGCTTGAGCCCGGCATGGTTACCGAACGCGGAGAAGACGATCGATTGCAGCGCGGACACCCGGGCACATTCGAACTCGAACGCATAGACGATGTTGGCAATGTCCGCCGATCGGTCCGCGGTCGCGAGATCCGGTGCAAGCTGTGAGCGGGCGACGGTGCAGGCCGCTTCGGCAGCGGGCTCGATGAACTTGTCGAGTTCGCCGAGACGGCCCTTCAGGAGATCGAGGGTCTGCTGTTGCGCGGGGGTCTTCGGTGGGTAGTCGAACCCGAGCAGGCTCTCCAGCGGGAAGTTGAATTCGCCCCTCAGTACATCGCCCTCGATGACGAGGGTCAGGGTGGCGTGCCCATGGGTGTGGTCGCCGTGGCCGAAGGCGGGCGTTGCGACAGTGGTTACGGTGGCGACGGCCACGGCGCAGGCGAGCGCCGTCAGCGGCGAACGGCCGGGTCGGATGGTCATGGTGATGAACTCGAAAAGTCGCCCTCACTGTCTTCCCCGACAGTGCGTGGGCACAAGGTTGCGGTTCGTCAGGCGAACCGCAACAGCCTTGTTGGCCGGTATCCGGGCTGGCGGCACACATTTCCATCGCCTTCCCGGGCGGATCTGATCGATCCCGGTTCCAGTGGCTGGGTGATGGAAGTGGCCCGGACATCGAATTCCGGGCCTGGCCGCTTACCGTTGCGGGGGCAGCGCAGGTTATCCCGCCCCGCGCAGCCGTTCGAGGCCGGGGGGACGAGACTCCTGCTTCCCGTTGAACTGTGCTCCCGGAAAGGAAGCACGAGCACCAACGGGCCTGATGTTAGCCGAATGCCGACCGAGTGTCAGCCGTGTCCGGTTCGCCCGCCACCGCGTTGCTACCGTCGCGCAAGGCCCGGACATCGCCGGCGAATGGCTTCGTCCGGAGCAGTTGCCGCGAATCCGGGCTTTCTACTTCGGAAAGACCCTGAAGTAGAAGGCCCGGCTGGCGTAGGCCATCACCGGCAGGGTGATCAGCAGCAGCGGCAGCACCAATGCGCTGATCATGATCACCACCGCAAGCACCACGGCCCAGCACATCATCACCGGAAAACGCGTGAACACTGCGCGGACGCTGGCGACGACGCCGGAGACGAGGTCGGCGCGCCGGTCGTGGATGAGCGGGATGGAGAACGCCGAGATGGTAAACAGAATGAAGGCCAGCACCGCACCCATGATCGAACTGAACAGGATGAAATCGCTTACCCGCGCGTCGGCCGGCAACATGCGGGCGAACCCGATCGGCTCGTGACCGACCATGAAACCATAGAGGGTTCCCGCATCGGTGAGCCAGATCAGGAACAGCAGCGCGCATACGAAGGAGACGACCCAGCCGCCTCGCGGCATGCGCCGGAACCCACGCGGGATGTCGGCGGCCACCGGCTTCCCGCCGGCGTGAAGGACGTCCGAAACCGAGAAGAAACCGGCCAGCAGTATCGGCCCGACCAGCATGAATCCACCCGCCAGTGAGAGGCTGAGCGGCGCGATCGACACCGCGTCGAGGACCAGAAACAGCATGCCGCCCAGAACGACGAACACGGCCGCGTAGGCCGCACTCAACATCGGCACGGCGCGGAACTGAGCCATCCCGACCGCGATCGACGACCACAGGTCGGCCAGACTGACCTGCGCCGGCTGCAGCGATCGCGCGGCCGGTCTGCTTTTCGGGTGTTCGGGAGCGGGTTCGGACATGGCAGAGCATCCTCGGTCGACACCGGAGGCCGCATCCGTCCGGCACGATGCGCGAGTGGGTGATTGGGTCATGAATCGCGCGACCGTGCGGCCGGTGACGATTCCGTTTCATGTCGATTGTGGGCGGCGCCGGCCGCAGCTGCCTTGATCGAAATCACATTCGGCGGGCGGCAGAACTCGTCCGGATGAGAGGTGTCCGTCTACGAGGCGTGGGCTGCTGCCCGCCCCGAGCACTGCATGTAGCCGGCGTAGGGCAGGCCACCCGCGGCGAAGGCCGCAGGGATACCGGGCTGGCGGGCGTCCGATGCGCAGGGAAGTTGCGTCCGGGTATCGAAGTCGCGATCACGCGCGCGTCTCCTCCGGGTGTTACCTTGGTTGCAGCGACCGTCGAATACCGGAGGCATGAACGTGTCGGAACGATCAGGATCCGATTTGCCGCACGATGTTGCCCGCCTGCTGAGCCTCGTCGACGACTTGCTGCGGGAGCTGCAGCCGCGTTCGCAGACGCGGGCCGGACTCGACAGTCTGTTCGACCGCGATCTGGGTCTGGACAGCCTTGCCCGGGTCGAACTGCTGGCGCGGGTGGAGCGCGGCTTCGACGTCCGCCTCCCGGCGGAAGTGCTGGGGGCGGCCGAAACGCCACGACAGCTCATCGACGCGATCGGAAACGCTGGGCATCGGTCCGCCCGCTCGGCGCTTGCGGGTGTGCGGCTGGCGATCCCGGAACAGGCCGAGGGCGTTCCGGCGGACGCCGCCACCCTGGTCGAGGTGCTCGACTGGCATGTGGCCCGCCACCCCGACCGCATACATGTCACCTTCTACCGCAGCGCGGACGAGACCGAGGCCCTGAGCTATGGGCAACTCGCCGATGCCGCCGCACGGGTTGCCGCGGCACTGATGCGCGTCGGCATCCGGCCGGGGCAGTGCGTGGCGATGATGCTGCCGTCGGGGCTGGATTTCTTCCGCAGCTTCTTCGGAATCCTGTTTGCCGGCGCCGTGCCGGTGCCGATCTATCCGCCGGCACGGCCGGCCCAACTCGAGGACCATCTGCGGCGACAGGCCGGCATCCTGCGCAATTGCGAGGCGCGCGTGCTGATCACCTTCGATCAGGTTCGCCCGCTCGCGCGCATGCTTGCAGGTCTGGCGCCGGCGCTCGATCGCGTATTGACGCCTGCCGATCTCGATGCCGCGCCGATGTCGCGCATGCCTGCCGATGGCGACGAGCTGGCACTGATCCAGTACACCTCCGGATCGACGGGCGACCCGAAGGGCGTGATGCTCAGCCATCGCAACTTGCTTGGCAACATCCGTGCGTGGGGGAGCGCGATCGGGCTGACCTCGACCGATGTCGCGGTGAGCTGGCTACCGCTTTACCACGACATGGGCTTGATCGGCGCGTGGCTGGGCAGCCTCTACTACGCCTGCCCGCTGATACTGATGTCGCCGCTGGATTTTCTGGCCCGACCCGAGCGTTGGCTGTGGGCCATCCATCACCATCGCGGCACGGTGACCGCGGCCCCCAACTTTGCGTTCGACCTCTGCGTTCGGCGTTTGTCCGACCAGCCACTGGAGGGGCTGGATCTGTCCAGCTGGCGGCTGGCGATCAATGGCGCCGAGCCGGTGAGCCCGGATTCGATGGCGCGTTTTGCCACTGCCTTTGCCGCTTACGGACTGCGGCGCGAAATTCTCACCCCGGTCTATGGTCTCGCCGAATGTACGGTGGGACTGGCGATATCGCCACCGGGTCGCGGGGTGCAGCTTGACCGCGTGCAGCGCGACGCCATGATGATCCACGGCCGCGCCGAACCCGCCGCAGCCGGTGATGAAAGTGCCCTGGTCTTCGTCTGTTGCGGACCGCCGCTACCCGGCCACCAAGTGCGGATCGTCGATGAAGGCGGGCGGGTGCAGCCCGAGCGCAGCATCGGCAGTCTTGAGTTTTGCGGGCCTTCGGCCACGGCCGGGTACTACCGTAACCCGGCGGCAAGCGCCACCCTCTTTAATGGCCAATGGCTGGTCTCTGGTGATTACGCCTACCTGGCCGACGGCGAGGTCCATATCACCGGGCGGGCCAAGGACATGATCATCCGCGGCGGACGCAATTTCTACCCCTACGACCTGGAACAGGCAATCGGCAATCTCGCCGGCGTACGCAAGGGCTGTGTGGCGGTCTTTGGTGTCGTCGGTGCCCACCGTGCGGACGAAGAACTCGTCGTGGTGGCCGAGACGCGCGCGCGCGATGACGCCCCCCGGCACACCCTCGAGCAGCGCATCACGGCCGCGGCGGTCGACCAGGTCGGACTGCAGCCCGATGTGGTGGTGTTGGTGCCGCCCCATGCGGTGTTGAAGACCTCGAGTGGCAAGATTCGCCGCGCTGCAGTGCGCGATGCCTATTTGAACGGCACGCTCGGCGCATCGGCACGGGCGCCGTGGCTGCAGCTTCTGCGCCTGGAGATCGCCAGTTGGAGGGGACGCGTGCGTGCCGGCGGTGAGCGTGCCGGCCAGCTTCTCCATGGGATCCGGGTGTGGGCGGGATTCGGTGTGCTTGCGCCGCTTGCCGCGCTTGCGATCCTTACCCTGCCCACGCTCCGGCTGCGCTGGGCCGTGGCCCGCACGTTGGCACGCCTGTTTCGCGTGGTCAGCGCATGCCCGCTGCGGGTGGAAGGTCTCGAACACCTGCCGTCCGGTCCCTGCGTGCTGGTCGCCAATCATGCGAGCTACGTCGACGGGTTCGTGCTCGTCGCTGCGCTGCCGAGGCCGGTCGGTTTCGTCGCCAAGGCCGAATTCAAGGCCAACCCCTTGATGCATGCGCTGTTTTCGCGCATGGGTGCCCGCTTCGTCGAGCGCTTCGACTCGCGCAAGGGCGTCGAGGATGCACAGACGCTGGTCGCTGGCGCCCGCGTTTCGCCGCCGCTATTGTTCTTTGCAGAAGGCACTTTCAATGCGCGACCGGCCCTTCAGGCTTTTCGTCTCGGGGCTTTCCAGGTCGCGGTTGCGAATGGCCTGCCGGTGGTCCCGATCGCGCTTGCCGGTACGCGGCAGGTGCTGCCCGACGGGTCGTGGCGACCGCGTCGCGGCCCGCTGGCGGTGACGATCAGCCCCCCGGTCGAACCGACCGGGGCGGGATGGCACGACATGCTCGCGCTGCGCGACAAGGTGCGCAGCTTCATCCTGACGCACTGCGGGGAGGATGATGGTGCCTGATGCGCCAGGTTTCGCGCGCGGCGCAGATCGTGAACCTGCGACGGGGGGCGACCGGCTGCAGCCTGTCAGGACCCGTTACGGCAAGGATGAGGAGGTTATATGCGGATAGTGAGCTGGAATATTCAGTGGGGCCGAGGGGCGGATGGACGGGTCGATCTGGATCGGACGATCGCTGCGCTGCACGCGATCGGTGATGCCGACGTTATTTGCCTGCAGGAGGTGGCTCAGCGCTTTTCGGGGCTTGCCGGGGGACATTGCGAGGATGGGCCGGCGATTCTGGGGGCGGCCTTTGCCGACTATGAAGCCGTGTTCGGCGCCGCGGTCGATGTGCCCGATGGCAATGGTGGCCGGGCGCGATTCGGCAATCTGCTGTTGTCGCGGCATCCGGTCGGGCAGGTGTTTCGTCATCTGCTGCCGAGCCCGGCCGATCCGACCGTGCCTGCAATGCAGCGGATCTGTGTCGAAGCGGTGGTGGATGCACCCGGCGGGGCGCTCAGGGTGCTGACGACGCATCTGGAATACTACTCGGCACTGCAACGCGCTGCCCAGATCGCGCGCCTGCGGGATGTGCACCGTGAAGCGGTTGCCCACGCGCTGGCGCCGCCAGTCATCAAAGAGTCAAATCCGGGCTTTCGGGCGTGGCCCCGGCCGGCCGCCGCGGTGTTGTGTGGCGACTTCAACTGCGAGCCGGGCTCGGCCGATTACGATGCCATTCTTGCGCCCACGGACCCTGCGGTACCCGCATGGCGGGATGCCTGGTGCGTGGTCGAGGGGCCCACGCCGCATCCGCCAACGGTTGGCCTGCATGGCGCCGACTGGCCGGACCGCCCGTACTGCTGCGACTTTGCCTTTGTCAGTGCAGATCTCGCATCGAGGGTGAGGGCGGTGACCGTGTGTGCGGACACCGATGCGTCGGATCACCAGCCCGTCGTGCTCGAACTTGGCGGCTGAACGTTGCCGTGTTCAGCGCGTCGGCAACGGCTCCACCAGATCGCGATAGGCGTGCCAGGTGGCGTGGCCGATGATCGGCATCAACACGACCAGGCCGATGTGGAAACTGAGAAAGCCGATGATGGTCATCGAAACCAGCAGAATGGCCCACACGCTCATTGCCGCCGGATTGCGCACCAATGCGGCGATGCTGGCGAGCATCGAACTGATGGCATCTTGGTTGCGGTCGAGCATCAGCGGAATCGAGACCACGCTGACGGCGAACACGAGGGTGGCGAAGACCAGCCCGATGCCGAGATAGACCAGCAGGAATTCGATGTTCTCGAGCGCCAGCAACTGGCCCAGGAAACCGGAGAGGTTGGGCATCTCGTTGGAGTAGAACAGGGCGAACACGACCAGTGACGCTCGCGCCCACACCAGAAAGACCACGCCGAGCACCACCGCGAACAGGCCGATGTTGCCGGCGTTGCGCTTCCACACCGTGAGCGTCGGTGCCAGCGAGCAGTTTTCGCCGAGCTGATGCCGGCGACTGATCTCGTACAGACCCATGGCAAGGAAGGGACCCAGCAACAGAAAGCCCGACGTCAGCGCCGAGGTGTATTCGTACGCGTGCTCGAACACGAAGGTGACCAGCAGGCCCATACCGGCGAAGCAGAAACCATAGAACAGGCTCGGGATGGGGCAGGCCCTGAGGTCGCCGAATCCCCGCGCGACCCACGCGAAGGGGGCGGTAAACGGGATGTCGCGAACCGTGGGGAAGGGAAGCCCCGCGGCATCGTCAAGCTCGGTATCGTTCGGCTGCGACATGTGTCTCTCTCCTGTCGGGTTGTATTTTTTCAGCAGCAGAATGGTTGTGGTAGGGCAAGGGACAACGATGGAGGCAATTCGGGTTGCCGACCGGCGTAACAGTCCACCTGTAATCCGCCAGCACTACGCCTCCAGAAACCTCCTAATTGCATTGCCGACCGCGGCGGGCGATTCGGCCATCATTGCGTGGCCGGCGCCCGCCAGCGTCATCATACGCGCACCGCCCGCCGCGTTGGCCAGTGCGTCGTATAAGGGTTTTACCGCACGCGCGGGGGTCATCTGGTCGCGCTCGCCGCACAGCATCAGTGTCGGGCAGCGGATCCCGGCGGCGGCCGTTAAGCCATCGGTCCATGCGTTGCACGCCTGCAGGTCGGTGGCCAGAACGCCGGCCGGCTGGCGTTCCATCAGGCGCTGGTTTGCACCGACGAGCGAGATGCCGGGCGTGGCGCTGGCGCCGAGTTGAGCGGTCGGGCTGAAGGACCACTGATTGATCATCGCGTGGGCGCGATCACGGTCGTCGCCGGCGGCGTCCAACAGCACCGGCGCAACCGGCATCGGCGCCACGCTGCCCACCAGGATCAGGCGGGCGACCCGGTCGGCTGCCTTTGCCGCGGTCGCGAGCGCGATCAGCGACCCCATGCTGTGGCCGACGAGGTGCATCCGGGTGCAGCCGACCGCGTCGGTCAGGTCGAGCAGCCAGGTCGCCATGGCGTCAATGTCGCGCAGCGGCTCACCGTGCGATCCGCCATGGCCCGGCAGGTCGGGTGCCAGCACGCCATAGCCGTGGTGCGCGAGGTGGCGGGCCTGGTAATTCCAGACGCTGTGGTCGTGTCCTGCGCCGTGGATCAGGACTACGGTCGGCAGCTCGCGGTCGAAGCTGCGTCCGCCGGTGTAGATCCGGGTGAGGTGCTGATTGACGGCGATGTCCATGCCGATCACCCCTTCGACAGCTTGTCGACGGCGGCCAGCCCGCGATCGAGGTCGGTGAGCAGGTCGCCGACATTCTCCAGGCCGACTGAGAGGCGCACGGTACCTTCGCCGATTCCGGCAGCCGCGAGATCGGCGGCCGACATGCGGAAGTGGGTGGTGCTTGCCGGGTGGATGACCAGCGATTTGGCGTCGCCGACGTTGGCCAGGTGCGAGAACAGTCGGAGTGCACCGATAAACGCCTTGCCGGCCTGACGTCCGCCCTTGAGCTCGAACGACAGCACCGCACCGCAGCCGTCGGGCAGGAGCCGTTGCGCCAGCGCGTGGTCCGGATGGGAGGCGAGGGCGGGGTAGGCGATTCTGTCCACCAGCGGATGAGTGGCCAGGTGGTCGGCGACCGTGCCGGCGTTGTCAACGTGCGCGCGCATCCGCAATGGCAGGGTTTCCAGCCCTTGCAGGATCTGGAACGCGTTCATCGGCGACAGGCAGGCGCCGAAATCGCGCAGGCCTTCACGGCGGGCACGCAGCAGGAAGGCTGCGACCGGCGACTCCTCGGCGAAATCCATGCCGTGAAAGCCCTCGTAGGCTTCGGTCAGGGTCGGAAACAGCCCGGAGGCCTCCCAGTCGAAGCGGCCGCCATCGACCAGCAGCCCGCCGACGGCGACGCCGTGGCCGCCGATGAACTTGGTGGCAGAGTGCATCACCAGGTCGGCTCCCAGTTCGAACGGGCGTTGGAGGGCAGGGCTCACCAGGGTGGCGTCGACCAGCAAGGGCAGGCGGGCGGCATGGGCAATGCCGGCCACGGTCGGAATATCGAGCACGTCCAGTCCCGGGTTGCCGATCGATTCGCCGAACAGCAGCCGGGTCTCGGGGCGGATCGCGGCACGCCAGGCATCGGCATCGCGGGGATCGACGAAGGTGGTGCGGATGCCGAAGCGTGGCAGGGTGTACGCCAGCAGGTTGTGCGAGCCGCCGTAGAGCGAGCGCGAGGCGACGATGTGGCCGCCGCAGCCCATCAGAGTGGTGACGGCAAGATGGAAGGCGGCCTGACCACTGGCAACGGCCACCGCGCCAACGCCGCCTTCGAGTGCGGCAATCCGCTCTTCGAGCACGGCATTGGTGGGGTTCGAGATGCGAGAATAGACGTGGCCGGGCTGCTCCAGATTGAACAGGGCGGCAGCCTGATCGGCATCCGGAAAAACGTAACTGGTGGTGAAGTGGATCGGTGTCGCGCGCGAACCGTGCGTCGCATCGGGAGATTGCCCGGCATGGAGCGCGAGCGTTTCCCGACCGTAGAGTCCGGGTTGGGTCATGAGTGCCGTTTCTGGTAGATGGCTCGTTTCAGGCCAGGTCGTCGGGCTCGACAAGACGCTCGATGATCGAAATGCGATCCTTGAGTGCCAGCTTGCGCTTCTTCATCCGCCGGATCAGGAGCTGATCGTCGGTGGGCGCAGCAATCAGCCTGGCAATCGCCTCGTCGAGATCGCGGTGCTCTGCGCGCAACGCTTCCAGGCGCAACTGCAGACTGGTTGCGTTGTCGAAGCTGTCGTCGTTCATCCTGTCGTCGTTCATCGTGAACCCGCTCGGGTGCTGGCGCGGCTGCGCCGTTTGTCGGTGAATCCCCTTGGAGGCTGTCGGACTTGAGCGATCGTCACGAGCCGAGTGGGAAAGCGAGGACCGATTCGGCCGGTTTTGAGGCGCATAGTCATTCTATGCAACGAAAAAAACGGGCGGATATGGACCGCTTCTCCCACTGGCGCAGTAGATCAGCCTCAAGTCCGACAGCCTCCTAGGGCTATGGTATGCGGCAGGTGAGTCGATGACAATGTTGACGGGGTACAGTCGTCGGAATTTGCCCGTTCTATCCATTATCATCACCGGTTTGCCGGCATTCGGGAAGGTCATCATGAACAAGGCATTCGTCAGGGAAGCGGAAGGTGACGAGGAGGAAGACGCGCTCTCGCCCTCGCTGCGCCTGCCGCCAGGCAGCAAGAACTATATGACCCGGCGCGGCTACCTTGCCCTGCGCGAGGAGCTCGACCAGTTGTTGCGGATCGAGCGGCCCAAAATGGTCGAAACCGTAGCTTGGGCGGCGGGCAACGGGGACCGCTCGGAGAATGGCGACTATATCTATGGCAAGAAGCGCCTGCGCGAGATCGACCGGCGTATCCGTTTTCTGATCAAGCGCATCGAGAACGCGGAGGTGGTCGACCCGGCCGCGCAGCAGAACGTGGATCAGGTGTTCTTCGGTGCCACGGTGACGATCAGTGATGTCGAGGATGCCACCGGCGCCGAGCAAACCTGGCAGATCGTCGGCGTGGACGAGGCCAATGCCGCGGCCGGCATGATCAGCTGGATCTCGCCGCTGGCGCGGGCGCTGATCAAGGCGCGCGAGGGCGATATGGTGCGCTTCATGAGCCCGGCCGGCGTGCGCGAGATCGAGATTGTCGGGGTTCGCTACGACTGACTGCCGACGGGGCTTGAAAATCCGGGTCGGCGACCCAATCTGCAGCTCACACTTTTTCACCACCGGAGACGCATCGAGATGTCCAGCGCCCAGACCGCCGAAACCCTGAATTTCCAGGCCGAAGTGAAGCAACTGCTTCACCTGATGATCCACTCGCTGTACTCGAACCGCGAGATCTTCCTGCGCGAGTTGATTTCCAATGCTTCCGATGCCAGCGACAAGCTGCGCTTCGAGGCCCTCGACCAGCCCGCCCTGTTCGAAGGCGACAGCGATCTGAAGATCCGCGTCGCATTCGATGCCGAGGCGAAGACGGTCACCATCAGCGACAACGGCATCGGCATGAGCCGCGATGAGGTCGTCACCCACCTCGGCACCATCGCCAAGTCGGGCACCCGGGAATTCTTCGGCAAGCTCACCGGCGACCAGAAGAAGGACGCCAATCTGATCGGCCAGTTCGGGGTCGGCTTCTATTCCGCCTTCATCGTGGCCGACAAGGTCACCGTGCGCACCCGCCGCGCCGGGCTGCCGCTGAGCGAGGGCGTGAAGTGGGAGTGCGCGATGACCGGCGACACCGCCGGCGAATACACCGTCGAGCCGATCGAGAAGGCCGACCGCGGCACCGAGATCACCCTGCATCTGCGTGAAGGTCAGGACGACCTGCTCTCCGGCTGGAAGCTCAAGAGCCTGATCCGCAAGTACTCCGATCACATCGTGCAGCCGATCGTGATGAAGAAGGAAGAGTGGGACGAAGAGAAGAAGGCGCAGGTCGTCACCGACGAGGACGAGACCGTCAACCAGGCGAATGCGCTGTGGGCACGGTCGAAGAACGATGTCACCGACGACGAGTACAAGGCGTTCTACAAGCACGTCGGCCATGACTACGACGAGCCGCTGGCGTGGACCCATGCCCGGGTGGAAGGCCGCCAGGAATACACCCAGTTGCTGTACGTGCCATCGCATGCGCCGTTCGACATGTGGGACCGCAATGCGCGCCACGGCGTCAAGCTCTATGTGAAGCGGGTCTTCATCATGGACGATGCCGAGAAGCTGATGCCGACTTATCTGCGCTTCGTGCGCGGGGTGGTCGACTCGGCCGATCTGCCACTCAACGTGTCACGCGAGATCCTGCAGGAGTCCAAGGATATCGACGCCATCCGCCAGGGCTGCACCAAGAAGGTGCTGGCCCTGCTCGAAGGCATGGCCACCAGCGATGAGGCCGCCGACAAGGAAAAGTACGCCACCTTCTGGAAAGAGTTCGGCAAGGTACTCAAGGAGGGCGTGGGCGAAGATTTCGCCAACAAGGACAAGATTGCCGGCCTGCTGCGCTTTGCCTCCACCCATGCCGACACGCCCGATGAAGTGGTCTCGCTCGACGACTACATCGGACGCATGAAGGAAGGCCAGGACAAGATCTACTACGTCACCGCCGAAACCTTCAATGCCGCGAAGAACAGCCCCCATCTCGAGATTTTCCGCAAGAAGGGCATCGAGGTGCTGTTGCTGTCCGACCGCGTGGACGAGTGGGTGATCGGCAACCTCACCGAGTTTGCCGGCAAGGCGCTCGCATCGGTGGCCAAGGGCGGGCTCGACCTGGGCCAGCTCGAAGACGAAGCCGAGAAGAAAGAGGTCGAACAGGCCGCCGACGAGTACAAGGAACTGTTGGAGAAGATCAAGACCAGCCTCGGCGAGCGGGTCAAGGACGTCAAGGTCACCCTGCGCCTGACCGACTCGCCGGCCTGCCTGGTGGCGGACGAGCATGATCTGGGCATGAACCTCGGGCGCATCCTCAAGGCCGCGGGCCAGAACGCGCCGATGTCGAAACCGATCCTGGAGATCAATCCGCGGCATCCGGCGGTCCTGCGCCTGAAGTACGAAGACAAGAACTTCGACGATTGGGCCGCGGTGCTGTTCGACCAGGCCTTGCTCGCCGAAGGCGGCACGCTGGATGATCCGGCGAGTTTCGTCAAGCGCATCAACCAGCTGATGATGGCGATGAGCGGCAACTGACATATCGGCACGGTCCCGCGCCAGGGGCCTGTTGCAGCGGGAATATTCGAGGGGGCTGTGCGCGACACGCGGACGGCCCCCTCGGCCTTTGGCGGGGGGCGTGCGGGTAAACGATAGTTGCCCGCAAGTTCAGATGACGGAAGACTGAAGGCGGACAGAAAGAGCAGCAAACAGGCAGACCTTCGCCTGGCTCAACGCGAGCGCCGCATCATTCCCGGAAAGCACTATGGACGAGTTCATTCTCGAAACGGTCGGCCTGACCAAAGAGTTCAGGGGCTTTGTCGCAGTCTCCAATGTCGATCTCAAGGTCAGGCGCGGCGATATTCATGCGCTGATCGGTCCGAATGGGGCCGGCAAGACCACCGTGTTCAACCTGCTCACCAAGTTCCTGCCGCCGACATCGGGAAGCATCCGTTTCGAGGGGCGGGATATCACCCGGGAAGCACCGGCGGTTACCGCGCGGGGCGGACTGGTGCGCTCGTTCCAGATCTCCGCCACCTTTCCGCACCTGACGGTGATGGAAAACGTGCGCATCGGCCTGCAGCGCAAGCTCGGCACCGAGTTTCATTTCTGGCGCTCGAAGAAGTCGCTCGATGTGCTCAACGATGAAGCGATGGCGTTGCTCGAATCGGTGGATCTGAAGGATTTCGCCGATACCGTCACCGCCGAGATGCCCTACGGGCGCAAGCGTGCGCTGGAAATCGCCACCACCCTGGCACTGAACCCGAAGATGATGCTGCTCGACGAACCCACTCAGGGTATGGGCAACGAGGACATCGGTCGCGTGGTGGAGTTGATCCGCAAGGTGTCGGCCAATCGCAGCATCCTGATGGTCGAACACAACCTGTCCGTGGTCGCCAACCTTTGCGACCGCATCACCGTGCTCACCCGCGGCAGCGTCCTTGCCGAAGGCACCTATGCCGAAGTGTCGAAGAATCCCAAGGTGCTCGAAGCCTATGTCGGCTCCGATGACATGAATGACGCCCACCACTGACCCCGGTCGCCCCCGCCCATGACAAGCGCCTTCACTCCCCGCCCGGAAATATTGCGGATCCGGGATCTGCATGCGTTCTACGGTGAATCGCACATCCTCCACGGTATCGACCTGCAGGTGGCCCGCGGCGAGTGCATCACCCTGCTCGGGCGTAACGGTTCCGGTCGGTCCACCACGCTGAAATCCATTCTCGGCCTGGTCGGTCGGCGCAGCGGATCGATCATGGTCAACGGCAAGGAGGTGATTGCCGAGCCCACCCACCGCATGGCGCGCTACGGCATCGGATATGTGCCCGAGGAACGCGCGATCTTTGCCTCGCTCAGCGCCGAGGAGAACCTTCTGTTACCACCCCAGGTGGCCAGCGGCGGCATGTCGGTGGACGAGATCTACGGGATGTTCCCCAACCTGCTGGAGCGCCGCAGCAGCCCGGGCAGCAAGCTTTCGGGCGGAGAGCAGCAGATGCTGGCGATGGCGCGCGTGTTGCGTACCGGGGCAAAGCTGATGTTGCTCGACGAGATCACAGAAGGCCTGGCTCCGGTCATCGTCAAGAAGCTCGGCGAAGTCATCACCGAACTCAAGTCACGCGGTTTCACCATCGTCATGGTGGAGCAGAACTTCCGCTTCGCCGCGCCACTCGCCGACCGGCACTACGTGCTCGAACATGGCGAGATCATTGCCACCATCCCCGCGGCAGAGTTGCCGTTGAAGATGGACTGGCTGCACCAGACGCTCGGGGTTTGACTCGGGTGAATATTCAACGGGACGGAGACAGACGATGCAGATCAAGAAACTGACGACACTCGCTTGCGCAACCGCATTCGCGACCCTCTCGGGGGCGGCGAATGCGCAGATCTCGGGCAATACGGTGAAGGTCGGCGTGCTGACCGACTTGTCCGGCACCTATTCCGACCTTGCCGGTGCGGGCGCGGTCCTCGCCACGCAGATGGCGATCGACGATTTCATCGCCGAAGCCAAACCGGCGTTCAAGGTCGAGATGGTTTCCGCCGACCACCAGAACAAGGCGGACATCGCATCGAACAAGGCGCGCGAATGGTTCGAACGTGAAGGCGTCGATGCCGCCACCGAACTGGTCACCACCTCGACCGCGCTGGCCGTGATGAAAGTCGCCAAGGAGATGAACCGTGTTGCACTGATGAGTGGCCCGGCGTCCACGCCGATCACCAATGAGCAGTGCAATGACGTCACCGTGCACTACACCTACGATACCTATGCGCTGGCCAACGGCACGGCGAGGGCGGTGACCAAGCAGGGTGGCAAGACCTGGTTCTTCCTTACCGCCGATTACGCTTTCGGTCAGGCGCTGGAGAAAGACTCGTCCGCGGTCGTCACCGCCACCGGAGGCAAGGTGCTCGGTTCGGTCCGCCATCCCTTCCCGGCGTCGGACTTTTCGTCCTTCCTGCTTCAGGCCCAGGCGTCCGGCGCGCAGATCATCGGTCTGGCCAACGCCGGCGCCGACACGACCAATGCCATCAAGCAGGCGGCAGAGTTTGGAATCACCCCGAAGCAGTCGCTTGCCGGCCTGTTGATGTTCATATCCGACGTCCATTCCCTCGGCCTCAAGAACACGCAGGGCATGTACCTGACCACGGGTTTCTACTGGGATCGCGACGACGCTACCCGGGCCTGGTCGAAGCGCTTCTTCGACAAGCACAAGCGGATGCCGAGCATGGTGCAGGCCGGCCAGTATTCCTCCGTGCTGCATTACCTGCGCGCGGTCAATGCCGCCGGAAGCGATGATTCGGCCAAGGTGATGGCGCAGATGAAGAAGACGCCCATCAACGATTTCTTCGCCAAGAATGGGCAGATTCGCGATGACGGACGCATGGTCCACGACATGTATCTGGTGCAGGTGAAGAAGCCCGAGGAGTCCAAGTACCCGTGGGACTACTACCATGTCCGCCAGACCATCCCGGCCGCCGAGGCTTTCCAGCCGTTGTCGGAGTCGCGCTGCCCCCTGATCAAGAAGTGAGCCGAGCGCGGTCCATCCGGTAATCATGTCGCACCGGGGTGACGCGTCTGGTCGCCTCGGTGCGGGAGTCCCATATGGAAATATTCGGTGTTCCGAGTGCCCTGCTCGGCAGCCAGCTGCTGGTCGGGTTGATCAATGGTTCGTTCTACGCGATTCTCAGCCTCGGCCTGGCGATCATTTTCGGCCTGCTCAACATCATCAACTTCGCCCATGGTGCGCAGTACATGATGGGGGCCTTCGTGGCATGGATCGCGCTGACGAAATTCGGCATCAACTACTGGGTGTCGCTGCTGCTGGCGCCGCTCGTCATCGGTGCACTGGGAGTCGTCCTCGAGCGCACCATGCTGCGCAAACTGTACAAACTCGATCATCTGTATGGGCTGTTGCTGACCTTCGGTCTGGCGCTGATTTTCGAGGGGCTCTTTCGCGACCAGTACGGTATCTCGGGTCAATCTTACGAGGTACCCGAGCTGCTCCAGGGCGGGGTCAATCTCGGCTTCATGTTCATGCCGATCTATCGCGCCTGGATCGTGGTGGCCGCGCTGACGGTGTGTTTCGGTACCTGGTTCATGATCGAGAAGACCAAGCTCGGCGCTTATCTGCGTGCGGGGACCGAGAATCCGCAGATCGTGCAGGCGCTGGGCATCAACGTGCCGCTGCTGATTACCTTCACCTATGGCTATGGCGTTGCGCTGGCGGCGTTTGCCGGGGTCCTTGCGGCGCCCGTCTACCAGGTGAACCCGCTGATGGGTTCCAACCTGATCATCGTCGTGTTTGCGGTGGTCGTCATCGGTGGCATGGGGTCGATCATGGGCTCGATCGTCACCGGTCTCGGCCTCGGGCTGATCGAAGGCCTGACCCGGGTGTTCTATCCGGAAGGTTCGGCGGTGGTGGTCTTCATCATCATGGTGATTGTGCTGCTGGTCCGTCCGGCGGGCCTGTTCGGCAAGGCAGTCTGAGGCGAATCCGAGGAAGATGCACATGAACAACAGTTCGATGATTGCCCGCGCCACCCCGATCCTGTTCGGCGTGCTGTTTCTGATCGGTCTGGTTGCGCCGTTCGCGGTGTATCCCACCTTTCTGATGAAGGTCCTGTGCTTCGGCCTGTTTGCCTGCGCCTTCAACCTCCTTCTCGGATTTGCCGGCCTGCTGTCCTTCGGTCATGCGGCCTTTCTGGGTACCGCGGGATACGTGTGTGGCATGCTGACGCGCGATGTCGGCGTCACCCCCGAGATCGGCATCCTCGGTGGGACGCTGGCGGCCGGAATGCTGGGTTGGGTCTTTGGCGTGCTGGCGATCAGACGCACCGGCATCTACTTTGCGATGATCACCCTCGCGCTGTCGCAGATGGTCTACTTCGTGGTGCTGCAGGTCAGGGCGACCGGCGGCGAGGACGGCCTGCAGGGCGTACCGCGGGGAAACCTGTTCGGGATCATCGATCTGTCGAACAATCTGTCGATGTACTATCTGGTGTTCACGGTGTTCTGCATCGGCTTCTTCATCATCTACCGCACCATCAACTCGCCTTTTGGCGAGATTCTCAAGGCGATCCGCGAGAACGAGCCGCGCGCCATATCGCTGGGCTACGATGTGGCGAAGTTCAAGTTGCTCGCGTTCATCATTTCGGCCTCGCTCGCCGGCATGGCCGGCGCCACCAAGACCCTGGTATTCCAGCTTGCCTCGTTGACCGATGTGCACTGGCACATGTCGGGCGAGGTGGTGCTGATGACCTTGCTCGGTGGCCTGGGTACGGTCTTCGGCCCGCTGATCGGCGCCGCCACGGTTGTGTCGCTCCAGACCGAGCTTGCGGATTCGGTCGGATCCTGGGTCACGGTGATCATGGGGGTAATCTTCGTGCTGTGCGTCCTGTTGTTCCGCCGTGGCATTGTCGGCGAGCTGCAGGCACTCATCCAGCGTGCCGGGATCCGCTGAAGGCGGCGAACGGCCGTGGAGCCACGCGCTGCCGCCGCCGCGCGGTGCCACGGGAGGGTGAAAACGGGCAGGGTGCAGGACGAAAAAAGGGGGGGCGAGCCGGACGTTGCGGGTCGCCCCCTTGTTTTTGCCGGACATGGGCTGGCCTGCATCGCGCTTCCGGGTAGGGGCGAGCGTGGACTGTGCCCGCCGCCGCGGTGGCACGCGGCCGTGCCACGGTAGTGCATCGGGGGCGAGCGTGCACACTCATGGTGCATGGGCGACGTGCTCGGCATCACGGTCCTCGCCGGATTCGACGTGGTGACGCCGACAGCGGACGACGGCACGCTGCTTGCGTGATCATCGCCTCCGGTCATTGCTGTCAGCACGATGTTCGCAAACCTTCACCAGCTTTCCCATCACGCCGCATGGCGTCGCCAGCTCGAGATGCTGCTCGAGTCGGCGGGCGAGGGCATCTACGGAATCGATCTGGGCGGACGCTGCATCTTCATCAACGGTGCCGGCGCCGGCCTGCTCGGGTATGCCGCAGATGAAATGCTCGGTCGCAACATGCATTACCTGATCCATCATTCCCATTCGGACGAACGCCTGATGCCGGTTCATGATTGCCGCATCTTCAATGCGTTCCGGGAAGGGCGCGGCTGTCGGGTCGATGACGAGGTGCTGTGGCGCAGGGACGGAACCTGCTTCGATGCGGAGTATGCCTCCTATCCGATCCGCGACGGTGATGCGGTCGTGGGCGCCGTGGTGACTTTTTCCGACATCACCGAGCGCAAGGCAACCGAGCGCGCGCTGCAACTGGCCCATGCCGGGCTGGAGCGCCGCGTCGCCGAACGAACGGCCGAGCTGTCGTCGGCGAACCTGCAGCTGCGCCAGGCACGCGATGGCTTGCGCCGGCTGTCTGCACACATGAACTCGGTGCGCGAGGAGGAGCGCGCGCACATTGCACGCGACATCCACGACGATCTCGGCGCCTCCCTGACCGCGATGCAACTCGAGCTCAACTGGCTGCGCCAGCGCCTGCTCGATCGGCGCGACGCGGTCGCCCACATCGACGCCGCCCTCGATATCGGCGCCACGGCGATGGGGGCCGTGCATCGCATCCTCAATGATCTGCGCCCCGGCGTCCTCGACCATCTCGGCCTGTGGGCCGCACTCGAGTGTCTGCTGCAGGATGTCGAATCCCGCGGTGGTCCGCATTGCAGCTTTGTCTGTCCGCAGACGCTCGAATATTGTCGGCTCGGCCGTGACGCGGAGATCGCCGTGTATCGCATCGTGCAGGAGGTCCTTACCAATGTGCAGCGCCACGCCGCCGCCAGCTGCATCGCGCTGCAGGTGCGCGCCCTCGGACGCGAGCTGGTGCTGGAGGTGGAGGACGATGGTCGCGGCATGCACGTACCTGCCCAGCCGACCAGCTTCGGCCTGCTCGGCATGCGCGAACGCGCGCATGCGATCGGGGGCGAGCTGTCGATCTCCAGCGAACCGGGCAGCGGCACCGTGGTGCGCTTGCGCCTGCCCGACGCGCTGGCCTGAGGCGAAACGATGATCCGGATATTGATTGTCGATGACCACATGATCATCCGCCGCGGGCTGATGCAGATCCTGACCAGCGACGCTCGCGTCGGCGATGTCGCCGAAGCCGCTGATGGGCCGGCCGCATTGCGGCTCCTGCGCGCGTCGACGGTGGACGTGGTGCTGCTCGATATTGCGCTCGGCGAGCGTGACGGGCTCGACGTGCTGAAGGCGATCCGCAGCGAGTTCCCGGCGGTCGGCGTGATCATGCTGTCGGTGTATCCGGAAACGCAGTTCGGAGTGCGTTCCATCCGTGCCGGTGCCAGTGCCTATCTCAACAAGGGATGCTCACCCGAGATGCTGTTCGAGGCGGTGGTCAAGGTCGCCGGTGGCGGCATCTTCATCACCGCGGTCATTGCCGAACTGCTGGCCCGCAACGTGCGCGCCGACGAGAGCCGACCGCTGCATGAGTTGTTGTCGGACCGCGAGTTTCAGGTGCTCAAGCTGCTTGCGCAGGGGCGCTCGGTGTCGGAAATCGCCGAACAGCTCTCGCTGTCGGCCAATACCATCTCCACCTATCGCGGCCGGGTGTTCGAGAAGCTGGGGGTACGCTCCATGGTCGAACTGCTGGCCTATGCAGCGCGGCAGGATCTGCTGCCGATGTAGTTTTCGGTGAGCGGCCTTGCCGGGGGCTCGACGGGCGACCACATCGTGTAGTGCCAGCACTACACCAGGATCACGACAATCGCGATGGTGGCCGGATGCCGCAGTGCGCAATATTGACCTCGTCAGCCAGCCAAACGAGGCCACCATGTTGCGCAAGCCGGGTTTCAGATTGGGCGTGTATGTGTTCAAGGATGCCGAAGTCATCGACTATGCGGCCCCCTGCGGCGTGCTTTCGGTTGCACGGCGCCTCGACCCCGAAATCGATGTGTTCCTGGTGGCCGAGAGCGGTCGTGCGGTCCAGACCCAGGCCGGCATCACCGTGGTGCCGAACTATGCCTTTGCCGATCGTCCGGCGCTGGACGCCTTCCTGATCCCGGGCGGCTTCGGCACCCGGCAGGAAATGCACAATCGCAATCTGCACGCCTACATCCGCAGTCTCGCCCCCGATTGCCTCTTGACCAGCGTATGCACCGGGTCGTGGATTTACGCGCGCATGGGCCTGCTCGACGGCCTGCCCGCTACCAACCGCAAGGAGCCGGACCGCATCGAAGCCTCCCACCTGGGCAAGACGCCGATCGACCGCTTGGCCGAACTGGCGCCGGCCTGCAGGGTGAGCAGGGCGCGGGTGGTCGATGCCGGGCGGATCGTGACCGCGGGGGGGATCAGCTCGGGCATGGAGCTGGGCCTGCACCTGCTGCGGCGTGCCGGCTACGACGAGGCTTTCATCCAGGACGTGGCCCGGGTGATGGAGTACCACCGTGCCTACGCACTCTACGAACACGACATCGAGTACACGTCGCCCCCGAGCGCATCGCTCGCTGCATGAACTTCCTTTCAACCCGCCCGTATCCCTTCCAAGGAGCCTGAAATGTCCGCTTTTCGCAATGCCTTCGACCCCAGGGTGAAGCTGCAGCGCGGCGCTTGCAGTTGCGGCCGCCACAGCAGCCAGTCGGCCCACGACCTCGACGAGGCGATTGAGATGCGCCAGATGCAGGACCGGGTGGTGGAGGGCGCGGTGATGCGGGCCTTGTTTCCACGCGACGAGGTGCGGCGCGGCTTTCTGAAGGCGGTCGGGGCCGGTACCGCGCTGGCCGCGATCTCGACCCTGTTTCCGCTCGGGCTGGCAAAGGAGGCATTCGCCCAGGGCGCGGGCAAACTGGAGAAGAGCAGGCTCAAGGTCGGCTTCATCCCCATCACCTGCGCCACCCCCATCATCATGGCGCATCCGCTGGGCTTCTACGCCAAGTACGGTCTCGACGTGGAGGTGGTGAAGACCGCGGGCTGGGCGGTGATCCGCGACAAGGCGCTGGCCAGGGAATACGACGCCGCCCACATGTTGTCGCCGATGCCGCTGGCGATCTCGACCGGCTCCGGATCGAACCCGATTCCGTGGACCGTGCCGGCGATCGAGAACATCAACGGCCAGGCGATCACGCTCGCGATCAAGCACAAGGACCGGCGCGACCCGAAGGACTGGAAGGGCTTCAAGTTTGCGGTGCCCTTCGACTACTCGATGCACAACTACCTGTTGCGCTATTACCTTGCCGAGCACGGCATCGATCCCGATCGCGACGTGCAGATCCGCTCGGTGCCGCCGCCGGAGATGGTCGCCAACCTGCGCGCGGACAATATCGACGGGTTCCTCGCCCCCGATCCGGTCAACCAGCGCGCGGTGTACGACGGGGTGGGCTTCATCCACATCCTGTCCAAGGAGATCTGGGATGGGCATCCGTGCTGCGCGTTCTCGGCGAGCCAGGACTTCGTCAGCGGCAACCCCAACACCTACCACGCGCTGCTGAAGTCCATCCTCGACGCCACCGCCTATGCGCGCAAGGCGGAGAACCGTAAGGAGATCGCCGCCGCGATCGCGCCGGCGAACTATCTCAACCAGCCGGTGACGGTGGTGGAGCAGGTGCTGACCGGGACTTACGCGGATGGCCTGGGCAACGTGAAGAAGGATCTGAATCGGATCGACTTCGACCCCTTCCCGTACGACACATTTGCGCTGTGGATCCTGACCCAGATGAAGCGCTGGGGCCAGCTCAAGGGCGAGGTGGATTACGCGGCAGTCGCGAAGGACGTGTTCCTCGCCACCGATGCCGCCCGCCTGATGAAAGAACTGGGGATGCCGGTACCGGATGCGGCCAAACCGATCGTGGTGATGGGCAAGACCTTCGATCCGAAGCAGCCGACAGCCTATGTCGACAGCTTTGCGATCCGTCGGAGCTGAGCGATGAAGCCGTCCCGGCCGTGGCTGGCGCCCTTGCTGTCGGCGATCTTCTTCGCGCTCTTCGTCGGCGTCTGGCATCTGGCCACGCTGCCGACCTCTGCCGAGGTTCAGGTCGATCCGGAGTACGCCGCCCTGGTCGGACAGGCCGCTGCCACCGGCGCCAAGTCGGCGATGCCGACCCCGGGCGAGGTCGGGGCCAAGCTGTGGGAACACTTTCGTGATCCGTTCTACGACAAGGGCACCAACGACAAGGGCATCGGTACCCAGCTCGCGTTCTCGATCGGACGCGTGCTGCTGGGTTTCATTCTGGCGGCACTGGTTGCGGTGCCGCTGGGCTTCGTGATCGGCATGTCGCCGCTGGTGTACAAGGCGCTCGACCCGTTCATCCAGGTGTTGAAGCCGATCTCGCCGCTGGCCTGGATGCCGCTTGCGCTGTACACGATCAAGGATTCCGACATCTCGGCGATCTTCGTCATCTTCATCTGCTCGCTGTGGCCGATGCTGGTGAACACCGCGTTCGGCGTCGCCAACGTGCGCCGCGACTGGCTCAATGTCGCCCGCACGCTCGAGGTGTCACGGCTGCGAACGGCCTTTCAGGTCATCCTGCCGGCCGCGGCGCCGACGATCATGACCGGCATGCGGATCTCGGTCGGCATTGCCTGGCTGGTGATCGTGGCCGCCGAGATGCTGGTCGGTGGCACCGGCATCGGCTACTTCGTGTGGAACGAATGGAACAACCTGTCGATCGCCAACATCATCAGCGCGATCCTGCTGATCGGCTTGGTGGGCATGCTGCTCGACACCCTCCTGGCGCGGCTTGCACGTGCCGTCACCTACCGCGAGTGAGCCATATGGTGCAGTCCTTTCTCAAGGTCGAGGCGCTCGCCAAGCGCTTTCCCGGCCCGGCCGGCAAACCCGGCGTAACCGTGTTCGAGAATATCCATTTCGGGATCGAAAAAGGCGAGTTCGTCTGCATCATCGGTCACTCGGGCTGCGGCAAGACCACGATCCTGAACATACTTGCCGGCCTCGACGAGGCCAGCGACGGTCTGGTCGTCATGGACGGGCGCGAGGTGCGCGGCCCCGCGCTGGACCGCGGCGTGGTGTTCCAGGGCCACGCCCTGCTGCCGTGGCTGTCCGCGCTCGGAAACGTGGCGTTCGGCGTACGCTCGCGCTGGCCCGGGTGGAGCGCGAAGGAGGTCGACGCGCACAGCACCCGCTATCTGGAGATGGTCGGTCTCGGTTCGGCGCTGCACAAGAAGCAGGCCGAACTCTCCGGCGGCATGAAGCAGCGGGTCGGCATTGCACGCGCCTTCGCGATCCAGCCCAAGATGTTGCTGCTCGACGAACCGTTCGGGGCGCTCGATGCGCTGACCCGGGGCACGATCCAGGACGAGTTGCTCGCCATCGTGCAGGCCACCCACCAGACCGTGTTCATGATCACGCATGACGTGGATGAGGCCATCCTGCTGGCAGACAAGGTGTTGCTGATGAGTAACGGCCCCTGCGCGCGGATTGCCGAGATCGTCGACATCACGATGCGCCGGGAGCGCACGCGCAACACCATCCATCACGACCCGCAGTACTACCGCATCCGTAACCACCTCGTCGATTTCCTGGTCAACCGATCGAAGGGTTACGCCGACGACCAGATGCCCGACCACGATCCACGCGAGCCGCCGCTCGTTCGGCCCGGGCTGGAGGGCGGCGCAGAGATTGTGCCGCTGCCGGCCGGCGCGGCACCGGCTTCCGCATCCGTTCATCCCCTCAAGAACCTCAGCGCCTGAAGGAGACTGCCATGACCCGTACCGAAGTGACCGCCCTGATCCTTGAGTCCAAGCTCAAGCACAAGCTCAGTTGGGCGCAGATGGCCGAGATCGTCGGCCTGAGCAAGGAGTGGACCACGGCCGCGCTGCTCGGCCAGATGAGCCTGAACGAAACCCAGGCGAAGGCGGTGGGCGCGGCACTCGAACTGCCCGAGGATGCGATCCTGCAGTTGCAGGTCGTGCCCTACAAGGGCTCCTTGCCCACCGCGGTGCCGACCGATCCGCTGATCTATCGCTTCTACGAACTCATCAACGTGTATGGCACCACGTTCAAGGAGCTGATCCACGAGGAGTTCGGCGACGGCATCATGAGTGCGATCGACTTCAGGATGGATCTTCAGCGCGAACCGCATCCGGCGGGCGATCGCGTCAGCATCACCATGAGCGGCAAGTTCCTGCCCTACAAGACCTATTGAAGACGTGCGCCCGGAGGCAGCAGCGGCGTGTTGCTCCGGCCCGACCGTGTCCGGGCCCGACAAGCACATCTTTGCTGGTCAGCGCCACGCTTCATGACCTATCCTCCCGACTCGCCGTTTCTTTGATCGCAGCGCCGAAGGCTGCGAAGACGGTAAGCACCGAGTGGCCGGATGCGGCGGCGTGTTCCGCGGCAACCGGCTTGGCGGGCAAGGGGATGGAGGGTCGGGTTTGTCGGGAAAACAGTTTGAACAGAGGGCGCGGCAGACGCGCCTATTCGAGATGCCGAGTCCGTTTCCGGACGAGCCGGGCACCTTGAAGTTGCTCGAACCCGAGTTCAGCGATGGGGACCTGCTGCGCGAGCAACTGGTGGCGGCCGAGTATGGAAAGCCCTTCGTGCTCGAGCACGATGGCGTGCGCTCGCTCTATTTCGGCAGCCTGCGCTTCCAGCAAAGTGCAATGCGGGTCGAGGCCCCGCATGCACTCGATGTCGCCTACACCCAGGGCATGATGGCCTTCATGCTGTTCAATCCGCGCCCCCGATCTCTGACCCTGCTCGGCCTTGGCGGTGGATCGCTGGCGAAGTTCTGCTATCGGCATCTGCCGGCAAGCACGATCACGGCGGTCGAGATCGACCCGGAGGTAATTGCATTTCGCGAGGCGTTCTGTCTGCCGCCGGATGACGCACGCTTTCGCATCGAGTGCGCGGATGCGGTCGAGCATGTCGCCAACTGCGCGGAGCGCGCTGACGTGGTGCTGGTCGATGTGTTCGACGAGCATGGTGTGGCGGCGGCGCTGGCCGACTCGTCGTTCTATACCGATGCGTTTCGCATGTTGTCGGGCAACGGCATCCTGGTGATGAACATCGCCGGCGACAAGCGCGCCTACGCGCGTCACGTGGATCTCGTCGGCGCCGCATTCGAGGATCGGGTCATCGCCATGTCGGTGCGTGAAGATGGCAATTATCTGCTGTTTGCGTTTCGCAACCCCGAATTCTCACCGCGCTGGAAATGGATGAAATCGATTGCGCGCGAGTTGCAGGGGCGTACCGGCCTGGACTTCCCGCGCTTTGCGCAGCAGCTCGAGCGCGGTCAGGCGCTGCGGCTGGTGCAGCGCATGAGCGCCTGAGGTCTCCGTTTCATGTCCGCGTTCACCCGGGAAGTGGCGTGCCTTCTTCCACCGCTTTCCGATGCGGGTGCGCCTTTTGTTCGGCATCGCGCAGCAGGGCATGGGCGATCGCATGATAGAGGGGTACAGGTGCGACCGATCGGGAAACACCGTGCGCGACTACCGCGGTGGCCATCAGGGGTAGCAGCATCTGGTGATTGGCGGTCATCTCCATCACGATGACCAGCGAGGTGATTGGTGCCTGGGTCATTGCTGCCAGGAAGGCGACCATGCCGAGCACCAGAATCGCCTCGTGTTGTTCTTCGGGAAGAAAGAGGGCGAGGTCGGCGCCCAGGCCGGCGCCGACCGCGAGCGCCGGTGCAAAGATGCCGCCCGGGATGCGCGCCACGAATGCCAGCCAGATCACGAGCAGTTTCGCGACCATGAAATAGGCCGGTAGGGCAGCTGATCCCTCCAGCGCCGCTTTCGATTCCGCATAGCCGGTGCCGTAGGTCATCCCGCCGGTCAACAGGCCGATGAGGGCAGTGGCGAGACCACAGTACGCGGCAAAGGTGACCGGCCGTGTCTGCGCAAACTCGCCGACCCGCCCGGGAAGCCCACGCGAGGACGCGATCAACACCCGTGAGAACCCGCCGCCGAGCAAGCCGCCGAGGATTCCGCACAAGACGATCGGCCATACGCCGCCGGGCCAGCTGATCACCGCCGGGGTACGTCCGAAATAGGTGTAGTTGCCAAGTACCGCGAGCGACATAAGACCCGCGAAGATCACTGCGATCAAGGTCGTGCTGTTGGCGCGGAAGGCCCGGTGGCGACACATCTCCTCGATTGCGAACATGATGCCGCCCAGCGGCGTATTGAACGCGGCAGCAATTCCCGCACCGCTCCCGGCCACGATGAGGTCGCGGCTCGATGCGATGCGGCCGTGGCGGCGCCCGGCGAGCATGTGCATGGCCGACGCGCCAACCTGCACCGACGGCCCCTCGCGGCCGATCGATGCTCCCGAGAGCAAGCCGCCCAGGGTCAGGAACACCTTGGCGATCGCGAGGCGGAAGGACACGAACTGGCGGCGCAGGAGCGCATCGTCGGTCAACGACGCTGCAATTGCCTGGGGAATGCCGCTGCCTTCGGTGCCGGGAAAGAAGCGCCGCGACAGCCAGGCCATTGCCGCGAACCCGGCCGGGGCCACCATCAGCGTCAGCCAGGGACTTGCCCTCATCAGCGACTGATGGAACGCGATCGAGACTTCCGCGCCGATGGCAAACCCGATTGCGATCAATCCTGCCAGCAGGGCTGCACCGACCAGCAGCAGGCGTTTGTGCCAGCGCGCAATCGAAAGCCACGGCAGCGCATAACGGCGACCGCCGCGGGCGATGTGTCGGAGGGTGCGATGAGGAATGTTGGAGGGCTGGTCCGGGTCGGGATCGGTAGAAGGCATGGGCAAGCAGGCGTCGGGGCGGGTCGGGTGGTGAGGCGGGTTTGCAGCCGGGAATTTTCTCAGTGGCGGAATGCGTTCATGTCGTGTTCGTGCAAACCTTGATTTTCAGGGCTCGAAAGGTGAATGTGCGCGGCTTTCGTACGATATGGTTACGATACGCGAGAGCAGTCGTATCAGCGAATTTTTTGACAAGTATTGTTTGAGAAAATATAGTCGGAGCCCATGCAGATGCCCCAGTCACAAAGCGACACAAAAAACGCAGCAGAGAAAAATGCCAAGGTAACGCCATTGTCGGTGTTGCAGCGCTTCAGGGTGCTGATCCGGACCGCACAGCGGCACTCGCAGTGGATCGAACGCCAGAGCGGGGTGACCGGCGCGCAGCTGTGGGCGTTGCAGGAATTGAGCGAGGCACCGGGTCTGCGTGTCGGCGAACTGGCCAATCGGATGGCGCTGCACCAGTCCACGGCGTCCAACATGATCGATCGCCTCGAGACCGGCGGCTCGATCCGCAAGGAGCGCACCAGTGCCGACCAGCGGGTGGTCCGACTGTACCTGACCGAAGCGGGCGCGGCGCTGCTGGCCCGGGCGCCGTCTCCTGCGCGTGGCGTGCTGCCCGAGGCTTTGCGTCTGCTCGAACAGGACGATCTTGCCAAATTGCAGACTGAACTCGACCGCCTGCTCAAACAGATCAAGCATCTCGATGAAGGCTTCGGCATGCAGCCGCTTCCCTTCACCGAGTAATCCATACCCGGGCCGGCGGGTCTTCCGGCCAACCGTTTCGCACTTGTGCGGACAGCAGCTTGAGGGCGACCCACGTGGTCGCCCTTTTTTTCATGGATCGCACTCTGGCTGGTCGTTATCCGCATGGCATCAGGCTTGTCTTTTTGATCGACATCAAGGATTGCTCGCATAGCCGGGACGGTCGGTAGCGACTGCGGTAGAGTTTGTCTCTTGTTGCCTGCCGTGGCGGGCATCCATTCTCGGGACATGCGGATCATGGCAGTTGAGCTCTACAACGACGGCAAGCATATCTGTCTGGCCTTTTACGACCTCGTCAATGAAGAGGCGGATCACGCCGTGCAGTGCAACCAGTTCCTGATCGTCGACGGTGATCATGGCGCACTGGTCGATCCCGGTGGGAACATGACCTACAACGGTTTGCTGATGGGAATGCAGCGCTATTTTCCGTCACGCAATCTCGACTACATTCTGGCCTCGCATGCCGATCCGGATATCATCGCGTCGCTCAATAAATGGATGGTGACGACAAACTGCAGGATATTGATCTCCAAGCTGTGGGCGCGCTTCCTGCCGCATTTCACGACAGGCCGTGACTATTCCGACCGCATTATCGGCATTCCGGACGAAGGCATGATCGTGCCGCTGGGCGCATGCAAACTCAAGGCCGTACCGGCGCATTTCATGCATTCGGAGGGCAATTTCCAGTTCTACGACCCGGTATCCCGAATCCTGTTCACCGGTGACATGGGGGCGTCCCTGATCGATCACGACGTGGCAATGAAGCCGGTCAAGAATTTCGACGATCACATTCCCTTCATGATCGGCTTTCACCGCCGCTACATGATCTCGAACAAGATCTGCCGCTTCTGGGTGAACATGGTGCGCGAACTGGATGTCGAAATGATCGTGCCGCAGCATGGGGCGCGCTTCGAAGGCAAGGCGATGGTCAATCGCTTCCTGGACTGGATCGAGAACCTGCAGTGCGGTGTCGACATCATGACCCAGGACAATTACCGCGCGCCCTGATCTGCACCCGCAAGACAGCCGCGTATTGCTGCCGGCGTGCTGCCGACAATCGTAGCGCGGGTCGGTGGTGTCAATGCTTTTTGGACAGTGACTGCATCGCGCGGGTGAGTCCGTCCAGTGTCATCGGGAACATTCGCCCGCCCATCAACTGACGTATCAGCTCGATCGACTGGCGGTAGGTCCACAGACGCTCCGGCTCCGGGTTGAGCCAGGTTGCCGCGGGATAGGCCTCGAGCAGACGGCGAAGCCAGGCCGCGCCGGGCTCGGCGTTCATATGTTCGATCGAGCCATGCTGATGAAGAATCTCGTACGGGCTCATGGTGGCATCGCCAACGAACACGAGCTTGTAGTCGGGACCGTAGCGGTGAATGACATCGACCAGCGGGATGCGCTCGGCGTGTCGGCGGGTGCCGTCGCGCCACACGGATTCGTAGACGCAGTTGTGAAAGTAAAAGTACTCCAGGTGCTTGAACTCGGTGCGGCTGGCGGAAAACAGCTCCTCACAGACTCTTACGTGGTCGTCCATCGAACCGCCGACATCGAGAAACAGCAACACTTTCACCGCATTGTGGCGCTCGGGCCGCATCATCAGGTCCAGCCACCCGGCGTTGCGTGCCGTGGCTGCTATTGTTCCTTCCAGATCGAGCTCCTCGGCCGCCCCTTCACGGGCAAAACGGCGCAGGCGACGCAGCGCAACCTTGATGTTGCGGGTGCCGAGTTCAACCGAGTCATCCAGATTGCGGAACTCGCGCCGATCCCAGACTTTCACCGCGGTGCGGTTTCCCGCCGACTCTCCGCCGACCCGGATTCCCTCCGGATGGGTGCCGTTGTTGCCGAAGGGCGAACTGCCACCGGTACCTATCCATCTTGATCCGCCCTGATGGCGGCCCTTCTGCTCCTCGAGGCGTTTGCGAAATTCATCCATCAGTTTGTCCCAGCCCAGCTTTTCCAGGCGGGCCTGCTCCTCGGGCGTGAGGTGCTTCTTCATCGCCGCCCGCAACCAATCCTCCGGCAAGTCGAGGTCGAGCCCGGGCAGGGCAGTGACCCCGTTGAAGTACGCGCCGAACGCGCCGTCGAAGCGGTCATACAGCGCCTCGTCCTTGATCAGGCAGGTTCTCGACCACAGGTAGAAATCATCCAGGGAGTGGCCGCAGACGCCGGCGCGCAGGCCTTCGAGCAGACTGAGAAACTCGCGGGTGGATACGGGGAGCTTGCTTGCCTTCAGATGGAGAAAAAAATCTATCAGCATATCTTCTTGGCCTTGAGCATTACGAAACCCTCAGCGGTTCTGACGCGCCATGTGAATCAGGCGTTCGAACAGATGAAGATCCTGTTCGTTCTTGAGCAGCGCGCCGGCGAGCGGCGGAACGATGGCCTTGTTGTCCTTCGAGCGCAGCGCCTCAGGAGGAATGTCCTCGGCCAGCAGCAGCTTGAGCCAGTCGATAAGCTCGGAAGTCGAAGGCTTCTTTTTCAGCCCGGGGATATCGCGCAGGCCGAAAAAGACTTCCATCGCCTCGGTCAGCAGAGCCTTCCGGATGCCCGGGAAATGGACATCGACAATGCGCTGCATGGTATCGCGGTCGGGAAAGCGGATGTAATGGAAGAAGCACCGGCGCAGGAAGGCGTCAGGCAGTTCCTTTTCGTTGTTGGAGGTGATGAACACGATCGGGCGATGGACCGCGCGTACTGTTTCCCGGGTTTCGTAGACGTGGAACTCCATGCGATCGAGTTCGCGCAACAAGTCGTTGGGAAACTCGATATCGGCCTTGTCCACTTCGTCGATCAGAACGACGGTCGGTGATTCGGCCGCAAACGCCTGCCACAGCACGCCCCTGACGATGTAGTTGCCGATGTCCTTGACCTTGTCGTCGCCAAGCTGGGAATCACGCAGGCGCGACACTGCATCGTATTCATAGAGGCCCTGCTGCGCCTTCGTGGTCGACTTGATGTGCCACTGCAGCAGCGGCAACCCGAGTGCTGCGGCCACTTCTTCGGCCAGCATCGTCTTGCCGGTGCCCGGTTCGCCCTTGATCAGCAGCGGACGCTGCAGGCGGATGGCTGCATTTACGGCGAGCATCAGGTCCGGGGTGGCAATATACTGCGCACTGCCTTCGAATCGGGGTTGTGACATCGGGGAATCCTCTGATTAATTTTTTCCGATTATAGGGCTAGGGTTGCCGGAAAACGGCGAAAGTGGTCAGGGGGTTGCATCGCCCCTGCGTTTTTCAATCGGGCAGCACGTTTCCCATCGACTGCCCCGAGACATAGCAGTCCTTCACAGAGGAGACACCATGCAGGGACGACATCTGCTTCTGGCCACCGTCATGGCGGCATCAGGTTTTTCGGTGCAGGCTACCGGCGGTGATGCCGAGGTGGCAAAAGGCAAGATATCCGCGTGTATCGGCTGCCATGGTATTCCGGGCTATCGGACCAGCTTTCCCGACGTGTACTCGGTGCCCAAGCTTGGCGGGCAGCACCCCGAGTACATCGTTCGCGCCCTGCAGGCCTACAAGGCCGGCGAACGTACCCATCCAAGCATGCAGGGGATAGCGGCGTCGCTATCCGACCAGGATATGGCCGACCTGGCCGCCTACTACGGAGGTGTGCGATGAGGGCGGGTGTACGGTACATGGTTGTCCTCACCCTGGCCGCGGTGGCCTTTGCAAGCGGCCTCGCGCAAGCCGGCGATAAAGATCGGGGCAAGGAAAAAGCGGCGGTGTGTGCCGCTTGTCATGGGTCGGACGGCAATAGTCCGACGCCGGAGTTTCCACGTATCGGCGGCCAGCACGAGGATTACCTGCTGCGGGCCCTGCTCGACTACAAGAACGGGCAGCGCAAGAATCCGATCATGGCGGCGCAGGTCGAAAATCTCTCGAAACAGGATCTTGCCGATCTGGCTGCGTGGTTTGCAAGCCAGCCCGGGTTGTTCCTCAAGCGCTGACGCAACAGGAGGTCAGGACAGCCCGGCGCGTCGCCGTACGCAGGCAAGGTAGGCCTGCCCGTCCGGCGGCGCATTGTTGCGCTGCGCATCGAAGATGGTCTCGCCGAGGCATTCGAGCACATCGTGCAATGCGGCGTGGCGCTCGCCATGACGCGCGCAGGCGGCGTCGAAGGCGGCGCGAAGGCCAGGCGGCTGGTCGATCGACAATTGCTCCTCGATCGCCAAATGCAGGGACAGGTGCAGGAAGGGATTGACCTGTCCGTCCTCCGGCGCGAAGTCGCGCTCGACCGATTCCGGGTCCTCCACCACGGCGTGGTACTCGGGGTGGTTCTGCAGGATGTCGGCGGCGATGGTCTCGAGCGGGGTCAGGATTTCCCTCGTCCGATGCTTGCGCCATGCCTCGATGAAGAAATTGCGAACCTGATCGCGGGACGGATTGAACATGAGATTCCCTGTTGTGAGGTGAGGGCCGGTTCCGGCTCAGGCCGTCTTGTCGCGCCAGGTGCACAGGTCGCGTACGCAGCAGTCCGCACAGGCCGGCTTGCGTGCCGTGCACACGTAACGCCCATGGAGAATCAGCCAGTGGTGGGCGTCGAGAAGGTATTCCTTTGGCACCCGGCGCATCAGGGCCTGCTCGACCGCAATCACGTCCTTCCCCGGTGCCAGGCCGGTGCGATTGGACAGACGGAAGATATGCGTGTCGACGGCCATGACCGGCTCGCGGAAGATGGTGTTGAGGACCACGTTGGCGGTCTTGCGTCCGACCCCCGGAAGGGCTTCGAGTGCCGCACGGTCGCGCGGTACTTCGCCGCCATGGCGCTCGAGCAGCATGCGCGACAGCGCCACCGTGTTTTTCGCCTTGTTGCGAAACAGACCGATGGTCTTGATGTGCTCGGCGACTGCGTCCTCGCCGAGGGTGAGCATCGCTTCGGGTGTCGGTGCGACGGCAAAGAGCTTGCGGGTGGCAAGGTTGACGCTCTTGTCGGTCGCTTGCGCCGACAGCACCACAGCGACCAGCAGCTGATAGGCGGAGTCGTATTCCAGTTCGGTCCGGGGTGCCGGGTTGGCCGCCGAGAGGCGCCGGAAGAACTCCCGGATCGCCTCGCGTTTCATCATCGCCATCCTCAGCCGGGCGCCGCTGCGGCGTCCGGCTCGGCCTTGCCGGTCGTCGGCGCGGACACTGGCGGAACGAGGCGGGCGCGGGCAGCCATACGGGTATTGATGGCGTTGTAGGCCGCGATCAGGCAGCCGAGGGCAAAGAAGGCGCCCGGCGGCAGGATGGCAATCAGAAAACCCGGATAATCGTCGCCGAAAACGTTCAGCGCCGAAGCGTCGGGAAAGATCATCTCGATCCCGGAGAACAGGGTTCCGGCGCCGATCAACTCACGGATTCCGCCCAGCAGCGCCAGCACCCAGACCAGACCGATCCCCATCACCACACCATCGATCGTCGACGACAGGACGTCGTTTTTTGCCGCAAATGCCTCGACCCGCGCGAGCACGATGCAATTGGTGACGATCAGCGGGATGAAGATGCCCAGCACGAGGTACAGGCTGTGCAGGTAGGCATTGAAAACAAGGTCGACCATCGTCACCAGTGCGGCAATGATCAGGATGAACACGGGGATGCGGATTTCGTAGGGAATGAAGTTGCGCAGTCCGGCCACCGCGAGATTGGCCAGCGCCATGACCAGGATGGTGGCCAAGCCGAGGCTGACCGCGTTCACCATGCTGGTACTGATGGCGAGAATCGGACACAGGCCGAGCAGCTGGGCCAGCCCGGGGTTCTGCTTCCACAGCCCGTTGTAGGCGCTTTCGCGCAGAGCCTGAATGTTCATCGTCGTTCCCCTACAAACTGGTGCCGGCAGCGGCGGCATACAGCGCATCACCGTGCTCGACCGCATAGCCGACCGCGCGACCCACCGCGCGGGTCACTGCGCGCGCACTGATGGTGGCACCGGTGCGGTAATCGAATGCGCCACCATCCTTGCGCACGGTCCATTGCGCGGCATCGACCTGAGACCATGAAATGTCATTGAACTGGCCAACCCAGGGTTTGATCTTGTTGCGATCCTTCTTCGGGTCGATGTAGTCACCGAGCCCGGGCGTTTCCTTGTGCGCGGTAACCCGCACCCCGCCCACGCTGCCGTCCGCAGCGACCGCAACGATGAGCTCGATGCGGCCGCCGTAACCGTCGCTCGCGGTTGCCTCGAGCACCAGCGCTACCGGCACGCCCCCTTTACGTGCACGCCACACACGTTTGCTGCCATCGGCGCCGAGCGCGGCCGCCGAACCGATCGCGATCGCATCATCGAGCAGCAGGTTGTCGTAGCGCTCCATGGGCAGGACTTCGTTGATCAGGCGCATCTGCTCTTCCTGCGCCGATGCCTCGATCGCGTGCCGGGTGGTGTCATAGGTGAACGCCATCACCGCGGTGAACAGCAGGGTGAACACGATCATGATCGCCGCGGTGCGCAGCGAGGTGCGCACGGCCGAGTAACGGGCGCTGGTCATTGACCTCCTCCCCGATGCCCGAACACGGTGGGTTGGGTCTTCATGTCGATCAGCGGGACGCAGATGTTCATCAGGAGCACCGCAAAGGCGATACCTTCCGGATAGGCGCCGAACGCGCGAATCAGATAGGCGATCAGTCCGACCCCGGCGGCAAAGATCAGTTTACCGCGCGGTGTGGTGGCGCCCGAGACCGGATCGGTGACGATGAAAAATGCCGCCAGCATCGCGCCGCCGCTGGCCAGGTGAAACAACGGGGAGGCGAACTGATCGGGATGGAGCAGCCAGAAGATGCCGGCGGTCACGGTCAGTCCGGCGACAAAGCCGGCGGGCAGATGCCAGGTAATGGTACGGGTTGCGAACAGGAACAGGCCGCCCAGCAGATAGCCCCCGGCAATCCACTCCCAGCCGCGACCGCCGGCCATACCGAAGGTGTCTGTCTGCAGCAGGGTGGCGACGGTCGCGTCGCCGCGCAGTCCGGTGCGCAGCGCATCGAGAGCGGTGGCACCGGTGACTCCGTCGAGGTCGCGGGCGCTGCCGAGTATGAGATTCAACTGGGCCGCGAAATCGACCGTCCCGGCGGCCGGCCATTGCGACATCAGCGAGGGATAGGCGACGATCATCGTGCAGTAGGCTGCCATCGCCGGATTGAACGGGTTCTGCCCGAGCCCGCCATACAGATGCTTGACCGCGACGATTGCAACCAGCACGGCGAGAACGGTAAGCCACCACGGCACGATCGGGGGGAAGGTCAGCACGACGAGCCACGCGGTGACCACAGCGGAGAGGTCGGTCACCGCGATCGCGACCGGACGCTTGCGCAGCATCAGCATCAGGGCTTCGGCCACCACGGCGGTGACCGTGGCGAGTGCGAGGTTGACCAGAATGCCGGCGCCGATCTGCCACACGTAGGCGGCAATCCCGGGAACGAGGGCAAGCAGCACGGTAAACATGACGCGCTGCACGCTCGCCGGTTTGCGGATGTAGGGTGAGTGGATCATCGGCTCAGGCGGTGGATTCGGGCGAACGATCGGAGGGGGGCTTGGAATCGCCGATCACCGGAGCGGTGGCCAGCTTATTTTGCCGTCGCGCTTCGATCTCCGCGATCTCGGCTTCGGTTTCGGGGCTCAGGCCTTCCGTGTTGCGCGGCTGGACGGTCTCCTTTTGCGCCTTGGAACGGGCGAGGGCGGCGGCGATCAGGGCTTTTTTCGGATCGCCGTCGGCGTTTGCCGCTGCGACCGGCAGCGGCTCCGCGGCCGAACCGGTATCGGTGAGCTTGGCCCGGGTTTCGGCGGCCTTTGCGGCCAGCTTGGCGGCTTTCTCTTCCTTCTCGCGTTCCTGGCGGTAGTTGCGGAACTCGAAGCGCTCCCGAGCCTGATCGGCGGCCGACTTCTCGCGTTCGCGGGCCCAGATCTCGCTCTTGGCGAAACGGTAGTAGTCGACCAGCGGGATGTGCGACGGGCACACATAGGCGCAACAGCCGCACTCGATGCAGTCGAACAGATTGTATTCCTGGGCCTTGCCGAAGTTCTTCGCGCGGCTGAACCAGTACAGCTCGAACGGCTGGAGCTCGGCCGGGCAGGCACGCGCGCATTCGCCGCAGCGGATGCAGGGCTGCTCGGGCTGCGGCGGCGGAAACAGCCGGGGCGAGGCTGAAATGATGCAGTTGGTGCCCTTGACCACGGGGACGTCGACGCGCGGGAGGACAAAACCCATCATCGGCCCGCCCATCAGGGTGCGGTCGGTGTCGGGGCGGGGGGCACACAGCGTGAGCAGGTGAGCGATCGGCGTGCCGATCAGGACCTCGAAGTTGCCGGGGTGTTCGACATTGCCGGTGAGGGTGACGATGCGCGATACCAAGGGCTCGCCATGCGCAAGTGCTCGATATACGGCATGGGCCGTGCCGACGTTGAAGCACTGGATACCGAACTCGCCGGCCAGTTTGCCGTACGGAATCTCGACCCCGGTCAGTACCCGGATCAACTGCTTTTCCCCGCCGGCGGGGTAAAGCGAGGGTACCGGCATCACCGTCACTTCGCCGTCGATCGCCTGCGCCGCCGCCTGCATGGCGGCGATGGCCTGCGGTTTGTTGTCCTCGACGCCGACGACCAGTCGACGTGCGCCGATCAGTTCGCGCAGGATCGCCGCGCCGGCAAGAATGTCCGCCGCGCGTTCACGCATCAGGCGGTCGTCGCACGTGATCCACGGCTCGCATTCGGCACCGTTGAGAATCAGGGTTTCGATGCCGCTGCCCTTGCCCAGCTTGACATGGCTGGGGAAGGTTGCGCCCCCGAGGCCGACGATGCCGCAATCGCGCAGTTGGGCCAGGGCCTGTTCCCGGGTGGAATTGTGATAGTCGAATCCCTTGTGCTCGACCCAGCGCTCCTCGCCATCGGGTTCGATCACGATGCAGCGCGTGTCCAGGCCCGAGGGGTGGGCGAGCGGGTGCAGACCCACTTCGGTGACGGTGCCCGAGGTCGGCGCGTGAACCGCGGTACCGAGATTGCCCTCGGGTTCGCCGATGCGTTGGCCCTTGAGCACCTTGTCGCCGACATGCACGATGCAGCGCGCGGTCGCACGCGTACTCTGGCGCAAGGGTACGACCAGCCAGGCCGGCAGCGGCGCCGAGCGGATCGGCGTCTCTGCCGACTCGTTCTTGTGCGCGTCGGGTTTGATACCGCCGCGGAAGCCGAACAGACGCGCGATCATGCAGCCTTCCTGATTTCGATCACGGGGTATTTCCACTTCCAGGTCTGGACCGTTTCAGGTACCGGCACCATCGAGATGCAGTCCACCGGGCACGGCGCCAGGCAAAGCTCGCAGCCGGTGCACAACGGATCGACAACGGTGTGCATTTGCTTGGCTGCGCCGACGATGGCGTCGACCGGGCAGGCCTGGATGCACAGCGTGCACCCGATGCAGGTGAGTTCGTCGATGAGGGCGACCGACTTGGGCTTCTCGACCCCGTGTTCTTCGGACAGGGGTTTGAACTCGCGGCCAAGGAGGTCGGCCAGCTTGCGAATGCCTTCCTCGCCGCCCGGCGGGCACTGATTGATGTCGGCCTCGCCCTTGGCAATCGCCTCGGCATAGGGTTTGCAACCGGGATAACTGCATTGCCCGCACTGCGTTTGCGGCAGGATGGCGTCGATTTTCTCGACCAGCGGATCGCCTTCCACCTTGAAACGGATGGCGGCGTAACCCAGTGCTGCGCCGAGCACCAGGGCGATCCCGGTCATGATGAGGAGGGCGGTGATCATGGGTGGTTTAACGAATCCGGAGGCGCAAGGATAGACCGCGCCGCGCGCTCGGGGTTTGCGTCAGGTCAGCCAGTGAGACTGCAAGGTTGGGTGCAGGTGTGGGCATCAGTTAAAACGATCCAGCCCGGCAAACCCCATGAAAGCCAGGCTCATGAAGCCCGCAGTGATCATGGCGATGGCGGTTCCCCTGAAGGGCAGCGGTACGTCGGCGCCGTCGAGCCGCTCGCGGATGCCGGCAAACAGCACCAGCGCCAGGGTGAAGCCGACCGAGGAGCCGAAGCCGAACAGCAAGGATTCGAGCAAGTTGTGATTGAGTCCGACATTGAGCAGCGGCACGCCGAGCACCGCGCAGTTGGTGGTGATCAGCGGCAGGTAGATGCCGAGCACCTGATGCAGCAAGGGACTGGTCTTCTGGATCACGAGTTCGGTCATCTGCACGATGGCCGCGATCACCACGATGAACGAGAGCGTACGCAGATAGGCCAGATCGTTGGGGGCCAGAAGGTAGTGATCGATCAGGTAACTGGTGCCGGAACCGAGGGTGAGGACGAAGGTGGTGGCGGCACCCATGCCGACGGCGGTCTCGAGCTTTCTGGATACGCCCATAAAGGGGCACAGGCCGAGAATGCGGACGAAAACCACGTTGTTGACCAGGACTGCGCCGATGACGACGAAAATATAGCTGCTCATGATCCGATGGCCGGGATTAACCGGCGGATTATCCCCTTCCGCACCGCGCCACTCAAGCCTGAGCGGGTTATGGGTTTATCACTTTCATGCGATCGGTGTTCGGGACGTTGCGCGTACACACTCGCGCACCAGGGCGGGGCCGCGATAGATCAGGCCGCTGTATACCTGCACCAGACTCGCTCCCGCCTCGATCTTGGCTTTTGCGCCGCGACCGTCGAGTACGCCGCCAGCGGCGATGATCGGCAGCTCGCCACCGAGGGCGCCGGCGAGCTGGCGGACGACCGCGGTGGAGGCCTCGAACACCGGCGCCCCGGACAGGCCACCCTGTTGTTCCGCGTAGCGCACCCCCTGGACCTTGTCGCGCGAGATGGTGGTGTTGGTCGCGATCACGCCGTCGATGCGGTGCCGGCGCAGGGCGTCGGCAATATTGACCACCTGATCGGGTTTGAGGTCGGGCGCGATCTTCAAGGTCAGCGGAACATAGCGACCATGGGTGTCGGCAAGGCGGGTCTGGGCGGTCTTCAGGCGGCCGAGGAGGTCGTCCAGTTCGGACTCGCCCTGGAGCTGACGCAGATCCTTGGTGTTCGGGGACGAAATATTGACCGTGACGTAGCTCGCCAGCGGGTACACCTTGTCGAGGCAGAGCAAATAATCGTCCGCGGCACGTTCGATCGGGGTGTCGAAGTTCTTGCCGATGTTGATGCCGAGGATGCCCTTGTAGCGGACGGTCCCGACATTGGCGATGAGCGCATCGACCCCATGGTTGTTGAACCCCATGCGGTTGATGATGCCCTTGACCTCGGGCAGGCGGAACATCCGCGGGCGCGGGTTACCCGGCTGAGGGCGCGGGGTGACCGTGCCGATCTCGATGAAACCGAAACCCATGCGGGCGAGGCCGTCGATGGCTTCGCCATTCTTGTCGAGCCCGGCGCCGAGGCCGATGCGGTTGGGGAAGCTCAACCCCATCACCGCCACCGGATCGGCGGGTTCCGGCCGACCGGTCGGCAACACGCGGCCGGCGATGTTGAGTGAGGCGAGGGTGAACTCGTGTGCGGTTTCCGCGTCGAGCGAAAACAGGAAAGGGCGGGCGATGTCGTAGAGCATGGGGCCGGATTGTAGCGACTCGGCGGGCGCGGCGCGATGCGGGGATCCGCAGCGCGGCGGATTCAGTACGATTGCTGCGGATCGAAAACGCTCCACTCCCCCTGCCGGTAGGCCTCGATCGGCCGGAAGCGCGCCTTGTAAGCCATCTTCTGGCTCTCCGCGATCCAGTAGCCGAGATAGAGATAGGGGAGTTGCAAACGCCTGCAGGCCTCGATCTGCCACAGCACGCCATAGGTGCCGAAGGCGCTGCGCGCGGCGTCCGGATCGTAGAAGGTGTACACGCTGGACAAACCGTCGGTCAGCCGGTCGATGACGCTGACCATGCGCAATGCATCGGCATCGCGGAACTCGACGATCCGGGTGTCGACATGACTCTGCAGCAGGAAGTGGGTGTACTGCTCGCGATTGTCGAGATCCATGCCGCCACCGGCATGACGCGAGGCCTGATAGCGTTGATAGAGCAGGTAATGCTCTTCGGAGAACTCGAGCGGGCATTCGCGGGCTTCGAGGGCCGAGTGCCGGGCCCACGCGCGCCGCTGGCTGCGGTCCGGCGTAAAGTGATTCACCCCGATCCGGACCGGGACACAGGAATGACAATGATCGCAGTGGGGCCGATAGGTGAATACGCCGCTGCGACGAAAGCCGCGGCGCACCAGATCACTGTACACCTGGGGGTCGATCAGGTGGCCGGGCGTGGCAACCTGCGATCGTGCCATGCGGTCGGGCAGGTAGGAGCAGGCGTAGGGCGCCGTGGCATAGAACTGGATCAGTGCGTATGGATAATCCTGCTTCATGGTTGTCGGCCCATTGCCCGCTATTCTGTGTACTAGTTCCAGTCGATCGCATTCGCCAGGTCCTGCGGCCAGCGTCCGCAGGTTCCGTCGTGCCGGGTCCAGCGGTTCAGGTCGGCACCGAATTCGCTGCGGGCGAGTTCTCGAGCACCCATCGACAGCAAGTGCGGCGTGGTCATCTGACAATCGATCACGGCGAAATCCAATCGTTCGAGGACCCGCGCCAAGTGCGCCAGTGCAACTTTCGAGGCGTCGGTTTCGCGCGAAAACATCGATTCACCGAAGAATGCACGTCCCACCGCCATGCCGTAAAGACCGCCCACAAGTTTGTCTTCTCGCCAGCATTCGACGCTGTGCGCGTATCCAAGTTCATACATCCGGCAGTAGGCCGCCTGCATCCGGGGCGTGATCCAGGTTCCGGCATCGGCCTCCCGCGGCGCGGCGCATTCCGCCATCACCTCGGCAAAGGCCGTGTCGATGCGGATCTCGAAGCGCCGTTGCCTGAGGACCTTGCGCAACGACCGGCTGATCCGGATCTGGGCCGGTATCAGCACCAGACGTGGATCCGGACTCCACCACAGGATGGGCTCGTTGCCGCTGAACCAGGGGAAGATGCCGCGGCGGTAGGCTGCCAGCAACCAGTCCGGCGTGAGTTCTCCGCCTGCCGCGAGCAGGCCGTTGGGGTCGACGAGCGCCCGTTCGAGCGGTGGGAAACCCGGTTCGCCCTCAAGCCAGGGGATCATCCGGGCAACTGGACGAGTTGCAGGGCGCCGGCCTCGGCTTCGCTGCCCTGGAAGGTCACGACGTGGTCCACCACCAGACGGATACCGATGCGCTCGCCGATTGCGTGGTTATGATGACTCGGTACCAGTGACAGCACCTTCGCGCCGCTCGCCAGTTTCAGCGTGTACAGGATGTCGGCGCCGCGGAATGCCTTGTGCACGACTTCGGCGCGCATCGGGCTCGCATCGTCGTGGACCACGTCGTCCGGGCGCAGCAGCACATCGACGCTGCAGTTGCGCTCGCAGGCTGCACACCCGATTTCGCACTCCACCGGGACTTCGGTCTTTAGGGTGCCGACTTCGACCTGGACCTCCCGATTGCTCAATACCATGCCCGGCAAGAAAACGCCCTGGCCGATGAAATCGGCCACGAAACGGTTCTGCGGCCGATGATAGAGGTTGTATGGGGTGTCCCACTGCTGGATCCGGCCTTCGTGCATGATGCCGATCTCGTCGGCAACGGCGAAGGCCTCGTGCTGGTCGTGGGTGACAAGGATGGCGGTCGTGTTCGTCGCCTTGATGATGTCGCGTACTTCGTAGGAGAGACGCTCGCGCAGTTCGACGTCGAGGTTGGAGAAAGGCTCGTCGAGCAGCAGCAGACTGGGCGCGGGGGCCAGGGCGCGGGCGAGGGCGATGCGTTGTTGCTGGCCGCCTGACATCTCGTGCGGGTATTTGTCGCCCTGGGTGCCGAGCCCGACCAGTCGGAGCAACTCGGTGACCCGCGCCTGTTTGTGGTCCCGGTCCGCGTTGCGCAGGCCGAAGGCGATGTTCCCGGCAACGGTCAGATGGGGAAACAGGGCATAGTCCTGAAACACCATGCCGATCCGTCGTCGTTCCGGCGGCAGGTGCCGGCCCTTGCCGCTGACGATCACGCCATCGAGCAGGATCTCGCCTGCCGACACCGGTTCGAAACCGGCAATACAGCGCAGTACGGTGGTCTTGCCGCAGCCGGACGGGCCGAGGAGGCAGCCGATGCTGCCTTGCTCGAGCCTGAGCGAGAGCCCGCGTACCACCCGGTTGCCCGCGTACGCCAGATCGATATCTACCAGTTGCAGATGGGACATGGTTGATCGGTAATGTGCAGGTTGCCCGATTATTGCACTGCGGCGATCCAAATGCGATCAATTATAATTCTGCGCGACAGGCCGACAAACAGCCGTTTGTGGCACAGGACATCGGGAGCAGGATGAATTCAAGCGGAAGGTTTGCGCGCCTGTGGCAGCGCATTTCGTTTCTGACCGCGATCGCGGTCGTGGTGGCCATCTTCATTGCGGCCCCCGTCCTGTCGGTATTTTCCAATGTCTTTGTCGGCGGCACCACCGCGACCTGGTCACATCTGGCCGACACCGTGCTTGCCGAGTTTGTGCGCAACACGGTCATCCTGTGCATCGGGGTCGGCGTGGGCGTGGCGTCGATCGGGGTGACCACCGCCTGGCTCACGACCATGCACGAGTTTCCGGGACGGCGGGTTTTCGAGTGGGCGCTGATTCTGCCGCTCGCGGTACCCGCCTATGTCATGGCCTATGTGTATACCGATTTTCTCCAGTTTGTCGGTCCGGTCCAGACCGGGCTGCGCGAGACGTTTGGCTGGACCCGCGCGGACTACTGGTTCCCCGACGTGCGTACCGTGGGTGGCGCGGTCGTCATGTTCATGTTCGTGCTTTACCCCTATGTGTACATGATCGCGCGCACCGCCTTTCTCGAGCGCGCCGGAGGCATGCTCGAGGCGGGGCGGTCGCTGGGGCTCGGGCCGTGGGCGTGCTTTTTCCGCGTGTCGCTGCCGCTTGCCCGGCCGGCGGTGATCGCGGGCACCGCGCTGGCGCTGATGGAAACCCTGGCGGATTTCGGCACCGTGTCCTATTTCGGGGTGCAGACCTTCACCACCGGCATTTATCGCGCCTGGTTCTCGCTCGGCGATCGCATCGCGGCCGCCCAGCTCTCGGCGGCCCTGTTGCTGTTCGTCGTGGCGGTGCTGGCGCTGGAGAAAGCGAGCCGTGGCCGGGCGCGCTTCAACAACACCTCGCGCAACCTGGGGAGCGCGATTCGCCACCGACTGTCACCGCTGGCCGGAACAGCGGCGGCGATCTCGTGCTTCCTGCCGCTGTTTTTCGGGTTTCTGCTGCCGGCGTGGCTGCTGCTGAAAATGGCGTTCGGCGAGGGGGATGCGCAATTCGGCCCCCGCTTCCTGGATCTGGCACGGAACAGCTTCGTGCTCGCGGCGGTAACGGCCATCCTGGCGGTGATGCTGGCCTTGCTGCTCGGCTATGCGGCGCGTCTCGCACGCTCGCGTCTGCCGCAGATCCTGAACCGGATCGTCGGACTCGGCTATGCCGTGCCCGGATCGGTGATTGCGGTGGGGGTGCTGATTCCGGTCACCCGGCTCGACAACTGGCTGGTCGGCTGGTGGGAGAGCACGTTCGGGGTGAATCCGGGGCTGATCCTGACCGGCGGCATCGCGGCACTCGTCTACGCCTATCTGGCGCGCTTCCTGACCGTGGCATTGCACACCGTCGAATCGTCGCTGGGCAAGATCACGCCCAGTATGGACGATGCATCACGCAGTCTGGGCTTTGGCAAGTGGCCGACCCTGCTCCGGGTGCACATCCCGATCCTGCGCGGCAGTCTGTTGACCGCCGCACTGCTGGTGTTCGTCGATGTCATGAAGGAACTGCCGGCCACGTTGGTGATGCGTCCCTTCAATTTCGATACCCTTGCGACCCAGGCCCACACGCTGGCATCGGACGAACGCCTGACCGAAGCATCCACCGCCGCGTTGACGATCGTCGCTGTCGGCCTGCTGCCGATGTTCGTGATCTCGCGTCAGATCCTCAAGGGGCGTCGGCAGGGCTGAACGCCGACGGCCCGCTCCGTCGCTGACCCTGTGTGGGGTCCGCGAACCGGTAGAAAGTCGCGTCGCGCGCGCAGCACGGCGTGGACTACAGACTCCGGAATGCAAACAGCCCGCCACGCGTGCAAGGCGTGGCGGGCTGTTCGGGCACGAGGAGCGGATCAGCGATAACCGGCGCGATCAAAAATCTTCTGCGCCTCGCCCACCGTCTGCGCGAGCTTGCCGATGGGCAGGGTGTCGGCCTTGAACGGGCCAAGCTTTTCGAGTGCCGGGTTGGTCACCTTCACGCTTGCCACCACCGGCCATTCGTTGTTGCCGTTGGCGAAGTAGGCCTGCGCCTCATCCGATGCAAGGTACTCGAGGAACTTGACCGCCGCGCCCTTGTTCGGCGCCGTCTTCAGCATGCCGGCGCCGGAGACGTTGATGTGGGTGCCCCAGGTCTGCTGGTTCGGCCACACCGCCACCACGTTGGCCACCACAGCTTGGTCTTCGGGCTTGGTCGAATTCATCAGGCGCGCGAGGTAATAGCTGTTGGCAATGGCAATGCCGCATTCACCTGCCGCAACCGCCTTGATCTGATCGGTGTCGCCGCCTTTGGGCGCGCGCGCAAAATTGGCGACCACACCCTTTGCCCATTCTTCGGTCTTTTCCGCGCCGTTGTGCTGGACCAAGGCAGCGCCCAGCGACAGATTGTAGGGGTGGCTGCCGGAGCGGGTGCACACCTTGCCCTTCAGCTCGGGAGCGGCGAGTCCTTCATAGGTTTGCGCCTGCTCCGCCTTCACCAGGTCCTTGTTGTAGACGATGACGCGGGCCCGGGTCGAATAGGAGAACCAGTTCTCGGCACGCAGGTGTGCCGGAATCCGCTGTTCCAGCACGGCGGATTTGACCGGCGCGAAGATGCCCATCTGGTCGGCATGGGCAAGACGAGAGGCGTCCACGGTGATGAACAGGTCGGCCGGGCTGTTTGCGCCTTCGTTGCGGATGCGCTCGAGCAGTTCATCCTCCTTGGCTTCGATACGGTTGACCTTGATACCGGTCTGTTTGGTGAAGTTGCCGTAAAGCGCGTCGTCGGTTTGATAGTGACGGGCAGAGTAGATGTTCAGTTCGGTGTCTGCAGCCAGGGCGGCGGTACCGTGCAGGCCGAAGCCGGCGAGAAGGGCGGTTGCGAGGGCCTTCTTGATCATGGATGAACTGCCTATTAGGAGAATTAAAGGAAGAGTGCAATCGGTTGCGAGATAATAACGAGATCAATTCGCAGTTGCAAATGGATCGTAATGCGTTCACTATGGATGCGAATCAATCGCATTAAGGAGATATGCATGAACGCACTGATCGTCGGCGCCGATCGCCTCGGCAATATTCCGGACGTACTGCAACAGTTCGGCATCCGGATTGCGGCCCATGTCAGCGGAAGAGACAGCAGCCATCAGCGGCGCAGCGCGCCGCTACCGGCAGGAATCGAGATGGTGATTCTGTTTACCGATTTTCTCGGCCACAACGTGATGCAGCGATTCCGGGAGGCGGCAAGCCGCGAGGGGGTCAGTGTCGTATGTTGCCGGAGATCGGTATGTGCGCTGCAGCAGGCGCTGGGGAAACGAACCGCCAGGGAGGATTGCAGTACCTGCGGGGTGTGCCCGGATGCCGTCGCACCCTTACGGCGCGGTCGGCACTGAGCACGGATCTGCCACCGGGTGTGTTCTAGCGCACAGGGGCTGCGGTGATGGTGACCGGGTTGGTTTCATCGACCAGTCGACGACCACCATTGAAGCGCTTTGCCCAGTAGCTGGCGCTCATGTCTTCCACCCTCACCCCACCCCCACTCGAGGGCGAATGCAGGAACCGCCCGTCGCCCAGGTAGATACCGACGTGGGAAAAGGCGCGGCGCATGGTGTTGAAGAAAACCAGATCGCCCGGTTTCAGTTCCTGCTTGCCCACCTTGTCGCCCTGGCGTGCCATTTCGCGCGCAGTCCGCGGCAGGTCGAGTCCCAGCGCGTTGCGGAACACGGACTGCACCAGCCCGCTGCAGTCGAGGCCGGTTTCGGGAGAGGTGCCGCCGAAGCGATAGCGAATTCCGAGGTAGCTCATGCCCTCGTTCACGAGGTTCTGAGCGGACGAGGTGTAACGCTCGACGAAATCGGCCGGATCGTTTCCGAACGCGGCGGTCTCCTGCGCGGTGGCCGGTGCCGAAAGGGCAAGAAGACTTGCCAGCAACAGTGCGAAAGAGTTGGCCGGGATACGCATCGGCGCGACTATACGCACCGGTCACCCCACTGTAAACCACGGATTATCCGAACTTATTGAGCCGACGGTGGGATTTCGGGCTGATTTCGGAAGCCCGGAATTGTCATATCGGACGATTTAGCTGACGTCTCGAACGTTCGAGGTCGGCGAGTGCGCGGGCAGTGCCGGCGCCGCTTGCAAGCGAACGTCCCTGCGCGGCAAGCAGGAGCTGGGCAATTACCCACGCATCTCCAAGGGCGTGGTGGCGCTGGAAAGTCTCGATATCGAACGAACGCATCCAGTCGGCCAGACGTGCGGTATGGTCGATACGCTCGGGGAAAAGTCCGGGCAGCAGGATGTAAAGATCGAGCCACAGAACGTCCGGCGTGAATCCGAGGTGCTGTTCGAGCGCGCGCTCGAGCATCGTGCGGTTGAAGGCCGCGTTGTACACCACCAGCGGGCCCTTGCCGGCGAAAGAGAGCAGATTGGCGAGGGTGACGGCGGGGTCGGTCTCGAGCGTCGCGTAATAGCTTTCGGCGGGGGAGATCAGCCCTTCGTCGACGGCGATGGCGGCGACCGACAGCAGTTTGTCGTGATCCAGGTTGAGGCCGGTCGCCTCGGTATTGATCACCGTATAGCGCGTTTCGAAATGCGGCCGGTTCGGGTCGCATTCGGGCAAGGCCTTCCACTGTGCAATCGACTCCCGGACCACGGCGTCGAGCCCTCCGGCGTCGTTGCGACCGGAGATGAGTTTCGCGATCCAGTTCATAGCTGATAGTCGAGCTTGAGCCGAAGCTGAAGCTTGCGCGCCTGGCGGAACGCCTCCTTGAGAATGCGGCGATCGAGTTCGTTGAGGCTGTCCGGGTTGACCTTGTTGTCGTCCTTGGTGCCGTGCTCGGTCTCAAGGTGCTGGGAACGCAAACGCAGCAGCTGGATGAAATGGAAGCCATCGATGATGGCGGCGACCTCCTCGGGGGGAACCCCCATCCTGACGGCTGCGCGGCGCAGCCGCTGCACGGTGCTGCTCGACTCGACGCCGGTACGTAGCGCGAGAATCCGGGCGACATCGACAAACAGCCGGGCGCCTGATTTCTTCAGATCGATGGTGCCGTCGTCGTCGACGATGAAATCGCGGATACGGCCAAGCGGCGGGGCAACCTGCAGGGCGTTGCTGGCCATCATGCGCTGGAAGGCGGAGTTGGCCTTGGCGCTCTTGTTGAGCCAGGCGCGCAACTGGTCACCCAGGCGCTCGTTGCCGTACAACACCCGGAAGTCGAAAAAGATCGAGGCATTGAGCAGTGCCTGCGGGTCGGGTTCGCGAATCCAGCTGCCGAAGCGCCCGCGCCATTCGTCCAGCGTCAGGCACAGCTCGGGATTGCTGGCCATGATATTGCCCGTGCACAGCGGGAATCCGCAGGCGGCCAGACTTTCGTTGACCTCGCGCGCAAAGGCGATCAGGCGTTTGCGCACCGGTCCGCGCTCCTGCAACTCCGGACATAGCCAGATCAGGCCGTTGTCCTGGTCGGTGGACAGGGTCTGTTCGTGGCGGCCCTCCGAGCCGAACGCCATCCAGGCGAAATCGACTTCGCGCAGATCATGATGCTCTAGCGCGAGGTCGATGATGCGGCGCGTCAGAGCGTCGTTGAGGGCGGAAATGAACTGGGTCAGCTGTTCGGCGCCGATCCCCTGGGCGATCAGATTGAGGGCCAGCTGGCGGATGTCCCTGCTCGCGTGGCGCAGTGCCTCGATGTCGTTGGCGCTCTCGATCCCGGCACGGAGCTGGCGCAGGCTGATCCGCTGCAGCGAGAACAGGTCGCGCTCGGACACCACCCCCTGGAGCTTGCCTTCACTGTCGATCACCAGCATGTGGCGGACGCCGTGGGTCGCCATTTCGAGCGCCGCATCGTAGGCGGACGCGGAGCCCGGCAGTTGATGCGGGTTGGCGGTCATGACGTCGCTGATCGGGCGGGTGAGGTCGAAACCCGGCAACAACAGGCGGGGAAGGATGTCGCTTTGGGTCAGGATCCCGACCGGACGTTGTTCGGTATCGACCACCACCATGCAGCCAATGCGCAACGCGGCCATTTTCTCGAGTGCGGTCCGGGTGACGGTGTCGGGCGCGACGAAGATGGGCCCTTTCTTGACCAACTGGGCGAGCGGCGTGGTCATCGTCTGCTGTTCGGCGGCACGTTGCGAGAACGTCGTCTGCAGTTGTTGTCGCGACTGGTTCAGCAGGCTGGCGATGTACTGGGTGCAGAACAGATGGAACACCCGGCTCATCTGCATCAGCTGCATGAAGTCGTCGGCACCGATCTGGAAGCAGAAACTGTCATCCACGGCCACGTAAGCATTGGTGGACGGGCGATTGGCCGAAATTGCGCCGATCGGGAAGCATTCGCCCGGTCCCATCGTCATGCTGGCGTATTCGGTGACGGTCGTCGCGCCGGTCTGGCGAGACTGAATCTTGCCGCGCTGGATGATGTAAAAATGGCGTGCCTGACCCATCTCCGGGGTCAGGATCTCGCTACCGCGCGGGTGAAAGGCGAGTACCGCCCGCTCCGCCAGAAATGCCAGCGCTTCCGGTTCCATCCCATTGAAGGGCGAGAAGCGCTTGAGGAAAACCGAACTGGCACCCATCAGCATGTCGGGAGCTGAGACAGTCATGGCATATCGACCAAATGGCAACCCGTGAATTATAGGCGCGACAGCGATATACCGGGCTGATCTGACTCAAGCTTTCGCCGAAGCAGGGGCCGCGATGGCCCCCTTGCCGCCGGGTCGTGCCTACAGGACTTCTGCCGCGTGGTCTGCCAGACGGGAGCGCTCGCCGCGCTGCAGGGTGATGTGCCCGGAGTGCTCCCAGCCCTTGAAGCGGTCCACCGCAAAGGTGAGGCCAGACGACCCCTCGGTGAGGTAAGGCGTGTCGATCTGGGCAATATTGCCCAGACAGACCACCTTGGTTCCCGGTCCGGCACGCGTGATCAGGGTCTTCATCTGCTTCGGCGTCAGGTTCTGCGCTTCGTCGATGATCAGGAACTTGTTGATGAAAGTCCGCCCCCGCATGAAGTTCAGGCTCTTGATCTTGATCCGGCTGCGGATCAGGTCGCGGGTGGCGGCCCGTCCCCAGTCGCCGCCTTCGCCGGTGGTGCCGTTGAGGACGTCGAGGTTGTCCTCGAGAGCCCCCATCCAGGGCGCCATCTTTTCCTCTTCGGTGCCGGGCAGGAAGCCGATGTCTTCACCCACCGGTACGGTGACCCGGGTCATGATGATCTCGGAGTAGCGCTTGGTCTCGAGCACCTGGGTCAACCCGGCGGCTAGGGTCAGCAGGGTCTTGCCGGTGCCGGCCTGGCCGAGCAGGGTGACAAAGTCGATTTCCGGATTCATCAGCAGGTTGAGGGCGAAATTCTGCTCGCGATTGCGCGCGGTGATTCCCCAGATATTGTTCTTGTGATGGCTGTAGTCGGTGAGCGTCTCCAGCACCACCACGCGGCCGTTGCGCTCCTTGACCCAGGCTTCGAGCGGCGTGTCGCTATCCTGGTAGAGGAATTCGTTGACCAGCAGATCGGCAGTCAGCGGGCCCTTGAGGCGATAGTAGGTGTGGCCGTCGTTCTTCCACGACTCCATGCCCTTGGCGTGGGTTTCCCAGAAGTCGGTGGGCAGTTCCTGGGTCCCGGTGTACAGCAGGTCGGTGTCCTCGAGCACCTTGTCGTTGAAGTAATCCTGCGCTTCCAGGCCGAGTGCCCGGGCCTTGATGCGCATGTTGATGTCTTTCGATACCAGGATCACCGACCGCCCGGGTTCCTTCTCGGCCAGATGCATGACCACGGCCAGAATCTGGTTGTCGCCCTTGGCCGTGGGCAGCGCTGCGGGCAGGACGACATTGATCGCCTCGGTCTGGAGGAAGAGCTTGCCGGTCGCGAGCTCGTGCGAAGGCGCGGTGAGCACGATGCCGGCTTCGATCCCCTCGGGCGAAGAGGAGACGATCTCGTCCATCATCCGGCTTGCCTGGCGGGCGTTGCGCGCCACTTCCGACATGCCCTTCTTGTTGTTGTCGAGTTCCTCCAGGGTCATGATCGGCACGAAAATGTCGTGTTCCTCGAACCGGTAGAGGCTGGTAGGGTCGTGCATCAGCACATTGGTGTCGAGCACGAAGAGCTTGGTCTTCGGGGTGGCGCGGCGGCGGGTCGTCTTCTTGGCTTGGGCTGCTGGCATGTGCGCGGACCTTTCTGGGTGGATCGATCAGAGTGACTGGACGAAGGCGAGCACTTCCTCGGCATGGTCGGGTACCTTCACCCCGCGCCACTCGCGCGCCACCGAGCCGTCGGCGGCGATCACGAAGGTGCTGCGCTCGATGCCGCGCACCTGCTTGCCGTACATGTTCTTCATCTTGATCACGCCGAAGGCGTTGCAGGCGGCTTCATCGACGTCGGACAGCAGATCGAAGGGCAGTTCGAGCTTGGCCTTGAAGCCCTCGTGTGATTTCAGGCTATCGCGCGAAATCCCGAAAATCTCGCAACCGGCGGCAACGAAGGCGCCATGATGGGCGCCGAAGTCACGGGTCTCGTTGGTGCAGCCAGGGGTGTTGTCCTTGGGATAGAAATACAGCACGACCTTCTTGCCGCGCAGTGCCGAAAGGGTCACGGTGCGACCGCCGGTGGCCGGCAGGCTGAATTCGGGAAGAGGCGAATCGGGCATGGTGTCTCCTGTTATGCGCATCTGTGCTCAGCGTACCGGACGAGTGCCGTCGCTGACAATTACAGCGCGATGACATCGCGCCTCGCGGGGGCTCATTCCACCGGATCGAACAGCAGGGCAGCGCCCACCGAGCGTCCCTCGCCGACGAGCACGTTGTAGGTGCGGCAGGCCGCAGCCAGGTCCATCACCTCGAAGCCGACGCGGCCGTCGATCAGGGGGCGCAACAGGGCAGGAGGCGGGAAGCGCTGACGCTTGCCGGTGCCGATCAGCAGGATCTCCACGCCGAGGGCACACGCCTCGTCGAGATGTTCCGCGGTAAGGGCCGCGAAGCCGCCCGGCGCCCAGCCGGAAACGATCCGGTCGGCGGTGAGCAGCAGGTTGCCGTCATGGCGGACCTTGTTGATAAGGACGTGATCGACGCCGTAGCCGGTCACGGTATTGATGCTGGCGGGCTGGTCTAGATGGAGCTTCATCGCAGGTTGGTCGCTCGGTCGGGATCGGGGCAAATTGCCGCGCTGCGGCGGCGGCGCTAAGATAGCAATCTTTTCGCCATTTACGCGAGCGGGACGCGTTCCGCCGCCGATGGTGGGCCGACGCCCCGCGGTGGATTGAGGGCAAGACAACAAAGGATCGACAACATGAAAGCGGCGACGACACTGAATCTGGCAATGGCTCCCACGGAACCTGTGGTCAAGGCCGAGGCCGCCGCCGCGCGTCCGATCCGCAAGTCGGCCAAGCTTGCCGACGTCTGTTACGACATCCGCGGCCCGGTGCTGGTTCGCGCCAAGCAGATGGAGGACGAAGGGCACAAGATCATCAAGCTGAACATCGGCAACCTCGCCGCGTTCGGCTTCGATGCGCCCGAAGAAATCCAGATGGACATGATCCGCAACCTGCCGAACTCGGCGGGCTATACCGATTCCAAAGGCATCTTTTCCGCACGCAAGGCGGTGATGCACTACACCCAGCAGAAAAATATCAAGGGTGTGGACATCGAAGATATCTACTTAGGAAACGGTGTTTCGGAGCTCATCGTGCTGGCGATGAACGCGCTGCTCAACGCCGGTGACGAAGTGCTGGTTCCGGCGCCGGACTATCCGTTGTGGACCGCCGCGGTGAGCCTGTCCGGCGGTCGTCCGGTGCATTACCTGTGTGACGAGGCGGCAGGCTGGCTGCCCGATATTGCCGACATGCGTGCAAAGATCACGCCCAACACGCGTGCGATCGTCGTCATCAATCCGAATAACCCCACCGGTGCGGTGTATCCCGACGCCGTGCTCAAGGATATCGTTGCACTCGCCCGCGAGTTCGACCTGATCCTGTATGCCGACGAGGTGTACGACAAGGTGCTGTACGACGGCATCACCCACACCTCGCTCGCCGCGCTGTCGGAAGACGTGCTCACCATCGTCTTCAACGGCCTGTCCAAGAACTACCGTTCCTGCGGTTATCGCGCCGGCTGGATGGTGGTGTGTGGCGACAAGCGGCACGCCCAAGACTACATCGAGGGCCTCAACATGCTGGCCTCTATGCGGCTGTGCGCCAACGTGCCGGGACAGTACGCGATCCAGACCGCGCTCGGTGGCTATCAGAGCATCGACGATCTGGTCTCCGAAGGCGGGCGCATGCGGCGTCAACGCGATCTCGCCTGGGAGCTGCTCAATGCCATTCCCGGGGTCAGCTGCGTCAAGCCCAAGGCGACGCTGTACATGTTCCCGCGCCTCGATCCGAAGATCTACCCGATCGTGGACGATCAAGCCTTCATCGCCGAGCTGCTCGAGGAGGAGCGCGTGTTGCTGGTGCAGGGTACCGGCTTCAACTGGCCGCATCCGGACCACTTCCGCCTCGTCTTTCTGCCGCACGAAGACGACTTGCGCGATGCGATCGGGCGCATCGCCCGTTTCCTGGAACACTACCGCAAGCGCCACGGCGCCTGAGGCCGACCACCCGGCGCTTGCGCCGGGCGATTCCCCAACTCAACGACCAACACGGAAGTACTGAATGAAACCGATCAACGTGGGCCTGCTGGGCATCGGTACCGTCGGCGGCGGCACCTTCACCGTCCTCAAACGCAACGAAGAAGAAATCACCCGGCGCGCCGGACGGCCGATCCGCATTACCACGGTGGCGGACAAGAACCTCGAGCTGGCGCGCAGCGTTGCCGGCGAGGGAGTCCGGCTGACCGATGATGCGTTCTCGGTGGTGACCGATCCCGAAATCGACATCGTGGTCGAGCTGATCGGCGGCTACGGTGTGGCCCGCGAACTGGTGCTCAAGGCAATCGAGAACGGCAAGCATGTGGTCACCGCCAACAAGGCACTGCTCGCGGTCCATGGCAACGAGATCTTCGCCGCGGCGCAGAAGCAGGGCGTGATGGTCGCGTTCGAGGCCGCGGTGGCCGGCGGCATCCCGATCATCAAGGCGCTGCGCGAAGGGCTGTCGGCCAACCGCATTCAGTGGCTCGCAGGCATCATCAACGGCACGACCAACTTCATCCTGTCCGAAATGCGCGACAAGGGCCTGCCTTTTGCCGACGTGCTCAAGGAAGCGCAGGCGCTGGGCTATGCCGAAGCGGATCCGACCTTCGATATCGAAGGGGTGGACGCCGCGCACAAGGCGACGATCATGAGCGCGATCGCGTTCGGCATCCCGATGCAGTTCGACAAGGCCTACATCGAGGGCATCACCAAACTCGAGTCGGCCGACATCGACTACGCGGAACAACTCGGCTATCGGATCAAGCTGCTCGGCATTGCCAAGAAGCGCGACGACGGCGTCGAACTGCGGGTGCATCCGACCCTGATCCCGGCGAAGCGCCTGATCGCCAACGTCGAAGGCGCGATGAACGCGGTGCTGGTGCAGGCCGATGCGGTGGGCGCCACGCTCTACTACGGCAAGGGCGCCGGCGCAGAGCCGACCGCCAGCGCGGTGATCGCCGACCTCGTCGATATCACCCGCCTGCACACCGCCGACCCCGAGCACCGGGTGCCGCACCTGGCCTTCCAGCCCGACCAGGTGCACGACATCGCGGTGCTGCCGATCGAGGAGGTGATCACCTCCTACTACCTGCGCATGCGGGTCGACGACAAGCCGGGCGTGCTCGCCGACATCACCCGCATCCTCGCCGACAGCGACATCTCGATCGACGCGATGATCCAGAAGGAGCCGGCCGAGGGCGAATCGCAGACCGACATCATCATGCTCACCCACCAGACGGTCGAGAAGAATGCCAACGCGGCGATCGCAAAGATCGAGGCGCTGGCGGTGATCAGCGGCAAGGTCAAGCGGATCCGCCTCGAGACCCTGTGAACCCGGGCGGATGGCGGCAATGCGCCGTCCGCCCGGCGCCGCCGCGCCGCTCGCAAGACCGGGCGGCGGGCGCCCGGTTCAAGACGCGGGCGATCTGAGCACCCGCTCCAGATCCCGCGCGGCAAGTCCGACGCTGGTGGTGGCGTTGCCATCACCTGTGCTCCACCACATCGTTACCCAGGCTCGACCGTCCGCGTCGAAGCGTTCGATCTCACAGACCGATCCGATCATGAACTCGAACATCTCCCGTTCGTCATCGTCGATATCGGCGCCGATGTCGATGTTGATGACCCGGATCTCGTCGCCGACCGCGATCGGCTGACCGTGTCGGTCGGTATGTGCGTCAGTGGCGTGCATGAAATCCTCCTTCCGTGATCATGACGTCGGGTGTCCGGCTGCCATGGCCTCGACCGCTGCGGTCAGGGCCGGCACGATCCGGGCGCCGTCGTGACGGGCCAGCAGACGGGCGGCATCCTCGACCAGGCCGTGCGCCTCGTCGGCCTTGGCGCCCTGCCTGAGTTCGGCGGCAAAGCGGCCAAGGGTGCCGGCCACCAGACGGGTGATGCGACCGTTCTCGCCGGTCACCTTGGAGCTGGCGATGGCATTGCCGATCAGGTCCGCGATGATGCGGTGATAGTCCTTGTCTGCCATGGGCGTCTCTCATTCGTCGACGGTGACGGCGCTGTAGTTCTTCAGCCGCTGGCCGGCGCCGACACCGAGGATCTTGGCCAGCCACGGCGGCGGCGACTGGATCATCATGTGCTGGAATTCGGCCAGCACTTCGGCCGCGGCGCCGCCCTCGATACGCTTGATCGGGTAGATGCCGCCCTTGATCACTTTCGCTGCCGCCGGTCCGCCGACCGAGACCACGTAGAGCACATGACAGTCCGAGATGAGCTGAACCCGGAACCCGTTCTTGTCTTCGGCAAAATCGGCCTCCAGCGCATCGCGGACGCCGACCAGGCGGATCTCCGCGGGCGACACCTGGTACACCAGGTAGCGGATACAGGAACCGAAATGGCCGTTGAGGGCTTCGCCGCTGTCCGAGGCCAGCGCGACCCGGACCGAACCCGGCATGTCGCCGTCGGCAAACGGCTGCGGTTCGGCCAGGGCGTCGCCCTCGATGTCGCCCCACAGGATGCGCACCGCGAGTTTCATCGCTTCGAGGCCGATGCCGATGTCCTCGCCGTCCTCTTCGCCGTCCGCGCTGGCGAACGCGGTTTTGAGGTCGGTCACGGTGATGGTTCGCAGGTCGTCGACGTCAATCTGTTCGTTGCCGATGCGGTTCTGCAGGACGTCGATCAGTTGCGGCAGGGATATGCCGGGCATGGCGCGCGCCGCCAGGGCCACACGCAGGGCGGCATCGCGGGTGATCGGAGCTGGACTCTGTTGCATGGGCGAAACTCCTCTAGTGGGGATTCATGCTGACAAAGCACGATGGGTGCCAGCCCCGGCGCTGCTGCAACTCCACGCCAAGCCGCTGTTTTCGTGAGTTTTATTCAGCCGGTGCGAACGGCGCACAGGGTGACGGCGTGTCGTAGCCTCGACAATACCTACGCCCGACCCGACGGACTGCGGCCGCGTGGGCACAAGGGACGCGCCGGATGTGCTGCGGTCACGGCGCGGTGCCGTGGCTTCGGCGCGGCCATGATCGGAGGTGGCCGCTGGCTATCCGCAGCTCATCAACACAGGGCGACGGTGGGGCCCATGACCTCGGTCAATTACGTCACCGGTGAATGGGGGCAGACTGCATCGACACCGTAACCGGCGGTCGCGACAACACCCGGCGATCGAAGCTGACCGTTTCAGTTCCTCCCGTGCATTGCCCGTCCATGAGCGTTTGCCAGCATGATTTTCAAGAGCGCGATCTTTGTTGTCATCCTGCTGCTGATCGCAGTACTCGCGGTGCGCGGCTACCGAAGTGCGGTCAAGCGCTTCGAGGCCGACAGGGCCGAAGTGGAAGGGGAGCGTCTGTCCGTGTCAACACCCGTGCCGGATGCGCAGCGCGGCGCCATCCGCAAACCCTGACGAGATACTCATGCGAACGAAGCTGATTGTGGTTCTCCTGCTCTCGGGCCTGCTTGCCCTCCCGGCGCTGGCCGAGGGGCGGTCCTGCCCCGATCTCGCCACCGCGGTGCAGGTTGCGGTGTGTCCGTCCGACGAAGAGCTCAAGTACACCTATGTGGGCTATTGCGGCGACAACGCCCGCCTCTACGGTCGCGATGGGGACACCTGCGAGAGCTTCGAGCACTATCGCAAGGCGAAGAACATCGCCCTGTGGGAATCGGCCGACGGGGCGTTCAACGCCTATCTGTCATGCGAAACCCCGGCGGAAACCATCCGCGGCGCGAAACCGGTGCGGATGACAACCGAGCGCAAGGGCACGCTGACCCGGTTGCTCTGCAGCTACACCGCGGACATCGGTTTCGTCCATCGCACCAAGGCGCTGTGCAAGGTGGAAGGGGTCGGCGACTGCAATGGGCCGGGGGGCTGTCAAGCGAGCTGCGACTAGGAGCACCGATCAAGGACGGCGTTCGCCGATGGCGGTCGCAGCGGTCACGCTGCTTCGACCTCCCGATGGCAGTCCCTGTCGGTCGCCGGTCGGCGGTTTTGGGCCCATGTTTATCCCCGTCCGCCGTGGGCGAAGCTGTGGACAACTTGTGGGCCAGTCGCCAGGGGCCTTGAAGCGACAGGGTTTTGCCGTGCTGCACGGAAAATAGGCAACATGTCGCAAAGCGCCTAAAATCGCGGCTTCCCCCGCATCCGGTCCTGCCCGACATGTCCGCTCCGATCCGCTACTTCATCCGCCCGCTGCGCCCCGAGGCCCACCTGTTCGAGGTCAGCTGCACGGTCAGCGATCCCGACCCCGCCGGTCAGCGCTTCAGCCTGCCGGCATGGATACCGGGGAGCTACATGATTCGCGAGTTTTCCCGCCACATCGTCAGTATCCGCGCCGAGTCCGCGGACGAGCCGGTCCGCATGGACAAGCTCGACAAGCACAGCTGGCAGGCCGCCCCGCTGGCCGCCGGCAAGGCGCTCACGGTGCATTGCGAGGTCTATGCCTGGGATCTGTCGGTGCGCGCGGCCCACCTCGACCGGACCCATGGCTTCTTCAACGGCACCAGCGTGTTCCTGGCCGTGGAGGGGCGAACGGATCGCGCCTGTCTGGTCGAGATCGCCCGCCCGGAAGGAACGCGCTACCTCAACTGGAAAGTGGCGACCGCACTGCCGCGCGCTAGTGGCGAACTGGGCGCCGCGCGGGCGTACGGTTTCGGCCTGTACCGCGCGTCGAACTACGACGAACTGATCGACCACCCGGTCGAGATGGGTAATTTCACGCTGCAGAGCTTCGACGCCGGACAGGTGCGTCACGACATCGTGCTGACCGGACAGCACGATTGCGACACCGCACGCCTCGCCGGCGACCTGGCCCGGATCTGCCAGTGGCAGATCGATCTGTTCGGCGCGCCGCCGCCCATGGACTACTACGCCTTCCTCACCCAGGTGGTGGGGGATGGCTACGGTGGCCTCGAGCACCGCGCCTCGACGGCGCTGCTCGCAAGCCGGGCCGATCTGCCGTGGCCGGGGATGCGCGGGCTCAGCGATGGTTACAAGGCCTTTCTCGGCCTGTGCAGCCATGAGTACTTCCACACCTGGAACGTGAAGCGGATCAAACCTGCCGCGTTCACGCCCTACGATCTGGCAACCGAGAACTACACTGCCCTGTTGTGGGCGTTCGAAGGCTTCACCTCCTATTACGACGATCTTGCACTGGTGCGATCCGGTGTCGTCACCCCCGCCGACTACCTCGCCCTGCTGGGCAAGACCGCGTCGAACGTGCTTCGTGGCCCGGGACGCCATCGCCAGAGTGTGGCGGAATCGTCCTTCGATGCATGGACCAAGTACTACCGTCAGGACGAGAATTCGCCCAACGTCATTGTCAGCTACTACACCAAAGGGGCGTTGATCGCGCTCGCACTCGACCTCCAGTTGCGGGCCGCGACCGCCGGAAAGCGCAGCCTGGACGACGTCATGCGGTTACTGTGGCAGCGCCATGGGCAGACCGGTATCGGGGTGGTGGAGGACGCCATTTTCGCGGCGGTCGATGCGGTCGGCGGCAGCGAGTGCGGCGCGCGGCTTGCCCGCTGGCTGCGCAAGACGGTGAACGGTACCGACGACGTGCCGCTGGCGCGCCTGGTCAAACCCTTCGGTGTCGAACTGGGCATCGAGCCGGCAGGGCAGGGAACGACCCTCGGGGTCAAGCTCGCCACCGGCAACGCTGAGACCAGAATCGCCACGGCATACGACGACGGACCCGCGCAGCGCGCCGGACTGTCTGCCGGCGATATGCTGCTGGCAATCGACGGTCTCAGGGTCGGTACGGCGAACATCGATGCACTGCTGGCACGGCGCAAGCCCGGCGAGCGGGTCGAGATCCACGCCTTCCGCCGTGACGAGCTGATGTCCTTCGATGTCGAACTCGCCGCGCCGGCCCACGATGTGGTGAAGCTGAGCGTGAATGACAAGGCGGCAACGGCGGCGCGCCTGCTGCGCAAGGGCTGGCTCGGGCACTGATTGCGGCGGGCGTCGACCCGCGGTGTCGGCGTGCCCCGCGCCGGGGCGAGGCGGGGGTGATCACCGCCCTCGCGCGATCAGCCGCGCGCAGGCTCGATCCGCTCGCGACCGCTCAGCGCGTCGGCCGCTCATTCTGCTGCCGGCGCCGACTCACCCAGCGCAGCAAGGCGCCGAACAGCACCGAAGCGAGCACGGTCGCGAGCACCCCTGCTTCCCAGAACCCCGCTACGGTGGGCGCCTTGATTCGCCACGGAGCAAGGAAGCTCAGCCAATAGCCGAGGCCCAGGCCGATGCCCCAGAAACACAGGGTATGCAGCAGCATCGGCACCAGCGTGACCTTGTAGCCACGCAAGGCGTGCGAGGCCACGGTCTGGACCGAGTCGAACAACTGGTAGACACAGATGAACACCACCAGCCCGAGCGCGACCGCGCGCACGGCCGGGTCGCCCGACGACAGGCCGATCACCGGCTCGCGGACCAGCCACAGGATGAGGCCGATCAGGGTCGATGTCGCTGCGGTCAGGATCATGCTCACCCTGACCGTGGCGCGCGCGCGGGCCCAGTCGCGGGCGCCGGCCGCCTGGCCCACCAGTACCAGGCACGCAATCGACATCGCCAGCGGCAGCATGTAGATCAGTGCGGCGAGGTTGGCGACCACGCGGTGGCCGGCAACCGCTTCCGCACCGAGGCGGGCGACGAAGAGCGCGATCAGCGTGAATGAGGTGATCTCGATGAAGGTCGAGAACCCCATCGGAATGCCCAGGCGGAGCAGGGTGCCGATCTCGCGCGCGCGTGGCGGCTGCCAGTCGGAGAACAGGCGATAGGGGCGGTAGCCCGGGTTGCGCAGCAGGTAGATCGCGCCGCAGCTCAGCCCCAGCCAGCTCACCGTAGCGGTCGATATGCCACAGCCGAGCGCGCCCAGTGGCGCCAGCCACAGCTGTCCGTTGACCAGTGCCCACGCCAGCGGGACATGGGTCGAGGTCGCGATCAAGCTGATCACCATCAGTGCCCGCGGCCTCCCGACCGCATTGTTGAAGGCGTAAAAGGTGCGATAGAGCAGTACCGCGGGCAGGCCGACGGCAGTGGCGGCGAGGTAGTCGCCGGCCTTCTCGGCGACCTCCGGCGGGACCTTGGCCAGGGTCAGCAGGAACTCGGGAAAGGCAAGCAGAAGTGTGCCCGGCACGGCCAGCATCAGCGCCAGCCAGAAACCCTGTTGCAGCGAATGGGCGATTTCATGGGTGCGCCCGGCGCCGACATGGTGGGCGACCGTGGGCGCCACCGCCTGCAGGACACCGACCAGCAGCATGACCACCGAGATGTAGAGTCCGCTGCCGACCGCAATGGCGGCAAGATCGACGGTTCCGTAACGCCCGGCGATCACGGTGTCGGCCACCATCATGCCCATCGACAGCAACTGGGCGATCAGCACCGGCCAGGCGTGGTGCAGCAGGCGACGGGCGATCGTGGAGAACGGTTCCGTCGGACTCACCGCCTGTCGAATGGCGCCCGCAGGTGATTGGCGCAGCTCAGTCGTGGGTGCGTCCAAGCTTGTTCCGCCAGTAGCGCCAGGCCAGGAACCCGAACAGCACGGCCATGATCAGCCAGAAACCGATGCCCTGCCAGAACGCGATCGGGTCGGTGGCGAGAAAATAGTCGCGGGGCGGACGGACAAAATGAACCCGCCCCTCGATCAGGCCGCGCGCAGCGGAGCCCAGGGCCGCCAGCACCGGCGAGAACCACACCAGCAGACCGCCGCCGATGATGCACTTGTCCACCAGCGGCGAACGGCGTCGGCGCGGCAGATACACGCTATCCACGCCGAACCAGATCGCGAGCAGGAAGCCGATTGCCGCAACCAGTGGCGCGACCGCCAGGGCGGCACCGAGTGCGGTGGCGCCGAGCAGGAACAGACTGCCTTCGAGCGCAAGAATCCGTATCCACAGCGGTTCGAGGTTGGTGAATAACCAGATTGACACCGGGGTGGCCATCAACGACAGGATCAGACAGATACTTGCGCGACGTCGCGCAGTGTCGCCGGCGAGGTCGGTATCGCGGGCCTGGAGCAGAAGCGGCATGTCGGGGCGCCCGGATGACGGGCGAAGCAGGGTGAAGCGCGAGTCTACTACGGCTGCGCGGGGTGCAGATCACTATATGAGGCTTCACTGAATCAGGGCGTTCGCAACGCATGAAGATCGCGTCGCAAGCGCCCCGATCCGGGCTCCCGGTCACACGGCGGCGAGCGCCTGCTCGAGATCGGCAAGGATGTCGTCGATATGCTCGATGCCGATCGACAGCCGCACCATGTCGGGCGACACGCCAGCCCGGGCGAGCTCGGCCGGCGCAAGCTGACGGTGCGTGGTCGAGGCCGGATGGCAGGCGAGCGACTTCGCATCGCCGATGTTCACCAGACGGGTCACCAGCTTCAGTGCATCCTGGAAGCGCGCACCACCTTCGAGCCCGCCCGGAACGCCGAAAGACAGGATGCCCGATGCGCGACCACCCATGTATTTCTCCACCAGTGCATAGTCGGCATGATCCTCCAGCCCGGCATAGTTCACCCACGACACCTTCGGGTGCTGCTTCAGGAAGCCGGCAACCGCCACCGCATTGGCGCAAATGCGGTCCATGCGCAGGGCGATGGTCTCGATGCCCTGCAGGATCAGGAAAGCGTTGAAGGGCGACAGCGCCGCACCCATGTTGCGCAGCGGCACGACGCGCGCGCGGGCGATGTAGGCCGCGGCACCGAGCGCTTCGGTGTACACCACGCCGTGGTAGGACACGTCGGGCTCGTTGAGTCGACGGAAGCGCTCCTTGTGCTCCGCCCACGGGAATTTGCCCGAGTCGACGATGACCCCGCCGATCGAATTGCCGTGACCGCCGAGATACTTGGTCAGCGAATGGACCACGATGTCGGCACCGTGCTCGAACGGGCGGCACAGGTAGGGCGAGGGCACCGTGTTATCCACGATCAGCGGCACCCCGGCCCGGTGGGCGATCTCTGCCAGACGCTCGAAGTCGGTGATGTTGCCCAGTGGATTGCCCACCGATTCGCAGAAGATCGCCTTCGTGCGGCTGTCGATCAGCGCCCCGAAGGCCTCCGGGTCGCGGTAGTCGGCAAAGCGGACTTCGATTCCGAGCTGCGGAAAGGTATGGGCGAACAGGTTGTAGGTGCCGCCGTACAGTGTGGCCGCCGAAATGATGTTGTCGCCGGCCTCGGCGATGGTCTGGATCGAATAGGCGATGGCGGACATCCCGGATGCGACCGCGAGGGCGCCGATCCCGCCTTCCATGGCCGCGACCCGCTGTTCCAGCACCGCGGTGGTCGGATTCATGATCCGGGTGTAGATGTTGCCGGCAACTTTCAGGTCGAACAGGTCGGCGCCATGCTGGGTGTCGTCGAAGGCGTAGGATGTGGTCTGATAGATCGGTACCGCAACGGCCTTGGTGGTCGGATCGGGCGAATAGCCGCCATGTACGGCAAGGGTTTCGATTTTCATGCAGATGTTCCCGGCTGGAATAATCGGGCGAGTATATCCAGAGCGCGATCGATATCGAAAGACTTGTTGTGCGGGGGCGGGGCTTGTATTGCGGGAATCCGCCGGGGAGAATAATAAAGTATTACTAAATGCGGAATGGGGGTGGCGCTTGTCGCAATGCCAATGACATTCAGATAGGGGGAGAGCAATGAAACAGTGCAGGATCATCGCCCTGTTGTCGCAAAAGGGCGGCGTGGGCAAGACCACGGTGACCATGCAACTGGCCGAGGGGCTGGCCGGCAGTGGGTATCGGATCACGGTCTGCGACCTCGATCCGCAGGAAAGCGCGGCACGCTGGGCCGCTGCAGCGGACGCCGCGGAACCCTTTCCGGCGACCGTGGAACGTGCGCGCGGCAACCTGCGGGAACTCGGTGCGCAGTTCGACGCGTGCGCGCGACGGGCAGACATGATCCTGCTCGACTGTCCGCCCTCGATCGAGCATCCGCACGCGCTTGCCGCGCTTGAACTGGCCGATCTCATTCTGATCCCGGTAGTGCCCAGTCCGACCGATCTGTGGTCCACGCGCGCGGTCGAGCGTCTGGTGGTCGCGACCATGGCTCGTCGGCCGTCGCTGCGTGCCGCCTTGCTGCCCAACCGGGTGCAGCGCACCGCACTGGCCGCAGACGTGCTCGAGGTGTTGCGCGAGTTCTCGTTGCCGGTGATCGGTGCAAGCCTGGGGCAACGCAATGCCTATGCCCAGAGCGCAGTGCAGGGCGGATCGGTATATCGGCTGGGTCGGGCGGCCGATCAGGCGCGCGAGGAAGTTGACCGGCTGCTTGCAGCAGTTCTTGAATTGACAGGAGAAACGAAGTGACAACGAGCAAGAAGACCCAATCCGCGCTGCGCGCCACGCTCAAGCAGGAGGACGCCGCAGTGGCCGGGCGTCTGCCCGAGGTGGCAGCGGCGCCGGCGCCCGCGAGCGCGCCAGCCGCGAAAGCCCGAACCAGGACGCCCGCCACCGCGAAGCCCGCCACCGCGAAGCCCGCCACCGCGAAGCCCGCCACCGCGAAGCCCGCCACCGCGAAGCC